>NZ_LT607752.1:682500-1365000 GCF_900090265.1 Micromonospora rifamycinica
CAGGACCACCTCGTCGACCTTCTGCCGGGCGAACGCGAGTCGAGCGGACAGTTCCGGGTCGAGGGAGGTCTCGGCGGACAGGTCGACCGGGACGTGCAGCAGCGAACAGGACGTGGACACCGCCACGTGGTCGGCCAGTCCGCCGACCGTGGCACCGGCGGCGACAGCGGCGCGTAGATCCGTGCGCCAGATGTTGCGCCCGTCGACCAGACCGGCGACGACGGTCCTGCCGCGCAGGGGACCGGCTGCGGCGAGCCGGTGCAGGTTGCCCGGGCCGGCGACCAGGTCCAGGCCGACCGCCTCGACCGGGGTGTCCAGCAGCGCCGGCAGCGCGTCGCCGAGGTCACCGAAGTAGGTGGCGACGAAGATCCGGGGGCGGTGGGGCAGCTCACCGAGGCGTCGGTAGGCGTGCCGCAGACCGTCGATCTCGGCCGGGGTGCGGTCGGCGACGTAGGCGGGTTCGTCCAGTTGGATCCAGGCCACGCCCGCGTCGGCCAGGGCGGTGAGGATCCGGGCGTACGTGTCGACCAGGTCGTCGAGCCGGGCGAACGGGTCGTCGCCCTTGGCCAGCAGCAGGAAGGTGGCTGGCCCGACCAGCACCGGACGGGTGGTGATGCCGAGGTCACGTGCCTGCGCATACTCGCCCAGCGCCTTTGCCGGATTCGCCGCGAACACGGTGTCGGGGTCGATCTCCGGCACCAGGTAGTGGTAGTTGGTGTCGAACCACTTGGTGAGTTCCAACGCGGGCGCGGCATCGACACCACGGGCCATGGCGAAGTAGGTGTCGAGGTGACCGAGGCCGAGCCGGGCGAACCGGCGGGGGACCGCACCGACCGCGACGGCGGTGTCGAGCATGTGGTCGTAGTAGGAGAACGTGTTGGACGGGATCGCGTCGAGCCGGGCGTCACGCAGCGTCCGCCACACCTCGGCCCGCAGCCCGGCCGCGACGTCCTCCAGGCCCGCGGCGTCCAGCGTGCCGGCCCAGTACGCCTCGACGGCCTTTTTCCACTCGCGGTGGGAACCGATACGGGGATAGCCGAGCACGGTGCTCTGCCCGAATGAGGTGGTCACAGGTGGTCCTTCCCTCGCGGTGTCCGACGACCACCCGAGAGGAAGACGGATACGCCACGGCGTAACCGGCATTCCGCCCTGGCCCTCCCGAGAGGCCGCCGACGGCGCGTACCGGCGGTACGCGCAGCGCTGGCAGGTCTTCGGACTCGTGGGCGTGACACGGGGTCGCCTACTGGCCGTCGCTTCCCAGACCGTGCGGTCCAGTGCTTCGTTGACGGCGGTCGTTCCCACTCACCGCTGCGGGGCAGTCCCGGTCTCGCACCGGGTTCCCTCTTACGACGCCCCACCCGCGCACGGGAGGGGCGAACCAGCACCGCCCGCGATCCTACCGCCCCACCGCCGCCCGCCGCGGCCGGCGTCCGGGGCGCGTGCCAGACGTGTTCGTCTCCGGGCCGGATCCTGTTGTGCGGGTGCCGGACGGTGGCGGCGGGACCTGGGGTGGTGGGGTCAGTCGGCGGCGGCGAGGGCGGCGATGCGCAGGGAGATCTCCCGGACGATGACGGGTAACTCCCTACCGGTGTGGTCGCTGGTGATCGCGAGGGCGAGTTCGGTGAGCAGGAGGAAGGCGTGGGCGCGTTCGGCGTCGTCGGTGAACGCGTCGGTGAGCGCCTGCTCGCGGGACCACTCGGCACCGATCTCGACGACCCGGACGGTGTCGTCGTAGGTCTCGCCGAACAGGGCCAGGGCGCCCTCGGCGCGGGCCTGTGCCAGCGGCAGGTGGCCCTTGACCGGTCGCTGCACGTCGATGATCTCGGCGCGCAGGTTCGGGCCGGTGAGCAGGCCGGCGTCGGAGTCCTGTCCGCCGCTCTCGGCGTAGAACGGGGTGCGGTCCAGTGCGACGGTGACCATGTCGCCGGCCCCGGCGGTGTCCACCGTCGCGCCGCCGGACCAGATCGCGACGACCCGGGATTCGGTGTCGAGCGTCTCGTAGGCCAACCAGTCGGTGGGTCCGTGCGCGTCCAGCACCGTCCGGTAGGCCGACAGGTCGGTGTGGCCGGTCTTGCGGGCCTTCGCGTCGGCCTTCGCGCGGGTGCGCTGCTCGGTCGTCAGGGCCCGGAACCCGTCGGCGTCCACGGTCAGGCCCTGCTCGTTGGCGATCTCCAGGGTGAGGTCGATCGGGAAGCCGTACGTGTCGTGCAGTTGGAACGCCTTGTCGCCGGGCAGTGACGAGCGTCCGGTTTTCTGACCGCCGCCCGGCCCGACCCCGTGCCTGGCCAGCTGCATCACGCAGCAGGAGAACCCTTACTGCCCATGCTTGGCAGTTGCCTATGATGGGCAACTGTGCAGACCTCGACCGGCATTCCGCGCCCGATCACCCGTTACGGCACCCCCGTGCTGCATCGCCGCTGTGCCGAGGTGACCGACTTCGACGACGCCCTCGCCCAGCTCGTCGCCGACATGTTCGCCAGCATGTACGCCGCCCACGGTGTCGGTCTGGCCGCCAACCAGATCGGCGTCGACGCGCGGATCTTCGTCGTCGACTGCCCCGACGCCACCGGCGCCCACACCGTCGCCACCGTCGTCAACCCGGTGCTGCACCTACCCGAGCACCGCGAGCTGGTGACCGACTCCGAGGGCTGCCTGTCCGTGCCCGGCCAGCACGCCGACCTGGCCCGCTGCGCCACCGCCACCGTGACCGGGTTCGACCTCCACGGCCGGGAGATCCGGCTGGACGGCACCGGCACCCTCGCCCGCTGCTTCCAACACGAGGTCGACCACCTCGACGGCCTCGCCTACGTCGACCGGCTCCCGACCAGGCTCCGCAAACAGATCCTCGCCGCCAACGCCGAACACCCCGGCGTCGGCGCAGGCACGGCGCAGGACGCCTGACCGGTGCCGATCGTCCTCGGCATCGAAACCTCCTGCGACGAGACCGGTGTCGGCATCGTCGCCGACGGCGTGTGCTGAGTGTTGCGCCGGCGGTAGTCTATCGAAGACGGTGAGTGACAGTGGGGAGATGAGATGCGCCTCGACATGGTGACGGTCGTCGTTTCGCTGCGAGAGCAGACCGCCCGCTCATCGCTCATCCCCGTCGGGTAGCCCGGCGGCGCGGTGCTCCTCGCCGCGAGACGGTCCCTGGATCCGACCGTTTCCGATCTGGCTCGAGGAGTTCTTTTGCGTTCCCTTGTATCCGCGCGTTTCGGCGCGGACTTCATCCGTCTGTGGACCGCTTCGGCAGTGTCGAACATCGGTGACGGTGTCACCATGGCCGCCGGACCGCTGCTGGTCGTGTCAGTCAGCAACGATGCCCGGCTGGTCGCCGGTGCCGCCTTTGCCCAGCAACTGCCCTGGCTGCTGTTCGCTCTGGTGAGCGGGGCCTATGTCGACCGGCTCGACCGGCGGCTGCTCATCGTGGTGGTGAACCTGGCCCGCGGCGTGGCCCTGGCCGCCCTGGCAGCGACCGTCGCGACCCATACGGTCACGGTGCCGATCATTTACGCGGTGGTGTTTCTGCTCGGGACCGGCGAGACTCTCGCGGACACCGCCATGAGGGCGCTGCTGCCGGCCGTGGTCGTGCCTGAGAGGCTGCCCAGTGCCAACGCCCGGCTCGCGGCCACCTTCACCATCGGTCAGCAGTTCGTCGCCAAGCCGCTCGGCGCGTGGTTGTTCGTCGTCGCAGCCGCCGCACCATTCGGCTTCGACGCCCTGACGTTCGTGGTCGCCGCCGTGTTGATTGCGGGCATTCGCCCGGTGCCGCCGGTGCAGCAGCCTGGGCCGCGGACCACGCTGCGCGGCGAGATCGTCGATGGGGTGCGGTGGTTGTGGCGGCAGCGTCTGGTGCGGACCTTGGCGATCAGCATGGGCATCGGCAACCTGGCGTTCTGCGCGGCGTTCGCGGTGTTCGTCATCTACTGCCGGCAGCGGCTCGGCCTGTCCGACGTCGGCTATGGATTCCTGCTGACCGCGTTCGCCGTCGGTGGTCTGTTCGGGGCCACGGTCGCGGCGAAGCTCGCCCACGCGTTCGGCAGCACTGCGGTGCTGCGGGCCGGACTCGTGATCGAGGTCGTCACGCACGTCACCCTGGCGGTGACGACGACACCCTGGGTGGCGGCCGTGGTGCTGGTGGGCTTCAGCATCCACGCCATGGTGTGGGGTGTGATCGTCACGTCGATCCGCCAACGGGTGGTTCCTTCCGGCCTGCGTGGCCGGGTCGGCGGCGTTTATTCGCTACTGGATCTGGGGGGAGCCGCACTGGGCTTCCTCCTCGGCGGCCTTCTGGCGGGCGCCTGGGGAATCACGACTCCGTTCTGGATCGCCGCCGCGGCCATGACCGTGGTGACGGTCGGTGCTTGGCGTCCGCCCGCGAAGCGACCGCATAGCTCCGACTCCCGCCGGCTCTCAGACAGCAGCGCCTTGCTGTCTGATCTGGACCCCCTATGGTTTCCGGCAGCCGGTGTCGGAGGCCCGCCAGGAGCCGCCGTGCGTCGACGACGTCCGAGGTGCACCGTTCCCCGGACCGGGGCTGGCTGGGGGACAGGGCGAGCGCCGCCTCGGCCGCGCCAACGCCGGACAACGCCGAGTCGTCGCTCCCGCGGATGCGGAACCCGCGTCGGGAAGTCGACCGGATCGGCTTGTCGACTGTGGTGACGCGAGTGATCCTCATGATTCAAGGCATTGCTCCTGCCACGAGAGGACACCATGAGAGGCAGCACCATGGTCCGCCGGATGCTGGCGACCGTCGCGACCGTCGCGTTGGCCGTCACGGTCGGCACCACCCCGACGGCCGCAGCGGCCGGGCCGGAACCGGCGGCGACGCGGTCCGCGACCGGCGGGCAGCTCCTCACCCGCTCCGCCACCGACACCGCCCCACCCCCGGTACGGACCATCGTCGGGACGGTCGCCGTCGGTGACCGCTATCCGTACGTCTTCACCATCGGCACCGACGGCAACCTCTGGATCAACTGGCAGGACCAGACCCAGGGGTGGAACTGGTCCAACATGGGCACCCCGCCGGGAGTCGGGATCCGGATGCCGGTCGGCGTGACCATCGTGGACGCCTTCAGCCGGCCGTACGCCTTCGTCCTCGGCACCGACGGCAACCTCTGGAGCCTGTGGAGGTCGCTCACCGCGTGGCAGTGGCGCAATCAGGGCGCACCACCCGGATCGAACTTCGTGAGCTGGCCGAGCTTCGCCGCCGTCGCCGTGGACGGCACCAGCCCGTACATCTTCGTCCGCAGCGACGGCGACGAGACGATCTGGGTCAACCGGTGGAACGGTGCGGTCTGGTCCTGGGCCAACCTCGGCTCGCCCCCCGACGGCATCTCCGCCTACGGACCGCTCGGCGTCCTGCTGGAAGAGGGCACCCCACAGGTCTACGTCGTCGGCAACTACGGACACCTCTGGAGCACCCGGGTCGACGGTCAGGCCGCGATCTGGAACGACCTGGGAAATCCCGGGGTCAGCCTCGACTCCGGCAGCAACGCCCTCGGCGCGCAGAACGCCATCCAGGTGGCGCCGAACGCCCGGCCGTACCTCTTCGCCCTCGGCTCCGACCGCAACGCCTGGATCCGCTGGCGGTCCGAGGCCGGATGGCAGTGGCACAACCTGGGCTCACCCCCGGGGCAGACGCTGGTATCCGCCCCGCTCGGCGTCCTCTCGGTCGACGGCACCTCCCCGTTCTCCTTCCACCGTACCGGTGAGGGCGGACTGTGGATCAACTACTGGGACGGGTCGAACTGGTACTGGAGCGACCAGAACCCACCGTTCCAGCCGGCGGGGGGCGGCTCAGCCGTGGTCGCGCCACAGAACTCCAGCCGACCGGCGCTCTTCCTCCTCGACACCGGCGGCAATCTGTGGAGCCGGTGGTGGGACGGGAGTTGGTGGAACTGGACCAACCGCAGCGCCACGTAGCGGGTCCAGCCTTGACCGTGGTCGGCCGCCGTGTCGTCCGTTCCGCTTCCGGGTGGCGATCTGGTCGTGGGATTCGGCCATGACCGTGGTGACGTGCTCGTCCCGCAGGACGGTCCGGTTCGCGCGAGCGGCGTACGCCTTGTCCCCCTGCAGCCGTCACTACCTAGACTGGCCGCATGAGGCAGGCGGTGAAGGATCTGACCTGGTCCGAGCACTCCGAGTGGTTCGGCCTGGGTCCGCTGGCGCTTGCCGTCCTGGCGGGCATCCGCGCCGTGGTGGCCGACGAGCCCTTCGACCGCTGGGCATGGACCACCATCGCCGTCCTCATGCTGATCCTCTGCGCCGGCTACGTCATCTGGACGAAGAGAAAGCGCTCCTGAGACCTGGCGTTTACGCCGGTCGATGTCCCGGTCGGCCCTGCTGGGAATGGTCGCTGTGATTCCACGCCGGCGTAGGTGGCGACGGTTCGCGCGGGACGGGTGAGCCTTATCCGCAAGTAATCGGTCGGCTCCCATGCCAGCTTGCCGGTGTCCCGACACGACGATCAGGCGTGTCATCAGTTGCGATACGTGTCCAGCAGTACCGCACATCTGACGCGATGGAGCAGGGTCACCATCTCGGTATCCAGCGCGATCCCGTCCTGCGGAGCGCGGGGGGTCCAGCCGATGGTCAGATCTATGTCGCATTCCCGCAGGTGCTCCAGCACGTCAAGTCGATCGCGCAGGAACTCCATCACTGTTGTCAACTGGTCCGCGAGGTCGACCCGGCTGTCCTCCGTCAGGTCCGTGGCCCAAGGACGACCGGGGGAGCCACGCTACGTCTGCCCAGCATCGTGGCAACCCTGCGCCAGAGGTGACCGGCGCGGGTTGATACGCCAGGCGTGGAGAACTCCCCGCGTTCAGCGGAACCCGCGCGGGGAGTCTCGCCCGTCACCCGTCGCGGACGGGGCTGGCCGGGCGGGGGCGGGACGACTCGGGAAACACCGCGGGCGTGCCCGTCACCGGATCGGACACGACCCGGCAGCGCAGCCCGAACACGTCGGCGACGAGGTCCGGGGTGAGCACCGCCGACGGGGGACCGGTCGTGGTGACCCGGCCGTCGTGCAGGACCACCAGGTCGGTGGCGTAACGGGCCGCCTGGTTGAGGTCGTGCAGGACGGCGACCACGGTCCGACCGCCGGCATGCAGGTCGGCGAGCAGGTCGAGGACCTCGTACTGGTGGGCGATGTCGAGGTAGGTGGTCGGTTCGTCGAGCAGCAGGATCGGGGTGTCCTGCGCCAGCAGCATGGCCAACCAGGCGCGTTGCCGCTGACCCCCGGAGAGCTCCGCCAGCATCCGGTCGCCGAATGCGGTGGTCCTGGTGGCGGCCAGCGCCGCGGTGACCGCCTGTTCGTCCTGCGACGTCCAGCGGCTCAACGCCGATCGGTGCGGGTGCCGCCCGCGCAGCACCAGATCGGTGACGGTCATCCCCGCCGGTGCCTCGATCCCCTGGGGGAGCAGCCCCACGGTGCGGGCGTACTGCCGTCGGCGGTAGCCGTGCACGTCGCGGCCGAGAACGGCCACCCGGCCCGCGCTCGGCCGCAGCACCCGGGCGATGGTACGCAGCAGGGTCGACTTGCCGCACCCGTTCGGCCCGATGAAGACGGTGAAGCTCCCCTCGGCGATCCGCAGGGAGACGTCCCGGCAGACGCTGCGCCGGTCGTAGCCGACGGTGACCGAATCCAGCTCGATCGTGGGTGGGGCGGTCATGGTTGCCTCCGGAATGGCGGTGCGGTACGGGACGGGCGGGCAGCTCACCCGGGCCTGCCCCGCCAGGTCCAGGCCAGGACGAGAGCCAGGTAGCCACCGCCGACGACGCCGGTGACCGCGCCGACGGGCAGTTGCTGCCCGGGGACGAGCCGTTGGGCGAGCTGGTCGGCGGCGAGCAGGAGCACGGCGCCGAACACCGCGCTGGTGGTCACCAGCGGAGCGGCGACGCGGGTGAGCCGGCGGGCCAGGTGGGGGGCGGCCAGGGCGACGAAGCCGACCGGTCCGGCGCCGGCGACCCCGACGGCGGTGAGCGCGACCGCCAGGGCCGTCGCGGTGAGGCGTTGCCGGCGCACGGGTACGCCGAGGCTGAGTGCCTTGTCCCCGCCGTTCTCGATGAGTCGCAGCCCCCGGGCCGCCAGCACGGCGGGTGGCAGCAGCACGGTGAGCGCGCCGAGCAGCAGCGGCAGGTGGTGACCGCTGCCGTTGAGGCTGCCGACGAGCCAGACGGCGGCGTTCTGCGCGTCGGTCACCTCGGCCCGGGTCAGCAGGTAGGCGTTGACGGCGGTGAGCAGGGCGGCCAGGCCGATCCCGACGAGGATGAGGCGTTGCCCGGTCCCGCCGAGCAGCAGGGCCGCCCCGGCGACGGCGGCACCGCCGAGCACCGCGCCCACGGCCGGGGTGAGGCGGGTCTCGTGGAGGACCAGCAGGACGACCAGCGCGCCGGTGGCGGCGCCGACGGTGAAGCCGACGATGTCGGGGCTGCCGAGGGGGTTGCGGCTGACACTCTGGAAGAGGGCACCGGCCGCGCCGAGGGCCGCCCCGACGGCGAGCGCGGTGCCGATCCGGGGGAGCCGCAGCTCGAACAGGACGAACCGCAGGCCGGGGCTGCCGCCCCCGGTCAGCGCCGGCCACAGCTCGGGTAGCGGGGTGGCGTACCGGCCACTGGTCAGGGCGACGACCGCCAGCCCGACGCCGAGGGCCAGCGCGACGAGGCAGGCCAGGGTGGCGCGGCGGGTGTGCCGGCGGCGGGCGCGGCGGCCCGGAGCGCTGGTCGGGACGGTGGTCATGGGCGGGGAATCCTCCGGGCGCGGACCAGGGCGATGAACACGGGGGCGCCGATGGCACCCATGACGATCGCGACCTCGATCTCTCCGGGGCGGGCCAGCAGCCGGCCGATCACGTCGGCGGTGATCAGCAGGAGCGGGCCGAGCAGGCAGGAGTAGGCGACGATCCACCCGAGCCGGGGGCCGCAGATCGCCCGGGCGGCGTGCGGGACGGCCAGTCCGAGGAAGCCGATCGGGCCGGCCACGGCGGTCGCGCCGCCGCAGAGCAGGGTGGTGGCGACCAGCGCGAGCAGCCGGGTGCGGCCGGGGCTGACACCCAGCGCGGTGCCGCCCTCGTCGCCGAAGCGCAGCACGTCCAGTGGTCGGATCACGCCCACGGTGACCACCAGGCCGGCGAGCAGCGCCGGTGCCGCCGTGAGCAGGGCGGACAGCGGCTGGTCGGCGAGGCTGCCGACGGCCCAGAAACGGTACCGGTCGAAGGCGGTCTGGTCGATCAGGGTGACACCGGCGACGGCCCCGGTCAGGCAGGCGCCGACGGCCGCGCCGGCCAGGACCAGCCGGCCGTCGTCGGCGGTGCCCGGGCCCCGGGTGCCGCCGATGGCGGTGACCAGGCCGGCGGCGACGCCCGCGCCGAGCAGGGCGAGCAGCAGGTGTCCGCTCTGACTGGTCACCCCGGCGAGGATGCCGGCGACCACCGCGGCGGCGGCTCCGGCGTTGACGCCCAGCAACCCGGGGTCGGCGAGGGGGTTGCGGGTCAGCACCTGCATCAGGGCGCCGGCCAGGGCCAGGGCCGCTCCGACACAGACCGCGATCGCGGTACGGGGTAGCCGGACCTCCCGGACGATCAGGCCCGCCTCGCTGTCGCCGGGGGAGACGAGTTCCCGCAGCACGGTGCCGGTCGTCAGGGGCAGCGCGCCGACGGCGAGGCTGACGGCGATCGCGGCCAGCAGGGCCAGCGCGCAGGCGAGCAGGCCGGCGGCGAGCAGGCGGGGGCGGCGTAAGCCGGCGGGGGTGGCGACCGACACTGTGACTCACTTCATGGTGGAACGTTCCATCACTGGCTAAGGTAAACCTACCCTAAGCCACTGGGAACGTCGTTCTCGCTGCCCCTCCTGAGGATCGAATGCCATGTCACACACCCGACCACGCCGGCTGAGCACTGTCCTGACCGCCGCCACACTGGTGCTCGCCCTGCTGGTGGCCGGCGGTTGCGCCACCGGCGAGGCGAGCCCCGCCGCCCCCGCGTCCGGATCGTCCGACGCCGCGTTCCCCACCACCATCACCCACGCCTTCGGCGCGACCACCCTCACCGCCAAGCCCCGACGCATCGTGGTGGTGGGCCTCAAGGAGCAGGACTACTTCCTCGCCCTCGGCGAGGTGCCGGTGGCGATCCGCGACTGGTACGGCAACCAGCCGAACGCGACCTGGCCGTGGGCCCGGGAACGACTCGGCACGGCCAAGCCGGAGGTACTGGCCCGCGCCGAACTCGACTACGAACAGATCGCCGCCCTGCGCCCCGACGTCATCGTCGGACTCTCCTCCGGCATGTCCCGCCAGGAGTACGACCTGCTCACCAAGATCGCCCCCACCGTCGCCCAACCGGCCGGCGACGGCAGCTGGGCGGTGACCTGGCAACAGATGAGCAGAGCCGCCGGACAGATCACCGGCCGCAGCGCCGAGGCCGAGAAACTCGTCACCGACCTGGAACAGCGGATCGCCGCGGTCGCCGCCGCCCACCCCCGCCTCAAGGGCGCCCACACCGTGTTCGCCTCCACCTACGAAGGCCAGTACTACCTGTTCAGCCCCGAGACCACCGCCTCGAAGGTCCTGCTCGACCTCGGACTGACCATGACACCCGAGGTCACCACCCTCACCGCGAACGCCAACCAGTCCGCCACCATCAGCCGCGAACGGTTCGACCTGGTGGACGTGGACGTCGCCGTCTGGTCCGAGGCGGCCACCGACCCGGGCGTGACCACCCTGCTCGGCGACCCGCTCTACACCCGGCTGGACGTCCGCACCCAGCGCCGGGACGTCTTCCTCGGCACCGAGGCCAACGGCGCGCTCGCCTTCGCCTCCGTCCTGAGCCTGCCCTACGTGCTGGACAAGATCGTCCCCGCGCTCGCCGTCGCCGTCGACGGCGACCCGGCCACCAGTTCGGAGTACAGCGCGCGATGACCGACACCCTCACCCGGCCCGGCTTCTGGACCGCCACCGTGCACGAGGTCCACCGGCTGACCCCACACCTGCAGCGGGTCGTCCTCGGCGGTCCCGACCTCGCCCACTTCCCCTGCCTGGGCGCACCGGACGAGTCGGTGACGATCTACCTCCCCCGCCCCGGCGAGCCGGCCCCGCCACCGATGACCCTGCGCGGCGAGGCATGGGGCTACCACGACGAACAGCACCCACCCGTCGGCCGCAACTACTCCGTCCGCGCCGTCGACCCCGTCGGGGCGCGGCTGACCATCGACTTCGCCCTGCACGACCACGGCCCCGCCACGTCCTGGGCACGACAGGCCGAAATTGGCACCGGTCTCCTGCTGTGGCGGTGCCGCGCCTGGTTCCGTCCACCCGCCGACACCCGCTGGCTGGTGCTCGCCGCCGACCTGGCCGGGCTGCCCGCCGCGACCCGTACCGTCGCGGAACGCCCACCCGGCCTCCCGACCCGGGTGCTGGTCGACCTGCCGGACCTGGCCGACGCCCGGGACCTGCTCACCGCAGCCGGCGACGACCCCACCGTGCACATCGACGTCCGCGTCGGGGTAGGCAACGGCCACGGACCGGGCAGCCTCGTCGACCGGCTGCGGGAGACGACCCTGCCCGACGGCCCCGGCTACGTCTGGGTCGCCGGCGAGGCGGGGGAGTGCCGCCAGGCCCGGTCCGTGCTACGCACCGTGCACCGGCTGCCCCGGGACCGCGCCGTCTGCGTGGGCTACTGGCGCACCGACGCAGCCGACTGGGAACGCCGCTACGCCCGCTTCCGCCCCCTCCTCGACCAGGTGTACCAGGACGGCCTCGCGGCCGGACTCAACCCGGTGGAAGCGGGCGACCGGATGGAGGAGACCCTGGAACGGATGACCCGGTGACCGGCGGCGACCCCCGGGTGGAGTCCCGCCACCACAGGTGGACCGGATGTTCGTAGACCCCGCCCGGGCCGCCACCGATCAGGTCGTCGAGCAGGTCGGCGCAGCGGCGTCCGGCATCCAACGGAGACAGGTCGAGCGCGGTGACCGGCGGCTGACCCAACCGCAGGGCGGACGACTCGGTGGCGCTCGCCACCAGGACGTCCCGCCCGACCGGGTGCCCGAGCCGGTGCAGCACCTGGACAGCCGTCGGCGCGGTGTCCACCGAGGCACACACCAGGGCGTCCACCCCCGGCACGGCGAGCACCCGCTCGACCGCCCGGGACACCTCCGACGGCGACGGCACCCACGGATGGTGCGCCACCACCGGGGCGACCCCGTGCCGGGCGCACCAGTCCCGGTGCCCCGCCGCCAGCTGGGCCGCCCAGTCACCGGTCTCCGGCGGCACCACCAGGGCGGGACGCCGAGCCCCGACCTCGGCCATCCGGTCCAGCAACCCGGTGAGCGCCCGGTGGTGGTCCGCCCAGAGCACCACGTCCGGGTGCATCCCGGCCGGGGGGCGTTCGAAACAGACGACCGGCATCCCACCGCGCATCAGCACCGGCACGAACTCGTCGTCCCGGTGCGGATCGGCCACGATCACCCCGTCGAGCGTCCGGGGCGACCGGTGTTCCGAGGCGGTCAGGATGGTGACGTCCCGGTCGCGGGCGGCAGCGCGCTCCATGATGCCGAACACGAACCGCATGTAGAACTCCGATGTGGACGGCACACCCGGAACGTAGACCCCGACGATGCCGGTCCGCCCGCCCCGCAACTGCCGGGCCGCCCGGTTGGGGACGTAGCCCAGCTCCTCCATCGCCGCCCGGACCCGCTCCCGGGTCGCCTCGGAGACCCGGCCGGAACGCGACAGCACATTGGAAACGGTGGACTTGCCGACACCCGCCCGGCGCGCGACATCGTGCAGCGTGACGGGACGGGCCATCAACCCAGTCTAGGCAACCCGACCCCGGTCGGAACTCGCCACCACCCACCCCACGGAAGACGGTGACCCTCATGTCCGAACACCATCCGGCCCCGCCGCGCACGACGTCCCCCATCGGCAACGACCACCGGCGACGAGCCGCGGTGCTCGGTGCGGCGGGCGACGGATGGATCGACTTCGACCTGCCCGGCGTGGCGATCGGCACCGCCGAGTACCCCGACGGCCCGACCGGCGTCACCGTCCTCAGCATCCCCGGCGGCGCCCGCACCGCCGTCGACAAGCGGGGCGGGGCCGTCGGGGTCAGCGGCGGCTTCCCGTACCACCACGCGTTGTGCTTCGCCGGCGGGTCGAGCTTCGGGCTCGCCGCGGCGTCCGGCGTCTACGACGAACTGCTCCGCCGCACCGGCTACGCGACCGACTTCGGGAGCCTGCCGGTGGTGTCCGGGGCCGTCGTCTACGACTTCACCCCCCGGGACAACGCCATCTACCCGGACACCCGACTCGGTGCCGACGGACTGCGCGCGGTACGCACCGACCGGGTGGCCGTCGGGAGGGTCGGCGCGGGTGTCGCCGCGACCGTCGGCAAGGTCGACAACACCCGCGCCGAGTGGGGCGGACAGGGCGCGGCCTTCACCCGCATCGGTGCGGCCCGGTTGCTGGTGCTGACGGTGGTGAACGCCATGGGCGTGATCGTCGACCGCGACGGCGACATCGTGCGGGGAAACCTCGACCCGGCAACCGGCCGGCGTCGCCACCCGGCCGAGGACTACGCCGAGCTGATCGCGGCGACCACCCCGGACCTCGCGCCCACCGGAGGGAACACCACCCTCACCGCCGTGGTCACCAACGTCCGGATGACCGACACCGAACTCGCCCAGTTCGCCACCCAGGTGCACGGCTCCATGCACCGGGCGATCCAGCCCTTCCACACCATCGCCGACGGCGACACCCTGTTCGCCCTGACGACCGACGAGGTGACGGTGCCCACCCCGTCGCTCCGGCTGGGCACGGTCGCCGCCGAGCTGGCCTGGGACGCCGTCCTCTCCAGCGTCGACATCCGCACCCGAGGTTGATCCCGCGCCCACCCAGCCCGAGCCGGTCGCCGGCCGCACCGATCAGGGCTCCGGCCGCAGCGGCAGGTCCGCGAGCACCTGCCAGCCCGCACCGGGCAACCGGCCCGCCTCGAACCGGCCGCCGAGCAGCTGCACCCGTTCCCGCATACCGACCAGGCCGTAACCGCCGCCCCCGGACCTCCTCGGCCGGTCAGCGTGCCGCCCGTCGTCACGCACCTGCACGCGGACACGCCCGTCTCCGGCCCGTACCGTCGCGGTGATCTCACGGGCGCCCACGGCATAGCGCCGCGCGTTCGTCACCGACTCCTGGACCAGCCGCAGCACCGTCGTCGCGACCGCCGCCGGCACGGGCTCGCCGAGTTCCACCGCCAACCGGACCGCAGTGGCGTCCCCCGAGGTGACAGCCGCCGCACGCAGGTCGGCGAGGAGGTCCGTGGGCGGCGTCACCGGATCCCCGTCGACATCCTGCAGCATGGCGACCATCCGCTGCATCGCCGACAGGGCCTCCGCACCGGCACGTTCGATCACCGGCAGCACCCGAGCCGGAGCACCGGGATCCGGCAGGGCCACCGCCTGCGCCGCCTGGGCCTGCACCACCATGCCGCCAATGTGGTGGGCCACCACGTCGTGCAGCTCCCGCGCCAGGGCCACCCGCTCACGCAACTGCGTCGCGACCACGACCGCCCGCAGCTCCCGCGCCTGCCGGGCGTCGCGCACCCGCAGAACCCAGCCGGCCACGACGGCCACCACCGGCAGGACCACCGACCAGCCCAGCTCCTGAGGAGCGCCGGGGTGCTCCGGCCGCAGCACCCCGACCGCCAGGCAGCCGAGCAGGAGCAACCCCACCAGGCCGGCGGCGGTGGACCTGGACGTCCGGCGGACCACCGCGACGATGACGGCCAGGACCGCGACGACCTCGGCAGCCCCCAACCCGCCCGCGGCGGCGGGGACCGCGACACCGGCCAGCCGCAGCACCACCGACCACGCCAGCAGGACCACCACCACACCGACACCCGCGACGACCGGCCACCGCGACGCCAGCAACGCGAGGGCACACACCACGAGGAAACCCGGCAGCTCCCACCGGTCGTCATACCCCAGTTCGCTCGCCGTCGCCCCGTCCAGCAGCAACGCCAGCGCGAGCAGCCCGGCCAGGGGCCAGTCCCAGATGGTCAGACCTCGCCAGTCGAGCTTCACGCCGCCACCACAGCAGTTCCTCGCGTCGGTCCGAATCCGGGGGAGCCGCCGGTGACAATAGTGCAGCAGCCGTTCCGCGGGCGATGACGACGAACCGTACTGTCTCCGGTGTCCTCCCGACGAGCGCGGAGGCGCGGCACGGGATGGTGACGGCGGTGGTATCGGCGCGGGTGCTGCGGCAATGGCCGTGGGCTGTTCCACTGGTGGTCCTCGGCCTGCTCGACATCCGGATCCTCGCGGAATCCGACACCGCGCGTCTCGGGTGGACGGTGCCGGGCATCGCCCTGATGGCGACCCTGGCGCTGCTGGCACAGGTACGGCCGGTTCCCGGGGCGCTGGGAGCCGCGGCGACCCTCGTCGTCTCGACCGGGGTGCTGCGGGCGGCCGACGCCGAGACCACGGCGGGCCTGGCCGTGACCGAGATCGCCGCCGTGGCGATCGTCATCGTGGCGGTGGTCCGGCGGGTTCCCGGGGTCGCCGCCACCGGTCTCGTCGGGCTGCTCCTGGCCACCAGCACGGTGGCGGCGCAGCTACGACCGCAGTACGCGCCCCCACCGGGGGAGTCGACGCCGGAGCCGTGGTGGAGTCTGTCGCTGTCGGGAATGGCGATGGTGGTGCTGCCCGTGGCGTACGGGTGGTACCTGCGCAGTCGCGACCGGCAACGGGCCCGGACGCGGCAGGCCGCCGTGATCGCGGTGCAACAGCGGGAGCGCCTCGCCCTGGCACGGGAACTCCGCGACGTGGTGACCCACCAGGTCAGGACGATGATGGACCAGGCGCAGAGCGCACAGGAACGCTCCATATCGGACCCCGGTGCGGCACTCGACGCCCTGCCCGTGATCGAACGCTCCGGTATCGAGGCGCTGTCCTCGATGCGGCACCTCGTCGCCGCGCTGCGGGAGGGTGAACCGGGCGAAGGCCGGACGCCGGCACCGCTGACCCGGACCACCGACCTGGCGGCCGACCTGCGGGCCATGTCGTCAGCTGGCAGCCCGCCGGTACGGGTGACGGTCGAGCTGGCCGAACCGGTGGCCGAGGAGGTCGCCACATCGGTGCTGCGCCTCGTACAGGAGTCGGTGTCCAACGCCCGTCGGCACGCGGTCGGGGCACGGCAGGTCGAGGTATCGGTACGGACCGGGCAGGGACACCTCCGGGTCGAGATCCGCGACGACGGGAAGGCGAACCGGCCGATCGGCAGACGTCGTGGTGGCTTCGGCGTCGTCGGCAGACGTCGTGGTGGCTTCGGCGTCGTCGGCAGACGTCGTGGTGGCTTCGGCGTCGTCGGCAGACGTCGTGGTGGCTCCGGACTCGTCGGCATGCGGGAGCGGGTGCGTCTGCTCGGCGGCCGGTTCACCGCCGGCCGCACGAGCGGCGGCTGGCAGGTCCTCGCCGACCTGCCGCTCTACCGGGCCGAACCGTAGTCCTGCCCCCGCACGACCCCGGAAGGTGGAGAGTGCTGTTCCCGGCCGCCCGATCGTCCATCGTCGCCGTCCTGGAACCACGGCGCGGCGGGCGCAGGTGGATCCGGGACAGCGACGCGCGTACCCGTATCATCCCTTCTCGATGATCGGGGATCTCCGTCGGATGCCGACCGAGCGCTGCCAGCGTCCACCGAGAAGCGGCCACGAGGACGGGGACGGTAGCCAGTGCGGGTCTTGATCGCCGATGACCAGGAGCTGATGCGGGTCGGGTTCCGGATGATCCTGGAAGCCCAGCCGGACATCACCGTGGTGGCCGACGTCGCCGACGGGCGGGCGGCGGTCGAGGCGGCGCGTCGGTTGCGCCCGGACGTGTGCCTGCTGGACATCCGGATGCCGGGCCTGGACGGACTGCAGGTCACCCGGCTGCTCGCCGGCCCCGACGTCGCCGATCCGATCGCCGTCGTCGTCATCACCATGTTCGACGACGACGAGTACGTGGACGTCGCCCTGCAGTCCGGGGCGAGCGGGTTCCTGCTCAAGGACTGCGGGCCGGCCCTGCTGGTCGAGGCGGTCCGCGCGGCCGTCCGCGGGGACGTCCTGGTGGCGCCCCAGGTCACCGTCCGGCTGCTGCGCAGTTTCCGGCACCGGCCGCAGATCCGCGCGACCGCACCGGTGGAGGCCCTGACGGACCGGGAGAACGACGTCGTACGGGCGGTGGCCCGGGGACTGACCAACCAGGAGATCGCGGACGAACTGTTCGTGGCGGTGTCCACCGTCAAGACCCACCTGGCTGCCGCGCAGGCGAAGCTCGGCGTACGCAACCGGGTCGAGGTGGCCTCCTGGGCGTGGCGGGCCGGTCTCGTCGACGCCTGACGGCACCCCATGTCCGGGTGCGAAGGCACCCGGCCTGCCGTGGCACACCACCACCTGTCCAGCCGGGGACATGACCACGGTCGTCGGCCCGGTCACCGCAGTGCCGTCGCCTCCACCTTTCGGATGAGGCGCGTCTCCCGATCTCCGCTCAGCGTCGAGCCGACGCAGGCCCGTGGCGGGAAGAGACCGCGGCGTCCGTTCGGCAGTCTCTACGACATGAACCCCGCACCGCGGTACGAGACGAGCCCCCGGGCCACCGGCCTGCACGGCTGATCTCGTCGGCACCGTCGCGGTTCTGCCGGTGACACCGGGCACCCGATCCTCCCTCTCCTGAAGGAAAAGCACATGCGCCACACCCGTTCGTTCGTCATGGGGGCCGTCCTCGCCACCGCCGGCCTGCTCACCGCCTGCACCAGCGGCGAGGACACGTCCGCCGCACCGTCGGGCACGTCCGTACCCGCCACGTCCACGCCGGCCGGAACGCCCTCCGGTACGGCGGTCCCCGCCGAGCCCCCGACCGCGCCGACCTCCGCCGCGCCGACCCGCAGCTCTGCCGCCCCGGCCAAGCCGACGACCAGGGCGAAGGTCACCTCGGACCTGTCCGGGCTGCGCATCACCGGCATCAGGACCGGCAAGAGCGTCCTGATCGACGTCGCCGGCGACGGCGTGGACCGCTTCCTGCAGGCGGGCCAGGGCCAGGTTGACTTCACCGGAACCGACCGGACGGACTCCACCATGATGGCCCTCTACCCGGCCCCGGTGGCGGCGAAGAACCGGGTGCTCATCAAGCCGCCGTTCTGGAACGAGGAGGCCGGCGGCGGTTACTGCGTCGCGGACACCGCCGGTGCCGCCTTGAAGCTGGAGAACTGCCAGGACGGGAAGGCGTCCCAGGTCTGGCGGATCGACCTGGCCGGTGACTCCGGCCTGTTCGAACTGCACGGCGCCTACGGCGTCATCGGCGTCGAGAACGGCCGCATCACGGCCTCCGGCGACGGGGACAAAGGCCTGCAGGTCCTGCCGTACGCCCCCTGACAGCACTCGGTCGGCCCCCCGCCGACGCCAGTCACCTGGACAGCAACGCGCTCTCCTCGCACCACACCGGATCCGCCGGTAACCGGACGACCCGACCTGCCCGCACCAGCAGTCCGCTGCTGCGGAACTCCTCGAAGAGAAGAGAAACCGAACCATGGGATTCACGGCATTCCTCGCGCTGTTCGCAGTGGCCGCATCCGTCGTCGTCTTCGTCGTGACCCGCAAGCGCGTGCGTCTCGCCGCCGCGTTGGGGCTGTCGGCGCTCACCTTCCTGGGCATCGCCCTCGCCTCGATCCTGTGGGTGCAGGTGGCCATCAGCGGCATGGACGGCTGACCGCGCAGCTCATCGGCGCCGGCCCGGACTCGGTGCTGCCGTCGCCCGTCGCCTCGACAGGGGACTCCGCTGTCGAGGCGACGGCCGCATCCTCATCGACCTCGGCGGAACGGGCGAGTGACCGGGTACCCCTGATCGGCTGCTCCGCCGTCGTGGGCGGCGATCGTGCGGTAAAGATGCAGGGCGAAGGGGGTGATCCAGGTCCAGCCGACTCCGATGGCGGGCTCCGGTTGACCCTGACACGGTGTCAGGGGCTTCACTGCGTCGGGGAGGTGGTCTTCCGATGACCAGACAGGAAACGGACACGGCGCGGGCGCTACGGGGGTTGGCGAGTGGTGACCCGTCGGTGCGGCTGCGGGCCGCGCTGGCGATCGGCACCGCTCCGGCCCCGGCGTTCGTCGACCCGCTCGTCGACCGCTGCGCGACCGAACCGGACTTCTCGGTCCGCGAGATGCTGACCTGGGCGCTCACCCGTCACCCGCCGGAGGCGACGGTGCCCCGGCTCGTCGCCGCCCTGGGTTCGACCGGCGCCCAGGCCCGCAGCCAGGCGTTGCACACGCTGTCCAAGATCGGGGACCGGCGGGCCTGGCCGGCGATCACCCGGGCTCTGCTGACCGACCCCGACGACGAGGTGGCGCGCAGCGCCTGGCGGGCGGCGGTCGTCCTGGTGCCCGACGGCGCGGAGCCCGGGTTGGCCGCGGTGCTGGCCACCCAGCTCGGGCGGGGTGACCGGGCGACGCAGCTGAGCCTCAGCCGGGCGATGGCCGCGCTCGGCGAGGCCGTCGCGCCGCTGCTGCACACTGCCGGGACGGATCCGGATCCCCGGGTACGCGCGCACGCGGTCGCCACCCAGCAGCTGGCGCGCGACCCGGACGCCGGATTCGCGTTCTCCCTCGCGGAGGCGACGCGCGTCGCGGCGCTCGGCGAGGCCAGCGGGCAGGGGTGAAGCGGTGCTGATCGGCGAGGTGTCACGACGCTGCGGCGTCAGCGTCCGGATGCTCCGGCACTACGAGTCGCTCGGCCTGCTCCGACCGACCGGCCGTACCGGCGTCGGCTACCGCGAGTACTCCGGCGCGGACCTCCGACGGATCTTCCACATCGAGAGCCTGCGCTCGCTGGGGCTGCCGCTGCGGGCGGTGGGCCGGGCGCTCGACGATCCCGCCTTCACCCCGGCGGAACTCGTCGACGACCTCATCCGGCAGACGCAGGCGCGCATCACCGCGGAACGGGAGCTGCTCACCCGCCTACGGCGGATCGACGCCGCCGACCCCGCCGACTGGCAGGACGTCCTCCAGGTCGTCGCGCTCCTGCGGGACCTGGGCTCACCGCGCGCGGACCAGCGTCAACGCGCCGCGTTGGCCTCCGCCGGCGAGGTCCCGGTGCCGGTGGAGGCGCTGGTCGCGGCCGCGCTGGACGAGTCCGACCCGAACGTCGCCGGGGCACTGCGCTGGGCGCTCGCCCACGCGGGCGTCGACGCCCTGCCCCTGCTGGCGGACGGGCTCGACGCCCCCGGGGCCGAGGTGCGGGAACGGGCCGTCCGGGCCATCGTCGAGATCCCGGGCGGGGAGGCCACCACGCTGCTCCGCGACGCCCTGCGCCACCCGGATCCCGTGGTCGGCAGGCACGCCGCGCTGGCCCTCGGAACCCGTGGCGAACCCGACGCCGTGCCGACGCTCATCGACATGATCGTCGCGGAGGTGAACGACGTCGACGCCGCCGACGCGCTGAGCGCGCTGGCCACCGATCCCGCCACGGCACAGCGGATCGCCGCACGCCTGATCGAGCTGCTCACCCCGGGCCACCTCGGGGCGTCGGCACGCGGCCGGCTGACCCAGGCGCTCGCCGGCATCCCGGGGGACACCACCTCCCGGGCACTGGCCGGCCTGACCGGGGACGACGACCGGGCCGTCGCGCTCACCGCCCGCTACCTGCTCACCCTCCGCACCACCCCCGACGGCCGCTGAGCGCCGGCCGCCGGCCCGGCCACCGCAGGCGCCGGCCGCCGGCCCGGCCACCGCAGGTGCCGGCGACCGGCCGGCACCGGACGGCCCGGCGACCCGCTCACCGCCCGCGGCGGTGCCGGACGATCAGCGTTCCCGCGCAGAACACGGCCACCAGGCCGCACGCCGACCCGATCCACGGATGGTCCACGGCGGTCGTCAGCACCACGTTGGCCGCCACACTGGCGAACAGGACCAGCCACAGCAGCGGGCGGAGCCGGTCGGCCGCCGGCTGCGGCGGGGCGACCGGAGCATCGGCGACACGGGTCGAATCGATCATGACTGCCTCCTCGGACGAACGAACATCGACCCGTCCGACGGTAGGCGCGGGCACGGGCCGAGGACGATCCCGCCAGCGCCACCAACCGGGGTACAGCAGGCGGTACTTTCCGCGCCGGCCGCTGCCGCCCGGGACCACGGTGGCCTATGTTGGCGCCGGGAGGTCTGGCGATGACACACCTGCGGGACCGGGCACGTGCCGCGGTCGACGCCCTCGAACACCTCGTCGGTGGGCTCGGCACCGCACTGCTGGCGTTGGCCGCGCTGCTCTGGACGGTGTTCGTGGCGACGGCCTGCCTGGTCTGGGTGGGGCTGCCGGCGGCACCCGGCGCGCTGCGGGCGGTTCGCGCGGTGGCCGACCGCGAGCGAGCCCGACTGTCCCGCTGGGGCACGCCGATCCCCACCCCGGGTCCGGTGCCGACCGCGCTGCCCGTGGCGGTACGCGACCCGTTCGTCCGTCGCGAACTCGGCTGGGTCGCCCTGCACGCGGTCACCGGCCTGTTCAGCGGACTGACCGGTCTGGCCCTGCCGCTCTACGCCGTACAGGACATCACCTTCCCGCTGTGGTACCGGCTGCTCCCGGCCGAGGCCGGCGCACCGGGGATCGTCTGGTGGCGCATCGACGGGCTGGCCGAAGCGCTCCTGGTCGGCCTGCTCGGGCTGGGCTGGCTGGCTGCCACGGTCACGGTCGGCCCGGCCCTCGCCCGCCTCCAGGCCCGGCCGGGCCGGTGGCTGCTGCCCCCGCCGCCGGGCATCGACCTGTCGTTGCGGGTCGCCGAGCTGACCGCGACCCGGGCCGCGGCGCTCGACGCCCACGCGGTCGAACTGCGCCGCATCGAACGGTCCCTGCACGACGGTACGCAGAACCGGCTGGTCGCGGTCAACGTGCTGCTGGGAGCGGCCCGCCGGGCGGTCCGACGAGACCCCGACCAGGCCGACGAGATCCTCGGGCGGGCACAGGACGCGGCCGAACAGGCCCTCGGCGAACTCCGTACGGTGGTGCGCGGCATCCTGCCACCCGTACTGGACGACCGGGGCCTCGCCGGAGCCCTGGCCGGACTGGCCGGCGACTGCGCGGTGCCCTGCCGGCTCACCGTCGACGTGCCGGTACGCTGTGCCGCCTCGGTCGAGGCCACCGCCTACTTCGTGGTGGCCGAGGCGTTGACCAACGTGGTCCGGCACAGTGGTGCCGGCCGGATCGACGTGACCGTCCGCCGGGAGCGGGGTCGGCTGCTGGTCACCGTCGAGGACGACGGGCACGGCGACGTCGACGAGACCCGCGGCTCCGGGCTGACCGGCATCCGTCGGCGGGTCGGGGCGTACGACGGCCGGATGACCCTGACCAGCCCTGCGGGAGGGCCGACGAGCCTGGAGGTGGAGCTGCCGTGCGGATCGTGATCGCCGAGGACGACCCATTGCTGCGGGAGGGGCTGGCCCTGCTGCTGCGGGCGGAGGACCTGGACGTGGTCGCCACGGCGGGCACCCCGGGGGAGTTCCTGACCGCCGTCGACACCCACACGCCGGACGTGGCGATCGTGGACGTGCGGATGCCCCCCACGCACACCGACGAGGGCATCGTGGCCGCGGTGGAGGCCCGTCGCCGCCAGCCCGGCCTCGCGGTGCTGGTCCTCTCGGCGTACGTGGAGCAGGCGTTCGCCACCGACCTGTTCTCGGTCGGCGCGGTCGGACTCGGCTACCTGTTGAAGGAACGGGTCGGCCGGGTCGAGGAGTTCCTCGCCGCGCTGCACCGGGTCGCCGCCGGCGGCAGCGTCATCGACCCGGAGGTGGTCGGGCAGCTGCTGGCCCGCCACCGCCGACCGGACACCGCGCTGGGCGAGCTGTCACCGCGCGAGCGTGAGGTGCTGGGGCTGATGGCCGAGGGCCTCGGCAACTCCGCGATCGCCGAGCGGCTGTTCGTCACCGACGGCGCGGTGCACAAGCACATCCGCAGCATCTTCGCCAAGCTCCAGCTGCCCCCGGACGACCGGGTCGACCGCCGGGTCACCGCGGTGCTGCGCCATCTCGGCGGCGGCCGGGGGTAGCGCCCGCGGTAGAACCTGACGGCGGCGCGTTCTGTCGGGGGTGCCGCCTAGGCTGGCCGGATGATCGACCGGCGGCAGGTGCTGCACTTCCGCGTCCAGGCACAGCAACTGGACCGGGACGGGGGCACCCTCGCCGACACCGCGGTCCTCGACATCGGGGCGCAGGACACCGGCCCCGACGGCGGCCGGTGGGCGCTGGCCGTGCGCGGGCTCGACGTACCGAAATCGTCCCTGGCGGACCTGGTCCTGCTCTGGACCGTGCGCGGTGCGCCACACCTCTACCGACGCGCCGACGTGAACGAGGTGGCGGCGGCGGTCGCGCCGTACTCCGACGCCGACGCGAGCAAACGCATCTACGACGCCGCCAAGCCGTTGAAGGCGGCCGGCATCGGCACCCTGGCCGCCCTCGACGAGGTGGCCGCCCGGCTGCGGGACGTCGTCACCACACCGACGGTCAAGGGGGACGCCTCCGGCCGGTTGGCCGAGCTACTGCCCCAGCCCTACCTGCGGTCCTGCCGCCCCTGCGCCGCCACCCACCTCTACGAGATGCCGTTCCGGCTGGCCGCCGTGCGGGCCGGGCTGGAGCTGCGCCCCGGCACCTCACCACCGGTCCTGCAACGCATCCCCGGATTCACCAGGGCCGCCATCTCGGGCGACCGCTTCGACCTGATCCGCGCCTACCTGCGGCTGCTCGGCCCGGCCACCCCCCAGCAGGTGGCCGACTATCTCGACGCCCCGGTCAGGGCGGTGAAGGCCCGCTGGCCCGAGGACGTGGCCGAGGTGCGGGTCGACGGAGCGGCCCGCTGGGTGCTGGCCGCCGACGAACCGGCCCTCGCCTCCTGCGACGACACCACGGCCGTCCGTCTGCTCGGCCCGTACGACCTGTTCCTCCAGGCCAGGGACCGGGCGACCCTGGTGCCGGAGCCGGCCCACGCCAAGGAGCTGTGGCCGGTGCTGGGCCGGCCGGGTGCCGTCCTGGCCGGTGGCGAGCTGGTCGGCACCTGGCGTCCCCGCAAGTCCGGCCGGACGATGACGCTCGCCGTCCGGCCGTGGCGCACCCTGTCCGCCGCCACCCGCGACAGCATCGTCGCGCAGGCCCGACGTCTCGCCGCGCACCGGGGCGTCTCCCGGGTCGACGTCGACGTCGACGCCTGACCGGCGGCTTGACACCGGTCCACGACGGTGGGGGAGGATGCGGCGTGCGGGTACCACTCTCCACGCCACCCACCATTCCCGCCGGGGCGCTCGCCGCCGGCCCGCAGCCGACCCTCACCGCGCCGGGTGACCTCGTCCTGCGCCCCTGGGAACCACCCGACGCCCCGGCGTTCCTGGCCGCCTACCAGGATCCGGAGATCCGGCACTGGCACGCCCGTCATCCCGCCTCCGAGAGCCAGGTCCGGGAGTGGTTCGTGGAGTACCACCAGGCCTGGGCACGGGAGACCGGCGCCAGCTGGGCGGTGACCCGGGGCGGCGGCGAGGTGCTCGGGCGGATCGCGCTGACCAGCATGGACCTCGACGACGGTGTCGCCGGGTGTGCGTACTGGGTGCTGCCCGCCGCCCGGCGGACGGGGGTCGCCTCCCGGGCGTTGACGGCGCTCGGCGACTGGGCGCTGGACAGGGCGGGCTTCCACCGTCTGCACCTGGACCACTCGACCCGCAATGCCGCGTCCTGCCGGACCGCGCTGCGGGCCGGGTTCCTTCTGGAGGGCACCAAGCGCAGCGACGCCGTCCATCCCGACGGCCGGCACGACATGCATCTGCACGCCCGCATCCGGGGCGACCGACCACCCACCTGACACCGGCACCCCGCCCGGGGCCCCGCCGGTCAGAGCCAGCCGTTGGCGCGGGCGGTCCGGGCCGCCTCGATCCGGTTGCGGGTACCCGTCTTGCCGATCGCCGCCGACAGGTAGTTGCGGACGGTGCTCTCCGACAGGTGCAGCCGGGCCGCCACGTCGGCGACCGTGGCGCCGTCCACCGCGGCGACGAGCACCTCCCGTTCCCGGTCGGTCAGCGGGTTCGGGCCGGCGGCCAGCGCGGCCGCCGCCAGGGCCGGATCGATCACCCGTTCGCCGGCCAGCACCCGGCGGACCGCGACCGCCAGCTCCTCCACCGGCCCGTCCTTGACCAGGAAACCCCGCGCCCCGGCCTCCATCGCCCGACGTAGGTAGCCGGGCCGGCCGAAGGTGGTGAGGATCAGGACCCGGCAGGAGGGGAGCCGGCGCCGCAGCGCCGCCGCGGTGTCCAGCCCACTGCCGTCGGGCATCTCGATGTCCAACAGGGCCACGTCGGGGCGGACCCGCAGGGCCGCCGCCAGCGCCGCCGTGCCGGTGCCGGCCTCGGCCACCACCTCCAGGTCGGGTTCGAGGTTGAGCAGCAGAGCCAACGCACTACGCATCATGCCCTGGTCCTCGGCGAGCAGCAGCCGGATCATCCGGGTGCCGACCCGTTCGCGCCGGTGGGGATCCGGGCGGTGAGCCGCGTGCCGCCGCCCCGCCCGGCGGTGACGTCCAGCTCCCCGCCGGCCCGCGCCAACCGTTCGGTGAGCCCCCGCAGGCCGTTGCCCGGCGCGATCCGGCCACCGACACCGTCGTCGTCGACGGTCAGCACCGACCCGTCGGCGTCGGTGTGCACCTCGATCGTGCACCGGGACGCCCGGCTGTGCCGCAGGACGTTGGTCACCCCCTCGCGCAGCACCCAGCCGAACGCGTCGTCCGCCTCCACCGGCAGCGGCCGACCGGGTTGCCGCACGGTGACGGTGACGCCCCCGCCGGCCAGGGCGGTCCGGGCGCCGTCCAGTTCCCGACCGAAGCTGTGGTCCCGGTAACCGGTGACCGCCTCGCGGACCTCGGTGAGCGCGGTGCGGCCGATCCGTTCGATGTCGGCGGCCTCCGCCGCCGCCCGTCCCGGATCGGTCGGGGCGAGCCGCCGCACCACCTCCGCCTTCACCACCACCAGGGACAGCGTGTGACCGAGCAGGTCGTGCAGGTCCCGGGCGAACCGGAGCCGTTCCTGCTCGACCGCCCTGCGGGCCAGCTCCTGCTGGGTACTGCGCAGCTCCTCCACCAGCCGGGCCGTCCGCGCGAACGCCAGGGTCAGGGTGCCGGCGAGTACCGTGATCAGCGCCGACCCGGTGATGTCGCCGGCCGGCACCCGGTGCGCCACCCCGATCACCAGGACGGCGGCGGCACTGCCCCCCACCCAGGCGAACCCCCGGATCGGCTGGACCAGCCCGACCGCCCCGGCCGTCGCGACGTACACCAGCAGGATCAGCCAGCCCTCCGGGCCACCGGCGTACGCGCCCGCGAGGCCCACTCCGAGCGCCGCGAACACCACCAGGCCGAGGTGGCAGAGCAGCGGCGGCACCGCCAGGTCGGCCACCGGAACCGCCACCAGCGCGAGGTAGAGCAGGGCGAAGGTGCCCAGCCCGGTGGCCGCGACCGCCGTCGGGCGTACCTGCCCGTGGGCGATCGCGGTGGCCGGTGGCAGCAGCAGCCAGAACCAGAGCGTGTGCGAGGCCACCAGCAGCAGTCCGCGCCGGTGGGGGCCGCGGCCGGTGGCGGGGGCCGCGCTGGGGGCGCCGGGCATGGTCGACACGGTAGCCGGATCTCAGCGCCGCGCGGTCGACCGGTGGTACGCCGCCGCGGCGAGCACCGCGAAGGCCACCGTCCACCCCGCGAGCACCGCCAGTCCGGACGGGCTGGGTGCCAGACCACCGGCCGCCCGCCAACCGAGTTCGGCGAACCGGTACGTCGGCAGCGCGTGCGCCAGGTGCCGCAGCGCGTCGGGGAAGTACGCCACCGGCACCAGCAGACCGCCGAGCACCGAGAGGCCGAGGAAGGCCAGGAAGTTGGCCGGCTGGGCGAGCTGCGGGGTGAGGCCGTACCCGATGGCGAGCCCGAGCAGCGCGAACGGCACCGTGCCGGCCCACATCAGCACCAGCAGGGCGACCCACCGGCCGGCGGACAGCTCGACGTGGTGCTGGAACCGCCCGGCGACGCCCACCGCGACCAGCGCGGGCACCGCACTCAGGGTGCTGACCAGTGCCTTCACCGTGACCACCCGGCGGGGCGGCAGCGGGGTGACCCGCAGGTGGTGCAGCCAGCGGACGGCGCGTTCCTGGGCCACCGCGGAGCCGACCGAGAGCACCCCGGCCATCGCGCCGTAGCCGGCCAGGCCGACCATGAGCGCGACGGTGGCGGTGAGGCCCTCCAGCCGGTCGCCGGTCGCGGGCAGGCCCGAGAAGATCAGGTACGTGACCACCGGGCCGAGCACGGTGAACAGGGTCAGCCGCAGGTCCCGGACCAGCCGGCGCAGCTCGAAGGAGAGGTAGGCGCGCATCTCAGTGTTCCCCTTCCGGAGCGGTGAGGGCGAGGAACGCCGCCTCCAGCCCGGCGTCGGTGACCGACAGACCCCGGAATCCCCGGCCGGTGGCCAGCGCCAGCACGGTCGCGTCGGCGTCGTCGGTGGTGAGCGACACCCGCCCGGCGTCCACCCGCACCGACCGGACGCCGGGCAGCAGGTCGAGGCCCGTCACCGGCCCGTCGGCGAGGTCGAAGGCCACCGTGCGGCCGCCGGCCAGCGTCCGTAGCCGCGCGGGCGGGGCGTCGGCCACCACCCGCCCGCCGGCCAGCATCACCACCCGGTCGGCGTACTCGTCGGCCTCGTGCAGGTGGTGGGTGCTGAACAGGACGGTGTGGCCGTCGGCGGCGTACCGGCGGATCGCCGCCCAGAAGACCTGCCGGGCGGCGACGTCCAGGGCCGCGCCGGGTTCGTCCAGGACCAGCAGATCCGGGCCGCCGGCCATCGCGAAGGCGAACCGGGCGCGCTGGCTCTCGCCACCGGAGAGCCGGTCCAGCCGGCGGTCGGCCCGGTCGGTCAGCCCGGCCAGGGCGAGCACCCGGGCGGTGTCCAGCGGACGGGGATACAGGGCACGGGCGAGTTCGATCACGTCCCGCACCGTGGCGCCGGCCGGGAACCCGGCGTCCTGGAGCATCGCCCCGACCCGGCCGGCCCGGACCGCCTCGACCGGCGACCGGCCGAACAGGGTCACCGTTCCCGTGTCGGGCGGGGTGAGGCCGAGCAGGAGCGCGATAGTGGTCGTCTTTCCCGCGCCGTTGGGGCCGAGCAGGGCGACCGTGCTGCCCGGGGCGATGGTCAGGTCGATCCCGTCGACGGCCCGGACGGGGCCGAACCGCCGGGTGAGCCCGGTCAGGCGTACCGCGGTGTCATCCATGCCGGTCACGCTAGGCAGCCGGGGCCGACGGTGGCAGAGCGGGCGGTACCCGGCCGGCCGGGACAAATGTCCCGGCGGACGCTCGGCTCGGCGCAGCGCCGCCACGCTCGACCGGTGCCGGCCCGCCGGTCGCCACCCTCCATGTGTGCGGCCCCCACCGGTCGCCACGCTCGACGGGCACCGGCCCAGGCACCACCCGTTGCCGGTCGCCGTCCACGATGGTGAGCGTCCGCGTGCCCGCGCTCCACCGTGGACCGCCTACACCGTCGGGCTTCGCCGTCGCGTCGACTTTACGGATGATGTCTGTCGACACCGGACCCGTCATAGCGTGGGCTTCCCGGGACAGCCCGGCGTGGCCCACGACCGCCACGCCACCCGGCCCGTTCCCCGACCTGGTGAAGTGAGGCCCTCTCGATGACGGTTCCACCCCCCGACTCCGCTGGTCCAGGCCGCCGCCGGCTGGCCGGACTGCTCGCCGCCGTGCTGGCCGCCACCGTGCTGCCGCTCACCGGTGGCACGGCGGCGGTCGCCGCGCCGGCCGACCCCGGCCCCTGGCGGCAGCTGCCCGGCGAGTCGTCGACGAACGCCCGCGACGGGCGGGTGCCCGACATCCGCGCCGAGCGGTTCACCGCGTACACCCTGGACCGGGCCGTGCTGGCGGACACCCTGGCCGACGCCCCGGCCGAGCGGTCCGGCGCGGCCCGGCGCGGCCAACCGGCGCTGACCGTCGCGCTGCCCACCCCGACCGGCCGGTTCCAGCGGTTCGCCCTGGTCGACTCGCCGGTGATGGAGCCGGGGCTCGCCGCCCGGCATCCCGAGATCAGCACGTACGTCGGCCGGGGGCTGGACGACCCGACCGCGACCATCCGGGCCGACCTGACCCCGCTGGGCTTCCACGCCTCGGTCCGGTCGGCTGACGGCAACTGGTACCTCGACCCGTACTACCACGCCGACCAGAGCGTCTACGCCAGCTACTTCGCCCGGGACCTGCTCGACACCGATCCGGCCCGGACCGAGCGGGAGGACGTCCCGGCGGCGGCCGGGGCGTCCACGCCGCAGGCGGCCGGGGACGAGCCGGCGGGCGCGCCGGTCACCCTGCGCACCTACCGGCTGGCGCTGGTCACCGACCCCTCGTACGCCACCTTCTTCGGCGCGGAGAACGTCACCGCGGCCAAGGTCACCCTGGTCAACCGGGTCACCCAGATCTACGAGGACGAGACGGCGATCCGGCTGGTGCTGGTCAACGACACCGACCGGACCAACCTGAACACCGCCGCCCTGGCCACCGAGCCGAACGGGCCGTGCGGCGCGGCGGCCTGCTACACCGCGGCGCAGATCTCCTCGTGCACCAGCTCGCTGCTCAACCGCAACCGGATCGTGCTCGGCCAGCTCGTCGGCGCGGGCAACTACGACGTGGGGCACATCGGTCTGGGCCTGCCCGGCGGCGGGGTGGCCGGGCTCGGCGTGGTCGGGCTGGACGGCAAGGCCCGGGGCTGCACCGGCCTACCGACCCCGGTCGGCGACTTCTACGCCGTCGACTACGTGGCGCACGAGATCGGGCACCAGTTCGCCGGCAACCACACCTTCAACGGCACCCAGTACAACTGCTCCGGCAGCAACCGCAGCGCCGCCAACTCGTACGAGCCGGGCAGCGGATCGTCGATCATGGCGTACGCGGGCATCTGCCAGCAGGACAACCTCCAGCCGCACAGCGACCCGTACTGGTCGCAGCGCAGCTACACCGAGATCAGCACGTTCGTCGCCGGCACCCGTCCGGCGCTCAACGAGGTGCAGACCGTCTCGCTGTCCGGGTTCGACACCGACGGCGACTCGTTCACGCTCAGCTACGCGGGGCAGTCCTCGGCGCCGGTCGTGCGCGGCGGCAACTACACCGCGGCCGGGATCCGGGCGGCCGTCGAGTCGATCACCGGCTGGCCGGCCGGGGCCACCGTCAGCGTGACCGCCTTCGGCGGGCTCGGCGCCCCCAACGACACCGGCTTCCAGGTCACCTTCAACGGTGGTCCGGTGGTCGGGGTCGACGTGCCGGCGCTCGGGCTGACCGATACCGTGGGCACGTCCGGCTTCGTCGGCGAGACCGCCCAGGGCGGCCCGGCCGGCAACAACGGTTTCCAGACCGCGCAGACCGGCAACCGGGCACCCGTGGTCACCGTGCCGGCCGCGGCGTACACCATTCCGGCGCGGACCCCGTTCGCGTTGACCGGTGGCGCGACCGACGCCGACGGCGACACCGTGCGCTACCTGTGGGAGCAGAACGACCGGGGCGGCAGCGCCGGCACCGCGCTGGTCAGCAACACCAAGACCAACGGCCCGCTGTTCCGGCAGTTCGGCGAGGCGGCGGTGGTCAGCCCGAGCGACGCGCTGGAGTACCACTCGCCGGGGCAGAACGCGGTCACCACCGACCCGACCCGGCACTTCCCGAATCTGGCCCAGATCGCGGCGAACAACACCAACGCGGCCACCGGGGCCTGCCCGGCCGCGCCGGCTCCGCCGGCCACCGGTGGGGCGAGCAACGTGCCGGCGGCGACCGTGGACTGCTACTCGGAGTTCCTGCCCACCGCCGACTGGGTCGGCGTCGCCAACGACCGGACCCTGCACTTCCGGCTCACCGGCCGGGACGGCCACCCCGGTGGCGGCGGGATCGGCAGCGCCGACGTGGCGCTGACGGTCGCCCCGACGGCCGGGCCGTTCCTGGTCACCTCGCCGGCGACGTCAACGGCGTACCTGGGCGGCGGCACCGTGCCGGTCACCTGGGACGTGGCCGGCACGGACGCCGCCCCGATCAACGTGAGCGAGGTGCGGATCTCGCTCTCCGTCGACGGCGGGGCCACCTTCCCGCACGTGCTGGCCGAGCGCACCCCGAACACCGGGGCGGCGACGGTGACGCTGCCGAACGTGGACACCGCCCGGGGCCGGCTGAAGATCGAGGCGGTCGGCAACGTCTTCTTCGACCTGAGCGACGCCGACCTCACCGTCACCCGGGTCCGGGCGGCCGCTGTCACCTACACCGGTGACGCCCTGGCCTCCCCGGTGGACGACGCCGACTCCACCGGTGTGCTGCTGCGGGCCACCGTCCTCGGTGGCGGCGGTGACGTCCGCAACGCCACGGTGACCTTCACCGAGGGCGGCGAGACCCTCTGCACGGCGGTCGCGACGCCGTTCGGCGCGGCAGCGGACGACGGCTCGGCCAGTTGCCGCGCCGTGCTGCCGCACGGCGCGCATCCGGTCACCGCCACGCTGTCGGGGGCGTACACCGGCAGCACGACGGCCACCGTCACGGTGGCCGGCGGGTACGGCCGGACGGTCACCGGCTCGGGCTACCTCAGGGGCGGGGCCACCGCCGGTGGTTACCCGCTCGACGACGACCGGCGCATCGAGGTGACCCTGGACGGCCGGATCAACAACGGCAAGAAGCTGGCCGGCAATGTGAAGGTCGGCTACAAGTCGGCAGGCAAGCGGTACAAGTTCCAGAGCACGGCGCTGGAGTCGTTCGGCGTCGCCGTCGGGGCCGGGGAACCGGTCGCCGACCTGCGTTACCAGGTCACCCTGTATGACATCTCCACCGCGCAGAACCCGGTCCCGCTGGCCACCGGGTTGACCATGCGGGTGACCGCCACCGACCGGGGCGAGCCGGGCCGGCGCGACGGCATCGGCATCACCGTCTTCGACGGTGACCGGCTGCTCTTCTCCTCCGACTGGACCGGCGCGTCGACCCGGGAGAGCACCCTGACCGCCTCCGGTGGCAACCTCACCATCGGCTGACCAGGCGCACCGCGACACCCGGCGTCCTCTCCCGCCCACCCGGCGGGGGAGGACGCCGGTCTGTGCCCGGGCGGTGGACGGGGCGCGTCGGGCACCCGGCACGATGAGGGGGTGACCGCCCCCGCCCGCCCGCCGCTCGCCACCCTGGACGCGGTCCTCGAACGGCTGACCTACGTCAACGAGGAGACCGGTTACACCGTCGCCCGGGTCGCCACCGACCGGGGCTCCGACCTGCTGACGGTGGTCGGCGCGCTGCTGGGCGCACAGCCCGGCGAGAGCCTGCGGCTGTCCGGCCGCTGGTCGTCGCACCCGAAGTACGGCCGGCAGTTCGAGGTCGACTCCTACACCACCGTGCTGCCGGCGACCATCCAGGGCATCCAGCGCTACCTGGGTTCCGGCCTGGTCAAGGGCATCGGGCCGGTGTTCGCCGAGCGGATCGTGGCGCACTTCGGCCTGGACACCCTGCGGATCATCGAGGAGGAGCCGGCCCGCCTGGTGGAGGTGGCCGGCCTGGGACCGAAGCGCACCGCCAGGATCACCGCGGCGTGGGAGGAGCAGAAGGCGATCAAGGAGGTGATGGTCTTCCTCCAGGGCGTCGGGGTGTCGACCTCACTGGCGGTGCGGATCTTCAAGCAGTACGCCGACGCGTCGATCGAGGTGGTCACGAAGGAGCCGTACCGGCTGGCCGCCGACGTGTGGGGGATCGGGTTCAAGACCGCCGACACCATCGCCCAGGCGGTGGGCATCCCGCATGACAGCCCGCAGCGGGTGATGGCGGGCCTGCGGTACACCCTGTCCGAGGCCACCGACTCGGGCCACTGCTACCTGCCCGCGCCCGCGCTGGTCGCCGACGCCACCAAGATCCTCGACGTCCCGGGCGACCTCGTCACCCGCTGCCTGGACGACCTGATCGCCGAGGAGGGTGTGGTCCGGGAGATGCTGCCCGGCGACGACGACGGCGAGCCGGTGCCGGCGGTGTACCTGGTGCCGTTCCACCGGGCCGAGCAGTCCCTGGCCGCCTCCCTGCTGCGGCTGCTGCACGACCGGGCCGACCGGCTGCCCCACTTCACCGACGTCGACTGGCCCCGGGCACTGGCCTGGCTGCGGGCACGCACCGGCAACGACCTCGCCCCCGAGCAGGAGCACGCGGTCCGGCTCGCGCTGACCTCCCGGGTGGCGGTGCTCACCGGCGGCCCCGGCTGCGGCAAGAGCTTCACCGTCCGCTCCATCGTCGAACTCGCCGCCGCGAAGAACGCCAGGGTCACCCTGGTCGCCCCGACCGGGCGGGCCGCGAAACGGCTGTCCGAGCTGACCGGCCACCCCGCCGCCACCGTGCACCGGCTGCTGCAACTGCGTCCGGGCGGGGAGGCCGCCCACGACCGGGACAACCCGCTCGACGTCGACCTGCTCGTCGTCGACGAGGCGTCCATGCTCGACCTGATCCTGGCCAACAAGCTGGTCAAGGCGGTGCCGCCCGGCGCGCACCTGCTCCTGGTCGGCGACGTCGACCAGCTGCCCAGCGTCGGCGCCGGGGAGGTGCTCCGCGACCTGCTCACCGCGTCCGCCATCCCCCGGGTGCGGCTGACCCGGGTGTTCCGCCAGGCCGCCCAGTCCGGGGTGATCACCAACGCCCACCGGATCAACGCCGGCCGGCCGCCGGTCCTCGACGGCCTGCCGGACTTCTTCCTGTTCGCCTGCGACGACACCGAGGCCACCGCCGCGCTGACCGTCGACGTCGCCTGCACCCGGATCCCCGCCCGGTTCGGCCTCGACCCGCGCCGGGACGTGCAGGTCCTCGCCCCGATGCACCGGGGGCCGGCCGGTGCCGCCGCCCTCAACACCCTGCTGCAACAGCGCCTCACCCCGCACCGCGAGGGCCAACCCGAGCGGCGGATGGGCGGCCGGGTGTTCCGGATCGGCGACAAGGTCACCCAGATCCGCAACAACTACGACAAGGGCCAGGCCGGCGTCTTCAACGGCACCCTCGGCATCGTCACCGCGCTCAGTCCCGAGGAACAGACCCTCACCGTACGCACCGACGAGGACGAGAACCTCGACTACGAGTTCGACGAACTCGACGAACTCGCCCACGCCTACGCGATGACCATCCACCGCTCGCAGGGCTCGGAGTACCCGGCCGTGGTCATCCCGCTGACCACCAGCGCCTGGATGATGCTGCAACGCAATCTGCTCTACACCGCCGTCACCCGGGCCCGGCAACTCGTCGTGATCGTCGGCTCCCGCCGCGCGCTGGCCGCCGCCGTGCGTACCGTCGGCGCCGGCCGCCGGCACACCGCCCTGGACCACCGCCTCGGCGGGGCGACCGGACAGCGGGGGTGACCCGCCGGGTGTGCGGGAGACACCCCCTGCGGTGGTTCCGCGCCCCGCCGCCCTCACGAGCAGCCGGCCGTCGCGCCGGTCACCGTCCTCAGGCGGTGACCGGCGCGACGGACCGGTCAGGCGGTCGACACCGGGGTCAGCGGTAGCCGGCGGCGGTGACGTTCGCCTGGACCGCGTTCTCGGTCGCGTCCGACGGGTATCCGGCGACCATCGCGCCCTCGTAGAAGGTGCCGGCGCTGAGGTTCGCGCCGCCGTCGGGCTTGCAGCAGTCCCCGCCGCTGCCCAGGATGATCGCCCCCTGCTTCTTCATCGGGCTGTAGCCGGGCGGCAGCGACCCGTCGTAGAGGGTGTAGAGGCTGCCGGACTGGGCGTTGCTGCCCTTGATGGCGAAGCGTGAGGTGCCGTTGTTCTTCAGGGTGGCGGTGACGAACTTGTGCGGGAACGCCCGCTGGTTGGGGTTCCAGGAGCTGCTCCCGCCCGGGAACAGACCCCACTCCAGGTCGGCCTGCACCCACGGGCCGGAGCCGGAGCAGCCGCCGAACCAGCACTGGGTGCTGAAGTTGATCGCGTCCATCGCCCCGGCGGCGTCGGCCTTGCGGGTGGTCTCGCTGTTGCCGTAGTCGAAGCAGCAGCCGTTGTTCACGTGGGTGCCGCTGGTGACCATGTACATGCCCTCGGGGGCGGCGCCGGTCGGCACCCCGGTCAGGTGACCGTCCCGCCAGTAGCTGTTGCCCGGGTTGATGTAGAGCGAGTACGCCTTGGCGCCGCCCACCGTCAGCGACTCCGACGTCGCGACCGCCGGCCGGCTCTGCGGCGATCCGGGTACCACGCTGGAGCCCTGGTACCACAGGTCGTTGCCCCGACCCGACTGGTCGAACACGACGGTCACCACGCAGGTGGTGCCGGTGCAGAACGAGTCCTGGGTCGCCGCGTTGGCGGTGCCGCCGGTGCCGGTCAGCCCGATGTTGCGGGTCGTGTTGTCCGAGGACCGGCGCACCTGGTACAGGTTGCCGGCGTACGCCGCGTAGAGCGCCCGGGTGGTGCTGTGCGCCGCCACGCACGGGGTGCCGCCGGCGGCGTAGATGTCGCACGGCAGGGAGCCGGCGGGCGGGGGTGTGGTGGTCGGGGTGGGGGTCGGGGGCGTGGTGGGCGGAGGGGTGGTCGTCGGCGAGGTCCACTGCTGGTTGGTCTGGCCGTTGCAGTTCCACAGCAGGATCTTGGTGCCGTTCGCGGTGCCGTTGCCGTTGGCGTCGAGGCACAGCCCGGACTGCACGCCGACGATGGTGCCGTTGGCGTTGACGTTCCACTGCTGGTTGGTCTGGCCGTTGCAGTCCCAGATGATCGCGGCCGTGCCGGCGGTGGTGCCCCGGCCGGAGGCGTCCAGGCACTTGGTGCCGTAGACGGTGAGCTGGCGGTTGGTGGTCCAGGTCCAGGTCTGGCCGGAGCCGCCCTGGCAGTCCCACAGCTGCGTCTGGGTGCCGTTGGTGGTGCTGGCGTTGGGGACATCGAGGCAGCGGCCGGAGGCGGTGCCGACGATCCGGGTGCTCTGCCCCGGCTCGATGGCGGCCAGCACGGACGCGGCGGCCCCGGCGACCGGCGCGGTGATGCCGGGGGTGGCCCCGGCGACGACGAGGACGCCGGCCAGCGCGCCGACCAGCATGGTCAGCCGGTGCAGCCGGCGGGGGCGCGGGAGGGGATCGCGGACCTGTCCGGGTCCGGTCGGGGACGGGGTTCGCACGGAGCGGCTCCTTGGTTCGTCGGCGGTGCGCGGGGCGGATCCGCCTACGGGTGGTGGTGGCGAATCGGTTCGGACCTTCTCAGGATCACGGACAAAGCGATATCAATCAATGTCTTGGGGTGGTTCGTCCCCGGCCGCCGGCCCTGGGCCGGGCACCGGTCGCCCGGCACCCGACCCGCGCGGACGGGGCTACCGGCCCCACAGCCGCCACGTCTGGTTCAACGGGCTGCTCTGGCCGACCGGCTTGCAGGTCCACTGCAGGATCCGCGCCTGGGCGGCGGTGGAGACCCCGTTGACGTCCACACACTTGCCGCTGTGCCGGGCGACGAGCTGGTGGTCGTGGGGGTCGTTGCCCCCGTACGTCACCCGGCGGAGGGTGAACTGCTGGCTCGGGGCGTTCTGGCAGGTCCCCTGCTGCACGGCCGCACCGTCCGCGGTGGACGCCCCGCCGACCTCCAGGCACTTGCCGCTCTGCTGGTTGACCACGGTGTAGGTGTCGGCCACCCCGGCGACCGGGCGGAAGCCCCAGAGCTGCTGGTCCCCGCCCTCGCAGGGGAACTGCTGCTGGGGATTGCCGTCGGCGGTGCCCAGGCCGGTGTTGTCCAGGCACTGCTGGGAGTGCTGGGCCACCGCGACCGAGGTGAAGCCGGTGTCCGAGGGCGGCAGCAGGGTGACCGTGTAGGTGTCGTTCTGGTTGCCGTACGGCAGGGTCACCGAGGCGGCGTTGTTGGCCACGGTGAGCACGGTGTTCGACACCGTGACCGGCCCCTGCACCGCGCCGCCGTTGTTGTACGGGATGCGCTGGGTGAGCACCCGCACCTGGTTGTTCTGCACGATGCCGCTGGTGGCGTCCAGCCGTTGCAGGTTGACCGTCAGGTTGCCGGTGGTCCGGCCGCCGCCGACCAGGACCCTCGCCACGCCGCCGGCATGGGTGGCGAACGCGTCGTACGACTGGCTGGCGGTCACCGCGGCGATCTGCCCGGTCTGCGAGGCGTAGTAGCGGTAGACCCACCACTCGCCCTTGGGCTGGTGCTGACCCGCCGCGTTGCGCACCAGCAGGTTGCCCAGGTCGTTGTGCAGGTTGCCGCCGCCGGCCCAGTTCGCCCGCAGGCCGTCGGCCCGGGCCCGTTCCAGGCGGGCCACGTACCACGCGCCGTCCGCCGGGTTCTGCTCGTTGGACGCACCGTACTCGTTGATCTGGTACGGCCGGGGATGGGCGATGCCGCGCGGGTCGAGGGTGGCGTTGGCGGCGGCGACGTTGGCGACCGGGTCGCCGGGCAGCGCGTGCCAGCTGACGATGTCCGGCACCGTGTTGGTGGAGCGGACGAAGTCCAGGTACTGGTTCCAGAAGGCGTGGTTGGTCGACGGCACGCAGGCGCAGCTCGGCCCGACGATGAGCTGGTTGGGGAGTTCCGCCCGCAGGCGCTGGTAGGTGCGCCGCCACAGTTCGAGGTACTGGGAGATCGGCCGGTTCCAGAAGATGGTGATGTTGGGCTCGTTCCAGATGTCCCACTGCACGGTCAGCCCGGCGGCACGGACGTCACCGATGAGCCGGGTCAGGAAGTTGTCGTAGTCGGTCCAGTTGCCGTTGTCGCCGGGGAAGCGGGAGATCCCCGCACCGTCCGCGCCCCACAGGTCGTGCGGCAGGATGATGAACTGACCCCCCAGGGCGGCGGTCCGGCGGGCCTGGGCGAGCGTGGAGTTCCACCGGCGGTCGTAGTTCCCGCCGACCCACCCGCTGCCGGGCAGTTGCGCGCCACCGGCCCGCATGTACTGGAACTTGACGTCCCGGTAGAAGTGGTCGGCCGGGCCGCTGGCGTTCTCGGTCATGCCGTAGATCCAGCCCGAGGCGCGGTAGGTCGGCGTGCCGGCGGAGCTGGCGAAGTTGACGGTGATCGACTCGTCGGCGGCCTGGGCCGGGGTGGCGGCGACGGCGGTCGCGGCGACGGCGAGCAGTCCGACGGCGAGTCGGGTGACGACCGTCCGGGCTCGTCGGGGCCGGCTGCGGGACGGGGTTTTCACGGGCGGCTCCTTGGTGGCGTGCGGAGGACGCTCTCCGGAGGGCTGCGCTTTGCGAATCGATTCGCAGGGATCGTAGGGCCAGGGGTTGAAGGATGTCAATGAGATGACACGCCGGTGACGTCGGTGTTTCCGCCGCTGGCCCTGCTTCCGAAGGGCCTCCCTTGACGGTGACGCATGGACGGACCTATGTTCGTGTCGACCGGTTTGTCGAATCGATTCGTCTGCTGATCCCGCCGCCCCGCCCCGGACCGTCACTGGATCCACCACCGGGTCACCGACCACCACGGCAGCCACCGCCACCGCCGGGCGAGGGCCGTCGTGGGCGGGCGGCCACCGTCCCGCCCGGGTACCGGGTGGGACGGTGGCCGGCCCGGGTCCTCCCGGCCACCGCCGCCCCCGCCACCACGCCGCCGGCCCCGGCCCGGCGGCACGTCCCGACCGGGGTCACCGCCGTGCCGTCTCAGGACCGACCACCCGCACCACAGAAGGGCCTCGCCACCCATGACCGTCGCACCGTCCGGTCCGGAGTTCTCCATCCAGGACATCCCGTTCAGCTACCGCGGGTCCTGGCTCAACATCTCCCCGGTGGTAGCCGAGAAGACGTACGCCGACGACCTGCACCTGGTCTCCCACCAGACCGGACTGCACCCGGTGCTCCGCCTCGCCCCCGACGCCGGCACCACGGTCGTCGCCACCGCCACGCTGCTGACCTGGCACCGTGCCGACGCCCGGATCGAGGCCGCCTACCAGGGGCCGGACACCCTGCGGATCCGCAGCCGGGGCCTGGGCCTGCGGATCGCCGCCGCCGCCCCCACCCTCACCCCGTTCAGCGGCACCTACCTCTACCGCGACCCGGTCGACGGATCGGCGGTGTTCACCTCCTACGAGACGGGCCGCCGCTACCGGGTCACCGTGCTGTCCGGGGCGCTACGGGCAGCCGGGGGAGTGGAGGCGCTCGGCCCGGCCGACCGGTGGCTGGACCTCCCCGCCGACCAGCCGTGGGAGATCGCGATCGAGGAGTACGCCACCGCCCGCCACCCGTACGCCCCGGGCGTCCCCTTCGACCAGCTGTGCCGCGAGCGCCGGGCCGAGTTCGCCGCGTTCGTCGAGGCGGTCGCGCCGTGGCGCGGCGTGGACACCCCCGCCGCCGAACTGGCCGCGTACGTGCTCTGGTCGGCCACCGTCGACCCGGCGGGCTTCGTCACCCGACCGGCCGTGCTGATGTCCAAGCACTGGATGGACAAGGTGTGGAGCTGGGACCACTGCTTCAACGCGATCGCCCTGGCGGCCGGCGACCCCGAACTCGCCTGGCACCAGTTCCAGCTCCCCTTCGACCACCAGGATCCCGCCGGTGCGCTGCCGGACTCGATCACCCACTCGGAGGTCCTGTACAACTACGTCAAGCCCCCCGTCCACGGCTGGGCGCTGGGCCACCTGCGCCGTCGGCTGTCCACGCCGCCGGACCGGGCGGCGCTGGTCGAGACGTACCACCGGCTGAGCCGGTGGACCCGGTTCTGGCTGGACGCGCGCCGCGCCCCCGGTCACGCCCTGCCCCACTACCAGCACGGCAACGACAGCGGCTGGGACAACGCCACCACCTTCGACGACGGTCGGGTGCTGGAGACCGCCGACCTCGCCGCGTTCCTGGTCGGCCAGCTGCGCTGCCTGGCCGACCTCGCCACCGAGCTGAACGAGCCCGCCGACGGCTGGTCGGCGGAGGCCGACCGGGTGCGCGCCGCCCTGCTGCGCGAGCTGTGGGACGGCGGACGCTTCACCGCCCGCTGCCCGCACACCGGGCGACGACGGGCCAGCCGCAGCCTGCTCGACCTGATGCCGGTCACCCTCGGCACCGAGCTGCCCGCGCCGGTCACCGCGGCCCTGGCCCGGGGCATCGAGACCCACCTGACCCGGCACGGGCTGGCCACCGAACCGACGGATTCGGCCGACTACCTCGCCGACGGCTACTGGCGTGGCCCGATCTGGGCGCCCGCCACCGTGCTGGTGGAGGACGGCCTGCGCCGGGCCGGGTACGCCACGATCGCCGACGACGTCAGTCGCCGGTTCCTGGCCCTGTGCGAGAAGTCCGGCTTCGCGGAGAACTTCGACGCCGAGACCGGCGCGGGGCTGCGCGACCGGGCGTACACCTGGACCGCCAGCAGCTACCTCATCCTCGCCGCCGCCCGGCAGGAACGTGCCGGGTCGCCGGTGGGCGGCCGGGGCGCGCGGACGGGTCCGGTGCGGTGAGCAGGCCCGGGCGCGGACCGTCGCCGGGGGACCGGGCGTCGCCGGGCGCAGCACGTGCGCCGCGCCCCTGGGCATGCCCGGGCGGACGGATGCCGCGCCCTGGGCGTGCCCAGGGCGGACCGGTGCCGGGCCGTCGGGCAGGGTCAGCGGGGCCGGACCGGACCGGTGCTGGCGCGCAACGAGATGGGCGGGGTGTACAGCCGGTGCCGGGGTGCGGCGGCCGGAGCGGCGATCAGCTCCAGCAGCAGGGCGACGGCCTCGGCGCCCATCTGACGCGTCGGCACGTCGGCCGCGGTCAGCGGCGGGTGGAAGTCCTCGGCCCAGTGCTGGGCGGCCACGCCGGTGACGGAGAAGTCGCCCGGTACGGACAGGCCGGCACCGCTCAACGCGCGCTGTATGCCGGGCAGCGCCGCCTCGTTGATGGTGGCCACCGCCGTGACCTCGGGATGCGTGCTCAGCAGCCGCTCCAGGCAGGCCTCGCCCGAGGCCGTGTCGTCACCGCAGCAGACGTCGACACCGGTCAGGCCCCGCTCGGCGACCGCCGCCCGGAAGCCGGCCAGGGCGCGGTGGCTGGGGCCGTAACCGGCGGCGACCAGCTCGGCGGACCGGTTCACCAGGGCGACCTGCCGGTGGCCCAGGTCGGCCAGGTGGTGCACGCAGCGGGAGATCAGCGCCGCGTAGTCGATGTCGATCCAGCTCGTCCCGTGCGGCTCCGCCGTCCGGCCGATGGTCACGAACGGCAGCCCCGCCGCGGCCAGCCGGCTCACCCGGTCGTCGGTCAGCCGGATCTCCATCACGACCACGCCGTCGACCCGCCGCCCGGTGACGATGCGCTCGAACGACCGGTCGTGGTCGCCGCCGGACGGGGACAGCAGCACGTCCAGATCGTGCCGCGCCGCCGCCTCGACGACGCTGGCGACGAAGCCCAGCTGCATGTCGGTCAGGCGCTGGCTGGCCGGGGGGATCACCAGGCCGAGGGTGCGGGTGCGGCCCTCCTTCAACGCGCGGGCGCTGGCGTTGGGCCGGTAGCCCAGCTCGTCGATGACCGTCTGGATCCGCAGCCGGGTGGTCTCGGAGACGGCGCGCTTCCCGCTCAACACATAGGACACGGTGCTGCGGGACACCCCGGCCCGCCGGGCGATCTCCCCGATGTTCATGCCGCCCTCAACCGAATTCCCGACACGGATGCGGAATGCGCCGCGCTTCCCATGGAGCATAACGGTTCCGCAATTCGTACCCGGGGTCGCAACTGTTGCGCGTCCGGCCCGGCGGGCAATCCGTCGGAGGTCGGACCGACAGGGATCGGAGGGTGGCGCAACGCATCGACGACTATTAATGTAAAAGATCTGACGTGTTATGTCGGGAGCGGTCTCGACCGACAGCCCGGCCCGGCGTCGCGCACACCGCAGGACGCCTGACCAGAAGCGGTCGTCACCATCCCGCTCCGGTGCGGAGAGGATTCGATGAACGTGAAGAGAAGGCCGATTCGTCTGACGGTCGCCGTGGCGGCCGTGCTGACCCTCACCGTCGGTGGCGGCTACCTGGTGTCGGACCCGCGGGACGCGCGTGCCGCGACCACCGGGCCGTGCGACATCTACGCCTCCGGCGGCACGCCGTGCGTGGCCGCGCACAGCACCACCCGAGCCCTCTACGGTGCGTACAACGGTCCGCTCTATCAGCTACGGCGGACGTCGGACGGCACCACCCGGGACGTCGGGGTGCTGAGCGCCGGTGGCGTGGTGGACGCCGCCGTCCAGGACTCCTTCTGCGCGAACACCAACTGCGTGATCACGGTCATCTACGACCAGTCGGGTCGCAACAACCGCCTCACCCAGGCGCCCCCCGGCTACTGGCCCGGCCCGGCGCCGGGTGGCTGGGACAACCTGGCGGACGCGAAGGCGGCCCCGGTCACGGTCGGCGGCAGGAAGGCCTACGGCGTCTACGTCTCGCCCGGGACCGGCTACCGCAACAACAACACCAACGGGGTGGCCACCGGCGACCAGCCCGAAGGCATCTACGCCGTCGTCGACGGCACGCACTACAACCAATGGTGTTGTTTCGACTACGGCAATGCGCAGACCGACGGTCAGGCGGATGCACCGGCCATCATGGAGACGGTCTACTTCGGCGCCAACAAGCAGTGGGGCTACGGGGCCGGTGCCGGTCCATGGGTCATGGCCGATCTCGAGTGGGGACTGTTCTCCGGGGTGAACGCGGGATACAACAACATTTCGTCCATCAACCACCGATTCGTGACCGCCATGGTGAAGGGCGAGCCGAACCACTGGGCGATCCGGGGCGGTAACGCGCAGTCCGGTGCTCTGACGACCTATTTCGACGGGCGGCGTCCCAACGGATACCACCCGATGAAGAAGGAGGGGGCGATCCTGCTCGGCATCGGCGGCGACAACAGCGTCTCCGGGCGCGGCACCTTCTTCGAGGGTGTCCTCACCTCGGGCTACCCGTCGCAGGCCACCGAGGACGCCGTCCAGGCGAACATCGCCGCCGCCGGGTACGCGCCGGCCGGTGGCGGCACCCCGCAGCAGAACGTCCAGCTCGTGGGCGCCCAGTCCGGCCGCTGTGTCGACGTGCCGAACGGCAGCACCACCAACGGCACACAGGTCCAGCTCTGGGACTGCACGGGCGGGACCGCCCAGCGCTTCACCCACACGGCCGGCAAGCAGCTCCAGGTGGCGGGCAACAAGTGCCTCGACGCGTCCGGGCAGGGCACCGGCAACGGCACCCAGGTCATCATCTGGGACTGTCACACCGGCACCAACCAGCAGTGGAACGTCAACGCCAACGGCACCGTCACCGGCGTGCAGTCGGGACTCTGCCTGGACGCCTCCGGCGGGGCGACGGCGAACGGCACCAAACTGATCCTCTGGGCCTGCAACGGGCAACAGAACCAGCAGTGGACCGTGCGGAGCTGACCGGAGCCCCGCACCCGACGGCCGGGCCACCCCGCCGCAACTACGGCGGATACCAGACCTGGCGGCTGAACGGGTGGTGAGTCGACCATGCGGTAGGTCACTGGGCGGCTGAACGGGGGGCGAACCGACCATGCGGTAGGTCACTGATCGATGCCTGGAACCTCCGCCGGTGATCTGTGAGGGTGTGCCCAGTGGAGCAGCAGATACCGGGCACCCCCGAATCCCCGTCGCTGGGTTCGGCGCTACGTGCCCACCGGGTGGCGGCGGGGCTGTCGATCGAGGGGCTCGCGGACCGGTGCGGGGTCAGTGTCCGCGCGATCAGCGACATCGAACGGGACCGGGTCCGCCGTCCGCGACGGCGTACCCTGACCGTCCTGTTCGATGTCCTCGCCGTGCCGGATGACGAGCGTCGCCGCCTGGCCGAGGCCGCCTCCGGCCGGCCGGTCGGCGGGGAACTGCCCGGGCCGCCGCGTCACTTCAGCGGCCGGGCGACGGAGCTGCGGACCCTGGGGGACGTCGCCCGCCGCCCGTCGGATGACCGGCAGCAGGCCACCGTGCTCGTCGTCACCGGACCGGCCGGGGTGGGCAAGACCAGCCTCGTCCTGCGGGCCTCGGCTGACCTGGCCCCGGAGTTCCCCGACGGCCGGTTCTTCGTCGACCTGCGGGGCATGGACGACGTTCCGACCCCGCCCGGCGAGGCGCTGCACCGGCTGCTGCGGGCGCTCGGCGTGCCGGAGCAGCGGATTCCCGCCGGCCTGGAGGACCGGGCGACGGTGTACCGGTCGGCGCTGTGCGAGCGCCGCGCCCTGGTGGTGTGGGACAACGCCGCCGACGAGGCCCAGGCCCGACCGCTGCTGCCCGGGGCCGGCCGTAGCCTGGTGCTGTTCACCAGCCGGCGGCGGCTCAGCGGCCTCGACACCGCCCGGTGGCTGTCGGTGGAGCCGTTGTCGGCCGAGGACTCCACCGCCATGCTCCGGGCCATCGCCCGCCCCGGCCCGGCCACCGACCCGGCCGCGCTGGCCGAACTGGCCCGGCACTGCGGTCACATGCCCCTGGCGCTGCGGGTCACCGGCCAGCGGCTGTCGGAGGAGCCGGGCCTGTCGGTGCAGGAGCTGAACCGGCGGTTCTCCGGGGAGCAGGCCCGGCTGCGGGTGATCGACGCCGGGGCCTCCGGCATCCACACCGCGCTCAGCCTGTCGTACCGGCGACTCGCGGCCGACCTGCGGCGCACCTTCCGGCGGCTGTCGCTGATGCCGGGTCCGGACTTCGGCCCGGATCCGGTCGCCGAGGTCACCGGGGCCTGCGGTGCGCAGGCCGAGCAGCGGCTGGAGGCGCTGGTGGAGAGCGGGCTGGTGGCCGCCGTGCCGGCGGACCGCTACGGACTGCACGACCTGGTGCGGGACTTCGCCGTCGACCGGATGACCGCCGAGGAACCCGAGTCGACCGGCCCGCTGCGGAGGTCGTCGCTGCGCTGGTGGCTGGGGCGCACCACCGCCGCCGGCCGGCACTTCGAACCGGACGGGCCGACGTCGCTGACGGAGTTCCGGGATCGCGCGGCGGCGGCGGCCTGGCTCGACGCGGAGCGGGGCAACTGGTTCGCGGCGTTGCGGTCGGCCACCGCCGAGGGCCTGCACGAGCTGGTGGTCGAGGCTGTCGACGCGCTGCACTGGTTCTCCGACAGCCGGGTCCACCTCGACCTGTGGCCCGAGGTCTTCCGGTTGTCCGCCGAGGCGGCGGCCCGGCTGGACGACCCCCGCACCGAGGCGGTCCATCTCAACTACCTGTCCTGGGCGCAGGCGATCTGCCAGCGGGCGTACGCCAGCAGCGTGGCCACCGCCGACCGGGCGCTGGACCGGGCGGTCCGGGCGGGCGACCCGGCCCAGCAGGGCTGGGCGTTGCTCTACGCCGCCAGCGGCCACACCGGGCTGGGCGAGTACGGGGCGGCGCTGCGGCAGCGGCAACGGGCCTGGGTGCTGCTGCGTCGCGCGGCCGACCCGGAGGGCCTGCCGCAGGCGATGGCCTCGCTCGGCTCCTCGCTGCTGGCGCTCGGCAGACCCGCCGAGGCGCTGCGGGTGCACCAGCGGACCAGGGACCTGCTCCGCGATCCGCACCATCCCATCGCGGTCTTCGCCCGGGCCGCCACCGACGCGTTGAACTGCCGGCGGATCGGTGACGACCTCGCCGCCCTCGGCCGGTGGCCGGAGTGTGTCACCGCCCGGCGGGAGGCGGTCGCGCGGCTGCGCGCCACCGCGATGCCGGCGTCCGAGGCCGTGGCGGTGGTGGAGCTGGTCGAGGCGCTGCGTCGCACCGGGGATACCCGGGACGCCCCGGCGTACCTCAGGCGGGCGATCGAGCTGGCCGAGGAGTGTGACGATCCGGACCTGGCCGCTCGGGCCGCGACGCTGCTGGCCGCCTGCTCCCGCGACGACCTGACCGCCGGTCGGGATCAGGTGCCGGCGGCGACCCGGGCGAAGGCGCGTACCAGCGGGTGCGGCTCGTAACGGTGCCCCCGGCCGGCGGTGACCCAGCCCCGTTCGGCCAGGTCGAGCAGGCCCGCCTCGGCGGGGGCCGGACCGACCGGCCGGGTCAGCAGCAGGACGGCCCGGCGGGCGCGTTCCGGCAGCCCCGCGTACGTCCGCTCGAACGCGTCGCGGACCGACAGGTCCCCGGCGACCAGCGCGTCCAGGATCCGTTCCGGCCGGGCCAGCCGGTCGATCAGCCACTGCGCGCTCCACTGCGGCCGGGTGAGCAGCCGGTTGGCGGTGACCCGCAGCGCCAGCGGCAGGCCGCCGCAGCCGGCGGCCAGGGTGGCGACCGCGGAGGTCGGTGCGGTGCCGCCCATCATCGCGGCGAGGGCGGTCCGTGCGTCGGCCGCCGGCAGCGGTGGCACCAGCCGCCGGTCGGTCACCGGGAGGTCGGTCAGCGGATGCCGGCCGGTGATCAGCGTGACGCCGAGGGCGTCCGCCGGCAGCAACGGACCGATCTGGCGGTCGTCGCGCACGTCGTCCAGCAGGACCAGGATCCGTCGGTCACGCAGCAGGTCGCGGTACGCCCCGATGGCCGCCGCGTCGGACCCGTGCGCCGCCACGTCGGACGGTGACAGGACCCGTCGCGCGATGGTGGCGGCGGTGGTGTCCGCGATCGGGCCGAGGAACCGGACCCCGTCGGGGAACCGTTCGGCGAGGTCGGTGGCGGCCTGCACCCCCAACGCGGTCTTACCCGCCCCGGGCAGCCCGATCAGCTGCACCGCGGGGCGGCGGCCGAGCTGCCGGGCCAGCCAGGCGAGGTCGTCGCGCCGGCCGGTGAAGTGCGCGGTCACCCCGGGCAGGCCGGTGACCCCGGCGACCTGCCCGCCGGTCGGGCGGAGCTGCCCGGCGTCGGCCCCGTCGAGACCCAGCGCCGTGCCCAGCGCCCGCAGGGTGCCCTGGTGCGGACGGCGGATCCGGTGCCGTTCGATCCCGCCGATCGTCCGGGCGCTCACCCCGGAGCGGACGGCGAGTTCCTCGATGGTCAGCCCGGCGGCGGTCCGCAGCGACCGGAGCCGATGGAGCTGTTCCTGTGTGGTGTCCCGCACCCCGTACCCCCGCCAGGACGTCTGCTGTCCCGCCCAGTAGACGCCGCCGGGAAACCACCTGGGGTGAGGGCATCGTCACATCGCGTTCCGGTGCTGGTGGAGCGCGGGGCGGCCGCCGTCCGCCGTCCCGCCCTACGGGAGGCGGGACGGCGGACGGGGGTGGGACGGCGGGCGGTGCGGTCTCAGGCGGCCCCGACCCGCTGCCACTGCTGGTTGGCGCCGGTGCCGCAGGCGTACTGGATCACCCGTGCGCCGTCGGCGGTGGAGTAGCCGGTGACGTCGAGGCACCTGCCGCTGTGCCGGGCCACGATCCGGACGCTGCCCGAACCGGCGTCGACGAGCTGCCACTGCTGGTCGGTGCGGCCGGTCTGGCAGGCGAACTGCTGCACCGCCGCGCTGTCGGCGGTGGACCCGCCGGCCACGGTGAGGCACTTGTCGCTGTGCCGGGCCACGATCTGCCGGTAGCCGGACCCGACGTCCCGCAGTTGCCACTGCTGGTTGGTGCCGTTGTTGCAGGCGTACTGCGCCACCGTGGCGCCGTCGGCGCTGGACCGGTCGAGCACGTCCAGGCACTTGCCGCTGTGCCGGGGACGCAGCGTCTCGTAGGTGTAGCTGCCGGCGACCCCGGTGACCACGCCGGTGGCGGTGTCGATGGTGAGCTGCGGGTACCAGCTCATGGTGAGCGAGGTGGCGGAGGGGAAGTTCAGCGGCAGCCAGACGTACCGGGACTGGTTGACCGGGCCGCCCGTCGCGCCCGCCCATCGGTCGCCGAGGTAGAGGTACGACGTGGCGGCGCTGCCCTGCACCGGCAGCACGTACGCCGACTGCGAGTCGTAGGTGGTGCCGTCGGCGAAGTTGGTCGGGTTGGTCCAGGTGCCGCCGATGCTGCTGGCGGTGGCGTACCGGGCCTGGTTCGGCGACCAGCCGGTGGCGCCCGAGGTGACCAGGAAGTAGACCCCGTTGCGTTTGAACATCGCCGGGGCCTCCCGGTAGTTGTCCGGCCACAGCGTGCGGACCAGCGACGCGACCCCGGTGTAGTCGGGGGTGAGGCGGTAGATGTTCAGGTCCGCGTTGTTGCGGGTGGCGGAGATCAGGTACGCGCTGCCGTCGTCGTCGCGGAACACCGTCTGGTCCCGGGAGTCGTGGCCGAGCGGGCGGAAGCTGCCCAGGTAGCGGTAGTTGCCGTCGACCGTGCTGGAGGTGGCCACCGCGACCCGGGCCTGGTTGTAGTCGACGCCGTTCTCCCAGTGCATCCAGAGCACGTACTGACCGGTGCCGGCGTTGTAGATCACCTTCGGTCGTTCGATGTTGGCCGTCGCCAGCTCCCCGGCGGAGGACTGGGTGAGCACGTTGTTGCGGAACTCCCAGGTGCGCAGGTCGGTGGAGCGGTAGACCGAGACGTACCGGAAGGTGTTGTTGTCGTTGCGGTTCTCGCCGAACCAGTAGTAGTAGTCGCCCACCTTGATCATGCCGCCGCCGTGGGCGTGCACCCCGGCGCCGGCGGTGTCGGTGAACTGGGTGCCGTTGGTGACGGTGACCGGCGCGGCCCGGGCCGCGGGGGCCGGCAGGGTGAGCGGGACGAGCAGGGCCGCGCAGGCGGCGAGGGCGAGGACGAGCCGTCGGAGGGTGGTGGGGTGGGGCGCGGCAGGCATGGGCCGCCTCCTCTTACGGTGGACGCGAGGTGCCCGCGGGGACGCGCGGGCCGTGATTCGACCCTCACGATAGGCCGATGTACCGCCACATGCCCATATGTCAATGTGATAGACATCGATATGTTGGGGTGGGGGGAGAGTGTCCCGGGTCACCTCGGTCGGCGGAGTCGTGTCGATCGTCGGGGTGTTTCCAATGATCTACGTCACATTGTGAAGGGTTCTCGCAGCGCCCGGCACGGAAGGCACGTTCCGGGCCTAATCCCTTTTCCGCACCCCACATTTCACCACCGAAGGTCCCTGTGAGGTGGTTCGACGGCCGCCGAGGAGAGTGGATCCGTGACCCAGTGTGATCGCTTGTCACCCCGTGTGGTCGGTCCGGGTTTGCTTGCCCTCCGACAACGAGCGTCTCGGTTTGTGCCGCTCACTACCCTGACCGATGATCCAGTGCCTGGGTACCGTCGACAGCGATAAGGGCTTCAGATGAGCAACAGTCACCCTCCGTACGGAGAACAGCCGGATCCGAACGTCACGCCGTGGAGCGGGCCACCGGCCCCGGCCGCCGGTTACCCGGCGTACGGCCAGCCCGGTCAGGCCCCGCAGTACGGCCAGGCCCCGCAGTACGGCCAGCCCCCGCAGTTCGGTGTTCCGGTGCCGCCGCCCAAGTCGAACCGCGGTCTGGTCATCGGCCTGATCGTCGGCGCGGTGGTCCTCATCCTCGCGCTCTGCGGCGCCGGCATCGGGCTCGCCCTGGTCGGCAACGACGACGAGCCCGACCCGACCCCGACGCCGACCGCCGCCAACCCGGGGCCCGGCACCGACACCTCGGCCAGCCCGCAGCCGTCCGACCCGCCGACGGAGCAGCCGAACAACAACAACAACGCGGTGACGGCCCGCTACTCCAGCGACCTGTCGTCGGTCTGCGACGGCAGCCCGATCCTCAACGCGGCCACCTACAGCGGCCCGGCCACCGCCAAGGCGTACGTCTTCTCGAACAACCCCGAGCGGCCGACGTTCTGGTCGTCGAAGCTGGTCGGCTCCGACAAGCGGTACTACGCCAAGTCGGCGGACTTCACCACCGTGTCGGTGGTCGGCTGCATGTCGATGGTCCCGGGCAGCGAGGGTGCGCCCAAGAAGTGCGACTACAAGGCGAGCGACGGCAAGAACGTCAGTGTCTCCTACATCTCCTCGCGCTACCAGCTCACCTTCTACGCCGCCAAGACGGCCGAGAAGATCGGCGACGGCGGGACCGTGAACGCCCCGGCCACCCGGTGCCCGAGCTTCATCTCGTACAACAAGACGACGATGAAGGCGTACGCGGCGCCGGACAGCGGAACCATCGAGGCCGCCCTGGACAAGTTCCTGTCCTGACCGGCTCCTGACGGCGGTGCCGGGGGCGGGAGGATTCCTCCCGCCCCCGGCCTCCCGCCTCCCGCCGGATCAGGTGTTGACCGGCCGGCGGGCGACCAGCAGCACGTGCGTCACCGGCCAGTCCAGCGCTGCGCCGTCCACCCGGCTCAGCGCGGCGCTCGGCGCGAGCCGGTGGGTGACGATCCAGTCGTTGCGGTACGGGCCGCTGGCCGGGTCGACCTCGAAGCCCACGTCGGCCAGCAGGGCCTTCCAGTCGGCCCACTCCAGCCCGCAGAACTCCTCCTGCGTCTCGGACAGCCAGTTGTCGGTGTAGTCCTTGCGGGTGAGGAAGTCCATCGCCGAGCCGAGCGGCAGCTCGACCAGCCCACCGGTGCCGTCGTCGACCGACCGGAACCCGAACGGGAACCGGTAGTCGACGGCGAACTGGTCCAGCCGGGCCCGGGTCGACAGCCCGGTGAGGTGCGCGGCCACCTGGTCGGCCGGCAGCGACGCCAGATCCTCGCGGGGGCGGGCCGGGTTGGCCCCGTCGGTGGTCGACAGCCGCAGCCGTACCGTCCGGTCCCGGCCGTCCGGCCCGCACACGTCACTGTTGATCCACACCCCGCCGGGCACCGTGTGCTCGTAGATGGCCTGCACGAACCGGCGCAGCGACGCCATCCGGTCGCCGTACGACCAGATCTCGTGGGTCAGCGCGAACGTCAGCGTGGTGTCCACCGAGCGGGGCGCGAACACCGCCCCGCCGAGCACGTTGCGGCGGTAGAAGAACACGTTGGGGTTGGTGAAGAAGCCCTGCGCCTTCTTGTGCACGCACTCCTCGTACAGGTGCCGGGCCACCTCGACCCCGATCAGGTCGCTCTCCCGCAGCGTCGGCTCCCGGTCGGCCAGCTCCAGCACCGCGCCCGCGCCGCAGCCCACGTCGACGATCCGGCCGGGCCGCACGTGCTCGCGCACCGTCGCCCACTTGCGCTGCGCCGCGTCGGCGAACGCCTCGGCGTACGTCCGGTAGTCGCGGGTGGCGGTCAGCCCGCCCTCGTCGCCGACCACCGGGTCGTTGACCACCGAACGGACCAGGTCGTCGAGCCGGTAGCGGGCGTAGACGTCGAGGGTGGCCGGGTGGGCCAGCTCCCGCCACGACGGGTCGTCGGCGGCCAGCCGCAACAGCACGTCCCAGGGCCGGGCGGGGGTCGGGTCGACGTCAGCCTCCACCCCGGCGATCGGGAACCCCAACCGGGCGTACATGGCGGCGACCTGCGGCGTCGAGCAGGCGACCACGGTGTTCTCCGGGGTCAGCTCCAGGCCTGCGGTGGCCGCCACGTTCTTGAGGGTGACCTCGGCGAACCGGTCGGTCTCGGCGGTGTCGAAGACCGGCACCACCACCGACCGCAGCCCGGCCAGCACGCTGAACCGTTCGATCGCCGCCTCCCGCCGGTGGTAGGGGACCGGGTTGCGGCGGGTGTTCTCGTGGTTGGCCGAGGTGACCGCCCAGACCACGGTGACGTCGGCGGAGGGGTCGACCGGGCGGCCCCCGGCCGCGGCGTCGTGGTCACGTTCGGTAACACCGTGCCCACCGTCGGGGGTGTCGTGGTCGCCACCGGTGGCGAACCGGTGCAGATAGTCGGCCTGGAACCGGGTCAGCAGGTGATGTCGGCCGGGAAACAGCAGGTAGCGGGGCATGTACCGTTCCTAGCCGATGCGCGGTGCCCGGCTCCGCGCGGGGTGGGGGACGCGGCTGCACGTGAGGTGCCGGGACGGTGCGTGCCGCTCGGAGCGGGTGCGGGGGCGACGCCGTGCGACGCCGCCCCCGCCCGCCCGGCGTCAGCCCACCACGGAACGTAGCGGAACCTGCGCGGCCCGCAGGGTCCGCACCAGGTCACCCAGGAACGGGTGCTCGTCGATCTGGAGACCCTCCGGGTTGGGGATCACCAGGTACGCCGAGCCGTCCGCCACCGCCACCCGCGCGGTGTCGGTGTACCGGTCGACGATCGCCTCGGTCCGGGCCAGGTCGCCGGCCGCCACCTGGAGGGTGAACGGCCGCCACTGCCCGCCCAGGTTCTCGGTGGCCGGGGTGGCCGCCGCGGCGGCCCGGGCCGGGTCGACCAGGACCGGCGACGCGGTCCGGGCCGATGTGCCGGTCGTCGGGTACAGCAGCGCGTTGGCCACCAGGTGCAGCCCACTCTCGTTGTACGCCCGGAACAGCGGGTTGAAGGCGAACAGCACCGCCCGCCCGGCACCGGTCGGCTCGTCCACCACCGCGACCGTGCCCTTGAGCGCGTCACCCTGCACGGTGTAGCCGTTGGCCCAGAAGGTGTCCCCGCTCGGGTAGCGCAGCACGTTGCGGCCGGTGCTGCTCGGGGTGAGGATCGGGTCGTTGTTGTTGAACTCGAAGTCCTCCGCCGGCCGGCCCAGCCCGACCGGGCTGTCCGGGTCCACGTCGACCCGCAGGTGCGAGCCGATCACCGTGTAGCCGGTCGGCTTCGGCTTCTCGGTGGTCGAGGTGAGACCGGCGGCGCGGGCCATCCGGGTGCCCTCGTTGCGCAGGCCCAGGTAGGTGTGGCCCTGGGCGATCCAGGCGCGCAGGTTGGCCTGCCCGGTCGCGGTCAGCCCGCCGGTCGCGTTGCTGCCGTCCGGCACCAGCAGCACCGTGCGGCCGGTGAAGGCGGGGGTGTTGTCGTTGATGTCGGCGGTGGTGACCGGGGTGAGGTCCAGGCCCCACCGCTTGCCCAGCACGTACCGGGCCTCGCCGTGCGAGCCGGAGGTGGTGGAGATGCCGGTGCCCTGGAACAGGCCGACGTCCGGCCGGCTGATCGGGGTGCCGACCGCCGCCGTGGTGTACGGGGTGAGCGTGACGCCCAGCTTCTTGGCCGTGGTGTTCAGCTCCGGCGTCAACGCGCCGGCCGGCATCCCCACCTCGCCGCTGTCCAGGTCCCGGACGAGCTGCACGTCCTTGCCCAGCAGGGTGAAGGTGAACTCGGCCGCGGCGGCGGAGTCCAGCGCGTAGGTGTAGGAGCCCTTCAGCGGCGGCGCGGCCAGGATCTTGCCGCCCCCGGTGTTCTGGATCTTGTCGATCAGCTCGGCGTTGGGCTTGACGTCCGCGCCGGTGTAGACGGCGTTGATCCCCATCAGCAGCGGGTTGCTCCAGGACGACACGTCGTAGAAGTACGGGAACGGCGTGTACGGGTCCTCACCCATGATCGCCTGGATCCAGTGCTTCTGCGGCTGGTTCATCGGGATCCAGTACGACCCGACCGGGACGGTCAGGTTGGTCGCCGACCGGCCGCCGAAGAGCTTCGCGGTGGGCAGCCTGACCGCCTTCTTCACCTGGTAGACCTCGACGTCCATCCGGCGCAGCCGCTCGACGAGCTGGCGGGCGTCGGCGAGCTGCCGGTCGGGCAGCAGGAAGTACGACCTGATGCTCTGCGCCGGCACCGGGAACTGCACGGTGTTGGTCGGCTGGACCACCTCGTTGGGCTCCAACGTGCCGGCCCGGCCCTGGGCGAGCGCGTCCTTCCAGACCTTGAACCAGCCGGTGAGCACCTCCCGCTTGTGCGCCGCGGCCCAGCCCAGCGTCGACCACTGGGTGTGGAACTGCTGCTGCACCCGGTCGGCCACCGCCGACGAGCTGCCCTTCTCGAAGGTCATCCCGGCGGCACCGAAGCCGGCGGCCGGCACGGTGTCGCCGTACCCCATGAAGAACAGGTCGTAGGTGGAGTAGTTGAAGTAGCACTCGGTGGTCACCGTGGCGTCGCACGCGCCGTTGTAACCGAAGCCCGCCTTGTTGGCCTCGCCGATCCGGTTGATCCAGTCCACCGCCTCGCCGGAGATCTCGTGGTGGATCGGGTCGGCGTTGGGCGGGAAGAAGTACTGCCGGCCGCCCATCTCGTGCGCGTCGATGAAGACCTGCGGCGGGTACTTCCGCATCAGTTCGAGCTTGCCGTCGGTCTCCTGCTGGGTCCGGGCGAACCAGTCCCGGTTCATGTCGAAGCCGTACTCGTTCTGCCGGCGGCTGGCGTCGCGGCCGTCCGGGTTCTGCGTCGGCACGATGATGGTGATGAGGTTGTCGTTGCGCTGCTCGACCTCGCAGGACAGCCCGGCGGCCAGCTCGTACAGCGTCTTGAGGGCGGCGTCGGTGCCGCTCTTCTCGCCGCCGTGCACGTTGGCGGTGACCCAGACGATCGCCGGGGCCGCCTCGGCGATCTCGCCGGCCCGCTGCTGGTCCACCACCCGGGGGTCGCGCAGCGAGCGGACGTCCTCGGCGATGCCCTTGAGTACGGCCGGCCGCACGTTGCGCTCGTTGGACACGATCGCGTACGGCAGCGGCTGGCCCAGCACGCTGCTGGCCATCACGCCGGTGACGACCCGCTTCGAGGCGGTGTCCACGGCGGCGAGGTAGCCCCGAACCTCCTCGTTGGTGACCACCCGCTCCTGACCGGTGCCGAGCGGGAACCCGAGGAAGCTCTCCGGGCTGGGCACCGAGGCCAGTCGGTCGGTGGGATCGGTACTACAGGTGGCCGGGGGAGCGGCGGTGGCCGACGGACCGGCCACCAGGGGGGTCACTCCGGCCAGAAGGACGATGGCGGTGGCGCTCGCCAACCGTCTGCGGGAATGCAGTATGGAGCGGAGTCCGGCAGTTCGCATGGGTGTCCCGTTTCCCTTCCCGGGAAATGAATCGAGGGTGCCCGGAGCGTATGACCTGCGCTTTCGGGTGGTCAAGATTCACAACCGGTGACCGGTACGCGATTCGCCAATTGCCCCACACCCGCGCGAACGCGGGCGATTGATGGCGAGTCGACGTCCACTCCGGACCAACGTCCGGCCGGGGAAAACGTCGCCGTGGGCCTGATCATATTCAGCACCGTCGACCCGGTGGGGGCGGTCCCGGCCCGCCGACGGCGGGCCGGGACCGGGCGGTCAGCGCACCCGGACGAACACCGGGTTGGAGTAGAACCACAGGTCGCTCCACGGGCTCTCCAACCCGTCGGCCAGCGGCTCGGCCTCGTCGGTGCTGGTGCCGCGCACCCGCAGGTAGCTGTCGGCCTCGACGTTGCGCAGGGTGTGCCGGATGACGCACTGCGCGCCCTGCTGCCGCCAGTCGCGTGGACCGAACCGGGCCACCACGGCGGTGGTCGGATTGGTGTCGGCGTCCCGGTCGACGCTCGGGCCGGTCACCCGGCCGACGATCAGGTCCACCCGGCGGACCTGCGGCCGGTCCCCGTTGGCGTTCGTGCCGGCCGGCGGCCGGAACCGGATCTCGACCTCCACGTCGGTGCGGTCGCGGCGGCTGACCGTGACGGTCTCGCCCGAGCCGGCCGAGCGCCCCTGGCTGCCGGCGGTGACGTCGAGCCGGGTGATCAGGTCACCGGTGGTGACGAAGATCCGCCCGTGCCGCAGCCCGTCCATGATGTCGTGGTATTCCTGGCGGGCCAGCACGTAGGTCTTGCTGTACTCGCCCGGCCAGAAGTCGGTGCCGCCCCGGGTCCAGTGCACGTGCGAGTCGGAGGTGGCGGTGATCCACCAGCGCCGCCCCTCGCCCAGCAGCGCGTCCCACAGCCCGCCGACCCGGGCGGTCGCCTGGTCGTAGCCGCCGTAGGTCGGGTGGTTGCCGTAGCCGCCGCGGGCGCTGCCGTTGAGCGGCCCCGCCTGGTGCCCGGGGGCGCCCTCGAAGCCGACGTAGACGTCCGGGGCGGCGTCGTTGCCGTTACGGAACTCGTGCGGGAGATCCTGCCCGTAGACCCCCAGCCCGGTCGCCGAACGGGAGGTGTGGTGGGCGATCACCAGCGGCTTGTGCGGCATGGTCCGGGCCACCTTGAGGAACTCCACCATCTTGGCCTCGGTGTCGCGGCTCGGGTCGGCGGGGAACGGATCCCGCTTGGCGAACCGGCTCTCCAGCTCGAAGAGCTGCTTCGCCTCGTCGGCGTGCCGGGGGATCATCAGGGTGTGGTGGTCCATCGCCGGGGCGTCGAACTCCATCCCCCAGAACTGCAACACCTCGGGCACCAGCCGGCGGGACCGCAGCAGATCGGGGTACGCCAGCTCCAGGTTCACCTTCGAGTGCGTCGGCCCACCGTGGTCGGTGCACATCGCCCAGGTCAGCCCGAAGTTCTTCGCCATGATCGCATTGGTGACGATCGGGTAGACCGCGTCGGCGCCCTTGCGGAACGTCGGCGGGTTCGTGGTGGTGTCGAAGTCCCCGCTGTACTCGGAGTGGATGTGGTGGTCACCGGCCCGCCAGCTCCGGCCGTCGGGCCGACCCGCACCGGCCTGCGCCGCCTCCTGCCGGTCCGGGTCGGCGTGCGCCGCCTCGACCCCCACGAACGGGCCGGCGGCGGCGAGCGTCGCACCGACACCCGCGTACTTCACCAGTTGGCGACGCGACAGCTGACCGCCTGTGGCGTCCTCGGAATCCCTGTCCTGCACTGCGGAGCCCTTCGCTCGATCCGGTGGTGACCGTGTCGATCACGAAGCCTGCGAGAGGGTGGTGAACAACCGTTGCACGGTGGTCGGGACCGGGATGAACGCCGCTCGGCCAGCGGAGGTCCACCCCGCCCGGGCGCAGGCCCCCGTCGCACAGCGCGACGGGGGCCTGACCGGACGATCAGATTGTGGGGTGCCGCCCGGCCGCGGTGCCCGGGCGGCCCGGACGGATCAGTTGCAGGTGGTGCCGTTGAGGGTGAACGGCGCCGGGGTTGCGGGAGCGCCGTTGGCGGTGAAGCCGAAGCTGACCGCCCCGTTGGTCGGGATGCTGGCGTTGTGGCTCTCGTTGGTCACCGTGACGTTCGCCCCGGTCTGCTGGAAGACACCGTTCCAGTGGCCCTGGACCGACTGACTGCCGGGGAAGGTCCAGCCGAGCGACCAGCCGCTGACCGCCGGGCCGTCGTTGTAGACGGTGACGCTGGCATTGAAGCCGGTGCCCCACGAGTCGGTCACCACGTACGACACCCGGCAGGTGCTCGCCAGGGCCGTCGCCGGCCGGATGTCGCCGTAGTCGTCCCGGGCGGTGGCGAAGTCCTGGAAGCCGAAGCCCGGACCGGCCGACCGGGTGGTGGTGCCGGCCGCCAGGACGGTGCCGTTGGCGTTGACGGCGTAGACCGGTCCGCCGCTGTCCCCACCCCGCGCCGACTCGTCGCCGTCGAGCTGGGTCGCCTCGACCAGGTCCTCGATGTCGTCGTAGTGGAAGTCGACCCGCAGGTTGCAGACCGGTCCGCCGATCTCACCGGCCGAGGTGTACCCCGACTGGCAGAGCAGCTGGCCGGGGATGACCTGGGTCCATCCGGTCACCTGGGCGCGTACCTCGTCGTTCTGCCCACCGACGTAGATGTGGCTGCCCGGCGAGGAGGTCGAGACCAGCATGGTGTCGTGGTCGTCGTTGCTGGCGACCCCGTAGCCGATCAGCGTGCCGGTGTTGGTGTTGGTGTTCCAGCCGACGTGCCACGGCTGACCGATCGGGCCGCAGTGCTCCGCGGTGAGCAGGTAGCCCACGTTGGTGGTGTAGTTGCGGACGCCGAAGCCGGCGGTGCAGGCGTACGTGGTCAGGCCGATGCCGATCCCGCCGTCGTACGGTGCGGAGTCGTTGTACCGGGACCGCTCGACCATCCGCTCGCGGACCACGGTCCGGGTGCTGACCCCGGTCGCCGGCAGCTTCGGCTGCCTGGCGCCGATCTTCGGGTCGACCGCGACCTCGATGCCGGATCCGTCGGTACGCAGCCGGACGGCGTGGGCGGCGTCCTTCGGGTCGGCGTCCACCACGGGGGCGATCTTCGCCGCCGCCTTCTTCAACTCGGTACGGGAGTACGTGGCCCCGACCACCTCGACCGGGGCGGTGTGCCGCGCGGTGGCCACCGCCGCCGCGACGTCACCGGGCAGGGCGCCCTTCCACCAGAGCGTGACGTGGTCGTCCACCAGCCCGATGCCGGCGTAGCCGCGCGGCGTGCCGGCGTCCACGGCGGTACGCACGATGTTGGCGGCGTCGACCAGCGGGGCCTGGGCGAGCATCCGGTCCCGGGTCTGCGCCGGGATCAGGTCGAGAATGGAGCGGCCGTCCTCGGCCGTCGGCGTCGTCGCCGACGGTGCGAACGGCTGGCTGGGCGCGGCGTGTGAGGGCGCCGTCAGCGGACCGGCCAGCACCATGGTGCCGAGCAGCACGCCGGCGACCACCGAACGGGGGGTCGCTTTCCAGGTTTGCGTCATGACGACGAGTCAAGTGATCCCGGACCGCCGGAAACAGGCAGAAGCATCGGCAAGAATCCCGCCGGACCGTCGGCGGTGCTCCGGCCTGCCCTCCACCTGTCCTCCGGCGGGCATGGGACATCTCACACGACCCGGATCGGGACGCGCGTCGACCGCGTCACCGGCAGCCGTCCACCCGGCTCCCCCTCACCGGAGGTGACCCTGATCCGGGCCGAGCAGCAGGGCGGCGACCGCCTGCGCGGTGGCCGGATGCCCGGCCAGCAGCGCCGGCACCGCCGCCCCCACCGGGTCGGCGGGTGCCGCCGACCAGTCGCCGTCGCAGCCGAGCAGCGTGGCCACCGCGTCGAGAGCCGCCGGGTGCGCGGCGAGCAGGGTGTGCACCTCACCCACCGGCGCGCCCCGGTGCGCCGTCGGCGCGGGTGCAGCGGCACCCGATCCCCGCCACGGCGGCACCCAGGCGTCCAGCTCGGGCAACGTCCCCGGGAAGGTGCGCGCGGCCTCCCGGACCAGCACCGGCACGAGTTCCGGGCCGTGCTCCCGCAGGGTGGTGATCAGGGTGGGCAGCCAGGGCAGCAGCACCGGGTCGGGCAGCCGGGCGAAGGCGCTGGACATCGTCTCCACCACGAACGGGGCGAGCCCCGGCACCGGTTCCAGCGCGTGCACGAAACCGGAGAGGTAGCGCGGGAAGGCGGGCACCACCAGCGGGTTGGCCAACAGGCCCGTGCAGCGCTCCCGCAGCTCGGCCAGCGGCAGCAGGCCGAGGTGGTGGCGGGCCGCCCAGACCAGGGCGACCTTCGCCGGTGCCTCCGGATGCGACTGGGCGACCGCGAGTTCGAGCTGGGACCGGTCACAGCCCAGGGAGAGCGCCAGGCTCTCCATGCTGAACAGGAAGCCCAGCATCGCCCCCACCTGCCGGACCCCGGTCTCCTCCTCGACGAAGGCGGTCGGCAGCAGCGTGCAGTAGTGCGCGTAGCCGGTCGTCACGAACGCCTCGCACCAGGCCGGCAGGGTCGGTGCGGTGGCCCGGTGGTGGGCCAGCAACCGACGGATCCGCCGCAGCACCTCCGGGGCGTCGTCCACCGTGCGCTCGGTGGACAGCAGCTCCACCGCCCGGGTGCCCAGCTCGTCGACCAACCGGGGACTGTGCAGCAGCCGGATGGCGTCCTCCACGGCGGCCAGGGCACCGGCGGCGGTCGCATCCGGACCCCGTACCGACCGGCGCAGCCGCTGCTCCAGCACCTGCTCGACGGTCACCCCCTCGTACCCCAGCTCGATCAACGCCCGCTGGTGGCGACCGAGCGCCAGGTCCCAGCTCTCCTGGATCGACCGGTGCCCCAGCCGGCGCTCACCCATGATCGGGCGGACCGCGTCGCCGGGAAGGAGGTGCCGCAGGATCCACAGCAGATCCGAACAGCCGGCCAGCCCGGGGTCGGCGTGCAGGTCGAGCAGGGCCCGCCCGATGGTGCGCTTCTCCAGGTCCAGGCCGAGCGGCTGGAGCCGGTCGAGCACGTCGCGGGCCAGCGGAGGCAGGGCGTCGTAGCCGACCTGCCCGATCCGGTCCCCGCCGAGCAGGATCTCGCAGAGCCGCCGCACGTCCCGCCGGCCCGGTACGACGTCCTTCTCGATGCAGGTCACCGCCGCGTCGGCGAAGTCGTACGGGGTCGGGCGGGCCCGGTTGCGCAACCCGGCCAGCAGGATCGAGGTCTCGAACACCGCGATCGCGTCGGCGGTGCTGGCCAGGTAGCCGTTGCGGCGGGCGAGCCGCACGATGTCCACGCACCAGCCGCGCAGCTCCGCCTCGTCCAGCCGGTCGAGGTGCGGGGGCGCGGCGAGGAACCCGGTGAGCCGGTCGGCGACCGGACCGCCCGGCGCGGCGACCGGCGGGACGCTCTTGCGCCGGCCCCGGCCGCCCTTGCCGCCCCGTTGACCGTCGAGCCGGTAGGGTGCCGGACCCGACCCGCCCACCGCCTTGGTCCAGGTGGCGGCGGCGATCGACACCGACCCCGGGGCGAGGCCGAACTGCGCCTCGATGGCCGAGTGGCTCGACGGGATCAGGCCGTACCGCCAGCGGGTGCCGGTGCGGGGGGTGATCGCGAAGTCCGGGGCGGGGGAGTCCAGGCCGAACTGCTCGACCCGGCTGGCGGCGTGGAAGGCGCCGCACACGTACAGGCAGTCCGCCGGATCGGCTCCGGACGCGGCGAGGTGCTGCCGCATCCGGGTCCACATGTAGCGCTCCCGGTCCTCGTCCCGGTCGGTGCGGTCCGACCCGGCGGGGCGCAGCCGGCGGAACAGGCTGCCGATCAGCACCATCACCTGCCGGTAGGTGTCATGGTCGGCGGCGGCGAGGGGCCGCTCGACGTACTGGTCCCACCACTCCGACCAGTGCCGCACCTTCCCGTGGTGCAGCAGGAACGCCTCCAGCTCGGCGAACCGGGGCCGCAGGTCACCGATCTCCACGCCGACCGCGTCGCCGTGCAACGCGGCCTGCTCGCCCTCACCGCCGGCCGCCGCGGTGGCCCCCGCCGGGCTGTCGTCGTCCACCGGCCCGCCGTCGCCGGCCGGGCTGTCGTCCGCCGGAGCGGCGTCGTGGCGCGGGGACCACTGGAAGACGTGGTCGGTGGAGCGGTCCACCAGCACCAGCTCCACCCCCGGCGTCTCCAACGCGTACGCGATCGCCTGGTACTCGGCGGACGCCTCGGTGACCGGCGCGACGACGCTGAGTGGACCCCACTCGGCGGGGAAGCCGTCCAGCTCGGAGGCGAACGCCTGCACCGCCACCGGCAACCGGCAGTTGCGCAGCTCACCGAGGAGCGGCTGGAGATCCTCGCAGAGCTCCAGGTAGATCACCTTGGGCTGCTTGTGCCGCAGCCGGCGTACCATCGCCAGCGCCGAGGCCGGCGAGTGGTGGCAGACCGGGAAGATCTCCAACCGCTCGCCCAGCGCCCGGTCGACGTCGTCGACGATGCCGGTGAGGATGCCGGCCAGCGCGTCGGCGGAGCCGGCGAAGGTGGCCGCCGCGTCGGTGAGCTGCTCCCGCAGCGCCCCGAACGGGCCGGCGACCACCCCGCCGGCGGCGGTCGGGTCCGGGGCGACGGCGGCGCTCCCGGCCGGGGCGTCGGTGCGGGCGTCGGCGGTCGTCACGACAGCGAGGCGATCGCCTGGCGGCCACCGTCGAGGAAGCCCGCCCAGTCCGCGCCGTCCTTCTTGGCCCGGGGCTCCACCACCCCGTGCAGGTACTTGTTGAGGATGGCCAGGTCCTCCGGGCTGCGGCGGGCCAGCGAGCCCATCAGCGACCCGGCCAGCGTCTCCGGCCGCAGCACCCGGTCACCGAAGAACTGGCTGTGCAGGATGGCGTCCTCCAGCACGCCGATCTGCTCGGCGGTGGACAGCGCCGACTCCAGCTTCTCGTCGTCGCTGGTCGCCGACGCGGCGGCGGCCCGCAGGTCGGCGAAGCTCTGCAACAGGATGTCCAGCAGGGTGGGCGGCACGTCCAGCTCGATGCGGTGCCGGCGCAGCAGCTCCTCGGTGCGGAACCGGACGATCTCCGCCTCGCTGCGCTTGTTGGTGACCACCGGGATCCGGACGAAGTTGAACCGGCGCTTCAACGCCGACGACAGGTCGTTGACGCCCCGGTCCCGGCTGTTCGCGGTGGCGATGATGGAGAAGCCGGGCTGGGCGAAGACGATGTTGTCGTCGTTCAGCTCGGGGATGGAGACGTACTTCTCCGACAGGATGGAGATCAGCGCGTCCTGCACGTCGCTGGTGGAGCGGGTCAGCTCCTCGAAGCGGCCCACCACGCCCTGCTCCATCGCCGTCATGATCGGCGACGGGATCATCGACTCGCGGGACTGCCCCTTGGCGATGACCATCGAGACGTTCCAGGAGTACTTGATGTGGTCCTCGGTGGTCCCGGCGGTGCCCTGCACCACCAGGGTCGAGTTGCGGCAGATCGCGGCGGACAGCAGCTCGGCCAGCCAGCTCTTGCCGGTGCCGGGGTCGCCGATGAGCAGCAGGCCCCGGTCCGACGCCAGGGTCACGATGCTGCGTTCGACGAAACTGCGGTCGCCGAACCACTTCTGCGGGATCTGCCGGTCCAGCCCGTCGGCCCGTTCCGAGCCGAGGACGAACAGCCGGACCATGCGCGGGCTCAACCGCCACGAGAACGGCTTCGGGCCGGTGTCGACCGACTCCAGGTAGTCGAGTTCGTCGGCGTACTTGACCTCGGCGGGGGCACGCAACATCTCGGACATCAGGGGTGATTCTCCTAGGTGAGGAAGTTCTTGAGCTCGAAGACGAGTTTGCGGATGTGACCGGAGAGCACCGGGGTGCCCAGGTCCTTGAGGCGCTGCCGGAACCAGGGGTTGACGCTCTGCTGGCCGGAGCTGCTGACCGAGCCGACCGGGATGAACCGCACCCCGGAGCGGTGCACCGCCTCGATGCCGTCGAACAGCGGCTGGGAGCGGTCGAACTCGTAGAAGTCCGAGATCCACACCATGACCGTGTTCCGCGGCTCGACGATCTTGGGGCGGGCCATCGCCATCGCCACCGGCCCGTCGTTGCCGCCGCCGAGCTTGGTGCGCAGCAGCACCTCGAACGGGTCGTGCACCCACGGGGTCAGGTCCAAAGCCCGGGTGTCGTACGCGATGAGGTGCACGTCGACCTTGGGCAGCCCGGCGAAGATCGAGGCCAGGATGGTGCAGTTGACCATCGAGTCGACCATCGACCCGGACTGGTCCACCACCACGATCAACCGGGACGGGGTGGTCTTGCGGGCGGTCTGCCGGTAATAGAGCCGGTCGACGTAGAGGCGCTCGTCCTCCGGGCTCCAGTTGGTGAGGTTCTGCCAGATGGTGCGGTCGAGGTCGAGGTTGCGGAACACCCGCTTCGGCGGCACCGACCGGTCGATCGTGCCGACCGTGGTCTGTTCGACCTGGGTCCGCAGCACCTCGGCGACCTCGTCGACGTACCGCCGGATCAGCGCCTTGGCGTTGGCCAGCGCCACCCCGGACAGGTTCGCCTTGTCCCGCAGCAGTTGCTCGATCAGCGACATGCTCGGGGTGAGCTGGGCGGCCAGCTTCGGGTCGGCCAGCACCTCCCGCAGGTGCATCCGGCGGACCAGGTCGCCCTCCAGACCGGCGAGGGTGCCGCCCAGCCCGGTGCCGCCCTGCCGCCGCAGTTCTCCCGGATCGCAGCCGAGCGCCTGCTCGAACCAGCCGGCGTCGGCCTGCCACCGGGCCAGCTGGCCGGCGCTGACCGGTCCCGACCCGGTGCCGAAGACGTTGAGCAGCAGCTTCGACACCAGCGCGGCCCGGCGCACTTCGGCCTCGCCGGGCCGGTGCGCCCCGCCGCCGTCGTCGTCGTCGGCCTGGCCGTCGTCCGCGTGGCCGTGGTCCGGGCCGCTACCCCCGGCGGGTTCGGCGTTCCCGGCCGGGTCGGTGCTCGCGGCCGGGTCGGTGCTCCCGGCCAGGTTGGTGCTCCCGGCCGGGTCGGGGGCGAGCAGGCCGCGGAGTTCGTCGGCGAGCGCCGGGAAGCGCTGCACGACGGTGTCCACCGACACGGTCGGGTCCAGCAGCGCGGCGGGCAGGCCGAGGTCATCGACCACGGCCACGCTCGCCGCCTCCAGCGTGGGCTGCTCGTCGGGGTCGAACAGCCGCCCCAGCAGTCGCCAGTAGAGCACCTGCCGGCGGTTGGCGGCAGCGAGGTCGCCCGGGGTCACCGGGTCGTCCGCCGGTGCGGAGGCCCCTGCGGGCAGGGCACCGGTCGTCGGGGTCGGATCGCTCATCGGCGTAGCAACCGTCCCGCGCGCTCGCGCAGCACGGCCACGGCGTCGCCCGCCCTGGCCTCGGCCTTCGCCACCTTCGGGTCGGTGACCCCGTCGGCCCAGTCGCCGTTGTGCGCCTCCACCGGCCGGCGTTTGACGGTGGCCCGCACCGCCAGCGGCTGCACCCACCACTGCCCGTCGTCCCAGCGCAGCAGGCCCAGGCAGGCCGACGAGGCGGCGACCAGCGCAGGGGTGAGCGGACCCGCCGTGGGCAACCGGTCGACGGCGACCGCGAGGCGGTGCCCGTCGAGGTCGAGGGTCAGCCCGTCGTCGTGCACGGTGTAGCCCTCCAGCAGGACCGGCTCGGCGATCGCCGCCGGGTGCCGGTCCAGCGGTGGGGTCGCCGTCGCCGCCGCCGCGCCGAGCAGCACCCGGGCGGTGGCGAACGGGTCGGCGGGCTCGCCCGCCTGCGCCCGCCCGTCGACCCAGAGCAGGTCGCCGCCGTGGGCCGGCAGGTCGGTGACGGTCAGCGCCCGCCGCTGGGCGATCGCGGTGAGCAGCACGGGGTACGCCGACAGCAGCCGCCACACCGCCGGCCCGCCGATGGTGGCGACCTTGGCCGCGCCCACCGTCACCCGGACCAGCCGGGGCGTCCCGGCGTCGGTCGGTTCGAGGATCGCGTGCAGTTGCACCTGGACGGCGGTCTCGTGTTCGTGGACGTCCACCCCGAGCGGCAGCAGCCGCCCGGTGACCCGCTCCGGGTCGACGGCGGTGGCCCCGGTCGGCCCGTCCTGGGCCAGCAGCACGCCCCGGGACCACAGGTCCGCCCAGCGCCGTACCGGCACCCGGGGCATGGTGGCCACCGGCAACCCGGCCCGCAGCTCGGCGGCGAGCCCGTCGAGCAGCACCGCCAGCCGCCGGGAACCCGGCTCGGCCAGCGCGGTCTCGACCGGCGTGCCGACCGCGGAGAGCAACTCGTGGTCGACACCCTGCCACCCGGCGAGGGCCGTCTCGTGCAGCCAGGACCGGGCGGCGGCGCGGGCGGGGGAGGCGTCGGCCGGCTCGTCGGTCGGCGACGTCCACGCCGCCCGGTCCCGCCCGAGGGCGGTGTCGAGCCGGTCGAGCAGGGCGTCGTGGGCCGCGCCGAGCAGCGCGACCCGTGCCCCGGCCAACCCGGCCAGTTGCTCCTGGCCGACCGAACCGGCGGTCACCTTGCCCACCGCCTCGGCCACCCGGTCGCCCAGCGGGGTGCCCGCCACCGCGTCGGCCAGGCCCGTCAACGCGGCCGTGTCCGCCTCGGCGACCCGGGCGAAGCCCCGCAGCAGCGCCTCGTCGAATCCGGCGACCACGTCGTCGGCGTCGGCCAGCCCGGTGGGGACGCCGCCGCGCAGCTGCGCCAGCTGCGTGCCCAGCATCAGCGACCCGCCCCGGTCGACGGGAACCAGTGCAGCTCGGGCAGCGCCGTGGTGCTGGTCGGGAGTTCGAGGTAGGCCAGGTGGCGCAGGAACCGGCTGAACACCACCGCGGCCGGGGTCGGCTCGTGCCGGGCGTCCAGCCGGGCCAGCAGCTCGACGCCGGTCTGCGTCCCCTCGCCGGCGTCGACCCGCAGGTAGCGGGCGACCCGGTCGACGCCGTACTGGAGCACGGCCTCGTCGGCGAGGGCCTCCAGGTGCTTGCAGGGTGCGCCCCGCAGCCCGCCGCAGGGCCGGTTGTTGTTGGTGCTGCAGTGGTAGGCGTGGGTGCCGGCGGCCACCGACGAGACGTAGACCCGTTCGATGTCGGAGCCGCTGGACACCACCCCCTGCAAGCGTCCGTCGGCCAGCTCGACGAAGGGCACCTTGGCCAGCTTGCGGGGTCGGGCGGGCGGGACCACCGCCAGCACACTCCGCCGCCGCCAGGCGGTCCCGTCAGGGTCCGTCACCACACGTCCTCCCACCCGCCGTGACACCGGCGTCGACCAGCGTTGATGGCACGCACCGACCGTGGCCGGCGTCGCCGTGACCACAAGATCATGGCCCACGGGTACGACACTCCGTCACCCCATGCCCCGGTGGTCGACACGGGAACTTCCCGGATGAATCGCGGCACCGACGTACATGACTCTGACGTGAGCTGGATCGAGGTTCAGTCCCTTCGCGAGGCCGTCTCGCCAAGGACGCTCATGCGTGCCGGGGACGGCCGCATCACCGCAGGTGCCGCCGTCGTGCTGAGCGACATTCCGACCGTGCCGCCGCCGGCAGCCGCCGCAGAGCCGGTCCAGAGCCGCGCATCGAGCCCGCATCCGGGCTCTGGTGGCGATCCGGCGCTGTCGATCACTTTTTGTAGCGAGGTGACCCCTCGAACGACGTCTCGTATTTTTCGTTGCCGTACACCGACTCGTACCGCACGTGGATCCTGATTCTTTCGGTAATCGTATCCCATAGCTCGGCGTCTCTCACCAGATCGTATTCGTCCACCCCGAATATGACTATTTCCTGGCCGACCGGGATGGGCCTTTCTTGGCGGAGAGCCGTGAAATTCGGCCACCTCGCGAAGGTGTCACGCAGTGGGTCTACGACGGGTTTCTCCCACGGTCCGACCTCGTTGCCGTCGAGGTAGAAGATGGCTGACCTGATGATCGCCGGTCCCAGGCCGCTGTTGCGAATTCTGATTCCTGCCGGTCCGTCGGTGCTGCGAAAGCAGTCGAAGCTGAGCAACGGGCGGACTGAATGGTGGTTGTGTTTACGGTTCGCCCTCGTCTCCGCGATCGAAACGAAGAGCGAGGCGACAGCGATCGCAGTTGCCGAAATGGCGGTAACTGAGTTTGCGTCCACTGCCTCAATTTACCCCGGCCAGGCAAGCGAAAGTGCTCCACAGGCTTCCTGCCGCGGCACGGGTGGGCCGACAAGCGGTCGACACCGGTGTATACGTGGCACGGATGGACGTGACGTCGTGTGCGCCCGGCGACATCCTGCGTGCGGTGCCGGTGTCACAGCGCCCCCGACATCGGCCAGTTGCTCCAGTGGGTGTTTCCCGGGCGGGTAGGCCGGTAGCGGGCCGGATCGGCGCTCGCCAACACCGCGCCGATCTGCTGGTACGCCTCGATGTCGCTGGGGCAGACCTCGAACGGCACCCGCTCCTGCGGTGGTGCGTGCCGGGTGAGCACTCCGTGCAGATGCCGTCGCCGTTCCCGCTCGGGATCGGGCGGCCTGACCCGTAGTGGGGTGTGGTTCCAGTCGTCCAGGCGCAGCACCTGGGGCAGGTCCGCCGGGACGAGGTGGCGGACCTCGATGTCCTCGGCTAGTAGCAGATCGCGGTACCGGGGAGCGAGCAGCCTGAACAGGTCCTCCGGAGGGGTTGTCGCGGCGGCGACCACCGGCACGACCCGTCCTCGGACGACCAGCGGCACCCGTCGGTACCGGGACGCCACCGGACCACCCTCGAACAGCGCCGCGAAGTTGTCGATGCGATGGGCGCACTGTGTGGCCCAGGTTTCGTCCGTGTCGGTGAGACAGTTGCCGAGCGCGTGCAGGAGGTCCACGACGTTGCCGGCGCGTGGGTTGTAACCGACGGTGTCCACGACCAGCGCCCAGCGTTCGGTGTCACTGAAGGCATGCAGCCGCGCCGCGATCAGATAGCTGTGGGGATGCTCCGGCTGGGGGAAAAGCCCCCGCTCTGCGGCGCGGTCGAAGACGTCGAGGACGTCCTGCACCCGCATCATCCACCGACGGTGGGGAGCTGCAGTGTCACTCCGAACTACTCTCCTCGTCTCAGGTCATCCGGGATGGACTCCGGAGCGGCTGGGTGTGGGGCAGGTCGACGTTGACCTAGCGGTCGGCGACGAAGACTCCGACGCCCTGTCGGCCCTCCAGGACACCGGCCTCGATCAGGACTTCGATGGCCTTCCTGACTGTCACGCCCGACGTGTCGTACTCGTCGGCAAGCTCTCTGGTCGTCGGCAGCTTGTCGCCCGGCTTGAGGAGGCCAGTGGTGATCTTGGCCTGGATCTCCCGCCTGATCCGTCGCCACAGCGGCTCGTAGGGCGCCATGGGCGGAGTTCATCACAGCCAGGGTTCGATCTCGCAACCAATGCCATCGTTACAACTAATAGCGTGTTTGACGTGTTTAGTTGTAAAGTGGTGCCCGGCGGCACGGTAAGGCGAAGGGAGTGACCATGGGACGGTGGTGGAAGTGGTTCGTGCGGGTGGGGCGGGTAGCCGCTGACCTGGTGGGGAAGGTCCTGCCGGAGGGGTGTGGGGCGGGGCGTTCGCTGCTGTCGGGTCGGCTGGTGGGCGTACCCGATGGGCCTGCGGCCCCGCGGTGTGGCGGTGCGGTGGGGGTGGCGCGGAACCAGCGGGCGGGCAGTTACGCGCTGCTGCCGTCAGGCGGGGGCTGTCGGCGGCGGGGGAGCGGGGTGGGCGAGGGGCGGCGGGCCGATGGTTGACGACGGGTCGTCGGTGCCGCGTCGGCACCTCGGGCGGGTGCTGGAGACGTTGCGGGTCGAGGCGGGGATGACGGTGGACGGCGCGGCGGAGACATTGGGTTTCAGCCGGCGCAAGCTGTGGCAGATCGAGGCGGGCCGGTCTGCGGTGAGCCGCACTGACGTGCGGGACATGTGCGAGCGTTACGCTGCCCGGCCCGAGCTGGCCGACACGCTGGTCACCCTCGCCGGGCAGACGCGGGCGAAGGGCTGGTGGCATGCGTACGGCGATCCGCTGCCCCGCTGGTGCGAGCCGTACGTCAGCCTGGCCGCCGAGGCCCACCGGCTCCGCGAGTACGCCGACGGGATGATCCCCGTGCTGCTACAGACCCGGGAGTACGCGACGGCCGTCTGCCGGCAACGGGCCGACCTCACCGAGGCGGACCGGGACCGCCTGATCGAGGTACGGCTGCGGCGGCAGCGCGTGCTGCGGAGGCTGCCGGCGGTACCCCGGTTGGAGGTGGTGCTGGCCGAGGCGGTGCTGCTGCGGGCCGTCGGGGATCCGGGGGTGATGGTGGCGCAGTCGCGGCACCTGGTGGAGGCGAGTCACCTACCACAGGTGTCGCTGCGGGTGGTGCCACTCGCCGTGGGGAGCTACCGGGCCGCCCTGGCCGATTCGTTCATGCTGCTCGACTTTCCGCCGGTGAACCGGGTGGAGCCCGACCCGCCGGTGGTCTACCGCGAGTTCTTGACCGGGGTGCTCTATCTCGACCGGGAGTCGGAGGTGGCCGAGTACGAGCAGGCGTGGGCGGGTCTGGACGCGGTGGCCCTGGACCCCGACGAGTCCCGCCGGCTGATCGAGACGATCAGCGCCGAGGTCCACCAACCGGATGTCTGACCACCCACAGGCTTCCTGTTTTCGCTGATCAGAGCAGATGCCGCTCTCAATGGCACCCGTCGGGCGACGCCTACCACGAGGAGTGCCATGCCTGCCGACAGCCTCCCGTCTTCGAATCAGGTGGACAGCTACCAACGAAACGTCCTCGATGTCGCGAAGGCGCGGTCCGATCCGTCGATGGACCGGAATGCAAAGTTGAGGCATTTCACCTTTTTCAGGGCGAGCGGCCGTCGCTGACCCAGACAGCACATCAACGGTCGTGAAGTCGACATCCGACGGTCGAGTACATGGCCACGGCGACCGGACTGTCCCTAGTAGAATCTCGGCCGTCACGCTCGATGTCGTGAGCTGGGCGATCTTAAGGTTGGTGAGTGCATGAGCCGACTTTCAAGATCGATGAGGCTATCGAGGCGATGCGATTAGGGGAGCGCGGTGTCAAAGGGTCTGCCGGGCGGCTATCACATCAAGAAGGTCCATCCAATGCTTGGGCGGCTACAGCAATATACTCTCAACAAGAAGATGAGCTTCCGATGCGTGAAGTGCTTCCGCGCGGAGGTGTCCGCCTCGATGGTTGTCGCTGCCGGGGACTGGTCTGCTTTGTGGTGTGTCGCTTGTTCGAATACCCAATTGGCAGTGAGCCCAGCAGATCGACCCGGTCGCGACCGTCCCGCCCTAGCTCACCGCGAGCGACAGGGCGCAAAAAATGGTACGGCCGGCCCGGCCGGCCAGATGCCGCGGGACATCACCTGGATCGCCACGCTCTGCCGGGAGGAAGCTCAAGGCAAAAAACTGTCGGATGCTGACAGGGAACTCCTGCGAGGGCGAGCCGGTGAGCCGGCAGTGGTTGCTGCCGTACTTTACGCGGAGCTTCTCGTGGATGCCGAACTGCGTGTTGCTGACATATCTGGTGATGTACGCACCCACCACGAATTGACCGAGCTTCGGGACGCGTTGGTGAGTGCTCAACAGTCGGCTCGTAAGAGTTTTGAGCGTGACCACCGTCGGTTACTTGCTGAGGCAAGTCGACCGAACCGGGCGCCTGACTATCTCGATGCCATAGTCATGCGTCACGTCGCCGGTGTTTCCTTCGGTGAAGAGCTTATCCGATTGCTTGGTTCTCTAGGTCTTCGGCCGGATGCAGTCGATCTGCCAAAGGCAGATTTTTGGGGATGGCTTGCTATTCACGATGGTGTGAACGACGGTGACCTCGCGGCTGAGGTCCGACGTCTTCGGCAACTTTCCGGTGCGGAGTTCGTCAGCGCGGCTCTGAGTGATATCAAACAAACGTGTTATGACGAGTCGTTGGCGCACGTGGCGGTGGCCGAGCAGTGGGAGCTATATGCCGAGGAAATCAAGAATAAACTGCAACGGGATCAGGAGCTCGTGGAGACTGAGCTGCGCAACCATGCTTCCCCATCAGATAAGAAGCGCTTGTTTGCTCAGCTCAGAAGGGCGGGGCAACTATATGCCCGAGCTTCAGCTAGATGCCTAGAAGCGGAGCTGATCGTCGACAACTTGCAGCTAAAGGTGGCGCAGCTACGTCGGGGGGATTCCTTCCAGAGACTGCGTGCCCGCTGTCTAGCCGAAGCCGCGAGGGCGGTGGGATCTGAAGATCCCACGCTCCATGGATTGGTTGCCGAGACATGTGAAGAACATCGGATGACATGCGCAAAGACTCGCCGTCCCCACCCTTGTGCCGACTGTGCAGGGGAGATTGCACGAAAAGTGCGAGGGCGGATGGATGTGGCGGTGCGGTCGCTTCGAGTTGAAGGCATCGGAGATCAATCCCCTAATGCCGTTTCTGTGGAGGGTGAAGGGCTTTCCACTGTCGTGGGCGCGGTGGACCTGGGCGATGCACCGCGCACCGTGTGGGAGAGTCGGGCAGTAGATGTGCCTAAAAGGCGTGGGGGGATCGGGTGGCGTGTCCCGTTACGCGGTGTGCATATCAAAGAAGGCTGGTGTCCGGTGCCGGACTTCGGTCTAAACGACGGTTGGCGTGGAAAGATTTTGCAACTTCGAATCTACCACGACGATTGTCAGCATTCATTCAATCCGGAGCCTCATGGCGTTGAACTACGGTACCGCGACCGGTGGGAACTCCATGGCGTCCGTTGGCCCGATTATCTAATTTCCGGGACGGTTCTTTCTATTCGTTGGCAAGTTGACAGATCTACGGTTACTATTCGAACCAAATTGTTGAAGGTGCCGGAGCGCGTCGAAGGTGTTAAATTCGATCACGAATACGACTCGCGTGTGGTCACCAGGGAGCATCTACCGGAAGTCGATGAAGGCGAAGCGAGGCATGGCCTTACTGTGCAGGGTTGGGTGATGCGGACAGTACGTAAGCTGGGTTATCTGAGTCCCGATGGGACGGCAACTATGCCCGGGGCGGCGTTGCGGTCAAACTGTATGGCGCAAGGCATGCCGGAGTCGCTCCTGGGCGAAATTGGTTCGTCGGTGAGCGAACTCGTCGGCCGCAAGAAGCTCTGGCAGGTGCTCGGCAGCCTAGACCAGACGGGTGTTCCGTCGGCACCTCCGCGTGCGGGAGAGAAACGTGTTCAGATGCTCCAGTATATTCCCCTCGTTGAGAAGGGGTTGACGCCTCGCCCGAAGAAAAGGTACACGACTCGGCCTGAAAGCAAGGAGCATCGAGTTGCTGGGCATACGAGAAAACTCCCGGCAGGTAGAAAGCCGTCGGCGGAGCAGCTCGCGTTGCGCGAAGAGGCGTGTCGAGTGGCCGGGGTTGTCGAACAACCGTTGCCCGATGGAACGACGTTCGTTAGACCCCACTCGCGGGGTAAGGGGAAGCGAAATGGCGAGTATTCGAATCGCCGTCGATGATCTGTTTCCTTCTGCTCTGCTCCCGCCGTCACCAGTAATGATAACCGTTGCTGTGAATGCTCAGGCATTGTCGTCGAGGACCCGGACGACGAGGACGGTCCCGTCGGTGCCGTACGAGTAGACCGCACCGTCGACCGGTACTGCCGGGAGCCCACGGAAGAAGGTCGGGGCGTCCCGCACAGGTAGGCGCTGATCCGACCGTCGGTCAGCCCGCGGTAGAGGTGGCTCTCCACGCCACAGAACACCTCCAGCACCCGGCCCCCGCCCAGGGGCGCGCGGTGCCGGGTGCCCTCCGCCGAGATCCCGTTCGGCAGGGCAAGCGTCGTCGCGCTGCTCGTCGCCCACGCCGGGTCCAGGTCGAACAGGACCGGCTGGGATGTCCGATCCTCCGTACCCCGCTGCCGTGGGGTGGCGTAATCACCGGCGGTGGCGCTGTTGCCGGCGAACAGCAGTGCGGTGGCTGCCACGGCACGGGTCAGGATCTGGGTGAACCAGCCACGCTCCGGCTCGGGTACGTCGAAGACCTGGGGTGCGCCGGGCGGCAACTCCTCGGCCGGCTCGGTGCCGGCCGCGCCGGCCGGCACCGGTGGGCCGCTGGGCGGCTGCTCCGACCGGATGTCGGCAGGGGTGGCCGTACGCGGTCGCCAGAACCTGTCCTCGGGGCGGGTGCTCAACAGGCCGTCCAGCTCCGCGTCGTCGCCGGACCACAGCTCGCCGTCGCCGGGCGGATCGAGCACGTAGGCGGTGATCCCGGCCTGGGTGAGGTGCGAGGCGACCATCAGCGACGGCGGGTGTCTACCGCCCACCGACAGCGCCTCCACCTGGACGGCCGCTCGGGCGAGTTGGCCGTGGAGGAAACTCGGCGATTGGTGGGTGCCCTTGCACTCCAGGATCACGATCTTCATCCGGCGGCGGGTCTTCGTGGCGTGGTGCCCGAGCAGGATGTAGTCCGGTCGTTTCTTGGTCGGCGAGACGGATTCCACCGCACCGCCCCCGTCCACGAAACCGGCTTTCAACGCCACCTCGGCGTCGACCGCGTGGAACGTCCACCCCCGGAACTGGCGGCGGAGCACGTGCTTGGCGACGACGAGGGCCAGGCCGATGCCCAACTGCTCGGACTGGGTCACCTTGTGGTGGTAGACGACCTCGTTGGCGTCGGGTGTCAGGGCGAGAAGCCCCCGTTTGGTCCTGGTCAGCGTGGCGCAGTAGCGCACGGCGGCCCAGTGCCGGGCCACCTGCGACAGCGGCGACGCGGTCAGCAGGGTGGTGGCCACGCCCAGCTCGTGCAGCACCCGCGCCGGGCTGGTCCGCAGCCCGCCGCTACCGACGTCCACCGGGAGCAACTGCTTGTGATACCAGTACGCCTCACGGTTCTTGGCGTGGGTCTGGGCATACCGCAGCACGTCGGTGACGAGCTGCTCGGAGGACTCCAGCGCCAGCAGCGACTGGTGGCTCAGCGCCCGTACGAGGGAATCGATCTCCACGCCCACCCCCGGTGCCGGCGCACCGCACGCCAGGCACCCAGAGTGATCGAATAATGTCCCTACGTCAATAGCGTGAGGCTTGGTTCCGGACGTTCGCTGTCGTGTCGCCTCCGTGGTCGAGTGGGAGACGGTGTGCTGTCAACCGCGGTACCGACGAATCAGGTCGAGGAAGTTCCGCAGCTTGCGCACGTCCGTGGGTTTGACCGGATCGGGATTGAAGTGCATCACGTTGTTACGAACCCGACGCAGCCGGTCGAGACGCTGGATAAAGATCGTCCGGTCGAGCGGCCACCCGAGCTGCTTCCAGCAGTCCGGATCGTTGAGCACCGCCTGGTATTGACCCACGGACATCGAGTCGAACGACTTGAACGACATGCCGGCCGACCGGCATGCCTGTTTGACGGTCTCATCGTCGAACGTGTTCTGCAGGAGTTGCCGCAACTCTTGGTCGATCTCGCCGATCAGGAAGAAGGGGGTCGCGGTCTCGTCGTACTTCCGCACCACGTCGGCGGCGGTGATGATTCCGGTGATCTCTTCCTGGTCGTCTCTGACGAAGATGAAACCATCCCGCTGGAGGGTGCCAAGCACGTCGAGAAGCCGGACGTGGTAGTCGAATACCCGGGTGGCTGCACGACGATCGATCGCGTCGCTGAAGGTGGCGTCCGCGTCACGGTGCTTGGCAGCGGCGATCGACTCCCAACTGACTGCACCGTGGAGTGTGTGCGGGTCGGCCAGCACCGCGATCTGGGAGAAGTCGTCCACCTGCATTGCCGTGATCGCCTCTTCGAACGAGGCGGTAGGGGAAACCCAGGTCAATGACATCTCGTCGGGCAGTAGGTTGCCCAGCGTCAGCCCGACGTCGATGCTCTCCTCGTCACTGGCGGACGGCACCAACTCGCTGCTGTCGACCCCGGGCTCGACCACGGTGGCGGCGTCGTCTCCCTCGGGCAGGCCCACGATCCGGATCGTCCTGTCCAGGCCCACGGTGCGGAAGTCGGGAACGGTGGTCAGGCCGTGGTTGGCCAGGTCCGCGTCGATCTGCACACTTGCCGTCCGGTCGCGGTCCTCGACGCCCCAGTGCTTGATGAACTCGCGGACGGTCAAGGTACGAGGACGACCTGCCTCGGCGTCTGCTCGCGCCTCCTCCAGCAGGGTGAAGCGGTGTCGTGCCGCCTGAGCCTCCTCGTGTGGACCGGCGTGGTCCGCTTCCACCTCCTCGGCGACGTCCTTGAGGAGCTTTACCCGCAGTTGGTGCAGTGTCTGTCCGCTCGGCTGGACCCGCCATACCGCCCACCCGGGCACCGCGACGAGACCGGAAGCCTCCACAGCCGCCCGGGACGGGGTGCCGAACTCCCGTCCGTCCGGAAGGCGGAGCTGTCCCCGGGAAGTGACGGTCGCGCTGTATGCGGGTTCGCCGATTTTCTGCTGGTACCGCAGCTCGGTGCCAGGAGTGAGTAGCCCGGCGTCGAGCAGGTCGGAGATCCGGACGCGGCGTCCGTTGATGAGGAGCTCTCGACGGCGCTGTTGGGACGGGTCGTTCGTCATGCTGTCGCCTTCATCGGATGAGGTGGTTTCGTGCGGGGAGTCATGATCCTCGACCTCGTCGCTGTCATCGGACCTGTGTGCGTCGGGCATCAGGGTCGGCTCTACGTGCAGGGAACTGCTTGCGGCCGTGAGGGCACGTTCGCCCGCCGATGTCTTGGTGAGCTCACCGGCGCCCATCTTCCAGCCGAGGATGGAGAGCTCGTTGGCTCCACGACCGAGTGCGGTGTCCTCATAGCTGTCGACTATCCGTACCGTCACCCGGTCGGCGTGCTCGTGCACCCGGGGTGCCAGCAGCATCAGCTTGGCCTTCCGGCTGGATGGGCGATCAGAGCGGTCATAGCCGGGTGGAGCGACGGTGAGATCGCCCCGACGCCAAGCGTTGATCATGTCGGCGATGGCCGGATAGTCGGTTATGACGGTCACCCGATACCTCGGCATGAGCCGGCGCAGAGCCCAGAAGAGTGCCCTTGCCTCCGCCGCCAACTCCCCATCGCCGTCGAAACGGCGATGGGTCGTGGTCGCCCCGAAGCCGAAGTGGCCGTCGTCGGCGAGGTAACCCCAACCACGAGGGTGTTCATTGCTGCTCGGGTGCAACTGGTAGCAGCCCACGACAGCCACTTCGACCGCACTGTCGGTGGGAACGACGCATTGCCGTAGCTGGGCTTCCTGTATCCAGCGATCGCGGCGGATCGATTGCATCGCACCGCGCTTCACCTCCTGCGACGTGGCCGATCGCAAGGAGTCGGGATGGTTGCAGATCCGTCGTGCCTTCAAGGTGCGCCAAGGCTCGGGATGTATCCACTCACCGTCGCGTGAGACGCAGATGACGCCGCAGTGGCGGCAGATGTGCTCACCGGTGGTTTCTGGTTTTGCCACGGAGGATTCGCCCCGTCCCTCGGTTTCAGGTCGTCGCAGCCTAGGCGATGATCGACATTACGCGGTGTCGCGAACCCGACTTGCAATCCACAAGGGAGATTCCGTTGTCAACCACTGTGGATGCTGACGTAGCATCCTGCTGCGCGGGCTCGCCGCCGTGCTCGGCGTACCCGGGGCGCGATCTACCACAGTGGCTGGTGCCGATGGTAGCCCTCAACGCCGAGACCATCCTCTTCGCCAAGGAGGTCATGCCGGCCGAGGTGGACCAGGTGCGACACGACAACGACCTGCTCCGGGAACGCTGTCTGCACTTCGTCGTCGGCACCCGCGCTCGCGAGGCCCGCTACGCCTCGTGGAGCGGAACACCCCGCCCGTATCTGTCGTTCGCCGCCGTTGACCGTTGGACCCCGAAGGAGAACAGTGCCGCAGCCTCTGACTCTCGCCGAGATGCTGGCCGTGCTCGACGACCCCCGGTCGGTCTCCGACCTGCGACGTTACTATCTGGCCACCGGCGACGCGGCGTTCACCGGTGGTCAGTTCGACCATCTCGGTGGCGGCGGCGACCGCCCCGAAACGGCCGGTGCCATCACCGCCGAGGATCTGGTCGCGGTGGAACTGCTCAACGTGCGGGTGCCGCCCCGGAGCGCGCTCGACCTGTTGCAGGGGCCGCTCGGTGAACGGGTCGCCGTCGAGCTGGCGAGGATTCCGGTCGACGTCGCGCTGGGCGCCGACAAGGCGTACCCCCTGGTGGTGGCGGGCGGTGCTGCGGACACCGCATGGCGGGCGCTGCGTGGCGCAGACGGCATCGGGCGGGTCATCGCCGGCAAGCTGCTCGCCCGCAAGCGTCCCAGGCTGGTGCCGGTGTACGACGCGGTGGTGTCCTGCGCTTACCGCACCGGCACCGGTTTCTGGGAGTGGCTGCACGGCAGGCTCCGCGAGGAGGACGGCGTGTTGGGGCAGCGGCTCCGCGCACTGCACGAGAAGGCGGAACTGCCCGACGTGGTGAGCCTGATCCGCGTCCTGGACGTGGTCTTCTGGATGCGGCACCGCCCCGCGCACAGCAACCCCTGCACCGGAATCCGCCTGCCGTGAGCCAGGACGAGCGACAGTTCACGGTACGGCTCCGGGGCGTGGGACCAGAGAAGTACGCCGACATCGTCAACGCGGTGTGGATGCAGATGCAGGCGATCGGTTGCGACTTCACCGTCACGCCGGACGGGCAGAGCGACGCGGCCAAGCTCGACGCCCGCTGGGACGACTACAGCGGGGTCTCCTGGACGGAGGGCGGCCGGGACGGAACCCCGCAGGCGAAGGCGGCACGCGCCCACCGGACCCGCAACCGGCGCTCCGCCGACACCGGCGAATGACGACGCGAAGGTCGACGGCCAGCCGACCCACGGAGCGCATCTGCGTCAACTGCGGGGAGATCGTCGACGGTCGGGCGAACACCCGTCGGCGTGGCCCGGACATCGCCTGGTTCGTCCACTGCCGACCGTGCGCGGACCTGGTCGCCGACCAGATGCAACCACTCGGCCTGCTGCCGGACGGCAGCGTCGACCTCTACCGGTGCCGCACCTGCGCCAGCCTCCGGGTCTGTCGCACCAAATGGCGGACCCGGTGCCACCTCTGCCTGGACGAGCGGTCCGCCGGCACGGGCCTCGCCGCCGGGGCACGCCTGCTGTCTCGACTGTCCGACGAGCCGGAACTCGCGGACCAGGTACGCCGCTTCGCCGGCCTGGCCGTCACCGACACCATCCCCACCCGGGCCGCCGCCGAGTTCCAGGCCATGATCGCGCTCGACGCGGAACTCGACAGGCGTCGCCGCGACGGCTGGGCCGACCTGGTCGGCGACGTCCACGGCCTACCCTGGTACGGCGAGCGGCAGGAATCCTTCTCGCACGGCACCTGGGGACGGCACCTGCGCTGCGACTCGTGGCAACGCCTCCGCGACCGCAGTTGCGCCCGGTGCCCACCCGAGCCCGAGGACCGGACCTTCGCCGCACTGCGCGACACGCCGTACCTGCTGTATCTGGTGCGGCACCGGGGGGTGCAGAAGTTCGGCGTCGGCGGGGTGGATCGGGTGCGGCAACATCTGCGGGCGGGTGCCCAGGTGGTGGAGGTCGTCGAGGGCCGGCACGCCGACGTCATCGAGGCGGAGGCGGACCTCAAGCGGGAGAAACGGGCGGCGGGGGAGTCGCTGAGCTGGTGGCGTACCCGCCGGATGCCGCCGACGTTCGGAGCGGGCACCGAAGTGGTCCGGGCCGGCGTACGGATCAGGCTCGCCGACCACCTCCGCGACGGAAACGACGTGACCAGCCGCTTCACGGGCACCGGTGAGACATGACCCGATGATCCCTGCTATCGGACGAGCAGGATGGTGAACGGACCGTCTGCCGGTGCTACGCGATGAGGCGGTAGTTGGGGATGCCACGCTTGCGTTCCTCGGCGGGCAGGTCAAGGGAGAGCGCCCTGACCCCGTCCGGGACGGGCGCTCTGGAGAGGTGAATTCCTTCCAGACAGGTGTCGCACCAGAAGGAGGCATAGCCGTGTCGTGCCCCTGGAGGAGCGGTGAAGACGAGGCGGAGAGTCTGATGGCCGCAGTTCGGGCACGGATGATCAGAGGAGGCCGGCAGGGTGCGGTACACGACGTCGTACGCGTCCAGCCACTCGTCGAAGTTCGCCATCACTGTCCTCCGTCTGGCCTGACCGGATGGTCGTTCCACCATCGTTCTTCGTGGGCGTACGCCCGGTCCTCGAAGGCATCGGCCTCGTCACGCGTCGTAGGGTAGGGACGCCCGTCCCGGAGTTCCGACACGTGGAACTTCTCGTGCTCGAGGGTCCGGGCCAGATCCTCTTCGCTGCGGAACGCCTCGCGGCAGAGCATGACCGATTGATCGGGTCTAGTCACTCCGCACACGCCCGAGATCCGGTTGTTGATGCTGAACCGAATGCCGGAAACTTCGATACCGTATTTGGTGACTATCGCCTGTACCGACTCCAGGCTCATCGGCATCCGGGGCCCCCGGCCTCTGCCTCGTACTCGATTGAGGTCATCAGCAGTGGGACCGGCGCGCTGGAGCCGGTTGAGTGCCTGCTTGAGCGCGTCGATCAGGTCGCCCAGGCGGCGGAGCTCCGGCAGCAACCGTCGCAGGCTGGCCAGCAAGCCGCGCAGCAATCGCGCGATCCGGGCCGCCCACGACCCCACCAGCGTGGTCACCTGCTCCACCACCAGCGGTGTCGCCAACCCGCCGGTGACGAGCAGTTCGCCCGCGTACACGATGAGGCGGGAGACGCAGGCGGCGATGGCGTCGCGGACGAGGAGCCGGACGGCGGCGACCAGGCCGGCGGCGCCCTCGGTGGCGGCGGCTAGGGTGTCCGCGCCCTGGGCGAGTGCGGTGACGGCCCGGTGCTGCTCGGCGGCCCAGGCCCGGTAGGCGGGGCCGGCGTCGCCGCCCCAGCCGGCGACCTCGGTGCGGACCGCGTGGGTCAGGTCGGCGGCGTCGGCGCGCAGGGAGGCGGCGACGTTGCGCCAGGTCCGGGCGTGCGCGGTGATCTGCGCGGGGTCTCCGGCGAGCCAGTCCAGGGCCTCGCTGAGCGGTCTGACGTGCTCGATGAGCCAGGCGATGCCGTACTGGAGCAGCGCGCCGACCGGGTCGGAGACGAGGGCGAGGGCGTCCAGGCCGGCGCTGACCACGCCGAGGCTGCCGTCGATCCAGCTGCCGGTGCGGATGCCCTGGGCGATGAGTTCGATGTCCTCGCCGATCCAGATCCCGGCCCAGGCGGTGGGGCCGGCGGGCGACGCGGTGGCGACCAGGGGGTTGCCGGTCACCGGCGGTCCCGTACCCGGTCGAGCTGCCGGGCGGCGCGGGCGTCGGCGGCCCGGTAGCCGTCGGCGCCGGACCGGAGTCTCGCGGCGGTGTCGCGGACCGATCCGGCGGCGGCGTCGACACCGTCGACCAGGGTCCGCTGGAGGCCGGCGAGCAGCACCGGCATGATCGCGCAGAGCTGCCCGTACGCGTCGGCGTCGAGCTGGACGTGCTGGCCGGCGCGGCGGGCGGTGTCGAGGCTGTCGGCGCAGCGGTCCAGGTGGGCGGCGTGGGTGGTCAGGTCGTCCGGGTCGACCCGGATGTGGTCAACGGCCGGCATCCGGTGTGCCCTGGCCTGGGTGGAGCCGCTGCCGGTGCGACTCGATGATCGCCCGGGCGGTCGGGTCGTCGGGGCCGAGGGTGCGGGTGGTGGCCTCGGTGATCCGTCGCAGCAGGTCGGCGCGGGCGGCGCGGCTGGTCGCCATGATCTGCCGGGCGGTGTGGGCCGCGCTGTGCTGCCGGGTCTGTTCGTCCAGCCGCAGGTCGACCAGCAGGCCGGTGGGGTCGACGGTGACCTCGACGGTCCGGTCGGGACTGCGGGCGGTGCCGGTCAGGGCCTGCACCTGCGCCGCGAGCTGCCTCGCCCGCTCCGCCCGATCGGTGAACGACGCTTCCCACTCGTCCAGCCGACGGGCCGTCGCGTCGAGCGTCGCCTCGTCCGCCCACATCTCACCCTCCCCGGGGAGCACCGGCCACCGCCACGCCGACACCGGACCCGGCCGCGCCGCGAGCCCCGGTGACCGGCGGACCGTGATGACCGACAGGCTATCAACCGGTCACTCCGCGGAGTGTCCCCTGGTATCGATAAATGCTGATGTAGTGTGGCGCTCGCGCCCTCGGGACCGGCGGTGGCCCAGCTCACCGCCGCTACCGGGCACGGACGTCGCGGCGGTCCGGTCCGGGTGCGTAGAGTTCCCGGGTCGGGCCGGCGGTCGGCCCCGGAGGCCAGGGCGGGACGATAGCGGACATGACGGTGGACAACGTCGGACAACCGGGCGACGCCGGCAGCCGGGGGCACGACGCCGGCAGCCCGGGGGTCGACCAGGACGAGTTGGCGGTCGCGCTGCGCGTCTTCGCGGCGTTGGAGTCGCTGCCCAGCGACCACCCGGACGTGGTCCGGGTACAGCGGGCCACCGCCCGGCTGTTCAAGATGGTGAAGCAGCGGCGGCGCGAGGAGCGGCGGGAGGCCGTGCTGGCCCATGACCGTGCGGTCACCGCCGCCACCGCCACCGGCGCACCGGGCCGGATCGACGACGAGACCAGGGGCATCCCGCTCGCCTCGCCGACCGCCGGTGACTCCGCCGGCACCCTGATCAACCCGCGCGGCTGTTACATCTGCAAGACCCGCTACCGCCAGGTCGACGCGTTCTACCACCAGCTCTGCCCCGACTGCGCCACCCTCAACCGGGAGCGCCGCGACGCGCGGTGCGACCTGACCGGACGGCGGGCGCTGCTCACCGGGGGACGCGCCAAGATCGGCATGTACATCGCGCTGCGGCTGCTGCGCGACGGCGCGCACACCACGATCACCACCCGGTTCCCACACGACGCGGTCCGCCGGTTCACCGCCATGCCGGACAGCGCCGACTGGCTGCACCGGCTGCGGGTCGTCGGCATCGACCTGCGTGACCCCGCCCAGGTGGTGGCGCTGGCCGACGCGGTGGCCGCGCAGGGTCCGCTCGACATCCTGATCAACAACGCCGCGCAGACGGTACGCCGCACCCCCGGCGCGTACGCCCACCTGGTCGCTGCCGAGGCCGTGGCGCTGCCCGAGGGGCCGCTGCCGGAGCTGCTCACCTTCACCGGCGGCCGGGGCGTCACCCTGGCGCTGCCGGACGGCACCCTGCCGGCCCCCACCATCGCCCCGCACGCCCTCACCGCGCTGGCGCTGACCGGCCGGTCCGCCACGCCGGAGCGGATCGCCGCCGCCACCGCAGTGGACGCCGGTGGGCTCGCCCCCGACCTCGGGGACACCAACAGCTGGGTGCAGCGGGTGCACGAGGTCGACCCGGTCGAGCTGCTCGAGGTGCAGCTCTGCAACGTGACCGCCCCGTTCGTGCTGGTCAGCCGGCTCCGGCCGGCGCTCGCCGCCGCCCCGACCGGGCGGGCGTACGTGGTGAACGTCTCGGCGATGGAGGGTCAGTTCGCCCGGGGCTACAAGGGGGCGGGACACCCGCACACCAACATGGCCAAGGCGGCGCTGAACATGCTGACCCGCACCAGCGCCGAGGACATGCGGGCCGACGGCATCCTGATGACCAGCGTCGACACCGGCTGGATCACCGACGAGCGCCCGCACCCGACGAAGATGCGCCTCGCCGACGAGGGTTTCCACGCCCCGCTGGACCTGGTCGACGGCGCGGCCCGGGTGTACGACCCGATCGTCCGGGGCGAGCGGGGCGAGGAGCTGTACGGCTGCTTCCTCAAGGACTACGCCCCCTGCGCCTGGTGACCGGGGCCGGCGGGGTGGCGGGCCACCCCGCCGCCGGTCGTCGGTCGAGGGGGCCGGCCGGTCAGTGCCGGGCGGGTCCGCCGGGCTCGGCTCGACCCTGCGCGGTGGCCGAGGGCAGGGCGCTGCCGCCCTCCGGTGCCTCGCCGGCCATCAGCCGGGCGATCTCCGCCCGGTCGGCCGCCGACGGCAGCCCCCACTGCGGCCGGTAGCCGTAGACCTTCCGCAGCGGCCGGGCGGAGGTCCGGCCGTCGAGGATCTCGACCGCGTCGGTGTCGATCAGCCCCGGATGCTCCACCCCGCACGCCTCGGCGACCTTCACCAGGTCCCGGCGCAGGGTGCCGATGTAGTTCGCCGCCCGCACCGACTTGCGGGCCGGGTCCAGGCCCCGGGCCAGCCAGGCGTTCTGGGTGGCCACGCCGGTCGGGCAGGTGTCGGTGTGGCACTTCTGAGCCTGGATGCAGCCGATCGCCAGCATCGCCTCCCGACCCACGTTGACCAGGTCGCAGCCGAGCGCGAACGCCACCACCGCGTTGTCGGGCAGGCCCAGCTTGCCCGCGCCGACGAAGACGGTCTGTTCGTGCAGTCCCCGCTCGGCGAAGGTCCGGTAGACCCGGGCGAAGCCCTGCTGGAAGGGCAGCGACACCGAGTCGGTGAAGATCAGCGGCGCGGCGCCGGTGCCGCCCTCGCCGCCGTCCACGGTGACGAAGTCGACGCCCCGCCCGGTGTCCCGCATCAGCGTGGTCAGCTCCTCCCAGAAGCCCAGGTCGCCGACGGCGGACTTGATCCCGACCGGCAGCCCGGTCTCGGCGGCCAGCAGCTCCACCCAGTCGAGCAGGCTGTCGCAGTCGGAGAACTCGGCGTGCCGGGACGGGCTCACACAGTCCCGGCCCGGCTCGATGCCCCGGGTCGTGGCGATCTCGGCGGACACCTTCGCCCCCGGCAGGAGCCCGCCCAGGCTGGGCTTCGCGCCCTGGCTGAGCTTGATCTCCAGGGCGCGCACCGGTGCGCCGGCGACCAGGTCGCGCAGCCGGGCGAGGTCGAACCTCCCCCGGGCGTCCCGGCAGCCGAAGTACGCCGTACCGAGCTGGAAGACCAGCTCCCCGCCGTGCCGGTGGTACGGCGACAGCCCGCCCTCGCCGGTGTTCTGCAGGCAGCCGGCCAGCGCGGCCCCCTGGTTCAGGGCGCTCACCGCGTTCCCGGACAGCGAACCGAAGCTCATCCCGGAGATGTTGACCACCGACGCCGGGCGGAACGCCCTGGCCCGGCCGCGTGCCCCGCCCAGCACCTTCGCCGCCGGCAGCCGCACGTCGTGCCCGGCGGTCGGCACCGACGACGGGACGGTCCGGGCGAAGGTGCGGTGTTTGATGATCGGGTAGCCGGGGCTGCGTTCGATGTCGTTGTCGGTGCCGAAGCCGAAGTAGTTGTTCTCCTGCTTGGCCGAAGCGTAGATCCACCGCCGCTGGTCCCGGGTGAACGGCCGCTCCTCGTCGTTGCCGGCCACGATGTACTGCCGCAGTTCCGGCCCGATCGCCTCCAGCAGGTAGCGGGCGCGTCCCACCAGCGGGAAGTTGCGGAGCAGCGCGTGGTCGCGCTGGAGGACGTCACGGGCGGCGAGGCCGGCGACGGCGGCGGCGATCACGGGTAGGGTGCGGCTGGCCCACTTCATGCCGGCCACACTCCCCGTTACCGCCGCCGGCCAAACGGCCCGCCCGCGCGGCGGTGGTCAGCGGCGCTGGAACGACTGCCGGACCACGCCGCCGACCAGGGCGCACCAGGTGCTGGTGGGGATCCGGCCGGTGCGGGGCAGCCCGTGCAACGTCTGGAGGTCCTGCACCGCCCGACGGGTGGCGTGATCGTAACTGCCGGTGACGGTGACCTCGGTGTAGCCCTTCCAGTTCAGGATGAACTGCACCGCCTGCACCGGCAGCCCGGTGGCGTTCCAGTCCAGCTCCGGGACGAGGGCCTCCCAGGTGGGGCCGGTCAGGGTGGCGTCGACGTCGACCGGGATGCCGTTGCGGGCCTGCCAGTCGGCGATCGCGGCGATGGTGGTGGCGTCGAAGGTGCCGTTCGGGGTGACCGGGTAGCCCCGGTAGGCCAGCAGGTACTGGGCGACCTGGACGGCGGGGGAGCTGACGAAGCGCCACAGGTCGGGCCAGCGGCGGGCCGGCACGTCGGTCAACCGGGTGCCGAGCCGGCGGAAGACCTGTCGACGCACCCCGGGGAAGAGCCGGTAGAACTGCGCGCCGGGGCAGAGGGTGGTGCGGAAGTCCCAGTGGCCGAAGATGTCGTGGGCGTGCAGCCCGTACTGCCGGCAGACGGTGGTGCAGAGCCTGACCAGCGCGTCGAGCAGCTCCTGCGGCGGGGTGTCGGTGACGTAGGTGCCCTCGTTCTCGATGCCGATGGCCCGGCCGTTCTCGCCGGGGCAGTGCGCCGAGACCATCTGCCGGTCACCGGCCCGCAGCCGGTCCAGGCTGCCGTGCCGTCCCTCCAGGACGTACCCGCCCCGGCTGACGGTGAAGTGCTGCCCGGTGTCGGACCAGCCGTTGCCGTCCATGTGCAGGTCCTGGCAGTCGTGGGCCAGCTTGACCGCCTGCTCCCGGGACTGGTCGGTGACGTTCGGGAAGGCCATGTGGTGCACGATGATCTTGTTGGTCGGGATCGTGCTGACCGACAGCGGGTCGGCCGGCGGCCGGGCGCCCCACCCGGCGCAGTCGATGACCCAGTCCAGGTCGGCGTCGGGAGCGGCCGCGGCGGCGGACGGAAGGGCCAGCTCCGACCCGACGACCGCGACGGTGGCCGCGCCGAGGCCGGCCCGCAGCAGGGTACGGCGGTCGAGTGCGGGGCGTACGGCGGACATGGCGGCTCCTCGGCGACCGGCGGCGGCGCTGCCGACGAACGTGAAGACGATCTCCGGCAGCTGCACGTGCAGTGGAGGATATTGTCACCGCGGCGGTCGGCGCTAGGGGGCGGCATTGATCGATGTCGTGTCCCGCCCTCGATCCCGTCCCCGTTCGGCCCGTGCCGCCGGCCCCGCCCGCCGGCTTCCTGGCCGCCCGCTGCTCGCCCGCCGCCGGCTGCCTGCCCTCCGGCTGTCCCGCCGCCGGCTGCCCGGCTGCCCGGTGGCTCAGTCGGTGGTGGCGAAGTGGTCGAGGGCGGCCAGCAGGTGCCGGCGGGTCGCCGCGGTGCCGAAGTGGCCCGCCTCCTCGACCAGGTGCAGCCGCGAGCCCGGCCACGCCCGGTGCAGCTGCCACGCGGTGATCGGGGGACTGCCCAGGTCGAGCCGGCCGTGGATCAACACGCCCGGGATTCCGGCCAGCCGGCCGGCGTCGCGGATCAAGGCGCCCTCGGTCAGCCAGGCCCCGTGCGAGAAGTAGCGGACGCAGATCCGGACCATGGCGATCCGGTCCGCCGACGGCCGGTCGCCGTACGGGTTGCCCACCCCCTCGGTGGAGACCAGCGCGTCCTCCCAGGCGCACCAGTCCAGCACGGCGCGGTCGCGTACCGCCGGGTCCGGGTCCTCCACCAGCCGGGCGTATGCGCCCACCACGTCGTCGTCCGGCCCGACACCGCCCCCGGCGAGGAACCGTTCCCACTCGCGGGGGAAGTACCGGCCCACGCCCCGGTAGAGCCAGTCGATCTCCGACCGGCGGGTGGTGGTGACGGCGGCGATGACGATCGCGGAGACCCGCTCCGGATGCCGTTGCGCGTACGCCAGCAGCAGCGTGGAGCCCCACGAACCGCCGTACAGCAGCCACCGGTCGACACCCAGGTGCTCCCGCAGCCGCTCCATGTCGGCGATCAGGTGCTCGGTGGTATTGTGCCGCAGGTCGGTGGCCGGGTCGGCGGCGTGCGGGGTGCTGCGCCCGCAGTTGCGCTGGTCGAACAGGACCACCCGGTAGCGGGCCGGATCGAAGTTCCGTCGCGGCCACGGGCCGCAGCCCGAGCCCGGTCCACCGTGGACGACCAGCGCGGGCCGACCGGCGGGGTTGCCGCACACCTCCCAGTAGACCCGGTTGCCGTCGCCGACGTCGAGCAGGCCGTGGTCGTACGGCTCGATCGGCGGGTACCGCTCGTCCATCGGTGGCCTCCCCGGGGCGTGAGATACGACGGCACCGACACCTTACGGCCGGGCGGGTCACCGCGTCGCCGCCCACCGGGCCGACGGCGGCCCGACCGCCGGGGCGTCGGACGGCCGTCGACGGCACCCGGGTGACCGGAACTAATCTCCGGGGACGGACGTCCGGACGCGAGGAAACAACCGTTGCGCCGATGGACCGCAGCTCGCCCCGGGTAAGAATGATCAGTGTGGCCCTGACCTGTGACCAGTCCCGGCGGACCGGAAAGGCCGGCGGGTGACCGGCGACTGGCGGTTGTCCGGCTACACCCCGGTACGGCAGCTCGGCGCGGGCGCGTCCGGCCGGGTGCTGCTCGCCACCCACGACGCCACCGGCACCCCGGTCGTCATCCGGTACCTGCCCGACGCCCTCGGCGACGACCCGGCCTTCCGGATGGCCTTCCGGGAGCAGGCGCGGCTGCTGGTCGACGTGGACGACCCGCACGTCTGCCGCCTCTTCGAGTACGCCGAGGCGCACGCCGCCGCGGCGATCGTGACCGAGCTCGTCAACGGGGTGTCGCTACGCCACCTGCTGCGTGCACACGGCCCCCTCGGGCCGGAGGCCGCGCTCCGCGTCCTCAAGGGTTCCCTCGCCGGGCTCGCCGCCGCGCACGCCCGGGGCGTGGTGCACCGCGACCACCGCCCGGAGAACGTCCTGGTCGGCGTGGACGGGTGGACCAAGCTCACCGACTTCGGCGTCACCCCGCCCACCGGCGGCGGCCCCGGTGTCCCGCGCCGGCTGACCCCCGAGCAGTGGACCGGCGCGCCCGCCGAGCCGGCCGGTGACATCTACGCCGCCACCGCGACCTTCTTCGAGTGCCTCACCGGGCGGGCACCCTACGACGCCCCGGACGCGGCCACCCTGCGCGCCCAGCACGCCGCCGCGCCGGTGCCGGCCGGGCCGACCCCCGCGCCGCTGCACGACCTGCTCCGCCACGGGCTGGCCTGGTGCCCGGCCGACCGGCCCCAGCCCGCCGAGATCTTCCTCGCCGAGCTGGAACACACCGCCGCCCGGTCGTACGGCGGGGACTGGGCGGAGCGCGGGCGGCGTCAGCTGGCCGAGCGGGTCGCGCTGTTCGCCGCGGTCCTCCCCTTCCCCGACGGCGTCCCGGTGCCCGCCGCCGTCAGCGTCGCGACCCGACCCCACGCCACCCGTCGGGGCGGCACCCGCAGTGCCCTGGTCGGGGTGGGGCTGACCGCGGTCCTGCTGACCGGCGTCGTCGGGGTGACCTACGCGGCCCGCCGACCCGGGCCGCTCACCGTCGCCGACGGCGCCGCGGTGCCGGGGGCGACCGCCGCCGCCACCCGGAGCGCGGCCCCGCTCGCCGCCGCGCCGGCGATCACCGTCGTGCCCGCGGAGCCGAGCCGCCACCCGACCCCGGTGGCGACCACCACCGGCCCGGCGCCCACCGCTGCCCCGACCCGGCCCGCCGCCGCGACCACCACCCGGGTACGCACCCCGCGCCCCACCCCACCGGCGACGCCCGTCAGCCCGCTGCTGCCCCCCGACGTGTTCGCGCCCACGGTGTCCGCCCTGGACGCCAGCTCGGCCGTCGTGGAGCCGAAGGGCTGCCCCGAGACCGGCACGTCGACCACGGTCACCGCCACGGTGGTCGACGACCGGGCCGGCGGTGACCTGCTCCGGGTGGTGTTCCGCTACACCCTCGACGGGGTGGTCCGCACGGTCGCCATGGACCAGACCGGCCCGGAGACCTTCCGGGGCACCCTCGGTGACCTGCCGGTGCCCCCGTCGGTGACCAGGATTCCGGTCGAGGTCATCGCCGTCGACGACGCCGGCAACGCCTCCGCGCCGGCCGGCCCGATCGTGGTGTCGCTGCTGTCCACCTGCACGTCGGGCTGACGGCCGGGGTTTCCGGCGTCCCGGCCGCGGGTAGCTTCGAGGGTCGGCCGAGCTGACGGTGGAGGACGACGGATGACTGACGACTTCGGCGACGCGGTGGGTGACGCGGTGCGGGCGGTACTGCTCTTCCTGCCCAAGGCGGTCGCCTTCGTGGCGATCCTGGTGGCGGGCTGGCTGGTCGCCAAGGCGGTCCGCAAGATCGTCGACAAGGTGCTGGAACGGGTGCACTTCGACCGGGCGGTCGAGCGGGGCGGCATCAAGACCGCCCTGGCCCGCTCCCGCTACGACGCCAGCGACATCGTCGCCAAGCTCGCCTACTACGGGGTCCTGCTGGTGACCCTGCAACTCGCCTTCGGCATCTGGGGCCCCAACCCGATCTCCGACCTCATCGCCGGGGTGATCGCCTGGCTGCCGCGCGCCTTCGTGGCGATCGTGATCGTGGTGGTCGCCGCCGCGATCGCCAACGCGGTCAAGGACATCATCAGCAGCGCGCTGGGCGGCCTGTCCTACGGCCGGGTGCTGGCCAACATCGCCTCGGTGTTCATCCTCGGACTGGGGGTCATCGCCGCGCTCAACCAGATCGGCGTCGCCACCGCGGTCACCACGCCGGTGCTGGTCGCCGTTCTCGCCACCGTGGGCGGCATCCTCGTCGTCGGGGTCGGCGGCGGTTTGATCCGCCCGATGCAGGCCCGCTGGGAGTCCTGGCTGACCCGGGCCGAGCAGGAGTCCCGCACCATCGCCGCCCACGCCCGGGCCTACCAGGCGGGCCGGCGCGACGTCGAGGCCCGGCTGAGCCCGCAGCCGCAGGCCGGACCCGCCGCGTCGCCCACTGCCGGGGTGCCTGCCCCGACGGCGTTGGACGACGACGCCGAACGGACCCAGGTGGTGCCCCGGCCCGACGAGGCGGAACTCACCCAGGTCCTGCCCCGTGCCGACGACGCGGAGCAGACCCAGGTGGTGTCCCGTCCGGTCGCCGCGACCCCGCCCGTGGACCGGGACGTCACCGACCCGCCGGTCGGCCCGGTCACCGCGCCGGGGGTCGTGGTCCCACGGCAGACCGGGCCGGTGGACGGATCCACTGCCGACAGCGAGGCCACCATGGTCATCCCGCCGCTGGACCCCGAACCGCCCCGACGCTGACGGCCGCCGTACCGCCGGAGGCTAACCGGGGCCGTCGGGTAGCGCGTCGAGGTAGACCCAGGTGCCGTCCTCCCGGACGAACCGGCTGTGCTCGTCCACCGTCCCGGGCCGCCCGGCATCCCGGTAGTGGGCGCGGAACGCCACCGTGCCGGCGCTGTCGAGCAGGCCACCGCCGGTGCGGGCGACGATCTCCAGCCGGATCCACCGTTGGGCGGGGTCGAGCCGCAGTCGCGCCGGCCGGGTGCTGGAGTGCCAGCTGCGCAGCAGGTAGTCGGGATCGCCGACGGCGAAGGCGCTGAACCGGGACCGCATCAGCGCCTCGGCCGTACCGGCCGTGCCCTCGCCCCGGTGCAGCGGCCCGCAGCAGTCGGGGTACGGCAGGCCGGTGCCGCACGGGCAGGCCGGTCGGGAGCCGCCACGTCGGCGGGGTGCAGACTTCGCCACGGTGTCCATCCTGCCGGATGCCCCGGGACCGCCGACCGGCCCGGCCCCGGGGCGGGGTCGGCCCGGTCGGTCGTGCGCAGGCGCGGTCGGGAAGGTCACCGGCGCGGTCGCGCCGGCGGTGCGGCGGCGTCGTCGGTCAGCCGACGGCGGTGGCCCGTACGACGATGTTGTCGGAGTAGTCGCGGGACCGCTCGTCGAACCGCCCGCCGCAGGTGACCAGCCGCAGCGCCGGTCCGGGTCCGCCCGGACCGTAGACCAGCCCGGTGGGGAAACTCGGCTTCGGGTACGCCCCGACACCGTCGACGGCGAAGGTGACCGTCCGCCCGTCGGCGCGGGTGACCCGGACGGCGTCGCCGGGGCGCAGCCGGCCGAGCGCGAAGAAGACCGCCGGCCCCTCCCGGGTGTCGACGTGTCCGACGAGGACGGCGTTGCCCGCCTCGCCGGGGCTGACACCCGGGCGGTACCAGCCGGCGACGGCGGGGCGGTCCAGGGGCGGCACCTCGAGGATGCCGTTCGGGTCACCGGCCACCGGCACCAGGTCGGCGTGTACCCCGATGGTCGGGATGTCGAGGCGTACCGGGGTGGAGCGGGGGAGTGCCGGGATCGGCGAGCGGCTGCCGTTGCCGCCGCTGACGTCGATGCTCGGCTGCGGTGGCCCGACCGGACCGACGGTCAGCCCGGCGGCGAGCAGGGCGATCCCCGTGGTGCCGCTGACCGCGACCGCCGCGATGGCGGTGCGGGTCCGGGCCGCCCGTTCGCGTACGCCCATCGCCCGTCCTCCCCGACGTCCGATGTGGTCGGGGTGCCCGTACCGGTCCGTGCCGGTGCGGGCACCCGTCCCCGGGATGGTGTGTCTCGTCGTCGGGCGACGCCGGTCCCGGCCGGGTCGTCGGCGCCGACGGCGCGGTCAGGCGACGGTGGACGCCGCCCGGCGTCGGCGGCGCAGCAGGACGGTCGCGCCGAGCGCGGCCGCGCCGGCGAGCGCGCCACCGGCGGCCAGGAGGCCCGTGTTGTCGCTGCCCCCGCCCGCACCCGCGGGCGCCGCGCCGATCGGCGTGACGGCGAAGGTGGCGCTGCCCGCGGAGCTGCCGTCGCCGCAGGTGGCCGCGACGGTGTAGGTGCCCAGGGTGAAGCCGGCGGTGAAGAGTTCGGCGCTCAGCCCGCCGCCCGCGGCGGCGGTGGTGGAGCGGACGTTCTGGTCCCGGTCCGGGCCGGTGACCCGGAAGATCACGTCACCCGACGTCGGATTGCAGGTGGTCGCGGTGAGCACGACCGTCCCGCCGACCGGGGTGGAGGCCGGCGACACCGTGGTGTCCGCGAGCGCGGCCGTCGGGAGCAGGAGCGTGCCGAGTCCCACGCCGAGCGCCGTCGATACGAGAACCTTCTGTGCCTTCATACGCGTCTTCCCTCACTTTTCGTCCGCTGTCTGCGTGGGACGTCGTTCGGGTGGCCAACTCCGTAACTAGCACCGGTGTGCCCAACACTAGGAGGGTTGGCCCCTCCTGCCGGGCTGAATGAGAATTCTTCGTTGCCGTCACGTGTTTTCCCTCGCGCCGTCGACTGGTGGAAACGCCCGGACAGGCCCGGACAGGACGGACACCGGACCATTCGACGCCGTGGCCGGATCGTCCGGAAAGCTGCTTGCGGGTCCGACCCGGCGCGAGGGCGGACCGTCCACCCCACAGCCCAGCCTCCTAGGATGCCTTACGCGACGTGCGCCCCACCCCGAGGACCGCGCCCGACCCACGGAAGAGTCACCACCACTCCCGCCCCGACCGGCTGTCGGACGACCACCACCCCTGCGCGCGGGAACGCCCGCCGTGGTCAGCGGCGGCGGGCCTGGAGGGTGTACGTCTGGGGGAGCCGCCACGGACGGTCCACCAGTCGCCATTCGCCGTGCTCGTCGCGGACCTGCCGCCCCGGCACGGCGTCCCAGGGGGCGCTGTCGTGCTCGCGCAGCATGGTCAGCTCCAACCCCGCGTCGAGCAGGGCGGTGACCACCTCACCGAGACCGTGGTTCCACTCGTGGGTGGTGGTGTGGGTGAAGGTCGCCTCGGTGCTCACGTAGGTGCCCTCGCCCTCCCACACCAGCGGCTCGGCCCGCTCGAAGTACGGGTGCTCCACCGTCAGCAGGCCGTCGGGGCGGGTCTCGTCCAGCGCCCACAGCATCGGGTGCCCCTCGCGCAGGAACAACCGCCCACCGGGGCGCAGCAGGGCGGCCACTACGCCGGCCCAGCGGCGGACGTCCGGTAGCCAGCACAGCGCGCCGATGCCGGTGTAGACCAGGTCGAAACCGCCCGCGCCGAGGACGTCGGGCGCGTCGTAGACGTCGGCCTGGACGAAGTCGACGGTCGCGCCGGTGCGGGCGGCCAGCGACCGGGCCTGGGCGAGGGATTCGCCGGAGAAGTCCAGTCCGGTCATCCGCGCGCCGAGGCGGTGCAGCGACACGGTGTCGGTGCCGATGTGGCACTGCAGGTGCACACCGCGCAGCCCGGCCACCTCGCCCAGGCGGGGCAGGTCGAACCGGACCACCTCGCTGAGGTACGCCGGGTCGGCGGCGAACCGGTCCACGGCGTAGTCGGGCGAGGCGGCGTGCGCGGCGGCCCGGTCGTCCCAGTTGGCCCGGTTGAGCGCGCGGTAGTCAGGGCCGGGCCGGTGCTCGCCCTGGTCGTCGTCGGTCACCGGCTGACCGTGCCAGATGTCGGGTGCCCGTTCAACGGCAATTCGCGGTCACCGCGACCCGGCGGCCGGCCCGCCGGGTGACCGGCCGCCGGGGGTGGCTCAGCCCGGCGTGGGGTCGGTCACCCAGCCGGCGACCAGCACCAGAGCGGTGGGGCGGTGCACGGCGAGGAAGCCGAACGGGCGGTCCACGTCGAAGCACCAGCGTCGGCGGCGGACCGTGGCACGAGGTGCCGCGCCACCGGCCCGCAGACTGATCGCGGTGACCGCCGCGGCGCGCAGGCCGGTGGCGGTGAACTCGGCCATGGCGCTCTGCCGGGCGGCCGAGACGGACAGCCGGGGACTGACGTCGGGGAAGTGGTCGCCGTCGCGGGCGGCGGTGGCCAGGCCGAACAGGTCGGCGTGGTGCAGCAGGTCGTGGTCGCCGGTCACGGTGAACCCGACGGTACGCACCAGTAGTTCCGGCCGGTCGTCGGACGCCTCGACGGTCTCCTCGCTGACGCCGGGTCCGACCGCCGGGGGTAGCGTCGCGGGGTGGTCGAGGGCGCCGAGCGCGGCCGGTAGCACCCGGGCCGGCGGCTGCCCGGTCGGGCCGAGGACGAGCAGCACGTCGACGTCTGCCGTCCCGGTGACGGTGAACAGGCTGACCGGGCCGATCCCGGTGTCGGCCACCTGGAGCGCGGCCGGATCCCCGCCGGGTCGGTGCAGGCCGGCGAGCCGGCGGCCCCGCCACGGCCCGGTCGTCGGCTCGGACCGGGCGGGCCGGAACGGGGTGGCCCAGTCGACCAGCACGGTCAACGCGTTGGCCAGCACCAACGCGGTGCCCGGCCCGACCTGGACCGGCATCCGGTCGATCAGGCCGTCGGTGTGCCGGTGCGCCCACCGGTCGAGCAGCGGCTGGTCGACCGCCGGGTCGCCGGTCAGCTCGCCCCGGAGCGAGGCGTCCAGCTCGGTGCGCCACCGCTGCCCGAGCGGCAGGCCGGCGCGGGACCAGAAGCCGGTGGCCAGCCGGGTGGTGGGGGAGTCGACCGCAGGCTGCGGGGTGGGGGCGACGGCGCGCAGCTCGTCGCGGGCCGGGCCGGTCGCGTACCGGGCGAGCAGGTCGAGCAGCGGGTACACCCCGGCGCCGGACAGGACGGTCGGCCGGTCGTCCAGGCGGGACGCCCAGCGGGCGGTGAGGACGTTGGCGGGCGGGTTCATGGGGCGGCAGGGTACCCGGATCGACGTGCCGCCGTCCGGTGCCGTCCACGGCGGGGCGGGCCGCCGTCCGGTGCCTTCCCGGTAGGGGTGCCGCCCGGCCGCGGCAGACGGGTGGTCCGGTCGATGGGGTGGGGTCCGCGCCGGTGGTGTCCGGTGGTGTGACAGCGTGACCGGGTGAGCGTGCGCGTACCGGTCGACGTGGACCTGGCCGTCGTCGGTGGTGGTGGGGCCGGTTCGCTGGTGCTCGCCGCACTGGCCCGGCACGCGCCACCGGGCCTGCGGGTCGCCGTGGTGGATCCGGTGCGCAAGCGGGGACAGGACCGCACCTGGGCGTTCTGGGGCGCCCCCGGTGGCGACCTGGAGCCGATGCTCAGCGCGAGCTGGTCGCGGGTGGAGGTGACCACGCCGGCCGCCGCCCGGGTGCTGGACCTGACCCCGCTGCGGTACGCGATGCTGCGGTCCGCGCCGCTGTACGAGCGGGCCGCCGAGGCGGAGCTGCGGCTCGGCGCGGCCCGGTACGACGCGGCGGTGGGGGCGCTCGACGACGACGGCACGGCGGTGACCGTGCGGGACACCGACGGGCGAGTGGTGCTGCGGGCCGGCTGGGTGCTGGACTCGCGCCCCCGACCGCCCCGCCGACCCGGCCGGACCTCCTGGTTGCAGCACTTCCGGGGCTGGTGGTTGGAGTCGGCGACCCCGGTGTTCGATCCGGGGCGGGCGGTGCTGATGGACTTCCGCACCCCGCAGCCGGCCCGGGGAGTGTCGTTCGGCTACGTGCTGCCGGTCAGTGACCGGTTCGCCCTGGTCGAGTACACCGAGTTCTCCCCGGCGGTGCTCTCCGACGCGGAGTACGACACCGGGCTGCGCGGTTACGCGGGGCTGCTCGGGGTGGACCTGGCCGCGGTGCGGGTGCGGGAGGTCGAGGACGGGGTGATCCCGATGACCGACGCGCCGTTCGAGCGGCGGCCGTCGCCCCGGGTGGTACGGCTGGGCACCGCCGGTGGGGCGACCCGCCCGTCGACCGGGTTCACCTTCTCGGCCATGCACCGGCAGGCCGGGCAGGTCGCCGCCGCCCTGGCGGCCGGTCGGCCGCCGGTGCCCCGGCCGGCGTACCCGGGGCGGCACCGGTGGATGGACGCGGTGGCGTTGCGGGCGTGGGACTCCGGCGCGGTCGGCGGTCCGGAGTTCTTCGACCGGCTCTTCGACCGGAACCCCGCGTCGCGGGTGCTGCGTTTCCTCGACGGGGCGACCGGCCCGGTGGAGGACCTGGCGGTGATGCGGTCCAGTCCGCTGCTGCCGATGACCGCGGCGGTGTGGGGCGACGCCACCGGCCGGCTGCGCGCCCGGTGGCCCCGGCGCTGAGCGGGGTCGCCCCGCGCCGGTCAGACCGCGGCGCGCCCCGTATCTCAGACCGCGGCGCGCACCGTGTCGCGGATCAGCACCCGCAGGCCCTCCATCGGGTCGCCGTCGTTCGCGCCGAGCCGGTTGCGGGTCGCCGCCACGGTCAGACCCAGTCCGGGGTACGCGTAGGCGAGGCTGCCGCCGCTGCCGGAGGCGCCGAACGAGCCGTCGTCGTCGATCGCGTAGCCCAGACCGTAGGCGGTCTCCTGGCCGAACACCCATTCGACGCCCCGGACGGCCACCGCGCCGAGCTGGCGCAGCCGGTGGTCGGAGACCAGGCGTACCCCGTCGACCTCGCCGATGAGCGCGGCGAACATCCGGGCGGCGGCCCGGGCGGTGAGGGTGCCCACGGCGGGCACGTCGGCGCGGAGCACCTCCGGTCGGCTGCCGATGGCGCCGTCGGGCCGGACGGCGGGTGGGGCGACGGCGTCGAAGTGCGGCAGGTTGGCGGAGGCGAACCGCATCAGGTCGGCCAGGCCGTGGTCCTCCAGGGTGGCCAGCCGGGGCAGGTCCGCCTCGGGCACCCCGAGGAACAGCTCCCCGGGTACGCCGAGCGGAGCGGCCACCTCCTCGGCCAGCACGGTGGAGATCCGTCGGCCGGTGACCCGGCGGACCACCTCGCCGACCAGCCAGCCGTACGTCCAGGCGTGGTAGGCGATCTGTTCGCCGGGCGCCCAGCGGGGCACCGCGTCGGCGACCAGGGCGCACATCCGGTCCCAGTCGGTGAAGTCGGCCGGGGTGACGTCGGCGGGCAGGGCCGGCACCCCGGCGGTGTGGGTGAGCACGTGCCGCAGGGTGACGGTGTGCTTGCCGTGCCGGGCGAACTCCGGCCAGACGTCGGCGAGGCGCAGGTCGTAGTCGAGCCGGCCCTGTTCGGCGAGCACATGCACCACGGTGCTGGTCAGGCTCTTGCCGGTGGAGGCGCTGAAGATCGGGGTGCCGGCGGTCAGCGGTCGTCCGGTGGCGGAGTCGGCGGTCCCGGCGGTTTCGTCGACGATCAGCCGGCCGTGCCGGTAGGCCGCCACCTGCACGCCGGCCTCCCGGCCCGAGTCGACCAGCGCGTCGACGGTGCTGCGTACCTCGGCCCGTAGCCCTGCCCCGGTGTCGGTCATGGTGGTGCACTCTGCCATGGCGCCGCCGGATGCCGCCGCCGGTTTCTCCGCCCGGCCGGGATCGGCGCGACGGCCGCCGGTGCCGCCGCGACCCGCCGCCCCGGCGGTGGATCCGGTGTGCCCCGGCCCCGGTAGGTTCGGCGGCATGGTGGACGCGGCGGCCGGCAGGGTCGTGGAGATCTGGACCGACGGGGCGTGCAGTGGCAATCCCGGGCCGGGCGGGTGGGGTGTGCTGCTGCGCTACGGCGGGCACGAGCGGGAGTTGTGCGGTGGTGAGGCCGGCGCGACGACCAACAACCGGATGGAGCTGACCGCCGCGATCGAGGCGCTGGAGGCGTTGACCCGGCCGGCCACCGTGCGGCTGCACACCGACAGCACGTACGTCCGCAACGGCATCACCGGCTGGCTGGCGGGGTGGCAGCGCAACGGTTGGCGTACCGCGGCCCGGCAGCCGGTGAAGAACGCCGACCTGTGGCAGCGGTTGGCGGCGGCGTGCGCCCGGCACGAGGTGAGCTGGCACTGGGTGAAGGGCCACAGCGGTCACCCGGAGAACGAGCGCGCCGACGCGCTGGCCAACCGGGGGATGACCCGGGCACGGTCGGCGGCCGGCGCGGCCCGCTGAGGGCGGTCCGTACCGTCGCCGACCGGCACCGGGGCGGTGGCACGGGCTACTCGGTGGGCGGGTGGGCCGCCTCCTCCTCGGCGGGGTCGCCCGCGCCGGAGACCGCTGTCACGTCGTAGCCGGCGCGGCTGGTGTCGCGGGCCGACAGGTGCTCCTCGGCGGGCAGGTCGGCGAAGTCGTCGCCGGTGTCCCCGCCGTCGCCCAGCGATTCACCCGGTGGGCGCAGCGACGCCTCGTACGCCGGCACGCCGTCCGGCTCGTCGGTGTCGGCCCGGTCGGTGCGCGGTTGCTCGGTCATAGCCGTCTTCCTGCCCGCCAGGCCGCGCCGCAAACCCGCGCACCGCGCCGGGCGGCCACCGGGTCGGCGGGTGGTGTCGTGGGCCGGCCCGCCGGGTCGTTCCATCGGCGTCGGGTCGGCGGGTCGTGTCGCCGGCCCGGCGGCGTGCGCCGAGCTCAGCGGCGCGGCCGGCGGCGGGTGGGGCCGGCGGGGCGGGCGGCGGGTGGCCGGACCGGGGTGAGGGTCAGCCCGGTCCAGTGCCCGGGGTGTCGCAGCGTGCCGGGGAGGGCGGTGCGCCGGTCGCCACGGGCCGCGTCGAGCTGGGACTGGTGCAGGAACAGGGTGCTGGACAGGTCGGCCCCGCGTAGGTCGGCCCCGCGCAGGTCGACTCCCGTGACGTCGGCGCGGCGCAGGTCCGCTCCGCGCAGGTCGGCCCCGACCAGGCAGGCCCCGCGCAGGTTCGCGCCGGTGAGGTCCGCGCCGCGCAGGTCCGCGCCGAGCAGCATCGCGCCCCGCCGGTCGGCCCCGCCGGTGCCGGCGCGGGCGGTGTCACTGGCCGCGGAGAGCAGCGGGTTGACCCGGCCCCGGTGGGCGTCCACGTCGACCGCGGCCAGCTCCTCGGGGGTGCCGGCGGCCAGGGTGTCGGTGGCGTCCCGGGCGGCGTTCAGCGCGTCGCGTAGCGGGCCGGGCGGGGTGAGGGCCAGCGCCTCGGTGAGGTACCAGAGCAGTTCGTGCAGCGGCCGGGCGACGGTGAAGGCGGCGAACATGCCGGCGGCGGTGTCCGGGTCGTCGCGCCAGTCCCGCCCGGGGTAGGTGACCTGGCTGACCCGCTGGCCGGCACCGAAGCAGTCGAACACGACGCAGCCGGGGTAGCCGCGTTCCCGCAGCTCGTCGTGGATGCCGCAGCGGGAGTCGGTGCGTAGGTGGGGGCAGGGGCGGCCGGCGGGTTTGTGCTGGGCGAAGTCGGCGGAGGCGGCGAAGGCGGGGGCGACGCAGCACAGCCCGATGCAGCGGGCGCAGTCGCCGCGTAACCCGGTGGTTTCCGCCATGGTGTCCGTCGTCTCCCCGTCCTGTCGTCGGGTCCGGTGCCGGGCGGTGGCCCCGGACGGGTGCCCGCGGCCATTGTCCGCCGCCCGGTGCCGGTGCCGTCGCGCGGGTTCCCGGTGCTGCTGGCCCGGGTGGGGAGGGAGGCACCGGTCGGGACGGGTGCGGGGCACGCGCGGCGCGGGGTATGGTCCGGTCACCGCCGCGGACCCGGAGGATGCGATGGCCACCGAGCATGTCGACGTGCTCATCGTCGGTGCGGGGCTCTCCGGTGTCGGGGCCGCCTGCCACCTGCGGCGCGAGTGTCCGGGCAGGACGTACACGGTGTTCGAGGCGCGCGGGGCGATCGGCGGCACCTGGGACCTGTTCCGCTATCCGGGCATCCGCTCCGACTCGGACATGTTCACCCTCGGCTACTCGTTCGCGCCGTGGACCGACCCGAAGGCCATCGCCGACGGCGACGCCATCCGCCGCTACGTCCGGGACACCGCCCGCCGGTACGGCGTCGAGGAGCACATCCGGTTCCGCCACCGGGTGCTGCGCGCCGGGTGGGACAGCGCCACCGCCCGGTGGACGGTCCACGCCCGCCGCGAGGACACCGCCGAGGAGGTGGTGCTGACCTGCGACTTCCTCTACGCCTGCACCGGCTACTACCGGTACGACGCGGGGTACACGCCGGACTTCCCGGGTGCCGAGCGGTACAAGGGGCGGGTGGTGCACCCGCAGCACTGGCCCGCCGACCTCGACGTCACCGGCCGGCGGGTGGTGGTCATCGGCAGTGGCGCCACGGCGGTGACCCTGGTGCCGACGCTGGCGCAGCGGGCCGGACACGTGACCATGCTCCAGCGTTCCCCCACGTACGTCCTCGCGTTGCCGTCCCGGGACCGGCTGGCCGACGCGCTGCGCCGGTGGTTGCCGGCCCGGCTGGCGTACCCGGTGGTGCGGGGCAAGAACGTGCTGTCCGGGGCGGTCAGCTACCGGCTCAGCCGGCGGGCGCCGGGGCTGGCGCGGTCGTTCCTGCTCCGGGCGGCGCGGCGGCGGCTGCCGGCCGGTTACGACGTGGACCGGCACTTCTCGCCCCGCTACGACCCCTGGGACCAGCGGCTCTGTGTGGCCCCCGACGGTGACCTGTTCGCGGCCCTGGCCGCCGGCCGGGCCTCGGTGGTCACCGACACCGTCGAGACGTTCACCCCCGACGGTGTCCGGCTCGGCTCCGGCGAGGAGCTGGCCGCCGACGTGGTGGTCACCGCCACCGGGCTGCGGCTGCTGGCCCTCGGGGGGATGACCCTGACCGTGGACGGTACCGACGTCGATCTGGGCCGGACGGTGGCGTACAAGGGGATGATGCTCTCCGGGGTGCCGAACTTCGCGTTGACCATCGGCTACACCAACGCCTCCTGGACGTTGAAGGCCGACCTGGTCGCCAGCTACGTCTGTCGGCTGCTGCGCCACCTGGACGCCACCGGCCAGCAGGTGGTCACCCCGGTCGCGCCGCCCGACGGCGAGCTGTCGCCGCTGATCGACCTGCGGTCCGGGTACGTGCTGCGCAGCCTGCACACGCTGCCCCGGCAGGGGGCGCGGGCGCCGTGGCGGCTGCACCAGAACTACCCCCGGGACGTGCTGTTGATGCGGCACGGCCGGCTCGTCGACGAGGGCGTGCGCTTCTCGCGGGCGACCGCCGGGCCCCGGCCGGCTGAGCCGGCACGACATTCGTCCCGCCCCCCCCCGCAGCAAGGAGACCCGCGTGCGTAGCTTCGACTTCACCGCCGGGACCGCCGTGGTCACCGGCGCCGCGAGCGGCATCGGTGAGGCGCTGGCCCACGGGCTGGCCCGTCGGGGTAGCGACCTGGTCCTGCTCGACCGCGACGGCGACCGGCTGGACGCGGTGGCCGCCGCGGTCCGGGCCGCCCACCCGGCCCGCCGGGTCGAGACCCGGCTGGTCGATCTGGCCGACCTGTGCGCCACCGCCCGGGTGGCCGAGGAGATCCGGGCCCGGCATCCCCGGATCCGGTTGCTGGTCAACAATGCCGGGGTGGCCCTCGGTGGCCGGTTCGACGAGATCACCGTGGACGAGTTCCACTGGGTCATCGACGTCAACTTCCGGGCTCCGGTGCAGCTCACCCACGCGTTGCTGCCGGCGTTGCGGGCCGAGCCCGGCGCGCACCTGGTCAACGTCTCCAGCCTGTTCGGCCTGATCGCCCCGGCCGGGCAGACCGCCTACGCGGCCAGCAAGTTCGCCCTGCGGGGTTTCACCGAGGCGCTGCGGCACGAGCTGGTCGACGAGGGGATCGGGGTGACCTCGGTGCACCCGGGTGGGGTGGCCACCCGGATCGCCCGGCACGCGCGGATCGGCAGTGGGGTGGCCCGGGAGGAGTTCGAGGCGGCGCGGCGGCAGTTCGAGAGGCTGCTGTCCATCCCGCCCGGGCGGGCCGCCGAGGTGATCCTGCGTGGGGTGCGGCGGCGGCGCGGCCGGGTGCTGATCGGCTGGTCGGCGACGCTGCCCGATCTGCTGGCCCGGGTCGCGCCGGGCTCCTACGGCCGGCTGCTCGCCGTCGGGATCCGCCTCGCGGGCGGCCCGGGCCGGCCGGCCCCGGCCACCCGTGCGCCGGCCGCCGCCGAGCTGCCCACCGGGGAGGTCGCCTGAGCGGTCCGCCGGGAGGGGTCAGGGTGCGCTGCTGCCCCGCTTCTCCTCCTGGGCCAGCACCGCCTCCCGGTGCTCCGGGTCGTCCCGGGCGGCCAGCTCGGCGGCCAGCCGCGGATCGGCGCCCAGCGTCTCCCGGTTGCGGTGCAGGAACGCGGCGAAACCACCGGTGTACGGGCAGGCGTCGTCGCCGAGTTCCCGGTCCGGCCGGTAGCGGCAGCCGGTGCAGTAGTCGCTGATCTCGTCGATGTACCGTCCGTCCACGGCGTACGGTCGGGTGTCCACCCGGGCGAGCGCGGCGTGCTGGCTCAGGCCGAGCACGGTGGTGTTCATGATCCACCCGGTGCCGTCGACGAAGCTGCGCTGGAACCAGTCGACCAGCTCGGTCGGCCGCCAGCCCCGCTGCAACGCGTAGTTGCCGAGCACCAGCAGCCGTTGGGCGTGGTGCGCCCAGCCCCGGTCGCGGACCCCGGCGAGCACGTCGGCGAGGCAGCGCGCCTCCACCGCGTCGGCGTCCAGGTCGACGAACCACTGCGGCAGCGGCTCGGTCGCGGCGAGCCGGTCGAGGCCCGGGCGGGGTGGCTCGGCGTACCAGTGGAGCTGCCAGAGGAACTCCCGCCAGCCGAGCACCCCCCGGACGAACGCCTCCACCGAGGCCAGCGGGGCGTCGCCGGCCCGCCACGCCGCCTCCGCGCCGCGCACGGCCACCCCCGGGTCGAGCAGTCCGAGGTTGAACGAGGAGGAGAGCAGGCCGTGCGCCAGGACCGGGTCCTCGGCGCTCATCACGTCCCCGTAGCGGCCGAACTCGGGCAACCGGTGCCGCAGGAAGTGGTCGAGCCGTTGCGCCGCCTCGGCGTGGCTGGCCGGGTGGGTGCGGGGGGCGTCCCGGCCGACGAACCGGACCCCGTCGCGTTCCCACCGGTCCAGGTCGGCGCGGACCTCGGCGTCGATGTCGTCCTCGACGACCGGCGGCGGGGGCGGAACGTCCAGGGTGCGGCCGGTGGGGGTGACGTCCTCGCGTCCGGCCGGCGCCGGCCCGGTGAGCACCCCGTGCCGCCGGGTGGCCCACCGGTAGAAGTCGACCATCCGGAGCTGTCCGCGCCGGGGCCGGTCGGCCCAGCCCGCGAAGTCGGCCCGGTCGGTGATGAAGCCCCGGGGCGGCAGGACGGTCAGCCCGGGGACGGACCGGACGAAGTCGAGGGTCGCCCGGGTGGTCGGGTGGCAGACCTCGACCGGGCCGTCGACCGACGCCAGGGCCTCGCGGAACGTGCCGGCACGCAGCAGCACCGCCCGGTCGCCGAGTTCGGCGGCGCGGTGGCGCAGGGCGCTGAGGATGAGGTGCGCCTTCTGCCGGTGCAGCCGCCGCCGCCGGAACAGCTCGCTGACCTCGACCAGCAGCACCGGTTGGCGGTCGTCGTCCAGGAAGTGCGGCCCGAGTTGGTCGGCGAGCAGCCACCGGCGGGGAGACATGAGTCGATTGTGCCCAGTCGTCCGGTCACCGCGCGTGGCGGGGTCGGTCGGCGGCGTGATCTCCGGTGGTGGCCCGCGCGGTCGGTGCCCGATCCGCCGGGATGGACCCGGCCGGCAGTGGTCCGGGCCACCGGCGGACCCGTCCGGCAGTGGTCCGGGCCACCGGCGGCGCACCCGCTTCCCCCGACCGGCGGCCGGGAGCCGCACCATGGCGGTATGACGCATCGCAGTACGTCGACGCGGGCGGCCGTCGGGTGTGGCCATCGGCCGCCGTTCGGGGTGGGCGCGGCGGCCCGGCGGTGAGCGGCGTGCCCGGATCCGCGCGCCGGGGTGCCCTGGTCTGGGCGGTGGCCGTCAACGCCTACCTGGCGGCGGTGTTCCACCGCAGCTCGCTGGGGGTGACCGGGGTGGAGGCCACGGACCGGTTCGCCATCAACGCCTCCGCGCTGGCGGTGTTCTCGGTGGCCCAGCTCGCCGTGTACGCGGCCATGCAGATCCCGGTCGGGGTGCTCCTCGACCGCTACGGTTCACGCCGGCTGCTGCTGGCCGGCGGCGCGCTGATGGTCGCCGGGCAGCTCTGCTTCGCCGTCGCCACCGACGTCCGGCTGGCGGTCGCCGCCCGGGTGCTGGTGGGCCTCGGTGACGCGATGACCTTCATCAGCGTGCTGCGGATCGTGGCGTTCTGGTTCCCGGGCCGGCGCAACCCGCTGCTGGTGCAGCTCACCGGCACCTTCGGTCAGGTCGGCGCGATCCTCGGCGCGGTGCCGCTGGTGGCACTGCTGCACCATGCCGGCTGGACGTCGGCGTTCCTGGTCGCCGCCGGGTTCGGGGCGACGGCGGTGCTGCTGGTGCTGGTCGTCGTCCGGGACGCCCCGCACGTGGGGCCGGGTGTCACCGCGATCCCCGCGCTGGCCACCGTACGCCGGGAGCTTGCCGCGGCCTGGGCCGAGCCGGGCACCCGGCTGGGCCTGTGGTCGCACTTCGTCGCCCAGTTCTCCGGGGCGGTCTTCGCGCTGCTGTGGGGCTACCCGTTCCTGGTGCAGGGGCAGGGACTGCCGCCGACCGTCGCCGCGTCCCTGCTCACTCTGATGACCGTCGGGGCGTTGCTCGCCGGCCCGCTGGTCGCCTACCTGTGCGCCCGGCACCCGTTCCACCGGTCGGTGCTGGTGTTCGCGGTTGCCGGGACCAGCGCCGGGGTGTGGGCGGTAGTGCTGGCCTGGCCGGGGCGTTCCCCGCACTGGCTGCTGGTGGTCCTGGTGCTGGTGCTGGCCCTCAACGGCCCGGGCGCGGTGATCGGCTTCGACTACGCCCGGACGTTCAACCCGGTGCACCGGATCGGCAGCGCCACCGGCATCGTCAACGTGGGCGGGTTCGTCGCCTCGATCGTACTGGTGCTGGCGATCGGGGTGGTGCTCGACCTGACCACCCCGGCGGGTGCGACCGCCCCGCCGCTGGCCGCGTTCCGGTGGGCGTTCGCCGTGCAGTACCTGCTCTGGGCGCTGGGCGCGGTCCAGGTGCTGCGGTACCGCAACGCCGCCCGTCGTCGTGCCGGGGGTCCGACAGCGGGCCGGGCGGCGGGGCCGGACCCCACCGGGACCGGCCCGACGGTGGGGGCGACCGGCCGGCGGGCGGCGAGTCCGGCGGACCGATGGGGCGGGCGGCATGATCGCGGTAGGTTCGGCGGTGGGCGCGGACCATCCGGCCGTCGGGCCGGCAACCAGGGAGGACACAGCGTGAGCCAGGAAGTCCGGGGCGTCATTTCACGGAGCAAGGGCGCTCCGGTCGAGGTCACCACCATCGTGGTGCCCGACCCGGGGCCCGGCGAGGCGGTGGTGCGGGTGCAGTCCTGCGGGGTCTGCCACACCGACCTGCACTACCGCGAGGGCGGCATCAACGACGACTACCCGTTCCTGCTCGGCCACGAGGCGGCCGGGGTGGTGGAGCAGGTGGGCGAGGGGGTCACCGAGGTCGCCCCGGGCGACTTCGTGGTGCTCAACTGGCGGGCGGTCTGTGGCGAGTGCCGGGCCTGCCGGCGGGGCCGGCCGTGGTACTGCTTCAACACCCACAACGCCGCCCGGAAGATGACCCTCACCGACGGCACCGAGCTGACCCCGGCCCTGGGCATCGGCGCTTTCGCGGAGAAGACGCTGGTGCACGCCGGCCAGTGCACGAAGGTCGACCCGGCGGCCCGGCCCGCCGCCGTGGGGCTGCTGGGCTGCGGGGTGATGGCGGGCCTCGGCGCGGCGATGAACACCGGGCAGGTCACCCGGGGCGACTCGGTGGCCGTCATCGGCTGCGGCGGGGTCGGCGACGCGGCGGTCGCCGGGGCGGTCCTGGCCGGGGCGACCACGATCGTCGCGGTGGACACCGACGGCCGCAAGCTCGACTGGGCGCGCAGGTTCGGCGCGACCCACACCGTGGACGCCTCCACCGAGGACGCCGTCGCGGCGATCCGGGCCGCCACCGGCGGCTTCGGCGCGGACGTGGTGATCGACGCGGTGGGCCGGCCGGAGACCTGGAAGCAGGCGTTCTACGCCCGGGATCTCGCCGGTACCGTCGTGCTGGTCGGGGTGCCCACCCCGGAGATGACCGTCGAGCTGCCGCTGCCGGACGTCTTCGGCCGGGGCGGCGCGCTCAAGTCGAGCTGGTACGGCGACTGCCTGCCCAGCCGGGACTTCCCCCTGCTCACCCAGCTCTACCTGCAGGGCCGGCTCGACCTGGACGCCTTCGTCACCGAGGAGATCGCCCTGGACCAGGTGGAGGAGGCGTTCCACCGGATGCACGACGGCGACGTGCTGCGGTCGGTGGTGGTGTTCCCGTGACCGTCCGGGTCGACCACGCCGTCACCTCCGGCACGTTCTCCCTCGACGGGCAGACCTTCGACGTCGACAACAACATCTGGGTGGTCGGCGACGACACCGAGTGCGTGGTGTTCGACGCCCCGCACGACGTGGCGGCGATCCGCCGGGTCGTCGGCGACCGCCGGGTGGTGGCGATCCTGGCCACCCACGCCCACGACGACCACGTCCGGGTCGCCCCGGAGCTGGCCAGGGTCACCGGCGCACCGGTCCTGCTGCACCCCGACGACCGGGTGCTGTGGGACCTGGTGCACCCCGGTCTGGCCCCGGACGGGGGGCTGTCCGACGGGCAGGAGATCACCGTCGGCGACACCGTCCTGCGGGTGCTGCACACCCCCGGCCACAGCCCCGGCGCGTGCAGCTTCCACGCCCCGTCGCTCGGCGTGGTGTTCACCGGCGACACCCTGTTCCGGGGCGGCCCGGGGGCGACCGGCCGGTCGTTCAGCGACTTCGCCACCATCGTCGAGTCGATCCGCACCCGGCTGCTCACCCTGCCGGCGGACACCGTGGTGCACACCGGGCACGGCGACGACACCAGCATCGGCGCGGAGGCCCCGCACCTGCAGGATTGGCTCGCCCGGGGCCACTGAACCGCCCCGGCCACCGAACCGCCCCGGCCGGGGGCCGGCCCCACCTCCGGGAGTGGCCGGCCCCCGGCCGGGCGGCATCCGCCGCCCGGCCCCGCGGCCTAGGATCGACCGGGTGACCGACGACGACCGCCCCCGGGGCGTACGACAGCTGCGCCTGGTGGTGGAGGCCGAGGACTACGACGCGGCGGTGGCCTTCTTCCGGGATGCCCTGGGCCTGCCCGAGCAGGCCGCGTACTCCGGTGCCGGTGACGCCCGGGTGGTGATCCTGGAGGCGGGCCGGGCCACCCTGGAGATCGCCAACCCGGCGCAGAAGCGGATGATCGACGACGTCGAGGTGGGCCGTCAGGTGGCCCCGAGGCTCCGGCTGGCGTTCGAGGTGGACGACACGGCCGCCGTCACCGGCCGGCTGGTCGCCGCCGGGGCCACCGAGGTCGCCCCGCCCACCGTCACCCCCTGGCACTCGCTGAACGCCCGCCTCGACGCGCCCGCCGGCCTTCAGCTCACCGTGTTCCAGGAGCTGCGGGACCTCGACGAGCGGTCCACCGCCGACGACTTCGGCACCGACGGCTGAACCCGGCGCGGTTCCGTCCGCCCGACGGGCCTGCCGCCGCCCGGCCCGCCACCCTGACTCCCGCGCGAACGGCCCGACCGAGCCGGATGGCCGGACCGCGCCCTGCTGGGCGACCTGGGTGATTTGTTCGGTATGCAGCGTCGGGTGCGGCCTGCCGGTGACCCGGACCACAGCCCGGGGCGGTAGCCACGTTTCCGGAATGCCCGACAAGGCCGGCTGGTTGTGTCCCCCATACGCCGGTCGGCACACCTACGCCCGGCGCGGTAGATCCCCCGAGGCCCGCTCACCCCGGAGCGTGGTCGCCACGATCGAAAGGGCAACCATCGTGAAGCTGGACTTCACTCGATGGCTCCCGGCCATCGCGAAGGACCGCAGGACCGCACTGAGCATCGCCGGCGTCGCCGCCCTCGGTGGCCTGGCGTTCGGCCCGGCGGCCGTGGCCGCCCCCCTCACCACCGGGCCCCACGAGGGCGCCCGCGCCGCGATCGACCTGGCCACCGGCAAGAGCCGGGAGAGCCGGGAGAGCCGCCCCGCCGAGTCGGGGCTGACCATGGGCAGCCCGACGGCCGACGTCCCCGCCGGCAAGCCGCGCACCGAGGACCTCGTCCCGCACGGGTTGGAGGGCGCCCAGTCCCGCGTCCCGCTGGACGACGCGCAGGTCGCCAACGCCAAGGCGATCATCGCGGAGGCCAAGCGGACCGGGGTGGGGGAGCGCGGCGCGGTGATCGGCGTCGCCACCTCGCTGCAGGAGTCGAAGCTGTACAACCTGGGGCACCTCGGCGCGTACAACGACCACGACTCGCAGGGGTTGTTCCAGCAGCGCCCGTCGTCGGGTTGGGGCACGCCGGAGCAGATCACCGACCCGCGGTACGCCTCGCGGGCGTTCTTCGAGGCGCTGAAGAACGTCCCCGGCTGGCGGGACCTGCCGCTGACCGCCGCGGCGCAGACCGTGCAGGTCTCGGCCTACCCGTACGCGTACGCGCAGTGGGAGCAGCAGGCCGCGGACCTCGTCCAGCAGCACTGGTGACCGACACCGACCGACCGGCCGGCCCCCGCCCGGGGACCGGCCGGTCGGCGTCGGCACGTCACGCCGGGGCGTCCTCCCGGCGCAGCTTCGCCGAGCCGGTGCCCACCGAGAACCCGGCGGCCCAGCGGCTCGCGCTGTCGGCCCGGGTCCGGTCGAGCAGGTGGTACCAGTCCATCCGGCAGCGCTGCGGGGTCACCTCCAGCACGCCGTAGCCGTGCCCGTCCAGCTCCGTCCACTTCACGTGCGGGTTCGTCGACCGCAGCAGGGTCGCCCCGAGCAGGCTCAACCCGTTACCGGCCGGCAAACCGAGGACGTCGTCGACGTTGTCACTGGTCACCGAGGGCACCACGAACTCGGCGGCGGCCGGGTCGGTCAACCCCGTCGACCGGGTGGTCACCTCGCTGGCCCACGAGGTGTGGATGTCCCCGGTGAGGAAGACCACGTCCCGGGTTCCGGTCGCCCGCAGGTGGTCGACCAGCCGGTTGCGGTCGGCGTTGTAGCCGTCCCACTGGTCGGGGTTGAGCACCGCGCCGTTCTGCGGGATCCCCAGCAGCTTGCCCAGCGGGCCGAGCAGCCACGCCGGCAGCGAACCCAGGTCGACCCGGGCCATCATCACCGGGTTGCCGACCAGCTTCCACTGTGCCGTCGAGGTGGCCAGCCCGTCGGAGAGCCACCGCAGCTGGGCCGCGCCGGTGATGGTCCGCGCCGGGTCGTCCACCGCGGTGCCGGCGGCCTGCTGTGACCGGTACGACCGCAGGTCCAGCATGGACAGCTCGACGAGCCGGCCGTAACGCAGCCGCCGGTAGATCGCCCCGTCCGCGCCGATCCGCACCGGCATCCACTCCTGGTACGCCTGCCGCGCGGCGGCCACCCGGTCGGCCCAGGCGCCCTCGGTGCCCGGGGTGTGGTTCTCCGCCCCGCCCGACCAGGCGTCGTTGGCGACCTCGTGGTCGTCCCAGGTGATCACCCAGGGCAGCGCGGCGTGCAGCGCCTGGAGAGCCGGGTCGGTCTTGTAGAGCCCGTGCCGGATCCGGTAGTCGGTCAGCGTCAGGGCCTCGTGCCTCGGCTCGACCGGGCGGACCACCGTGCCGCCGGCGTCGAACTCGCCGGTGCCGTACTCGTAGAGGTAGTCGCCGAGATGCACGACCAGGTTGAGGTCGCCCCGGTCGGCCAGTCGCCGGTAGGCGGCGAAGTGCCCGGCCTCCCAGTTCGCACAGGACACCACCCCCAGTCGCAGCCGGTCGATCGCCGCGTCGGGCGGTGGGGCGGTCATCGTCCGCCCGGTCGGCGACCACCCGTCGCCGTGGCCGAACCGGTACCAGTACGTCGTCGCCGGGGCCAGCCCGGTCACCGCGACCTTGACGGTGTGGTCGCGGGCCGGACCGGTCGGCGACACGCCCTGGGCGGCCACCGTGGCGAAGTCCGGGTCGGTGGCCACCTGCCAGCGGACGTCGACGTCGGGGCCGAGCCCGGAGCCGGGCACCGCCTCCGGGACGGGGGTGACCCGGGTCCAGAGCAGGATGCCGTCCGGCAGCGGATCGCCGGAGGCGACCCCGTGCCGGAACGCGCCGGCCGCCGCGTGGGCGGGACCGCTCGCGGCCAGGGTGGTGCCGGCGAGGACGGCCGTGCCGGCGGAGGCACCGGCGAGGCGCAACAGGGTACGACGGTCGAGGGTGTTCGTCATGGTCTATGTGTCTACCGGTTGCTGCGGTGTGTGCGCAGCCCCGTGCGGTGAGTGTTCGCCGACGGTTCCCCCGTCGTTGGCGGGGTCTGGTCGGTACCGCGGCCCGGCACCGACGTCAGGGGCGGGCCGGGCTCAGCGGCGGTGCGCGGCGCGGTGGTTCAGCACGATGTCGACCGCCGCGGCGACCAGGGCCAGCGCGACGATGCCGATGGCCAGCAGCAGGGAGTGCCGGAACGCGGTGGACCACTGGCCGTCGGTGTCGGCCAACGAGGAGAAGAACAGCGCGCCGACCGCGGCGATGCCGGCGGCCGAGCCGATGCGTTGCCCCGTCTGCAGCATCCCGGCCGCGCTGCCCGCCTGCGGCACCGGCACCTCGGAGAGGGTCAACGTCTGGTTCGGGGTGATCACCAGACCGCTGCCCAGGCCGGCGAGCAGCAGCGGCAGCGCGGTGAGCAGCGGCACCGACCCGTGCGGGGTGCCGCGCAGCACGAGCACCACACTGGCCAGCCCGACCAGCACCATGACCAGCCCGATCCCGACCAGCGGCCGGCCGAACCGGGTGACCAGCCGACCGCCCAGGGCGGCGGCCAGCGCCGAGCCGAGAGCGAACGGGGTGATCGCCAGGCCGGCGACGAGCGCCCGGTAGCCGAGGCCGTTCTGCAGGTAGAGGGTGAAGATGAAGAAGATCGCGGTGAACCCGCCGAAGTAGATGAGCGCGATCACCGCGCCGACGGTGTACGACCGCAGCCGGAACAACCCCAGGTCGAACAGGGGCGTACGGGTGCGCCCGTACCGGTGCTCCCAGAACCCGAAGCCGGCCAGGACCACCAGCCCGGCCGGGATCAGCGCCCACTTCCACGGGCTGGGCCACTGCTCCCGCTGCACCAGGGGCAGCAGCAGGCACGTCACGCCGGTGCCGAGCAGCAGCACGCCGACCGGATCGAGCCGGTGCCGGTCGAGCCGACCGGCGGCCCGGGTGGGCAGTAGCCGCCAGCCGAGCAGCACCGCGACCACGCCGACCGGCACGTTGACGAAGAAGACCCACCGCCAGCCGTGCGCCTCCCCACCGAGCTGGATGAGCAGACCACCCAGCAGCGGACCGACGGCGGTGGAGATGCCGATGGTCGCGCCGAGCAGCCCGAACGCCCGGCCGCGCTCCGCGCCCCGGAACAGCTGCTGGATCAGGCCGGTCACCTGGGGGTTGACGATCCCGGCGGCGACGCCCTGGAGCAGTCGGGCGGCGACCAGCCAGCCGGGGGACTGGGCCAGCCCGGCCAGCGCGCTGGTGACGGTGAACAGGGCCACCCCGACCACGAAGGCGTTGCGCCGGCCCCGGGCGTCGCCGAACCGGCCGGCGGGCACCAGGACCAGGCCGAACGTCAGCGCGTACCCGGACAGCACCCACTGCAGGTCGCTGGGGCTGGCCTGCAACGCCCGGTCCATCGACGGGACGGCGACGTTGACGATGCTGACGTCCAGCAGCGTCATGAACGCGGCGACGAGGCCGACCCCGAGGGCCTGCCAGCGACGCCGGTCGTCGGTCGGGTTCACCTCGGCACGGCGATCGGGCACGGACCGATCATCGCGTACGGACCGGTGATCGGGCATGCCGCAGCGCTACCCCGGGGTGAACGGGCCGAACCGGCGGGCGGGGTGACCGTCCGGCGGGGCCGGTCGGCGCTCACGCCGGCTGGCGGGCACACCAGCGCGGGCCGAAGTCCAGCCCGGCCAGGGGTGAGTCCTCGCGGTGCAGCAGGCCCTTCTCGGTGAGCAGGCGCAGCGGTGCGTGGACGTCCTGCTGGGCCAGCCCGGCCTCCTCGGCGATCAGGTCCGGGTACGGCACCTGACCGCGCGTCTCCAGCACGGTCACCGCCTCGTAGACGCGGACCTCGGCCTCCGACAGACGTACCTGCTGCATGGCGCCCTCCTTGCCGTCGACCCGGCCGGCCGGTCGGGCGGTCCGGCTTACCCGCTGACGGCCCGACGATGCCTGCCGGACGGGCCGGTCGTGCGGGACTCCGGCCGGGGCGGTGCCCTAGGCTGGCTGACATGATCATCTGGGATCTCGTCGTCGTCGGCGCGGGGCCGGCCGGGCTCAGCGCGGCCCGGGAGGCCGCCGCCGCCGGGGTGCGGACACTGGTGCTGGACCGGGCGGTGCACCCCCGCTACAAGACCTGCGGCGGTGGCCTGATCGGCACCTCGCTGTCGGTGGTCGCCGGCCGGATCGAGGTGCCGGCACACGACCGGGTCGACCGGGTGACCTTCACCAGGGACGGCCGGCGGGCCTTCACCCGCCGGCACGGCACCCCCCTGGTGACCATGGTGCGCCGGGAGGAGTTCGACGACCGGCTGCGCGCGGCGGCGGTGTCCGCCGGGGCCGAGGTGCGCGGCGGGGTCGCCGTGCGCGCCCTCGACCAGGACTCCGACCGGGTACGCGTCCGGCTGGCCGACGGCACCACGGTGACCGCCCGCGCGGTGATCGGGGCGGACGGCTCCGCCGGGATCACCGCCCGGCACGTGGGGGTCCGCTACGGGCAGGTGGACCTGGGGCTGGAGCGGGAGCTGCCGGTGTCACCGGCGCAGGCGGCCCGCTGGCGGGGGCGGCTGCTGCTGGACTGGGGACCGTTCCCCGGCTCGTACGGCTGGGTCTTCCCCAAGGGCGACCGGCTCACCGTCGGGGTGATCGGCGCCCGGGGTGAGGGCGACCGGACCCGGGCCTACCTGCGGGACCTGCTCGACCGGCTGGGCCTGGCCGGGGTGCCCGCCGAGCACGACTCCGGACACCTGACCCGCTGCCGGGTCGACGACGCGCCGCTGCGCCACGGCCGGGTGCTGGTCGCCGGGGACGCCGCCGGGCTGCTGGAGCCGTGGACCCGCGAGGGGATCAGCTACGCGCTGCGTTCCGGGACGCTGGCCGGCGCGGCGGTCGCCGCCGGTGACCTGGACCGTTACCCGCGCGACGTGCACGAGCGCCTGGTGCCGTCGATGCGGGCCGGTCGACGGCTGCTGGCGGTGTTCGCCCGTCGCCCGCAGCTCTGCCACGCCTTCCTGGCGACCCCGGCCGGCTGGGCGATGTTCGTCCGGTTCTGCCAGGGTCGGGTGAGCTTCGACCGGACCCTGGACCGGCCGCCGGTGCGGGCCGCGCTGACCCTGCTGGACCGGCTGCCCGCCCGGGGTGGCCGGCCGCCGCTGCCCGGCTCCGGCCGCTGACCCGCCGGCTGCCGGCGGCGGGACCGCGGGTCAGGGCACGATCACCGCGCGGCCGTGGATCTCGCCCGCGCGCAGCAGCCGGTACGCCTCCGGGGCGTGCTCCAGTGGGAAGGTCTGCACGTCGGCGGTGAGCAGCCCGGCCCGACCGAGGGCGATCACCTCCTGGAGTTCGGCCCGGGTGCCCCAGAACGGGACCTCCACACTGGTCTCGAACGGCACGGTGGGCGGCTCGTCGGCGACCGGCCGTACCGGCAGGGTGCCGCCGCCCAGGCCCACCAGCAGCAGCCGGCCGCCGGTGGCGACCACGCCGCGGGCGGTGGCCAGGGTGGCGTCGACCCCCACGCAGTCGACGACCACGTCCGCGCCGTCCGGCGCCGGGCCGACGAGCTCCCGAATCCGGTCGACCGTGTCCGGACCGGCCGGCACCACGTGGTGCGCGCCCACCCGGGTGGCCAGGTCCAGGGCGGCGACGTCGCTGTCCACCGCGATGATCCGCACGGCGGTGGTGGCGGCGAGGATCTGCACCGCCATGTGCCCCAGCCCGCCGATGCCGATCACCACGCAGGTCGTCCCGGGGCGCAGCGCCGGCCGGGCCAGCTCGATCGCGTGGTACGGGGTCAGCCCGGCGTCGGTCAGCGGCGCCGCCTGGGTCAGCTCCAGGTCACCGACGGGCAGCAGCCGCGAGGCGGGCACCGTCACGTACTCGGCCAGTCCGCCGTCGCGGCTGAGCCCGACTCCGCCGACGGGCACGGTGCGGCACTGGTTCTCCCGGCCGTGCAGGCAGCCCCGGCAGGTGCCGCAGCCGATGATCCCGTAGACGGCGGCCCGGTCACCGCCGGACCAGCCGGTGACCCCGTCGCCGACCGCGTCCACGGTGCCGGCGATCTCGTGGCCGAGGGTGAGCGGGGTGGGGAACACCCCCGGCGCGGCGTCGAGGATGTGCAGGTCGGAGTGGCAGGCGCCGACCGCGCCGACGCGTACCAGCACCTCGCCGGGGCCGGGCGTCGGGGTGGGCACCTCCACCTGTTCGAGCACCCCGGGGGCGGTCATCCGTACCGCGCGCATGGTTGGTCCTTTCGTCGGCGACGGTTCCGCGCGGTTACCCCTCCCGCCGGCCTTGATGCCCGGCGCACACTGTGGGTCATGAGTGAGCCCACCGAACCGTTCAGCGACGAGCAGTACGCCTTCCTGCGGCACGTGCGCTTCGGCGAGCTGCCACCGCCGGTACGCCCCGAGGACCGGCTGGCGGCGACCGAGACCGACCCGCCCCGCTACCAGCCCGACCCCACCCCCGGCCAGTACGAGCAGGACCTCCGCTCGGGCGGCTGACCCGTCCGGCGACCGGCCGACGCGCCGGGGTGCGTCCCCGGACCCGTCGGCCGGCACCCCGCTTCAGAAGACCGGCACCCCGGCGCGGACCAGCCGCCAGTTCGGCACGAAGAAGTCGGCCGGGTCGATGGTGCCCCGGGCCTGCGCCCAGTCGATCAGCAGCTGGCGGATCTCCTGCTGCGCGTTGTAGACCTGGGTCTTGACGATGCCGGGGAAGTTCCCGCCGCCGCTGCGCCGGTAGTTGTTCACCGCGACCACGAACTGCGCGTCGGCGGCGACCGGGCTGTCGGTGCCCGGCAGCACCAGTCGGGTGATCCGCTGCCCGACCGGCCGCGAGACGTCGATGTCGTAGTCCAGCCCGGAGATGACGTCGTAGTTGTAGTCCGGCACCGCCGGGTCGCTGATCGTCGCCGGGTCGACAGGCGCACCGACGGGCAGCGTGGTGAAGTACTTCGCCGAGTACTCCAGGTACGCCTTCACCTCGGCGCCGGTGAGCACCACCGCCTCCAGGGTGTTGTCGTAGACGTACAGTCCGGCGACGTCCCGGATCCGCACGTCGCCCTGCGGGAAGACGGCGGTGCGGCTGAACGGCGCGGCGATCGACAGCACCGGCAGCGCCGCGTACGGGCCGCCGGTGAGGGCGGCGGTGACCACCTCGGTCTGCACGTGGTTGATGAAGTCCAGGATCGGGGTGTCCCGGTAACGCGACTCGGCGGCGGACAGTTCCCGGGTGGACCGGGCGACCACCGTGTTGACGTACCCGACGGTCTTGTCGTGCTGGCCCCGCACGGCGGCGAGCACCTTCGGGTCCTCGACCACGGTGTTGGTGTTGAGCATGGTGGCGCCCTTGGCGACGACCTTCCAGCGGCCCCGCTCCCGGGTCAGGGTGAAGTCCATCCGGGTCAGCCGCTGCCCCCACTTGGACGGTTCCGCGGTGAGCACCTGCGCGCCGGTGGCGGTGTTGGTGACGAACCTCTCGACCACCTCGTTGTGGGCGTGGCCGAAGAGGATCGCGTCGATGCCGGGGACCTGCTGGGCGATCAACGCCACCGGGTTCTCGTTGGGCAGCTCCGGGCCGTAGCTGGAGGTGCCGCTGTCGCCGCCGTGGGCGGAGACGATGACCAGGTCCGCGCCCCGCTGCCGCATGACCGGCACCCACTTCGCGGCGGTCTGCACCATGTCGGGGAAGACCAGCCTGCCCTCGACGTTGCCCTTGTCCCAGATGGCCACCCCGGGGTTGGTCAGCCCGAGGATGCCCACCGTCAGCGTCGGCCCGCCGGGGCCGCCGGGCCGGACCCGCTTGAGCACGTACGGCTGGAACGCCGGCCTGCCGGTCCGCGCGTTCACCGCGTTCGCGGCCAGCGCCGGGAAGCCCAGCTGGTCGATCCAGGTCGCCAGCAGCGGCAGCCCGTAGTTGAACTCGTGGTTGCCCAGCGTCACGGCGTCGTACCGCAGGATGTTCATCGCGCGGGCCATCGGGTGCGTCGCGCCGGTGACGGTGATCGGCTCCTGCTTGGCGTAGTACGTGGCCAGCGGGGTGCCCTGGATGGTGTCGCCGGCGTCGAGGACCAGGGTGGCCCGGCCCCGCCGCTCGGCGCGGACCTGGTTGACCAGGGTGGCCAGCTTGGCGATGCCGACGTCGTTGTGCTTGCTGTCGTCGAACTCGGCGTCGCGGTAGTAGTCCCAGTTGTAGACGTTGCCGTGGGTGTCCGAGGTGCCCAGCACGGTCAGGTCCCAGGTCTTCGGACCGGTCGGGGTCTTCCGCTCGGCCGCCCGGACGGGGGTGCCGGCGATCAGCGGGGCGCTCGCCGCGGCGGCGGCGACCGCCAGCAGCCGGCGGCGCGAGGCGCCGGAGGAGGAGGTCATGAGATGCCCTTCCATGGGGGAGGCGGCGCCTCGTGGACGCCGCTGCGCACCATAGCCACCGCCGGCCCCTCCTGCCACAGTGGTCGCCACTGTTCGCCCGTGCCCACCCAGCCGGTCATCTCCGCGTCGGTCCGGCGACCCCCGGCCCGGTTGTTTCCGCCCTACCCCTCGGGGTAGGTGAGGCGGAGACCCAGAACGGACGAAACCAGGCAGGGAGCCGCACGGTGAGCCAGGACCAGTACACCCCGCAGGACCCGACCGACCAGTACGGCCACCAGGACGGCCAGCCGGCCCAGCAGCAGTCGACGCCCGGCCGGACCGGCGCGATGGACCCTGCCCCGGACCACGGCGAGACGTCGTACCGGGGCAGCGACCGGCTGGTCGGCAAGCGCGCCCTGATCACCGGCGGCGACTCGGGCATCGGCCGGGCGGTGGCGATCGCCTTCGCCCGGGAGGGCGCCGACGTGGTGGTCTCCTACCTCAGCGACGAGGAGGACGCCGACGCCCGGGAGACCGTCCGGCTGATCGAGGAGGCCGGCCGCAAGGGTGTCGCGGTACGCACCGACCTGACCGACGAGCAGCACTGCGTCGACCTGGTCGACCGGACGGTGGCCGACCTCGGCGGGCTGGACATCCTGGTCAACAACGCGGCCTACCAGATGGCCCAGGACGAGGGCATCACGGCGATCAGCACCGCGCAGTTCGACCGGGTGATGAAGACCAACCTGTACGCCATGTTCTGGCTCTGCCGCAGCGCCGTGCCGCACCTGAAGGAGGGGGCGACGATCATCAACACCACCTCCATCCAGGCGTTCGACCCGTCGCCGCCGCTGCTGGACTACGCCACCACCAAGGCGGGCATCGCCAACTTCACCAAGGGGCTCGCCGCGCAGCTCGCCGACCAGGGGATCCGGGTGAACGCGGTCGCCCCCGGCCCGATCTGGACGCCGCTGATCCCGGCGACCATGCCCGAGGAGAAGGTGGCGCAGTTCGGCACCGACACCCCGCTGGGCCGGGCCGGGCAGCCCGCCGAGCTGGCACCGGCGTACGTCTTCTTCGCCTCCCAGGAGTCCAGCTACGTCACCGGGGAGATCCTCGGTGTCACCGGTGGCCGGTTCACGAAGTGAGCTGCCCGCCCGCGCCGGGCCGGGTGCGCCCCGGTCCGGCGTACGGGCGGTCCGGCGGCAGGGTTCAGCGGGGCCAGTCGGCCAGCCGGCGACGTACCTGCGCGATCTGCGCCGGGTCCAGGCCGTAGCGGGCGAGCCGCCGGTCCGGCAGCCGGTCCAGGTAGCGGCCGGCGGCCCGGACGTCCTCGTCGGCCAGTGCCGGGTCAACCTGCCGGGCCAGGGCCAGCAGCGCGTCGACCGGGTAGTGCGCCAGCGCGGCCGCCACGTCGATGTAGTCGCGGGCCTCCCGCCTGTTGACCAGGGCGGCGGTCTTGTTGGCGATCAGGTCGCGGACGTCCATCACCGGTCCGAGGTCCATCACCACCGGTGAGCGGTACCGGTCGAGCCGGGCAAGGCTGAGCCGGATCCGCCGGTCGCCCCGGCCGACCACGAAGTCCCGGATGTCCCGGTCGAAGCCCTCGAACAGCGCACCGAGGTCGCTGTCCGGATCGGCGACCGCGACGGTGTAGCCGGCCCGCTCCAGCGCGGCGCGCACCTCCTCGGCAGCCGCCTCGGCGGCCCCCTCCACGTCGGCGAACAGGTCGACGTCCTCGGTGGGGCGGGTGACCAGGCCGTGCGCTGCCCAGGCCACCCCGCCGCCGAGCACGAACCGGTGCCGCCCGGCCGCGGTGAGGGCGACCCGGGCGACCTCCCGGTAGAAGTCGTGCAGGTGGGTCACGCGGCGCGCAGCGCCCGGTGCCGGCTCTCCCAGGCCTGGCGTACCCCGCGGGGCAGGTTGAGCAGTCGCCACACCCGGCGCAGGGTCGGCCCGTCGACCAGCGCCCGCAGGTCGTCGGCGCGGGTGGTCTCCCGCAGCACGTTCTCGTACAACCAGAGCAGGTCGTCCGGTTCGGCCAGGTCGAAGGTGCGTTCGCTGCTCCACATCAGCCGTACCGGCAGCTCCACCACCCCGCCGGTGGGACCGGCCAGCTCCGCCAGGGTGCGCGCCACCACCACCGGACGGCCCGGCCGGGCCAGGTGGGCGGTCGCCAGGGTGGCCTGCATGGTGTCAGGGTAACGCCGCGCGGACCCGCCCGGGTACGCGACGCCCGGCGCGCCCGTGCCGTCGCGGGCTTGGCGCGTGGGCGGCGGGGAAGCCCCGGGTGGGGTATCGTTGCCGCAGGAGCGTCGGTGTGTCCAGTGTCCCCGGGCCTCACCTGAATTGCCGTCGCGGAGTTCCGTTCGGCTGGAGCCGCGTTGCGCCACGCGCCGAGAGGCGACATGCATGCCGGCGCTCCGCCACCGTGATACGGCGCTGCCCCCGACCCGCCCGGTCGGGGGCAGCGCCGTTTCGGTGTGCGCAGATCCTCGCACCCGGGTCGCATCCTCCGCCGCGCTGGCCTATGTTCAGTAGGTCGGATCATGCCCGGGAGGGAGGTGGGCGGTGGGTCTGCGGACGTTCCTCGCGGGCTGGCCGGTCTACCGGCAGCTCACCGGCACCGACCCGCTCGGCCGGGGCGCGGCGGCGCAGTCGGGCCGCTCCGCCGGGCTGACCGCCCGCACCGAGACCGCCGACCGGGTGGCCCGCTCGGTCTGCCCGTACTGCGCGGTCGGCTGCGGGCAGCGGGTGTACGTCTCCGAAGGTCAGGTCACCCAGATCGAGGGCGACCCGGACAGCCCGATCTCCCGGGGACGACTCTGCCCGAAGGGCTCGGCCAGCAGGAGCCTGGTCACCAGCCCGTTGCGGCAGACCACGGTCCGCTACCGCCGACCGTATGCCACCGAGTGGGAGGATCTCGACCTCGACACCGCGCTCGACATGATCGCCGACCGGGTCCTCGCCGCCCGCGAGCAGACCTGGGAGGACGTCGACAGCGACGGCCGGCCGCTGCACCGCACGCTGGGCATCTCCAGCCTGGGCGGGGCGACGCTGGACAACGAGGAGAACTACCTCATCAAGAAGCTGTTCACCGCGATGGGGGCGCTCCAGATCGAGAACCAGGCCCGCATTTGACACTCCGCCACCGTCCCCGGTCTGGGGGCCAGCTTCGGTCGCGGTGGCGCGACGGACTTCCAACAGGACCTCGCCAACGCTGACGTCATCGTCATCCAGGGGTCGAACATGGCCGAGGCCCACCCGGTGGGCTTCCAGTGGGTCATGGAGGCCAAGCGGCGCGGTGCGAAGGTCTTCCACGTCGATCCCCGGTTCACCCGCACCAGCGCGGTCGCCGACAGCTACCTGCCGATCCGGGCGGGCACCGACATCGCCCTGCTCGGTGGGGTGGTGCGCTACATCCTGGACAACGAACTCGACTTCCGGGAGTACGTGCTGGCGTACACGAACGCGGCGACGATCGTCAGCGAGCAGTTCGCCGACACCGAGGACGGCGACGGCCTGTTCTCCGGCTACGACCCGAACACCGACAGCTACACCCAGACCAGTTGGCAGTACGCCGGGCACGAGCAGGATTCCGGCAGCGGGCACACCGCCAAGGAGCGGGACACCGCCGCCGGCCTGCGGCACGAGTCGCACGGCGCGGAGGTGGACGGGCAGACCGAGCGGGACGAGACCCTCCAGCATCCGCGCTGCGTCTACCAGATCCTGCGCCGGCACTTCGCCCGCTACACCCCGGAGATGGTCGAGCGGGTCTGCGGCATCCCCCGGGAGAAGTTCCTCGAGCTGGCGCGGGCCTGGACGGAGAACTCCGGCCGGGACCGCACCGGCGCGCTGGTCTACTCGGTGGGCTGGACCCAGCACAGCGTCGGTGTGCAGTACATCCGCACCGGGGCGATCATCCAGTTGCTGCTGGGCAACATGGGCCGGCCGGGCGGCGGCATCATGGCGCTGCGCGGGCACGCCAGCATCCAGGGCTCGACGGATATCCCGACCCTGTTCAACCTGCTGCCCGGTTACCTGCCGATGCCGCACCACGCCGACCACCCGACCTTCGACGAGTGGGTGGACAGCATCCGGCACCCCGGCCAGAAGGGTTTCTGGGGCAACGCGCGGGCGTACGCGGCGAGCCTGCTCAAGGCGTACTGGGGGGACGCGGCGACCCCGGAGAACGACTTCTGCTACGACCACCTGCCCCGGATGACCGGCGACCACGGCACCTACCAGCAGGTGCTGAACATGATCGACGGCAAGATCAAGGGGTACTTCCTGCTCGGCCAGAACCCGGCGGTCGGCTCCGCGCACGGGCGGGCACAGCGGCTCGGCATGGCCAACCTGGACTGGCTGGTGGTCCGCGACCTGTTCATGATCGAGAGCGCCACCTTCTGGAAGAACGGCCCCGAGGTGGCCACCGGCGAGATCGTCCCGACCGAGTGCCGCACCGAGGTGTTCTTCCTGCCGGCCGCGTCGCACGTGGAGAAGGAGGGCACCTTCACCCAGACCCAGCGGCTGTTGCAGTGGCGGGAGAAGGCCGTCGAGCCACCGGGTGACGCCCGCTCCGAGCTGTGGTTCTTCTACCACCTCGGGCGGCGGCTGCGGGAGAAGCTGGCCGGCTCCCCCCACCGGCGCGACCGCGCCCTGCTCGACCTGGCCTGGGAATACCCCACCCACGGCCCGCACGACGAGCCGAGCGCCGAGGCGGTGCTGCGCGAGATCAACGGCTACGACGTGTCCACCGGCCGTCCGCTCGCCTCGTTCGCCGAGGCGAAGGACGACGGCTCCACCGCGGTCGGCTGCTGGATCTACTCCGGCGTCTACGCCGACGGGGTCAACCAGGCGGCCCGCCGCCGGTCCCGGCACGAGCAGGACTGGGTGGCCGCCGAGTGGGGCTGGGCGTGGCCGGCCAACCGGCGCATCCTCTACAACCGGGCGTCGGCCGACCCGCAGGGCCGCCCGTGGAGCGAACGCAAGAGGTACGTCTGGTGGGATCCGCAGGCCGGCGAGTGGACCGGCTACGACGTGCCGGACTTCGAGCGGACGAAACCGCCGACGTACCGGCCGCCGCAGGGGGCGTCCGGCCCGGCGGCGCTGGCCGGCGACGACCCGTTCGTCATGCAGGCCGACGGCAAGGGCTGGCTGTACGCGCCGAGCGGGGTGCTCGACGGTCCGCTGCCGACGCACTACGAGCCGGCGGAGTCGCCGATGCGCAATCCGCTCTACGGCCAGCAGGCCAACCCCACCCGCAAGGTCTACGCCCATCCGGTGAACTCGGTGAACCCGAGCCCGCCGCAGGAGCACAGCCAGGTGTTCCCGTACGTGTTCACGGTCAGCCGGCTCACCGAGCACCACACCGCCGGGGCGATGAGCCGGACGGTGCGTCCGCTGGCCGAGCTGCAACCGGAGATGTTCGTGGAGGTGTCCCCGGAGCTGGCCGGCGAGGCGGGGCTGACCCACCTCGGGTGGGCGCACCTGATCAGCGGCCGGGCGGTGATCGAGGCGAAGGTGCTGGTCACCGACCGGCTCACCCCGTTGCGGGTGGACGGCCGGGTGATCCACCAGCTCTGGCTGCCCTACCACTTCGGCTACGAGGGCCTGGTCACCGGCGACTCGGCCAACGACCTGTTCGGCATCACCCTGGACCCGAACGTGCTCATCCAGGAGAGCAAGGTCGGCACCTGCGACATCCGGCCGGGCCGCCGGCCGACCGGGCCGCCGCTGCGGGACCTGGTCGAGGACTACCGTCGACGGGCCGGGATCGTGCCCGGCGAACGCCCGCCGACGGTGACGACCCGGGTCCGCCGGCCGGCGGGCCGCAGCGACGACGGGCCACGGGAGAAGGGTGCCGACCATGCCTGACGGCAACAGCCTGTACGGCCCGCTCGATCCGGCCCCGGACGCGGGCTGGACGGCTGCCGGCCCCCGGATGGGGTTCTTCACCGACACCAGCGTCTGCATCGGCTGCAAGGCCTGCGAGGTGGCCTGCAAGGAGTGGAACGCCGTCCCCGCGTCCGGCTTCGACCTGCTCGGCATGTCGTACGACAACACCGGCGCGTTGACCGCGAACTCCTGGCGGCACGTGGCCTTCATCGAGCAGCCGGTCCCGGCCGGTCCCGGCGGCGCGCCGTTCGTCGGCACCCCGACGGGCGGGTCGGCCGCCGCGGCGTCGGCGGCGGTCGCCGCCGGCACCGGCAACGTCGGCGACACGAACCCGGGTGTCCCCCCGGGCGACGTCGCCACCGCCACCACCGACCCGACCACCGCCGGGTCCGGCGGCACCACCCCGGCCACCGCACCCGGCGGCGGGGCGGCCGGTGGGGCCGGCGGCACGGGCACCCGGTTCCTCGGGATGCCCGGGGCCGCGCCACCCGGCCGGGGCACCGGCGTCGAGGCCCGCACCGACTTCCGTTGGCTGATGATGTCGGACGTCTGCAAGCACTGCACCCACGCGGCCTGCCTGGACGTCTGCCCCACCGGGTCGCTGTTCCGCACCGAGTTCGGCACGGTGGTGGTGCAGGAGGACATCTGCAACGGCTGCGGCTACTGCATCTCCGCCTGCCCCTACGGGGTGATCGACCAGCGCCGGGGCGACGGCCGGGCGTGGAAGTGCACGCTGTGCTACGACCGGCTCGGCGCGGGCATGACCCCGGCCTGCGCCCAGGCCTGCCCGACCGAGTCCATCCAGTACGGCCCGCTCGACGAGCTGCGCGAGCGGGCCGCCCAGCGGGTCACCGCGCTGCACGAACGGGGCGTGCCGCAGGCCCGGCTGTACGGGCACGACCCGACCGACGGCGTCGGCGGCGACGGCGCGTTCTTCCTGCTCCTCGACGAGCCCGAGGTGTACGGCCTGCCGCCGGACCCGGTGGTCACCACCCGGGACCTGCCGAGGATGTGGCGGCGGGCCGGGCTGGCCGCGCTGGCCATGACGGCGGCGGCTGTCGCCGCGTTCGTCGGAGGGTCGTCGTGAGCGTGGGCCGCAGGCCGGTGGGGGAGCGGTTCCGGGGCTTCCGCGAGCGGCTGGCGGCCGACGGTGCGTTCCGGCCGCAGCGGTCCTCGGCCCGGCTCGGCCACGGGGCGAAGGTCGGCGCGGGTCCGGCCGACGGCGCGTACCCGGCCGGAGCCCCCGGTTCGGCCGACGCTGCCGACGCGCCGGTGGTCGTACCGCCCCGGGACGAGCCGCCGGTGGCGCGCAGGCGGCGGGGCCGGGGTGGGCGCGGCGGCGAGGAGCTGCAGGTCCCGGCGGCGGAGTTCACCTCCTACTACGGCCGGCCGATCCTCAAGGCCCCGGTGTGGCGGTGGGACATCCCGGCGTACCTGTTCACCGGCGGGCTCGCCGCCGGGTCGTCGCTGCTGGCCGCCGGCGGGCAGCTCACCGGCCGGCCGGCGCTGCGGCGGGCCGGTCGGGCCACCGCGTTGGGCGCGGTCACCGCCAGCGCCTACTTCCTCGTCAACGACCTGGGGCGGCCGGCGCGCTTCCACCACATGCTGCGGGTGGCGAAACCGACCTCGCCGATGTCGGTGGGCACCTGGATCCTCACCGCCTACGGACCGGCCGCCGGGCTCGCCGCCGTCGCCGAGGTCGCCCGGCTGCTGCCGGACCGTGGCGTGTCGGGGCTGGCCCGGCGACTGCTGCCGCCGACCGGGCGGGCCGCCGGGCTGGCCGCCGCCGCCGTCGCGCCGGCGCTGGCCACGTACACCGGGGTGCTGCTGGCCGGGACGGCCGTGCCGTCCTGGCACGAGGCGTACCCGGAGCTGCCGACCATCTTCGCGGGCAGCGCGCTGGCCAGCGGCGCCGGTGTGGGGTTGCTCGCCGCGCCCTGCGCGCAGGCCGGGCCGGCCCGGCGGATGGCGGTCGCCGGGGCGGCGCTGGAGCTGTGGGGCGCGCACGCGGTGGAGACCCGGCTGGGCCTGCTCAGCGAGCCCTACCGGCTGGGCACGGCGGGCCGGCTGCTGCGCGCCGGTCGGCTGCTCACCGCCGCCGGGGTGGTCGGCGCGCTGGCCGGCCGGCGCAGCCGGGCACTGTCCGCACTGTCCGGCGCGGCGCTGCTGGCGGCCTCGGTGGCCACCCGGTTCGGCATCTTCCACGGCGGAGTGGCCTCGGCCCGGGATCCGAAGTACACGGTGCTGCCGCAGCGGGACCGGATCCGTCGCCGCGAGGCCGGCCAGGTCTGACACCTCGTCGCCTACGGGGCGGGTCTGACACCTCGCCACGCCGCCCGGGCGGCCCTGTGGTTGACTCGGTGGCGGAGGCGTTCAGGTGGCTGGTGCCCCTCCCAGCCTTCAAAGCTGGTGTGGTCCGGGATCCGGGCCAGGCGGGTTCGATTCCCGTCCGTCTCCGCCAACCACCGGGGGAGATGACACGCATGGGTGAGGCGGCGGGCGATCCGCGTCGGCGGGTGCCGCGCACCGACGTGCTGCTGGCCGACCCCGGGCTGGCCGCCGCGGCGGCCACCCTCGGCCGGGACCGGGTCAAGGTCGCCGTCACCCGCGCCCAGCAGCGGGCCCGGCTCGGGGAGATCACCCCCGGGCAGGTCCGCGACGCGGCACTCGCCGCCCTGTCCGCCCCGGGGCACCGGGTGGTGCTCAACGCCACCGGGGTGGTGCTGCACACCAACCTCGGCCGGGCCCCGTTGTCGGCCGCCGCCGTCGACGCGCTGGTCGCCGCCGCCGGCTGCACCGACGTGGAGCTGGACCTGGACACCGGTCGGCGGGCCCGCCGCGGCCGCGACGCGCTGGCCGCGCTGGCCGCGGCGGTGCCCGACGCCGCCGCCGTGCACGTGGTCAACAACGGCGCGGCGGCCCTGGTCCTCGCGGCGACCGCGCTGGCCGCCGGCCGGGAGATCGTGGTCAGCCGGGGGGAGCTGGTGGAGATCGGCGACGGGTTCCGGCTACCCGACCTGCTGGCCAGCACCGGTGCCCGGCTGCGCGAGGTCGGCACGACCAACCGCACCACCCGCGACGACTACGTTCGGGCGGTCGGGCCGGACACCGGTTTCGTGCTCAAGGTGCACCCGTCCAATTTCGTGGTCACCGGCTTCACCGCGGCCGTCGGGGTCGGCGAGCTGGCCACCCTCGGCGTGCCGGTGGTGGCCGACATCGGTTCCGGTCTGCTCACCGCCGACCCGCTGCTGCCCGCCGAGCCGGACGCGGCGGGCACCCTGCGGGCCGGGGCGCACCTGGTCACCGCCAGCGGCGACAAGCTCCTCGGCGGCCCCCAGGCCGGGCTGCTGCTCGGCGACGCCGACCTGGTCGACCGGCTGCGCCGGCACCCGCTGGCCCGGGCGCTGCGGGTGGACAAGCTGACCCTCGCCGCGTTGGCGGCCACCCTGCACGGGCCGACCACCCCCACCCGGGACGCCCTGCACGCCGACCCGGCCGGGCTGCGGGACCGCTGCGAACGGCTGCGGGACACCCTCGGTGCCGAGGGCTGCAAGGCCGAGGTGCTGCCCAGCGTCGCGGTGGTCGGTGGGGGCGGGGCACCCGGCGTCGAGCTGGACTCCTGGGCGCTCAGCCTGCCCGAGCGGTACGCCGCACCGCTGCGCCGGGGCGACCCGCCGGTGCTCGGCCGGGTGGTCCGGGGCCGGCTCCTGCTGGACCTGCGCTGCGTACCGGCCACCGCCGACGGCACGCTGCGCGACGCGGTGCTGCGGGCGGCCGACTGAGATGCACGTCGTCGCCACCGCCGGGCACGTGGACCACGGCAAGTCCACCCTGGTCCGGGCGCTGACCGGGATGGAACCGGACCGGTGGGCGGAGGAACGCCGCCGGGGGATGACCATCGACCTCGGCTTCGCCTGGACCACCCTGCCCACCGGCTGCACGATCGCCTTCGTGGACGTCCCGGGGCACGAGCGGTTCGTGCCGAACATGCTGGCCGGGGTGGGGCCGGTGCCGGCGGTGCTGGTCGTGGTGGCCGCCGACGAGGGGTGGATGCCGCAGTCGGCCGAACACCTGGCCGCCCTGCACGCGCTGGGGGTGTCGCACGGCCTGCTGGTGGTGACCCGGGCGGACCTGGCCGACCCCGGACCGGCGACGGCGCAGGCCCGCGCGCACCTCGCGGCGACGTCGCTGGGCACGGTGGAGTCGGTGGCGGTCAGCGCGGTCACCGGCGTCGGCCTGCCGGAGCTGCGGGCCGCCCTGGGCCGGCTGGTCGGCCGGTTGCCCGCGCCGCAGGTCGACCAGCCGGTGCGGCTGTGGATCGACCGGGCGTTCACCATCCGGGGCAGCGGCACGGTGGTCACCGGCACCCTCGGCGGGGGCCGGCTGCGGGTCGGGGACGAGCTGGCACTGGCCACCACCGGCGAGCCGGTCCGGGTCCGGGGCCTGCACCGGCTCGGGGCGGCCGAGCAGCAGGTGACGGCGGTGGCCCGGGTGGCGGTCAACCTGCGCGGGGTGCCCCGGGACCGGCTCGGCCGGGGCGACGCGCTGCTCACCCCGGACGCGTTCGGCCGCACCGACCTGCTCGACGTGCGGTTGGCCGGTGACCCGGCGGCTGAGTTGCCGGCGACGTTGACGCTGCACGTCGGCTCGGCGGCCGTGCCGGCGCGGGTCCGGCCGCTCGGCGGGGACACCCTGCGGCTGCGGTTGGCCCGTCCGCTGCCGCTGCTGGTCGGGGACCGGGCGCTGCTGCGGGATCCGGGCCGGCACCACGTCTGCGGCGGGGTGACCGTGCTGGACGTGGCACCGCCGCCGCTGGCCCGCCGGGGTGCCGCCGCCGCCCGCGCCGCCGTCCTCACCGGCCTGCACGGCCGGCCCGACCTGGCCGGGGAGCTGCGTCGCCGCCGGCTCGTGCGGGCCGGCGAGCTGACCCGGATGGGGGTCACCGGTGACGTCGCCCCGGTCGTCGGGGACTGGCTGGCCGACCCCGGGCACTGGCGGCAGCTCGGCGTCCGGCTGGTCGAGGAGGTGACCGCCTGGGCCGGTGCACATCCCCTGGAGCCCGGAGCCCCGGTGGAGGCGCTGCGGCGACGGCTCGGCCTGCCCGACCGGGCGCTGGTGGAGGCGCTGGTCCGGCCGCCGTTGACGCTGCGCGCCGGCCGGATCGGCGTCGGTGACCTCGGGCTGCCCGAGCCGGTGGCCCGCGCGGTCGACCGGGTCCGCCGCGAGTACGCCGCCCACCCGTTCCGCGCTCCGGAGGCCGACCGGCTCACCGCTCTCGGACTGGGGCCCCGCGAGGTCGGTGCCGCCGTACGGGCCGGCGCGCTGCTGCGGCTGGCGGAGAACGTGGTGCTGCTGCCCGACGCGGCCGACGAGGCGGTACGGGTGCTCGCCCGGCTCCCGCAGCCGTTCACCCTCAGCGCCGCCCGGCAGGCCCTGGACACCACCCGTCGGGTGGCGGTGCCGTTGTTGGAGCTGCTGGACCGGCGGGGGGTGACCCGTCGGCTGCCCGACGACGCCCGCGAGGTGGTCGGGTCGGGCTGACCGGCCCGTCGCCGGTCGCCGGTGCGCTGCCGAACCGCCCTCCCGCCGGCCCCGGGTCGCCTACCGTGACGCCATGGACCCTTCGGCGGTCTGGCGGGACCGGAACCATCGCTGGCGGATCGAGGCCTACCGGGCACCGGACCTGCGGTTCGCCATCTTCGCCACCAACGGCCCCACCGAGAGCGCGCCGCTGTGGTTGTTCGGCATGGCGGCGCTGGCCCGCTGGCTGATGACGCACGCGATCTCCCTGGACGACCTGGAGACCGTCTGACCCGCCGGGTGCGGCGGTGGATCAGTCCCCGGCGGGTCGGCACCCGTCGCCCGGACGGGGGAACCATGTCCGATACGCCTGGTTCCTGATGATTCCGCTCGTACCGTGCGGGACGTGAAGGACCGAGGAGTACGGACGTTCCTGGCGGTGCTCGCCGGCCTGGCGGTGATCTACTTCGGGGTGACCGGTCGTTCCACCGGCGACGGCGGGGTGTCCGGTGGGGTGGTGCTGCTGGCCCTGTTGGCCGCCCTGCTCGTCTGGCACCTGACCAAGCCGGCGGGCAACAAACCGGTCGACTGAGCCGTCCGCGGCCCGGCACGGCAGGTCAGCGGGGCGTCGTGGCCAGCCGGGTCACCTCACCCGCGGACTCCTCGCCGAGCGCCACCCGGACCAGCGCCGACGCCAGCCGCCCGAAGTCCGGCCCGGCGACCAGCCCGGCCAGCCCGTGCGGGTCGGCCGGCAGGCCGAGCCGCTTCGCGCCGGTCAGGGTGCGCCGGTCGGCGTACGGGCGGAGGTCCGACCAGACCGTCTGCGCCTCCCGCAGGAAGATGTCCGCCCCGGTCGGGCCGATGCCGGGGAACTCGGTCAGCCGGCGCCGCAGCGCCGCCGGCTCGCCCCCGGCCTCCCGGTGCAGCCGTCGCAGGTCACCGTGCCAGCGCTCCAGGCACAGCCGGGCCCCGGTGCCCAGCATCGTCGCGGTCCGCTCGTCGTAGCGGCGGTAGTGCCCGCGTCCCAGCGCGTCCACCCGCTCCTGCCAGCCGGCCGCCTCCATCGCCTGCGGGGTACGCCAGCCGGCGGCGAACAGCTCCCGGGCGGCGGCGACCGCGACCCGGGCCCGGATCCGGGTGCTCAGCAACGTGGTGAGCACCAGCAGCTGGTACAGCGGAGCGGGCCGGTCGGCCAGCGTGATGCCGGCCTCCTCGGCGTAGGTGCGGCCCTGCCGGTCCAACAGCGTCCGGGCCACCCGGCGGTCGTCCCCCATCACCTGGTGGTACCCGTCCTGTCGCACCTCAGCCCTGTCCGGTGACGGCAACCCGGGGCCGCATGCGCCCGCCGGTGCCGGGTAACCCGCCGACGGGCGCGGAGCACCGTGCCCGTCGGTCCGGAAGGAGACACCCGTGACGAACGTGCAGCAGCCCGAGATGCGGCGCGACGGGAACAACGCGACCGTGCAGGACAGCAAGGGGCCCGGCGTCGCCGGTCACCCCGCCCACCGGTCCACCTCGCCGGGGGACCGGGGTCGACGGACACCGCGCGGCCAGGCCTCCCCGTACGGTCCGGGCCGGCCGAGCGCCGACGACCACAGCGACCGGGGCTGACCCCCGCCGCCGTGTCGGCGCGGTGCCGACCACCCGACCTGCCGCCCGGCCCGGGGTCGATCCGGGCCGGGCGGCACCCTGCCGGGCCTCGGGTGGGCGACGGGAGCCCCGGTCCGCGGTCGGCCGCCGGGGCGGTGCCCGGCCGGCTACCCGGCCACCGCCGGCCCGGTCCCGTCGCGGCCCGGGCCGGGGGCGCGCACCACCGCGACCGGACAGGCGCTGTGGTGCAGCACCCGGTGGCTGACCGAACCGAGCAGCAGGCCGGCGAGTTCGCCGTGGCCCCGGGCGCCGACCACCACCAGCTGTGCCCGCCGGGACGCCTCGACCAGCGCGGCGACCGGCCGGGCGGGCACCGGCTCCGGGTCCACCGGGACGTCGGGGTGGCGCTCGGCCAGCCCGGCGAGGCTCTCGGCGAGCGCCTGTGCCTCCTCGTCGCGCAGCCGGGCCTCGTCGTACACCAGGGGTTGGATGTCCCCCGGGCGGCGGGTGGCCGGATGGGTGTAGGCGCGCACGGCCCGCAGCCGGACGCCCCGGGCGGACGCCTGCGCGGCGGCGTACTCGACCGCCGCGGGAGAGGCCGCCGAACCGTCGACCCCGACCACCACCGGGCCACCGGCGTGCTCCTCACCCCGGGCGACCAGCACCGGACAGCCGGCGTGTGTGGCGACCTGGATCGCCACCGAGCCGACCAGCAGGGCGGTGAACCCGCCGAGGCCCCGCTCGCCCAGCACGATCGTCGCCGCGGTGGGGGACCGGCCCAGCAGCACCGCGCTGGCCTCACCGTCGATGATCTCACCGGTCACCGGCAGGCCCGGGTCGACCGCCCGTGCGGCGGCCACCGCCTGCTCGACCAGTTTCTCCGCCTGGCGGCGTAGCCCGCCGCCGGGCGGGTTCCCGGCGACCGGGTCGACCGGCACCCGCAGCAGGGGCCAGATGAAGGCGTGCACCACCCGCAGCGGCAGGTGCCGCCGGATCGCCTCCGCCGCGGCCAGCCGGACGGCGCGCAGCGCCGACTCCGAGCCGTCCACGCCCACCACGACCGCCGCGCCGTTCGCCGAGTCCACCCCGTGCACCTCCCGCCTGCGTCAGTATCGCCGCCGGTCGGGGCCGGCGGGCCGATACCGCGACCGGGCACCGGCCAGGGGCGCCGCGGCGGCCGGGGCGGGGCGTGGTCGTCCGGCCCGGCCCCGGACCGGAGCGGGCCGACCGCTCCGTATGATGCTTGCCCTGTAGCAAGAATCTCGGAGGGGAACACACATGCCGGATGCGCTCGCAGCGATGTCGCGTGCGCTACGTGAGGCGGCACCGGACCGACTGGTGGAGGCCGTCGACCGGGCCCTGCGGTCCGTGCTCGCCGCCGTGCGGGTCGACGTCTTCCTGGCCGACTACCGGATCAGCGGGCTGTGGTCGGTGCTCGACCCGGAGTTGTCGGCCGGTTCCCTCAGCGGCCAGGGTGGCGCACCGCGCTGCTTCAGCAGCCAGCAACCGGTCCTCGACCCGCACGACGGCGGACACTGCCGGGTGTGGGTGCCGCTGACCGTCTGGGGCGAGCGGCTCGGGGTCCTCCTGGTCGAGCTGACCGACACCCCGGACCGCCCGACCCAGGACGTGCTCGCCGACCTGGCCGTCGACCTGGCCACCACGTTGCGGGCGGCCGACCGGGAGACCGACCGGTACCGCCGCACCCGCCGTCGGGAACGGCTGAGCATGGCCGCCGAGATGCAGTGGGACCTGCTGCCGGGGCGCAGCGTCACCGACGAGGCCTTCCTGCTGGCCGGGCAGCTCGAGCCGGCGTACAGCGTCGGCGGTGACCACTTCGACTGGTCGGTCGATCCCGGGCGGCTCACCCTCACCGTCCTCAACGGGGCCGGCACGGGGCTGGCCGCCGCGATGCTCACCGCGCTCACCGTCAACGCCATCCGCAACGCGCGGCGTTCGGGCGGTGGCCTGGTGGAGCAGGCCGAACTGGCCTCGGACACGCTGTTCTACCAGCACCGGGGGGACCGGCACGTGGCCACGTTGCTGCTGTCGGTGGACACCGCCACCGGTCGGGCCCGGGCGGTGGACGCCGGTTCGCCGCGCGTACTGCGGTTGCGGGGGACCACCGTGCAGCGGATCGCCCTGGAGCAGCAGCTGCCGCTGGGCATGTTCGCCGAGACCCGGTACACCGTGCAGGAGTTCGACCTGCTGCCCGGCGACCGCCTCTTCGTGGTCAGCGACGGCGTGTACGACGCACGACCCGGTGGCCAGGAGGCCTACGGTGAGCGGACGATGGCCCGGGCGATGCGCTCGACGCGGTTGCAACCGGCGCCGGAAGCGGTTGGTACGGTGATGCGCGAGCTGTTCGCATATCATGCCGACACCGATCTCCGTGACGATGCCGTCGTCGTGTGCCTGGACTGGTGCGGGCGGCGCGAACGATGATCGGCCGTCAGCGACACACGACAGCGGAGAATCGCGGGGGACAGCGGGTGGATCGACCTCCGAATCTTGCCGTGGCGATCGAGGCCGCGGCCGAGGCCTTCGTCGGTGTGCTCGATTCCGCGACCTCGCGTCACCAGGTGACGGTGCCGCCGACCCAGCTACGGGTGCTCGCGTTGATCAGGGACCGGCCGGAGACGAACGTCAACGGGCTGGCTGAGCTGCTGGACGTGGTGCCGTCGTCGGCGAGTCGGCTCTGCGACCGGCTGGAGGCCACCGGCCTGCTGCGCCGTACCCCCGATCCGCGGGACCGGCGTGAGGTGCGGTTGGTGCTCACCGCCGCGGCGGTGACCCTGCTGGGGGAGGTCCGGGAGCGGCGGCACCGGGCGGTGCAGGAGGTGCTGGACCGGATGCCGCCGCGCGCCCAGCACGAGCTGCTGCTGGCGCTGCTGGCGTTCGGTCAGGCGGCGGCGTCGGGGACCTCGCCTTCACCGGCCGACACGGCGGCGCGCACCGCGTGAGCCGTACCGGGCGACGGCTCCACTAGTGTCCTAGGATGCCTTAACGGTGGTGACCCACCGCACAACACGCCCGGACACCCGGAACCCGCGCACCCCACCGGGCACCGGAAAGCGCCCGATATAGTGGCTGCCGGTCCGGGCCGTCGACCACCCGGACCACATCAGGGGGAGGTCCCGGCCCGGGATCACCGAGACGCCGGCACCCGCCGGTCCGGTAGCGCACGACTGACCGTGGTGCCCGAGCGGGCACCGGCAGCGTGCTGCGGAGGGAGGTTCGGTGTCGCGTCGGCCGGCTCGGGCGGCACGTCCGCGTGCGGTGGACGGTGCCGTGACCGCCACGGACCGGGTGCTCACGCTGCCGAACCTGATCAGCTTCGTCCGGCTGCTCGGCGTACCCGTGTTCCTCTGGCTGTTCCTGGTCGTGGAGGCGGACGTGGCGGCGATCGTGGTGCTCGCCGCCGGCGGCACCTCCGACTGGGTGGACGGGTGGATCGCCCGCCGGCTCGGCCAGGTCAGCCGGCTCGGTGAGCTGCTCGACCCGCTGGCCGACCGGCTCTATATCCTCGCCACGCTGCTCGCCTTCACCGCCCGCGAGGTGGTGCCGTGGCAGTTCACGGCGGCGCTACTGGCCCGGGAGCTGCTGCTGCTCGGCTCGTTGGGGGTGCTGCGCCGGTACGGTTACGGCCCGCCGCCGGTGCACTACGTCGGCAAGACCGCGACCTTCCTGATCCTGGCCGCCTTCCCGGTGCTGCTGCTGGCGGCGGCCACCACGTCGGTGACGGCGACGACCGCCGGGGCGGTCGGCTGGGGGCTGGCCTGGTGGGGTCTGGTGCTCTACTGGGTGGCCGGCGCGATGTACGTGGTGCAGGCGACCCGGCTGGTGCGTGCGGTGCGGCCGGGAGCCGCCACGTGAGCGCGCCGAAGGACGGGTCGAAGCCGCCGGTGCGGTTGTTCACCCCGGACTTCCTCACCGAGCTGTTCCAGAACCCGCTGGATCCGGGCTACGCCGACGCGGCGGCCCGGCGGCGGGAGACCCCTGCGGCGACCGGGTGGCGGGGCGCCTCCGCGCGGGCGGTGGCGGTCGTGGTGGTGGCCGCGGTGGGTTTCCTGTTCGCGGTGGCGTACCGGGAGACGATGGCCGACGAGCCGAGCCGGAGTCAGGCGCGGGCCGCGTTGGTCACGCAGATCAAGCAGCGGGAGGCGGAGACCGACGCGATGACCGCGCGGGCCGGACGGCTGCGCGAGGAGGTCGGTCGGCAGCGGGACGCGGCGTTGAGCGGCTCGCAGGCGGCCCGGTTGCGCAACCTGGAGGCCGGTACGGGGCTCGGCCGGGTGCGGGGTGACGGGGTGGTGGTGCGGTTGGCCGACGCGCCCGCGTCGGACGACGGTGCGGTGGGCGGCGATTCGGGGGCCGGACCGTCGCGGGTGATCTACTCGGATCTGCAGAAGATCGCGAACGACCTGTGGGCCGCGGGCGCGGAGGCGATCTCGATCAACGGCCAGCGGTTGACGGCGACGTCGACGATCCGCTCGGCGGGGGCGGCGATCCTGGTGGACTTCCGTCCGGTGACGAGCCCGTACGAGGTGTCGGCGATCGGGCCGCGGTCGTTGCGGGACCGGTTCGACGACAGTCGGTCGGCGTATCTGATGCGTCGGGTGGCCCGGGACACCGGGCTGTCGTTCGAGGTCCGCGAGGTGGACGACCTCACGCTGCCGGCCGCTCCGGAGCCGCGGCTACGCTACGCGGAGCCGTCGGTCAGTCCGAGTCCGTCGCCGGCGGGTCCGGGTTCGTCCGGTCCGTCTTCCAGCCCCTCCGGAGGTGTCCGATGATCGCCGTGTTGGCGTTGCTCGCCGGTGTGGTGCTGGGGATCTACCTGGATCCGACGGTGCCGGCGGCGTTGCAGCCGTATCTGCCGATCGCGGTGGTGGCCGCGCTCGACGCGGTGTTCGGTGGGGTGCGGGCGAAGTTGGACCGGATCTTCGACGACAAGCAGTTCGTGGTGTCGTTCATCTCGAACGTGCTGGTGGCCGGGTTGATCGTGTATCTGGGTGACCAGTTGGGGGTGGGTGGCCAGTTGTCCACGGGGGTGGTGGTCGTGTTGGGTGTGCGGATCTTCGGAAACGTGGCGGCGATCCGCCGGCACCTGTTCCGGGCGTAGGTTGGTGGCGTGAGCGACGAGCATCGGGAGACGGGTACCGGGTGGCCGCAGCCGGCGGTGCCGGTGCCGGCGGGTGAGCCGGATCCGCGTCCGGACGCGCCGGACGCGGACGAGTTGAGTCCGTTGGTGCCGGACGCGCCGTCGTCGGACGTTCCGGTGGAGTCCGGTGACGACGACGGCGCGACGGTGAATCTGGCGGAGGTGGCGTCGCCGTCCGGGGAGGGTGCGGCGGGTTCCGGGGTGTCGCCGGCCGGGTCGGGGGTCGCGGGTCGGCGGGTGTCCTCGGCGACGGTGATGATCGCGGCGTTGTTGGCGTTGCTGGGTTTCACGTTGGTGGTGCAGTTGAAGACCACCTCGACGGATCCGACGCTGGCGGCGACCCGGCAGGAGGACCTGGTGCGGATCTTCTCGGATCTGGATTCCCGGGAGAAGCGGCTGCAGCAGGACATCGAGGCGCTGGAGGACAGCCAGCGGCAGTTGCGTTCGGGGGAGCAGGGTCGGCAGGCGGCGTTGGAGGAGGCGACGAAGCGGGCCGACGAGTTGGGCATCCTGGCGGGGACGTTGCCGGCGCGGGGGCCGGGTCTGGCGGTGCGGTTCGAGCCGGGCGGTAAGCCGATCCGGGCGGACCGGGTGTTGGACGCGGTGCAGGAGTTGCGGGGTGCGGGCGCGGAGGCGATGCAGATCTCGGGTGGGGATCGGGCGTCGGCGCGGATCATCGCGTCGACGTACTTCCTGGACGGGCCGGGGGACGTGTTGGTGGTGGACGGGCGGGCGTTGACGGGTCCGTTCACGATCACGGTGATCGGGGATCCGGAGACGATGCGTACCGCGTTGAACATTCCGGGCGGGGTGGCCGCATCGGTTCGCGGTGACGGCGGTAACGTGAGCGTCGAGGATCGTGAGGTTGCCGAGGTTTCGGCGCTGCACGCGCCGTTGAAGCTGGAACACGCCCGTCCGGTCTCCTGACCGGCGCGGCCGCGCCGGGTGGTCCCGGTGCACCGATGGATGAGGGACGCGCTGGTGATTCCTGAGGATCTGCGTTACACCGCCGAGCACGAGTGGGTGGTGGGTGTCGAGGGTGGCACCGTCCGGGTCGGTATCACCCATTTCGCGCAGGATGCGCTGGGTGACATCGTGTTCGTCCAGCTGCCGGACTCCGGTGCGGTGGTGGCGGCCGGTGAGTCGTTGGGTGAGATCGAGTCGACCAAGAGCGTGTCGGAGATCTACGCGCCGGTGGGTGGCACGGTGACGGCGCGGAACGAGGCGTTGGGTGATTCACCTGAGGTGATCAATTCGGATCCGTACGGCGCCGGCTGGTTGGTGGAGATAGCGCCGGCGGATCCGGCGGCGGTGGAGGGTTTGTTGTCCGCTGACGCGTACCGTGAGCTCACCGAGAGCTGAGTGGTGTCGTGCCGGGCGCGGGTGATGTTCTCCGCGCGTCCGGTTGCCCTGCATTTCGGCGCTGGCTAGGCTCGCCCAGTCGACCGAGAACCCCAAAATGGTTGTGCGTCGGGTGATTGCCTACCTGGGCACGGGGAGCCAGCCGCCGGGTGTGTGTTCTGCCCGGCGGCCATACCCGCCGTCTTCCTGACGCTGACCGAACTGATCCGTGAGGTGGTCCCATGACGCGCCCAGGCGACGAGTTCCCCCCGCTCGACGTCACTTCGACGCTCAATCTCGGTTCGCTGGACGAAGTGCTGGAGGGTCCGGACACCGATGTGGTGCCGAGTCGGATGTCCGGCTCGCTGCCGCCGGGTATGGCGCTGCTGGTGGTTCGTCGGGGCCCGAATGCGGGTGCCCGGTTCCTGTTGGACCACGATGTGACGACGAGTGGACGGCATCCGGACAGCGACATCTTCCTCGATGATGTGACGGTGTCCCGGCGGCATGCGGAGTTCCATCGGGATTCGGGGACGTTCACGGTGCGGGACGTGGGGAGCCTGAACGGCACCTACGTGAACCGGGAGCGGGTCGAGGCGGCCACGTTGAGCAATGGCGACGAGGTGCAGATCGGTAAGTTCCGGGTGGTCTTCATCGCCGGTCCTCGCCCGGAGGAGGAGGCCGGCCGGGGGTGAACGAGCCTGCGGCCTCCATGCCGTCCGGGGCGGCCCGGTCGCACCCGCTGATGAGTATCGGTGAGGTGTTGGGTCAGCTGCGGGTGGAGTTTCCGGACGTGACGATTTCGAAGCTGCGGTTCCTTGAGGCCGAGGGCCTGGTGGAGCCGCAGCGGACGGCGGCGGGTTACCGGAAGTACAGCTGGGACGACGTGGCCCGGTTGCGGTTCGTGCTGACGGCGCAGCGGGACCAGTATCTGCCGTTGCGGGTGATCCGTGAGCAGTTGGCGCAGTGGGACGGTGACGACGGGGCGTCGGGGCGTCAGCGGCCGACGTTGGTGGCGGTGGGTCCTGGTGGTGAGGTGCCGGGCCGGTCGGTGGAGGAGCCTGAGTCGCCGGTGCGGCTCGGGCGGGCCGATCTGGTGGCGCGGAGCGGGATCGCCGAGGCGACGTTGGGTGAGCTGGAGCGGTTGGGTGTGTTGGTGCCGGATCCGCCGGGGTGGTACGACGCGGATGCGTTGATCATCGCGCAGGCGGTGGCGGGGTTGGCGGCGTACGGGTTGGAGCCTCGGCATCTGCGGGGTTACCGGTCGTCGGCGGATCGTGAGATCGGTCTGTTTGCGCAGTTGGTGGCGCCGTTGGCGCGGCAGTCGGATCCGGCGGCGCGGGCGCGGGCGGCGGAGACGGCGCGGGAGTTGGTGGCGTTGTCGCAGCAGTTGCATGCGGCGTTGGTGCGGGTGGGGTTGCGGTCGACGTTGGGTCGGTGAGGGTGGCCCCCGGGTGCCGGCGGTGTGGTGTGTGCGGAAGGTTCTGCCCCGGGAAGCGTGTCGTACGCTTGCCGGGGTAACCCTTCTGCGGCGCGGTTGCTGTGCTGGTGCGGGTGGGGCGGCCGGGTCGAGGTCCGTGTACCGTGCAGGGACAGGGCGCGGTGCGGGTGTAGGTGACAACGACACGGAGGCGGCGGTGCGCGAGCTGAGCGTGGTCGGGGTTCGGGTGGAGTTGCCCAGCAACCAGCCGATCGTCCTGCTCAGGGAGGTCGAGGGTGACCGCTATCTGCCGATCTGGATCGGTGCGGTGGAAGCCACGGCGATCGCCTACGAGCAGCAGGGGGTCAAGCCGGCCCGGCCGTTGACGCATGATCTGTTGCGGGACGTGCTGGCGGCGTTGAAGGCGCCGTTGCAGGCGGTGGAGATCACCGAGTTGAAGGAGAACGTCTTCTACGCTGATCTGTTGCTGGGTGACGGGGTGCGGGTGTCCGCCCGGCCGAGTGATTCGATCGCGTTGGCGTTGCGGGTGGGTGCGCCTATTCGTTGTGCGGAGCAGGTCCTCGGTGAGGCGGGGATCGTGATTCCCGACGAGCAGGAGGACGAGGTGGAGAAGTTCCGGGAGTTCCTGGAGCAGGTGCGTCCGGAGGATTTCGCCGGCTGATCGTGGGCCTGGTGTGGGTGCCGTGGTGGCGGTGCCGGTGGTGTGGTGTGTCGTCGCCCCGTGCCGGCCGGGGCGACCCGGGCCGCTCGTCGCGCGGCGTGTCGCGGCGGTTTCTCCGTGGTAACCCCTTGGTGCGGCGTTAGTGTTGCCGTGTCGAGGGGTGCACGTCGTGGGAAACGGTGTGTCGCCGCACTGACGGGGAGGTTGTCGGGATGCACGAGCCGCGGGATCCTGAGCCAGTTGTGGAGCGGGGCGAGTCGTCGGTGGGGTCGTCGTCGGTGCCGGTGGACGGTGATGGTGCGGTCGGCTACCGGGGCGTGACGGCGTGTCATGCGGTGGGGATCAGTTACCGTCAGTTGGACTATTGGGCGCGGACGACGCTGGTGGTGCCGAGTGTGCGGGACGCGTCGGGTTCGGGGACGTCGCGTCTGTACTCGTTCCGGGACCTGGTGGTGTTGAAGGTCGTCAAGCGGTTGTTGGATGCCGGTGTGTCGTTGCAGAACATCCGTAAGGCGATCGAGGCGTTGCGGTCGCGGGGGGTGGAGGACCTGGCGGGGATCACGCTGATCTCGGACGGGACGACGGTGTACGAGTGCCGGTCTCCGGAGGAGGTGGTCGACCTGTTGCAGGGGGGCCAGGGGGTGTTCGGGATCGCGATCGGTGGGGCGTTCAAGGAGATCCAGGGTTCGTTGTCGCATCTGCCGGCGGAGCCGGCGGTGGCTGGTGGTGGGGTGGCGGCTTCCGAGGGGGTGGAGGGGGCTGCGGAGGGTCCGTCGTCCGGTGTGGTGGGTGACGAGTTGGCGGCGCGGCGGGCGCGGCGTAGAGCGGGTTGATCGGGGTGGGTGGGACGCCGCGGCCGGATTCCGGCCGCGGCGCTGTCGTCTGCGGGTACTGACAGGTGTCGTATCGACGTGCGTCGTGACCTGGGCAGTTGTTGTCGGGTCGGCGGGTGGATGGTTGTCCAGGATGGACGTTTACGGTGCGGTTCGTGGTGTTGACAGCGGTGGTGGTGCCAGGAATCCTGTCCAGGGCGATCACCTAGGACACCGGTCGGTCACGGTGAGTGACTGTTGGTGGTGGCGTCGAGCTGATGCGTGGACCATGGTGCGGGGATCGCAGCCGCGGTCGCGCCGAGGACGGGAAACGAACCGAAGTGCACACTGATCACTATGTCGGCCTGGGCTCCGGGCGGGTCGGCGGTGCCGTCGCCGAGCACGCTGTCGGGCCACGTTGTCCGGTGACCGCCCCGCCGCCTCCGGGTGAGCCGGCCGGTACCGGTGCGGACGTGGCGGCGGAGGCGGTGGAGTTCCTCGACGCGTTCCACGCCGAGCAGCGGGTGCCGGGGTTGGCGGCGCGGCTGGCGGAGGTGCGTGAGGAGATCGCGTTGACCGGTTCGTACCGGCACACGCGGGAGGAGCTGGTGTACGGGGCGCGGGTGGCGTGGCGGCAGTCGGCGCGGTGTGTCGGGCGGGTGCGGTGGGCGGGGTTGCGGGTCCGGGACCGTCGGCACGTGACGACGGCGGCGGGTATCGCGGAGGAGTTGGCGGCGCATCTGGCGGCGGGGGACAACGGTGGCCGGATCCAGTCGGTGATCACGGTGTTCGCGCCGGACCGGCCGGGGGTGGGGCCGAGGGCGCGGATCTGGAACGACCAGTTGGTGCGGTACTGCGGTCATCCGCGGGGTGACGGGTCGGTGTTGGGGGATCCGGGGCAGGTGGGGATGGTCCTGGCGGCGCGGCGGTTGGGGTGGCGTCCGCCGCCGGTGCCGGGGCGGTTCGACCTGGTGCCGTGGGTGATCGAGACGGCGCACGAGTCGCCGACGGTGTGGGAGGTGCCGCGGGAGCTGGTGCGGGAGGTGGCGTTGAGCCATCCGGACCATCCGTGGTTCGCGGACCTGATGCTGCGGTGGCATGCGTTGCCGGTGATCAGTAACATGCGTCTGCGTATCGGCGGGGTCGACTACAGTTGCGCGCCGTTCAACGGTCACTATCTGGGTGACGAGATCGGCACCCGCAACATGGGCGACCGGGACCGCTACGACCAGTTGCCGGTGGTGGCGGCGGGGTTGGGGTTGGACACGTCGCGGGAGGACACCCTCTGGCGGGAGCATGCGGCGTTGGTGTTGAACCAGGCGGTGCTGCACTCGTTCCGGGTGGCGGGGGTGCGGGTGTCCGATCCGCACACCGAGTCGGAGTTGTTCATGAAGTTCTGTGCGCAGGAGGAGCGGGCGGGTCGGCCGGTGCACGGTGACTGGTCGTGGCTCAACGGCAGTGTGGGGTGGGCGGCGTTGCACGCGGTGCACCATCGCTACTACGACACCCGGGTTCCGAATCCGAATCTCTGGCAGACTGACCGCGCGTACGAACCGGATGGTGTGGTGGAGATGACGTTGCGTGAGCGTCACGCCCTGGCCCGCGCGCAGGAGGACTGAGGATGGACAGCGCGGCGTTGCGCCAGAGTTGGGGCCAGTTCTCCGCTGCCGGCCCGGAGGCGGCGAAGTATTTCTATGCCACGTTGTTCGTGGTGGCGCCGGAGGCGCGGTCGATGTTCCCGACGAACATGCAGTACCAGGAGGACAAGCTTCTGGCGGCGTTGGGGCACATCATCACCAGTTTGGACGATCCGGAGGCGTTGGCGGTGTTCGCGCAGCGGTTGGGCGCCGACCATCGTCGGTTCCACGGTCGGGACCAGCGGGGCCATCCGGTGGTGCTGGGGGAGCGGCATTACATCTGGGTGGGTCAGGCGTTGCTGGCGACGTTGGAGCGGTTCCTCGGCCCGTACTTCACGCCGGCGTTGCGGGCGCAGTGGGCGGCGGCGTACGAGCTGGTGGCGAAGCTGATGCTGGAGGGTGCGGCGGAGGCGGAGCGGACGTCGCCGCCGCACTGGGAGGCGGAGGTGTTGACGGCGGAGCGGCGGCGGGCCGACATCGTGGTGTTCACGGTGCGTCCGAACTACCTGTGCGCGTACCGGCCGGGTCAGTCGTTGCCGGTGCAGGTGCCGCAGTTGCGGACCTGGCGGTACCTGTCGCCGGCGAACGCGCCGCGGGCGGACGGGACGATCGAGTTCCACGTGCGGGCGACGGGGCGGTTCTCCACGCATCTGGTGCGCCGGTTGCGGGCGGGTGAGTCGTTGTTGTTGGGGCATCCGACGGGGACGGCGTTGGCGTCGTACGACCGGGCGCCGCAGTCGCCGTTGTTGTTGATCGCCGGGGGGACGGGGTTGGCGCCGTTGCGGGCGGTGGCGGAGGCGGTGCAGCAGGGTACGGGGCGGCGTACGACGTTGGTGGTGGGCGGGCGGACCCCGGACGATCTGTATGACGAGCCGGCGTTGTCGCGGTTGGTGGCGATGCCGGCGGCGGGTGGGCACGGTGGTGGGGCGGGGTGGTTGCGGTATGTGCCGACGGTGGAGTCGGGGTGGGGGTGGCGGGGTGCGGTGGGGCGGGCCGGTGACACGGCCCTGCGGTTGGGGCCGTGGGCGGATACGGAGGTCCTGGTGTGTGGGAGTCCGGAGATGACCCGGGAGACGGTGACGATGCTGGTCCGGTCGGGTGTGGAGCCGGATCGGATTCTGACGGAGAGCTATGACCATTCGCGGTATCCGCCGTTGGCGGAGGCCGCGGCGGGTGTGGTGCGTGACTTCAGTGGGACGGGTGCGCGGTGAGCGGGGATCGGGCCGGTGTCGAGCCGGGTGAGGTGGCCCGTCAGTTGGCGGTGTTGGAGGAGCGGCGGTTCCGGGGTAGTCACTGGTTGTCCGCGGACGAGGTGGCGTCGGTGGTGCGGTCGGCGGATGACCGGATCGGGGTGTTGACGGCGGAGCTGGAGCGGCAGCGGCGGGAGAACCAGGGGCTGCTGAGTCAGGTGGAGATGCTGCGGCACGGGACGTTGCCGAGCAGTGCGCCGCAGGGGCCGGATCCGATGACGGTCGAGTTGGCGATGCGGGCGCAGGACGAGGCGAACCGGACGGTCGGTGAGGCCAGCGCGGAGGGTGCGGAGATCATCGCCGATGCGCGTCGGCAGGCGGAGGAGATCGTGGCGGAGGCGCACCGGCGGGCCGCGGCGGTGGGCGGGTCGGGTGTGGTGTCGGCTGGTGCCGGGTCGTCGGAGTTGGCCGGGCAGTTGCAGGCGTTGGAGGAGCGGCATGCGGCGGCGTTGGCGGCGGTGGCGGCGGCGCAGCAGCAGTTGAACCGGTGGCAGGCGTACCTGTCGGCGCAGTCGGAGCAGTTGCGGGCGGACGCGGCGGCGGCGGGTGGGGTGAGCGCCCAGTTGCGGGTGGTGCTGGGCGGTTGACCGGTCGTCGGGTCGCGGGTTGGCGGGTCTGACGGTGGTGGTTCGCCGTCGGGGCGGTGGCCGAGGCAGCATGGACGGGTGACAGAGACGATCGACGCGTTGGCCGCCCTGGTTGCCGCCGGTGGGGTGGTGGTGCTCAGCGGGGCGGGGTTGTCCACCGAGTCGGGTATTCCCGACTACCGGGGGCCGACCGGGGTGGCCCGTCGGCACACTCCGATGACGTACCAGACGTTCACCCGTTCGGCGGTGGCCCGGCGGCGGTACTGGGCGCGGAGCCATCTGGGGTGGCGCACGATCGCGCGGGCCGTCCCGAACGACGGGCACCGGGCGGTGGCCCGGCTCCAGGCGGCCGGGCTGGTCGACGGGGTGATCACCCAGAACGTCGACGGTCTGCACACGGCGGCGGGTAGCCGGGGGGTGGTGGAGCTGCACGGCCGCCTCGACGCGGTGGTGTGCCTGGACTGCGGTGACCGTACCGCGCGGGGGGAGCTGGACCGGCGGCTGGCGGCGGCGAATCCGGGTTTCGCCGCGCCCGTGGGGGCGGTGCGGCCGGACGGTGACGTGGATCTCGACGACGACGGGGTGGCCGGGTTCCGTCCGGTCGACTGCGGGTCGTGCGGGGGGATGCTGAAGCCCGACGTGGTGTTCTTCGGGGAGACGGTGCCGGCGGACCGGGTGTCGCGGTGTTTCGGGATGGTCGAGCAGGCCCGGTCGTTGCTGGTGGTGGGGTCGTCGCTGACGGTGCTGTCGGGGCGGCGGTTCGTGGTGCGGGCGGCGCGGCGGGGCATTCCGGTGGTGATCGCCAACCAGGGTGTCACCCGGGGTGACGGTTATGCGGCGCTGCGGGTGGACGCCCCGTTGGGGCGGGTGCTGCCGGCCCTGGCGGACCGGGTCGCCGCCGTCGGGCCGGGGCCTGCGGTGTCGGCGGCGGGTCCGGTGGCGTGCTGACCCGTCGTTCCCGGGGCCGGGCGGGGGTACGACATCCGCCGGTAACAGCGACGCTGGTAGCGTTGACCATGCCGACACCACCCGCGCGGGAGAGATCGCCCAGCAGTATCCGGGCGGCGCCGAAGGGGCAGATTCTCCCCGGAACCTCTCAGGCAGAAGGACCGCGACGGGCAGGCACTGTGGAGCGCCCTGCGGCGTGACTCAGGGGGAGGCCGATCCGTCGACCTCGCCCCCTGGAGTCTGGAGCGCACGCATGACCGTAGAGCAGTTCGCCGACCGGCACGTCGGTCCCGGCCCGGACGACGAGCGCCGTATGTTGGAGGTCGTCGGGTACGGCTCCGTGGACGAGCTGATGGACGCGGCGATCCCCGAGGTGATCCGCTGGCACGGCACCCTGGACCTGCCGGCGCCGGCCAGCGAGCGGGAGGCGATCGCCGAGCTGCGGAGCCTGGCCGCCCGTAACACGGTGGCGGTGTCGATGATCGGCCTGGGTTACCACGGCACCCACACCCCGGCGGTGATCCGCCGGAACGTGTTGGAGAATCCGGCCTGGTACACGGCCTACACCCCGTATCAGCCGGAGATCAGCCAGGGCCGGCTGGAGGCGTTGCTGAACTTCCAGACGATGGTCACCGACCTGACCGGGCTGGCCACGGCGAACGCGTCGATGCTCGACGAGGCGACCGCGGCGGCGGAGGCGATGACCCTGGCGCGGCGGGCGTCGCGCAGCGGCAGCCCGGTGTACGTGGTCGACGCGGACACGTTGCCGCAGACGGTGGCGGTGCTCGCGGGCCGGGCCGAGCCGCTCGGTATCGAGGTGCGGGTGCTCGACCTGGCGGTGCAGGAGCTGCCGGCGGAGTTCTTCGGACTGCACCTGCAGTATCCGGGGGCGTCCGGTGCGGTCCGGGACCATGCGCCGCTGGTGGACGCCGCGCACGCGGTCGGGGCGTTGGTGACGGTGGCGGCGGACCTGTTGGCGTTGACGCTGTTGCGGGCGCCGGGGCGGATCGGGGTGGACATCGCGGCGGGCACCACCCAGCGGTTCGGGGTGCCGATGGGCTTCGGTGGTCCGCACGCCGGGTACCTGGCGGTGCGGGCCGGTCTGGAGCGGATGCTGCCGGGCCGGCTGGTCGGGGTGTCGCGGGACGCGGCCGGTCAGCCGGCGTTCCGGTTGGCGTTGCAGACCCGGGAGCAGCACATCCGGCGGGAGAAGGCGACCAGCAACATCTGCACGGCGCAGGTGCTGCTGGCGGTGATGGCCGGCATGTACGCCGTCTATCACGGGCCGGAGGGGTTGCGGCGGATCGCCGGGCGTACCCGTGGGATGGCGGTGCGGCTCGCGGCCGGGCTGCGTGCCGGCGGCGTCGAGGTCGCGGACGTGGCGTTCTTCGACACCGTGACGGCGGTGGTGCCCGGTGGGGCGGCGGCGGTGGTGGCGGCGGCGCGGGAGCGGGGGGTGAACCTGCGGCTGGTGGACGCCGACCGGGTGGGGGTGTCGTGTGACGAGACGACGACGGTGGCGCACCTGGAGGTGGTGTGGGCGGCGTTCGGGGTCGACCCGGTCGTCGGGGACGTCGCGGTGGAGCTGCCGGCGGGGTTGGCGCGGGACACCGCTTTCCTGACCCATCCGGTGTTCCGCAGTCACCATTCGGAGACGGCGATGCTGCGGTACCTGCGCCGGTTGGCGGACTTCGACTACGCCCTGGACCGGGGGATGATCCCGTTGGGGTCGTGCACGATGAAGCTCAACGCGACCACCGAGATGGAGCCGGTGAGCTGGCCGGAGTTCGCGCATCTGCACCCGTTCGCCCCGGACGAGCAGACCGTCGGGTACCGGGAGCTGGTCGGGCAGCTGGAGGGTTGGCTGGCGGAGGTGACCGGGTACGACGCGGTCAGTGTGCAGCCCAACGCCGGGTCGCAGGGGGAGTTGGCGGGGTTGCTGGCGATCCGCGCCTACCACCGGGACCGGGGGGACACCCACCGGGACGTGTGTCTGATCCCGTCGTCGGCGCACGGCACGAACGCCGCGTCGGCGGTGATGGCCGGGATGCGGGTGGTGGTGGTCGGCTGTGACGCCGACGGCAACGTCGACCTGGTGGACCTCGACGCGAAGATCGACAAGCACCGGGACGCCCTCGCGGCGATCATGGTGACGTACCCGTCGACGCACGGGGTGTACGAGACGGGCATCGCCTCGTTGTGCGCGAAGGTCCACGACGCCGGTGGTCAGGTGTACGTCGACGGGGCGAACCTCAACGCGCTGGTCGGGTTCGCCAAGCCGGGCCGGTTCGGGGCGGACGTGTCGCACCTGAACCTGCACAAGACGTTCTGCATTCCGCACGGCGGTGGGGGGCCGGGGGTGGGTCCGGTGGCGGTGCGGGCGCACCTGGCGGCGTACCTGCCGGGTGACCCGGGTGGTGAGCGGGTGCCGGGTGCGCCGGCGATCGCGGCGGCCCGTTACGGGTCGGCGGGGATTCTGCCGATCCCGTGGGCGTACCTGCGGATGATGGGCGCGGCGGGGTTGACCCGGGCGACCGGGGTGGCGGTGCTGGCGGCGAACTACGTGGCGGTGCGGCTGCGGGAGCACTTCCCGGTGCTGTACGCCGGCAACAAGGGCCTGGTGGCGCACGAGTGCATCCTGGACCTGCGGCCGCTGTCGAAGGCGACCGGGGTGAGTGTCGACGACGTGGCCAAGCGGCTGATCGACTACGGGTTCCACGCGCCGACGATGTCGTTCCCGGTGGCGGGGACGCTGATGGTGGAGCCGACCGAGAGTGAGGACCTGGCCGAGCTGGACCGGTTCTGCGACGCGATGATCGCGATCCGGGCGGAGATCGACACGGTGGCCTCCGGTGGGTGGCCGGCGGGGGACAACCCGTTGGCCAATGCCCCGCACACGGCGGCGATGGTGTCGGCCGACGAGTGGCCGCACCCCTATCCGAGGTCGGTGGGGGCGTATCCGGGTGGGGTGGACCGGGCGGGGAAGTACTGGCCGCCGGTGCGGCGGGTCGACGGCGCGTACGGCGACCGGAACCTGGTCTGCTCGTGTCCGGCGCCGGAGGCGTTCCAGGACTGAGGCGCGGTGCCGGGGCGGCGGACGTGCCGCCCCGGTGCGGCGACCGGGGGAGGGCAGCTCCCTGCCGGGGGCTAGCCTGGGGTGGCCTGCCCACGCACGGTGAGCAGGTCAGGTGACCCGTCGGTGGGTCAGGCGACGAGCGCGTGCCGGGCGGGCCCGCGGTGCGGGGCGATGGTGCTGCCGTCGGGAAGGAGCTCGCCGGTGTCCTCGAAGACGATGACACCGTTGCAGAGCAGGCTCCAGCCCTGCTCAGGGAAGCAGGCGATGACCCGGGCGGCGTCCCGGTCGGTCGCTTCGGCGGAGGGACAGGTGATCTGGTGCTGGCACATCGGGTTCTCCGGACTGTGGGGGCACTGTGTCATGGTTCACATGACCAGTGACGCACAGTACCAAGGGATCGCGCGTCGGATCGAGCGGGCTTCCGTCATGTCGCCCCGAAATCCGCTGAACGGATGAGCGGCAATGGTCCACCTGGCGTGGAAACGCTCCCAACGGTGGCGGTGGACGTACCGGGAGTGCCGGCCCGCTGCCGCAGCGTGCTCGTCGAACGGGACCGCTACGAGTGGCGCCTCACCGACGGTGGTGATCCGGCCGCGCAGATCGCCGGCTTCCTCACCGCGCACGGTCTACCGGTCGACGACCTGACCCGCCCGGCCACCCACCGCCCCGACGGCCCCTGCGGGGCCGCCCTGTTCGTCTCCGCCGCCGCCGGCGCCCGTATCGCCGGCGCACCCACCGGCCCGCCCAGCCCGGCCCCCCAGCTGCCCGACGTGGCCGTCGTCGTCTACGACCACGCCACCGCCCGCCCCGCCGGTCCCACCCGCCGGGCCGCCGGCCGGCTACGGCTGGCCCCCTGGCGGGACAGCTGGACCACCGGGCAGCACGCCGACGCCGTCCGCACCGTCCGCGCCGCCATCGGCCGCGGCGACGTCTACCAGGTCAACGTGGTCGGTCACGCCGCCGCCGGATACACCGGCGACCCGCGTCCGGCCCTGGCCCGCCTCGCCGGCCTGCCCGGCGCCCGCTACGGCGGCACCCTGCACGGCGACGGCTGGGCGATCGGCTGCGCCTCACCGGAGACCCTGGTCGCGGTGCACGCCGGCCGGGTCGTCACCCGCCCGATCAAGGGCACCCGCCCGGCCACCGCCGCCGGCCGGCGCGACCTGCTCGCCTCGGCCAAGGAACGCGCCGAACACATCATGATCGTCGACCTGGAGCGCAACGACCTCGCCCGGATCGCCCGCACCGGCTCGGTGACCGTCGACGAGCTGTTCGCCGTCCGCCGCTGGTGCGACCTGTGGCAGGCCGAGTCGACGGTGTCCGCCGCGCTCGCCGACGGCACCGGCCTGACCGACCTGCTGCGCGCCACCTGCCCCGGCGGATCGGTCACCGGCGCCCCGAAACAGGCCGCGCTGACCCTGATCGCCGCCGTCGAACCCGTCGGCCGGGGCGCCGGCATGGGCGCGTTCGGCTGGGTCGGCCCCGGCCACCTCGACCTGGGCCTGACCATCCGTACCGCCGCCGCCGACCGCGACCGGCTGCACCTGTGGGCCGGCGGCGGCATCACCTGGGACAGCGACCCCGCCGCCGAGGTCGCCGAGGCCGCGGCCAAGGCCGCCCCGCTGCGCGTCCTGCTCGCCGCCGGCTGACCCCACCGGCCGTACACCATACGGCTAGGCTGGCCGCATGCACGTCGAGTACAGCGGCACCGGCGACCCCGCCCGCAGCCTCGCCCTGCTCTGGCGCACCCGGGACCGGGCCAGCCGCGGCGGCGACCTCGGCGTCGACCGGATCGTCCGGGCCGCCATCGAGGTCGCCGACGCCGACGGCCTCGCCGCGCTGTCCATGCGCCGGGTCGCCGAACGCCTCGGCGTCGGCACCATGTCCCTCTACACCCACGTGCCCGGCAAGGGCGAACTGCTCGACCTGATGCTCGACACCGTGCACGGCGAGACCCCCCGCCCGGCCGACGTCCCCGGCGGCTGGCGCGGCCGGCTGGAACGCATCGCCCGCGACACCTGGGCGCTGTACCTGCGCCACCCGTGGCTGTTGCAGGTCGCCACCACCCGCCCTCCGCTCGGCCCGCAGGTCACCGCCCGCTACGACTACGAACTGCGCGCCGTCGAGGGCATCGGCCTGACCGACCTGGAGATGGACGCCGTGGTCACCCTCGTCGACTCCTACGTGCACGGCGCGGTACGCGGCGCGGTCGAAGCCGCCCGGGCCGCCCGGGACACCGGACTGACCGACGAACAGTGGTGGCGGGCGCACGCCCCGTACCTGGAGAAGGTGATGGACCCGGCCCGCTTCCCGACGGCCGCCCGGGTCGGCGCCGCCGCCGGCGAGGAGTACCAGGCCGCCACCGACCCGGCCCGCGCGTTCGACTTCGGGCTGGCCCGCGTGCTCGACGGCATCGCCGCCCTGATCGCCCACCGGAGCGCCGACGTGACGCCCCCGACGGCCCCCCGATAGCCTTCCGGTCATGACCGTACGCCCGATCCGGATCATCGGTGATCCCGTCCTGCGCACCGCCTGCACCCCGGTGACCCGCTTCGACGCCGCGTTGCAGCAGCTCGTGGACGACCTGATGGACACCCTGCTCGGCGCACCCGGCCGGGCCGGTGTCGCCGCCCCGCAGATCGGCGTCGACGCCCAGGTGTTCGTCTACGACGCCGACGGCCACCGCGGGCACCTGATCAACCCCACCATCGAGCTGTCCGACGAGACCCAGGACGACGACGAGGGCTGCCTGTCCATCCCCGGGCTGTACTTCCCGACCCGCCGCGCCCTGCACGCCACCGTGCACGGCGTCGACCGGCACGGCGACCCGCTGACCATCTCCGGCAGCGGGTTTCTCGCCCGCGCGTTGCAGCACGAGACCGACCACCTCGCCGGCCGGCTCTACGTCGACACCCTGCACGGCGACGTGCGCCGCCGGGCCCTGCGGGAGATCCGCGCCGGCCGGTTCGACTCACCCCGCCGCCGCTGACCGGCCGCCCGGGGGACGGCATGCCACCGCCGCCGGTCAGCAGCGAACGGCGGGAAGGTTCTCGTCGGCCCACCGGGCCAGCGCGTCCAACGCCGGCAGCAGGGCGGCGCCCCGCTCGGTGAGCTGGTAGCTGACCCCCACCGGCGGACCCTCGCGCACCGTGCGGCGGACCAGGTCGACCCGGGCCAGCTCACCGAGCCGGTCCGACAGCACCGACTCGCTGATCCCCGGCAGCGCCCGGGTCAGCTCGGCGAACCCGGCCGGGCCGGCGGCGAGGGTGCCGAGGATCATCCCGTTCCACCGCTTGCCGAGGAACGCGAACGCGCGGGACAGGCCCCCCGGGCAGGCGCGGGGCCCGTCGTCGATCGGGGAACACGTCGTCATCGGTCCAGCATACGTGGTCCACACCTCACCCTAGCGACTACGAAAAAACTAGCTGCTATCGTGGCCGCAGCACATTCGATCCGACCGGAGGCACCCCATGACCGACGTCCTGCCCGACCAACTGATCACCCTCAGCCCCGAAGCCCAGGCCCAACTCTTCACCGAGGCGCGCACCGCCAACACCTTCACCGACACCCCCGTCGGCGACGACCAGCTCCGCGCCATCTTCGACCTCGCCAAGTACCCACCCACCGCCATGAACGTCCAACCCCTGCGGGTCCTGTTCGTCCGCCCCGGCGCCGGCCGCGACCGCCTCCTCACCCACGTCGCCGAGGGCAACCGGGCCAAGACCGCCCAGGCCCCCGTCGTCGCCGTCCTCGCCGCCGACACCGACTTCCACGAACACCTCGACACCCTCTTCCCCGTCCGCCCCGGCATGCGCGAACACTTCGCCGCCGACCCCACCGCCCGCGACGGCATGGCCCGCTTCAACGCCGGCCTCCAGGTCGGCTACTTCCTGCTCGCCGTCCGCGCCGCCGGCCTCGCCGCCGGCCCCATGGGCGGCTTCGACGCCGCCGGCGTCGACACCGAGTTCTTCACCGGCACCGGCTGGAAATCCCTGCTCCTGGTCAACATCGGCCACCCCGGCCCCGACGCCTGGCACCCCCGCCTGCCCCGCCTGGACTACGACACCGTCGTCCGGCACGCCTGACCCAGCGCGAGGCCGGCCGGGCGCCACCGCACGCTCAGCCGGCCCACCACTGGTCGTACCCCAGCCTCACCACCAACGCCGCCACCACCACCAGCAACACCACCCGCACGAACCCCGCACCCCGCCGCAACGCCAACCGCGCCCCCACCGCCGCCCCCGCCACGTTGCACACCGCCATCGCCAACCCCAACCACCACCACACGTGCCCGGTCGCCGCGAACACCACCAACGCCCCCAGATTCGTCCCCGCGTTGACCACCTTCGCCATCGCCGAACCACCCAGAAAATCCGCCCCCACCAACACCGTGAACGCCACCACCAGAAACGTCCCCGTCCCCGGACCGATCAACCCGTCATACACCGCGATCCCCACCCCACACACCACCACCGCCACCACCATCCGCACCGGAGTCCGCCGCCCCGGCACCGGCACCGCCCCCCACCGCGGCCGCACCACCACGAACAACGCCACCACCAGCAACACCACCAACACCACCGGCCGGTACGCCGACGCCGGCACCGCACCCGCCAACCCCGCACCCAACCCCGCACACACCACCGCCACCCCCGCCGCCGGACCCGCCACCACCCAGTCCACCCGGGTCCGCCGCGCGAACGTCACCGCCGCCGTCGACGTCCCCGCGATCGCCGCCAACTTGTTCGTCCCCAACGCCGTCGCCACCGGCACCCCCGGCGCCGCCACCAACAACGCCGGCAACAACAACAACCCACCCCCACCCACCACCGCGTCGACCCCACCAGCCAGGGCCGCGGCAACGAGCAGACCGATCAACGACACAGGATCCACGGGCCGCCATTCTTCCCACCACCCACCACCACCCGCCCGCCCGGGTGGCCCACCTCACCGCCCCCGCCGCCGACGCACCCACACCCCCACCCCACCCAGCGCCACGAACACCAACACCGAACAACACAACAACTTGATCATCCGGTAACTCTGCCACGGACGTAGGGTGCACAGGTGCGCCTGGCGACCTTCAACCTGCTGCACGGCCGCTCCCTGACCGACGGGCTCGTCGACCCCGACCGGCTCACCGCCGCCGTCCACGCCCTCGACGCCGACATCCTCGCCCTCCAGGAAGTCGACCGCGACCAGTCCCGCAGCGGCCACCACGACCTCACCGCCATCGCCGCCCGCGCCCTCGACGCCCCCGAACACCGCTTCGCCGCCGCCGTCGTCGGCACCCCCGGCGAACACTTCCGCCCCCTACGCCACGACGACGACGGCCACGGCGAACCCTGCTACGGCATCGGCCTGATCAGCCGCCACCCCGTCCGCACCTGGCAGATCACCCGCCTCACCCCCGCACCCGTCCGCTCACCCCTCTACCTCCCCGGCCCCGGCGGCGGACTGGTCCTCCTGCGCGACGAACCCCGCGTCGTCCTCGCCGCCGTCCTCGACACCCCCCACGGCCCCCTCACCGTCGCCGCCACCCACCTCTCCTTCGTCCCCGGCTGGAACGCCCACCAACTCCGCCGCGTCGTCCGCGCCCTGCACGCCCTACCCGCCCCCCGCATCCTCCTCGGCGACCTCAACCTCCCCGCCGGCCCCGCCCGCCTCCTCACCGGCTGGCACCCCCTCGCCCGCCGCCCCACCTACCCCGCCACCGCCCCCCGGATACAACTCGACCACATCCTCGCCGACCCCCACGGCCGGCACCGGCTACCCCCGGTCACCGCCGTCCACACCCCCCGCTCCACCATCTCCGACCACCGACCCCTCGTCGTCGACCTCGGCTGACCACACCCGGCCCCACACTCAACCCCGCCCCACCGCCCGCTGCGCCGCCCGCACCGCGTTGCGGAACAACATCGCCACCGTCGTCGGACCCACCCCACCCACCCGAGGGGTGATCGCCCCCGCCACCGCCGCACACGACTCGTCCACGTCCGGCAACAACCGGCGACCCGCGTACCGCACCCCACCACCGACCACCACCGCACCCGGCCGCACATGCTCCGGCCGCACGATCCCCGGCACCCCCGCCGCCGCCACCAGGATCTCCGCCCGCCGCGTGTACCGGGGCCAGTCCGCCACCCCGGTGTGCACCACCGTCACCGCCGCGTTCGCCGTCGGCCGCTTCTGCGCCAACAACATCGCCAACGGACGACCCAACGTCGCCCCCCGACCGAGCACCACCACCTCCCGACCCGCCACCGGCACCCCGTGGAACGCCAGCAACGCCTCGATCCCCGCCGGCGTACACGGCAACGGCCCCGGCAGCCCCAACGCCAACCGACCCATGTTCACCGGATGCATTCCGTCCACGTCGGAATCCGGATCCAACTCCGCCAACGCCCGGTCGTAGTCCAGGTGCCCCGGAACCGGATGCTGCACCAGCACCGCGTGCACCCCGGCGTCGTCGTTGAAATCCCGCAACACCCGGTGCAGATCGGCCTGCGTCGCCGACCCGGGCAGCCGCACGTGCGGCGACGCGAAACCCAGCTCCGCCGCCTGCCGGGACTTGATCCGGATGTACCCCACGCTGGCGTCGTCGTCACCCACCAGCACCGTCGCGAGCGTCGGCACCACCCCGACCGCGCGCAACGCCGCCACCTCCGCGGTGACCTCGGCGAGAATCCGCTCCGCCACCGGCCCACCCGGCAACAACCGGGCACCACCGGACGAGGGGGAGGAGGAAGAAGAGGAACAGACATGGCTCACCTCGACCACGGAGGCCCAGGCGGTCGACCCCCGCGACGAGCTCCCCGATGGTGGATCCATCCCCGTGCCGCCAGTCGCGTCCACCCCCACCATTGCACACCCACGGCCACCCCCGCCCGGCCGACACGCCCCCGCACCCGCCGACGACCACTCAGTCGAGCCGACCCCCCGACACCAATCCCACCAACACCCGGTTCGTCCGGTTCGACCGCACCGCCGCCCGCTGCTGACCCGCCGTCACCTCGATGTACGTCTGCGACGACGCCAACGACGCGTGCCCCAGCAACCGCATGATCTCGGCCGCACCCGCCCCCTCCTCGGCCAACCGGGTGGCGAACGTGTGGCGCAACGCGTGCAACCGGGCACCCGCCGGCACCCGGTCGGTGATCCCCGCCCGCCGGTAACAGGAGTCCACCAGGTACTGCAAACCTCCCCGCCGCAACGGCTCACCACGGCGGTCCACCAGCAACACCCCGTCCGGACGTACGCTGCGCGCCCCGAACCGCCGTCGCCTACTGTCCAGGTAGGCCGACACCACCTCGTCCAACTCCGGCTCCACCGGAACCACCCTCGGCCGACCGCCCTTGCCGGCGACCGCCACCCGGCGCTCGCCGGCCCGCCCCGACACCGACGACACCCGCAACGCCAGCAGCTCCGCCAGGCGCAGTCCCGCACACAACGCCAACGCCAGCACCGCGACGTCCCGCTCCGGCCACGGGTCACGCTGCCGGCCGTCCTTCTGCGACACCGACGCGAGCAGCACCTCCGGGGTGTCCTCGCCCCGCAGCGGCTTGGGCTGGGGGAGCGGGGTGCGGGGACGGCCCACCGCCGGCATCGGGTTGCCGGCCACCACCTGCTCGGCCACCAGGAACGAGAAGAACCCGTTCCAGCTCGACCAGGCCCGGTGCACCGACGCCGCGGCGCGGGTGGCAGCGAACCGGGCGAACGCCGCCCGCATCAGCCTGGGGGAGAGGTCGGAGATCATCAGCTCGTCGGGGGACCGGGCCGGGTCGACCTGCGCACCCGCCAGCGCCGCGACGGTGTGCAGGTCCCGCCGGTACGCCTCCTGGGTGTGCGGGGACGGTTTGCGGGTGGCCCGCGCGGTCAGGAACTCCTCGATGAGCCGTCCAACCGATTCGTCCTGTTTGTCATGCATAAGTGATATTATGCAGCCTTTTCGGGTTGGTGGCCAGCGGAGGGGAGTGGCGTACCGCGGTGCCCGGCCCGCACCTGCCGGACGTTCCCCGGGTAGCTGCGGGCCGGGGCGCGGCACCGCTCGCGTCCCGGTCGGTGCCGCTCCGGCCGGGACGGTGCCGCGCCGCCCGGGGTGGTGCCCGACGGTCCGGGGGATGCTCCCGTCGGCGGTCCGCGCACCGCCTCGGTGTCGGCGGCCGGGAAGGCTGCGGCGTCCGACCGTCGTCCGGGATTCGCGGGTACGACTCCGCAGCGCTGATCGGCTTCGGAAGCACCGAGGGCGACCGGCGCAGCACGGCGGGGACGCGGGACCGCGCTGACGCGGGGGCTCCCGGAGCGGGTCACCGGCATCGACGCCGACTGCGGTCGCCCGGGGTGGTGCGGGCCGCCGGAGGAGGCCCCACTCCGGTCAACTTTACATAATGTGCATTATCGAATCTGGCCGGAGGTGGTGTGCAGCGCGGTGCGCCGCCGACCCCGGGGTCGCCGCCCTACAGACCGCCGGCCACCCGCAGCACGGTGCCGGTGGTGTAGGTGGCGTCGGGGCCGAGCAGCCAGGCGACGGCGCCGGCGACCTCGTCGGGTTCGCCGGCCCGGCCGAGCGGGATCCGGGCGGCTGCGGTGTCGGCGCGGTCGGGTACGCCGGAGGTGGCGTGGATGTCGGTGCGGATGATGCCCGGGGCGACGGCGTTGACCCGGATGCCGCGGGGGGCGAGCTCCTTGGCCAGGCCGAGGGTGAGGGTGTCGGTGGCGGCCTTGACGGCGGCGTAGTGGACGTACTCCCCCGGGCTGCCGAGGGTGGCGGCGGCCGAGGAGATGTTGACGATGGCGCCGCCCCGGGTGAGGAGGCGGGCCGCCTGCTGGGCGCAGAGGACGTACCCGATGAGGTTGACGTCGACGACCCGGCGCAGGTCGTCGGGGCGCAGGTCGGTGAAGGGGCCGATCGGGCTGGTGACGCCGGCGTTGTTGACCAGGGCGGTGAGGGGGCCGAGGTCGGCGGCGGCGGTGAAGAGGCGGTCGACCTGGGCCGGGTCGGTGGTGTCGGCGGGGACGGCGACGGCGCGGCGGCCGAGGCGGTGGATGTCGGCGACGACGGCCGCGGCGGCGGCGTGGTCGCGGCGGTAGCCGATGGCGAGGTGGTGGCCGTCGGCGGCGAGTCGTCGGGCGGTGGCGGCGCCGATGCCTCGGCTGCCGCCGGTGATGACGGTGACCGGATTCAATGCCCTGCTCCCCTGGTGTGCTGGTGACCGCCCGGTGTGCGGCGGGTGTCGACGGTATCGTCCGCGCGTCGGTCGGGTGGCCACGGTGGGGTGCGGGGGTGATCGCTTACGCTCACCGCGCGTCGGTCGGCGTCGGTACCGCAACTGGTGGAGGTGCGTGGTGGGTGTGAATGTCGGTGACCTGGTGGCGGATTTCGAGCTGCCGGACCAGACGGGTGCGCCGCGGCGGTTGTCGGAGTTGGTGGCGGCGGGGCCGGTGGTGTTGTTCTTCTATCCGGCGGCGATGACCCGTGGGTGCACGGCGGAGAGTTGTCATTTCCGGGATCTGGCGGCGGAGTTCGCGGCGGTGGGTGCGCAGCGGGTGGGGATCAGCCGGGATCCGGTGGCGAAGCAGGCGGAGTTCTCCCGGATGCACGGGTTCGACTATCCGCTGTTGTCGGATGTGGACGGTGTGGTGGCGCAGGCATTCGGGGTGCGGCGGCGGTTGCCGTTGGGTCCGTTGAGCACCCGGCGGATGACGTTCGTGATCGGGGTCGACCGGCGGGTGCTGGCGGTGGTGCACAGCGAGTTGGGGATGAACGAGCACGCCGACGAGGCGTTGCGGGTTCTCGGGGGCTGATCTTCCGGTTGTCGTGGTGGGCTGGTATCAAGGCAGGATCAAACACGTGTACGAAAGAGGGCTGTGATGGCGGACCAGGGTTTGTCCGATGACGAGGTGCGGGGCATCCGGGAGGCGTTGGCGGCGGGGCGGAAGCCGAAGGTGGTGTTCACCGCGTCGGCGGGGCAGGTCGCCGGTCAGGTGGGTCAGGTGGTGGAGCTGACCGATCCGGCGGTGTCCGACGAGTTTGTGGTGGTGCGGTTCGGCCGCGACGAGTTGCCCTTCTCCCCCGCCGACGTGGCGGTGGCGCCGCGCGGGGCGGGTCGTCGGGTGGCAGAGGCGAAGTCGGAGCCGGCGGCGGAGCCGGTGGAGCCGGCGACGCCGGAGCCGGCGTTCGTGTTGGACACGCCCCGGGTGCCGGGGCCGCGTCGGGAGGAGCCGAGGGTGGAGCCGGTGGCGGCGGTGGAGAAGCCGGCGGCGCGTCGGCCGGCGAAGGTGGCGAAGCCGAAGGGGCCGGCGGGGTTGACGGTGACGTTGGCGTATGCCGACGGTGAGTGGACGGTGGCGGCGCAGCAGGGTGCGAAGGCGTTGGCGAAGCCGTACGTGGTGAAGCCGGCGGAGGCGTTGCGGATGGTGGCGTTGGTGGACGTGCCGGGGGTGCAGGAGGCGGTGGAGCAGATCCTGTCGGCGGAGCGGTCGGAGGCGGAGCAGCAGGCGGAGAAGCTGCGGGCCGAGTTGGCGGAGATCGAGGCGCGGCTGGCGGAGTTGCGCGAGGCGCGCTGAGTCCCGGGTCTGGTGGGGGTCGTCGTGGTGCCGGCGGGGTGCGCGGGTCGGCGGTCCCCGCCGGTGTGCCGGGTGGGTGGTCAGAAGTAGTCGCCGAGTTGGGCTGGTCCGCCGGCGGCGAGCAGGTCGAGGGGGGCGGGGTCGGTGCCGGCGGGGTGGTGCAGCAGGCCGGCCTGGGCGACGGTGCGGGCGGTGGCGGCGCCGGTGTAGAGCAGGGCGAAGCCGCGGACGGTGAGGTGCAGGTCGGCAGGGGTGGTGGTGCGGCGCAGTTCGGCGCTGCCGTTGGCGACTTCCAGGTGCCAGGTGCCGGTGTTCCAGTCGGCGAGGGGGTCGTCGAGGGTGAAGGTGGTGGTGCCGTTCAGGTGTGCCGGCCAGCCGCGGTCGCGGACGGCGCGGGTGACGTCGACGGGGCGGTGCATCCAGGTGTCCTGTTCGTGCTCGCGGGCCTTCTCGACCGGCAGGTGCGGGATGAGGGGGTCGCCGGGGAGCAGGGTGAGGCGCAGGGTCGGGGCGACGCTGTGCCAGCTGGCGAGCGTGCCGACGAGGGCGCGGGCGGCATCGGCGGTGCTGGCGGCGAGGTCTTCGACGGTGAGGGTGCCCTGGTCGCCGTAGCCGTGGCGGCGGTCCCAGCCGGCGTAGCCGACCAGGTGGCCGTGGTGTTCGACGAGGGTGAGGCCGTCGTGGGGCAGGGTGTCGTCGGTGGTGTGGCGGGTGCGGCGGTGTTGGTGCAGGGGTCCGCTGCGGGCGAGTAGGCCGCGGCGGTGGCGGGTGGTGGCGGTGTGCAGGTCGTCGACGGCGGTGAGGTCGGCGGCGGTGCCGGGGCGGATGGTGAGGTGGGGGGCGGGGCGGTGCCGGGTGAGCAGGGCGGTGGGTAGCGCGACGGTGCGGAGGCTGCCGGCGGTTTCCCAGCCGCAGGTGCGGTAGGGGGCGGCGACGGTGGGGAAGAGCGCGCTGATGGCGGCGCCCCGGTCGTGTGCGCCGCGGAGGAGGGTGGTGAGCAGGGCACGGGCGATGCCCCGGCCGCGGGTTTCGGGGGCGACGGCGACGCTGGCGATGTCGGCGGCGGCGACGGTGCGGCCGTCCCACCACTGGTGGTGGTGGAGGTCGAGGGCTTTGCCGATGAGGCGGCCGGTGTGGTCGAAGGCGCCGTAGCGGGTGGTGCCGGGGGTGGCGGTGGTGTCGTCGGGTGGGGGTTGGGGGTCGGAGCCGAAGGTGGTGCGGCCGAGGTGCCAGGCGGTGGTGGCGTCGTCGTCGGTGAGTTCCCGGACGTGGGGGGCGTCGTGCATGCGGCGACGATAGCGGTGGGTGGGGGTGGCGGCGATCGGTTTGGGTGGGGCGCGTTGCGGGGCCGGTGCGACCCCCTCGCTCCGGCCCCGCGTCCCCGCGCCCCTCGCGCGTCTTTCAGTGTTGCGGGATGTTCTGTACCCCGATTCGCTTGCGGAACACCCAGTAGGTCCAACCTTGGTAGGCGAGGACGATCGGGGTGAAGACGACGGCGACCCAGGTCATGATTTTCAGGGTGTAGGGGGTGGAGGCGGCGTTGGTGGCGGTGAGGGTGCCGGTGGGGTCCAGGGTCGAGGGCATGACGTTGGGGAACAGGGCGGTGAACAGGGTGGCGACGGCGAGGGCGATGGCCAGGGCGGTGCCGGTGAAGGCCCAGCCTTCGCGGCGTGCCCGGGCGGCGGCGAGTGCGCCGAGCAGGGCGAGGGCGGCGCCGGCGGCGAGGGTGATGGCGGCGGGGTTGGCGCGGATGGTGAGGGTCCAGGTGAGGAAGGCGACGGCGACGACGGCGGTGCCGGCGCCGATGCGGACGGCGAGGGTGCCGGCGCGGTGGCGGATGTCGCCGGTGGTCTTGAGAGCAAGGAAGACGGCGCCGTGGGTGAGGAACAGGCCGAGGGTGGTGAGGCCGCCGAGCAGGGCGTAGGGGTTCAGGAGGTCGAGCAGGCCGCCGACGTATTCGTGGTCGGCGTCGAGTGGTACGCCGCGGAAGATGTTGGCGAAGGCGACGCCCCAGAGTACGGCGGGGATGGCGGAGCCCCAGAAGATGGCGTGGTCCCAGCGGCGTTTCCAGGAGGCTTCGGGGCGCTTGTGGCGGTATTCGAAGGCGACGCCGCGGGCGATGAGGGCGAGCAGGATGAGTAGCAGGGGCAGGTAGAAGCCGGAGAAGAGGGTGGCGTACCACTCGGGGAAGGCGGCGAACATGGCGCCGCCGGCGGTGATGAGCCAGACCTCGTTGCCGTCCCAGACGGGGCCGATGGTGTTGATGAGGACGCGGCGTTGGCGGTCGTCGCGGCCGAGGACGGGGAGCAGCATGCCGACGCCGAAGTCGAAGCCTTCGAGGATGAAGTAGCCGGTGAAGAGCACGGCGACGAGGAGAAACCAGATGGTGGTCAGTTCCACGGGGGGCTCCGGGGATCAGTAGGCGAAGGCGAGCGGGCGCTCGGCGTCGTCGTCGGTGTCGTCGGGGGTGGGGGTGACGTCGGGTAGGCCGGCGCGGGCGTAGCGGACGAGGAGTTTGAGTTCGATGACGGCGAGGATGGCGTAGATGAGGGTGAAGGCGGTGAAGGAGGTGAGGACTTCGGTGCGGGAGACGGTGCGGGAGACGCCGTCGCGGGTGAGCATTTCGCCGAAGACGATCCAGGGTTGGCGACCCATTTCGGTGAAGATCCAGCCGAAGGAGTTGGCGAGCAGGGGTAGTGCGGGCATGACCAGGCCGGCGCGGAGCAGCCATCTGCTGGTGGGGGTGCGGCCCTTGCGTTGGGTCCAGAGGATGAGCAGGGCGATGGCGGCGGCGGCGAGTCCGAAGCCGATCATGAAGCGGAAGCTCCAGTAGGTGACCGGGATGATCGGGGTGTAGCTGCCGGGGCCGTACTGGCTGGCGTACTGGGCCTGGAGGTCGTCGATGCCGTGGACGGTGCCGTTGGGGTCGCCGGTGCCGAGGTAGGACAGCAGGTAGGGGATTTTGAGGGCGAAGATCTCGCGGCTGCCGTCGAGGCTGCCGATGGTGAGTACGGAGAACGAGGCGGGGCTCTCGGTGGTGTAGAGGCCTTCGGCGGCGGCCATCTTCATGGGCTGTACCTGGGTCATGATCTTGCCTTGGATGTCGCCGGTGAGGACGACGAGGGTGGCGGAGATGAGCACGACCCAGGCGCCGAAGCGGGTGGCGTGGCGGTAGGCGTCGGTGTCGGGGCTGGTGCGGTGGCGCATGAGGTGCCAGAGGCCGACGGTGGTGACGAGGGAGCCGGCGACGAGGAAGGCGCCGGCGAGGGTGTGCGGGAAGGTGATGAGGGCGACCTTGTTGGTGAGGACGGCGAGGAAGTCGGTGAGTTCGGCGCGTCCGGTGTCGGGGTTGAAGCGGTAGCCGACGGGGTTCTGCATGAACGAGTTGGCGGCGAGGATGAAGTAGGCGGACAGGTTGGTGCCGATGGCGGCGGCCCAGATGCTGGCGAGGTGCAGGCGTCTGGGGAGCCGGTCCCAGCCGAAGATCCACAGGCCGATGAAGGTGGATTCGAGGAAGAAGGCGACGAGGGCTTCGATGGCCAGGGGTGCGCCGAAGATGTCGCCGACGAAGCGGGAGTAGTCGGACCAGTTCATGCCGAATTGGAATTCCTGCACGATGCCGGTGACGACGCCCATGGCGAAGTTGATCAGGAAGAGTTTGCCGTAGAACTTGGTGAGTTTGAGGTATTTCTCGTCGCCGGTGCGGTGCCACCGGGTCTGGAGGATGGCGACCAGGACGGAGAGTCCGATGGTCAGTGGTACGAAGAGAAAGTGGTAGACGGTGGTGACACCGAACTGCCAGCGGGCGACGTCCAACGCGTCCACCGGGATCCCCCTGCCGTGAATACTACGAGACGTAGTAAATACTACTGCGCGTCGTAGGGCGGTGGGCAGGGCCGGGAGGCCCGATCCGGCCCGGGACCAATGACCCTGATCACCCCGGGCCGCCCGACCCGGGATCCGACCCGTCCCCCGCCCGTGCGACCATCGGCGACTGATGGACACCCCGCGCCCCGGCTGGCAGCCCCCACGGTTCTGGCGTGCCGCCCAACTCCTCGCCCGGCTGGTCGTCGCCCTGGTGGCCCGACTGGAGGTCAGCGGGGACGTCCCCGCGCACCTGCGCCGGGGGCCGCTGATCCTGGCCGCCAACCACATCAGCCCCTTCGACCCCATCGTGCTGGGCGCCGCCTGCCGGGCCCGGGGCATGGCGCCCCGCTTCATGGCCACCGGAGGGCTGTTCCGCACCCCCGGGCTCGGCGCGCTGATGCGCTACGCCGGGCATCTGCGGGTCGACCGGGGCACCAGTGGCGTACGCCGGGCGCTCGACGACGCCGCCGCCGCGGTCACCGCCGGTTCGGTGGTGCTGGTCTACCCGGAGGGACGGATCGGGTTGGACCCCGGCATGTGGCCCGAGCGCGGCAAGACCGGGACGGCCCGGCTCGCGATGGCCTGCGGTGCGCCGGTGGTGCCGGTCGCCCAGTGGGGGTCGCACGAGGTGCTGCCCTACCGGGCGCCCCGGGGGATGCTGCGCTGGCTGGGCCGGGCGCTGCTGCGCCGCCCGGTGATCCGGGTCCGCTTCGGGGCGCCGCTGGACCTGGGTGACCTCTCCCCCGCCGCGCCGGGCGCGGCCCGCCGGGGCACCGACCGGATCGTCGACGCGATCACCGACACCCTGGTGCCGCTGCGCCCCGACGAGCCCGACCGGCCCCGGCGCCTGGACCCGGGGCGTCCGGTGGACACCAGCCGGGTCCACCGCCGCCACTTTTCGGCCTGACCGGCGGGCACGGCGCCCGCGCCGCGCCGCGTCGGACGGGGGTCGCCGTCGCCGGTCGGCCACCCGCCGGTCACCGGGGGCGGGCATACTGCGCTGCGTGGTGACCCGTCCCGGCTATCTGGACGCCCCCACCCCGCTGGCCTTCGCCCACCGGGGTGGGGCTGCCGACGGCGACGAGAACACCGTCGCCGCGTTCGGCCGGGCCGTCGACCTCGGGTACCGGTACGTGGAGACCGACGTGCACGGCACCGCCGACGGGGTGTGTGTGGTCTTCCACGACGCCACCCTGCGCCGGGTCACCGGTGAGCGGCGGCGCATCGCCGACCTGCGGTGGGCCGACCTGGCGTCGGTACGGGTCGGCGGCGCGGCGGCCGTACCCCGGCTCGACGAGGTGCTGGCCGGCTGGCCGCAGGTCCGGTTCAACATCGACGTGAAGGCCGACGGCGGGGTCGCCCCGGCGGTCACGGCGGTGACCCGGGCCGGCGCGGTCGACCGGGTGCTGCTGGCGTCGTTCAGCGACGCCCGGCTGGCCCGGCTGCGGGCGGCCACCGGCGGGCGGGTCGCCACCGGCCTGGGCGCGCGGGGGGTGGCCCGGCTGTGGCTGGCGTCGCGGCACGGGCGGCCGGTGCGGTTGCCGCCGTCGGTGGTGGCCGCGCAGGTGCCGCCGCGCTACGGGCGGGTGCCGGTGGTCGACCGCCGGTTCCTGGCCTACTGCCACCGGCTGGGGTTGCAGGTGCATGTCTGGACGATCGACGAACCTGCCCAGATGCACGACTTACTGGATCGGGGTGTGGATGGCATCATGACCGATCACGTCGGCGTGCTGCGCGACGTCTACCGCAGCCGCGGCCACTGGGCCGCCTGAGCCCCGAGGACCACGATGGCCGATCCGGTCACCACCCCCACCGTCGTCGACGCCCCGGCGGGCCTGCGCCGGGAGCGGCGTGGCTGGTACCTGTACGACTGGGCCAACTCGGCCTTCCAGACCACCGTGATCACGGTGTTCCTCGGTCCGTTCCTCACCACCGTCACCGAGTTGGCGGCGGGTTGCGAACTCGGTGCGGACACCTGTGACGGGTACGTGCACCCGCTGGGCATCCGGGTCGCCGCCGGGTCCTACTACCCGTACCTGATCTCGCTGTCGGTGTTCCTGACGGTGTTCGTGTTGCCGGTGGTCGGGGCGATCGCCGACCGGACGGTGCACAAGAAGCGGTTACTGGCCGGGGCGGCGTTCACCGGGGCGGGGGCGACCATCGCGATGGCGCTGGTCACCGGGGAGCGGTACCTGCTCGGTGGTGCGTTGTTCCTGGTCGCCAACATCGCCTTCGGTGCGGCGGTGGTGGTGTACAACTCGTTCCTGCCGCAGCTCGCCGGCCCGGACGAACGTGATGCCGTGTCCAGCCGGGGCTGGGCGATCGGTTATCTCGGCGGCGGCCTGCTGCTGGCGTTGAACCTGGTGGCGGTGACGCTGCTCAGCGAGGACGACGACCCGCAGCGCACCCTGGACCTGGCCCGCTGGTCGATCGTGTCGGCCGGGGTGTGGTGGGCGGCGTTCACCCTGGTGCCGTTGCGGTGGCTGCGGGAGCATCCCACCGCCGAGGCGTTGCGGGGTGGGGGCCGCAACGTGCTCACCGACGGGTTCCGGCAGCTCGGTCGGACGTTGCGGGAGGTCAAGGCGTATCCGTTGACGCTGTTCTTCCTGCTGGCGTTCCTGGTCTACAACGACGGCATCCAGACGGTGATCACGCTGGCCAGCCAGTACGGCACCGAGGAGCTGCGGCTGGGGCAGAGCACCCTGATCGTGACGATCCTGCTGGTGCAGTTCCTCGCCTTCGGCGGCGCGTTGGGGTTGGGGGCGTTGGCCCGGCGGATCGGGGCGTGGAAGACGGTGCTGCTGTCGCTGGTGCTGTGGACCGGGGTGATCCTGGGGGCGTTCCGGTTGCCCGCGGAGGCGCCGGTGCCGTTCATGATCCTCGGTGGGGCGATCGGTCTGGTCCTCGGCGGCAGTCAGGCGTTGAGCCGGTCGCTGTTCAGCCAGCTCATCCCGGCCGGCCGGGAGGGTGAGTACTACGGGTTCTACGAGATCAGCGACAAGGGCACCAGTTGGCTCGGCCCGTTGGCGTTCGGGTTGGTCTTCCAGCTCACCTCCTCGTACCGGGTGGGCCTGGTGTCGCTGTTGATCTTCTTTGTGGTGGGGTTCGCGTTGCTGGCCGCGGTGCCGATGCGGCGGGCGATCCTGGCGGCCGGCAACACCCCGCCCCGGGTGCTCTGACCGGCGGACAGCCCATCGACCCGATCGTCGTGTGTCGATGGGCTAGGCTGCCCCGACGTGACCGACGACGCCGCTGCCCTCCCCTCCTGCCTGGCCCGCCCGCTCCCGGGCCCGGACGACGGGCGCACCGGCTGCGCCGCCGCGCGGGGGGTCGACGGGCGACCCTTGCACGCCGCGGCGCTGAAGTTCTTCTGGGGGCCGATGGACTGCGGCAAGTCCACCATGGCGTTGCAGATGAACTACAACCACGCCCGGCAGGGCCGCCGGGGGCTGGTCACCACCCGCATCGACCGGTCGTTGGGGCCGCAGGTGACCACCCGGATCGGGTTGGCCCACGCGGCGATCGAGGTGACCGACACCCTCGACCTGCGCGCCCTGGTCCGCGACACCTGGGCCGAGGGGGTCCGCATCGACTACCTGATCTGCGACGAGGCGTCGTTCTACGACGTGGCGCACGTCGAGCAGATGGCCGAGCTGGTCGACGGCTACGACGTCGACGTGTACGCCTTCGGCCTGGCCACCGACTTCCGGTCCTGCCTGTTCCCGGCCGCCCGGCGGCTGTTCGAGCTGGCCGACGAGGTGGCCCGCATCCAGGTGGAGGTGCTGTGCTGGTGTGGCCGGGAGGGCCTGCTCAACGCCCGGGTCGTCGACGGGCGGGTCGTACGGGAGGGCGCCCAGGTCGTCATCGGCGACACCGTGGACAGCGCCGAGGTGCGCTACCAGGTGCTGTGCCGGCGGCACTACCGCGCCGGTGACCTCGGCCCGCGCGCCTGACGCTCAGTACGGGTCACCGCAGACCAGCCAGTCGCCGTCCTCCTTCACCACCGGCAGCCGGCGCTGCTCGGCCGCGCCGCCGTCGCGGACGACCCGGACGCTCACCTCACCGGCGGGCCGGCCGCCCCTGGTCCGCACCGACACGTCGAGGATCTCGTAGCCGGTGACCACCGGCGGGGTGCGGACCCAGCCGGCGAAGCCGACCTCGCTCCACCGGCCGCGGGTCTGCGCGCACAGCCGCCGGTAGGCCTGGTCCACCTGCCCGGCGGACAGCTCCCGGAAGAACCCGTCGGCGCTCTGCCGCACCGGGCCGGTGGCGCCCATCACGACCTGCACGTTCCACAGCCCCAGCCCGGCCACCCCGACCAGGCACAACCCGACGGCGAGGCCGGCCAGGAACAGGCCGGTCCGCACCGGGCGGTGCCGCCGCGCCGGTCTGGTCCACGCCTGCTCCACGTCCATCATCTGCGACGGTAGGCGGCGGGGACGTGCCGCGGGGGCGGTTCGCCCCCTGTCGCGCCACCGGAGGCGATCGTCTACCGTCGGCGCACCCCCTGGTGAAGGAGCGACGGATGAGCCGCTACGTGCAGCCGGTGCCGGACGTCGACGACCCGTACGCCGACGACCGGCTGCTGCGGTCCTGGCTGCGACGGCAGCTCGGGCCGGCCGGGTACGACGCCGCGCAGCCGCGGCTGGCCGCGCTGGCCGCCGACGTCGTCGGGCCGCTGCGGGCCGCGCACGCCGACGCCGAGGCCCACCCGCCGACGCTGGTCCGCTACGACCCGTGGGGCGCCCGCGTCGACCGGATCGACACCAGCGCCGGCTGGCAGGCGCAGCGCGCCGCCGCCGCCCGGCACGCCGTGGTCGCGCTGCCCTACCTGGAGGCGGCGCGCGGCACGTGGGGGGCGGCGGCCCGGGTCGTCCAGCACGCCCTGCTGCACCTGTACGGGCCGGAGTCGGCGACCTTCTCCTGCCCGGTGGCGATGGCCGACGGCGCCGCCGCCCTGCTGCGCACCCCGGAGGTCGACGCGGGGGTGCGGGACGCCTGGCTGCCCCGGCTGATCTCCACCGACCCGGACACGGCGGTCGTCAGCGGGCAGTGGATGACCGAGTCGCAGGGCGGCTCGGACCTGTCCCGCACCGGCACCGTCGGGCGGCCCGCCGCCGACGGGTCGTGGCGGCTGACCGGGGAGAAGTGGTTCTGTTCGGCCGCCGACGCGGCGGTGGCGGTGGCGCTGGCCCGGCCGGAGGGCGCCGGCCGGGGCAGCCGGGTGCTCGCCCCGTTCCTGGTGCCCCGGTACGCCGTCGACTCGCCGCTGGCCGGGGTGACCGCCGCGGCGGACTCCCCGGCCCCCGGGATCACGGTGCACCGGCTCAAGGACAAGCTGGGCACCCGGGCGCTGCCCACCGCCGAGATCGGGTTGCGGGACGCGTACGCGCTGCCGTTGGGGGATCCGGCGGTGCCGGGGCTGGTGCGGGCGATGACCCTGGTGGTGGTGACCCGGGTGCACAACGCCTCGGCCGCCGCGTCGGGGATGCGGCGGGGCCTGGCGTATGCGCGGGCGTACGCCGGGGGCCGGCAGGTCGCGGGTGGGTCGCTGGCCGACGATCCGCTGCACCGGGCGACCCTGGGCGGGTTGGCGGTCGACGCGGCGGGCGCGTTCGCCCTGGCCGGGCATGCGTTCGCGCTGCTCGGCCGGGTGGAGGTGGGGGCCGATCCGCAGGCCGCCGCCGAGCTGCGGGTGGTGGCGCCGCTGGCGAAGCTGGCCACCGGCCGGCTGGCGGTGGCCTCGGCCGCCGAGTACGTGGAGGCGTTCGGCGGGGCCGGTTACGTCGAGGACACCGGTGTGCCGAGGCTGCTGCGCGACGCGCAGGTGCTGCCGATCTGGGAGGGCACCACCAACGTGCTGGCGGTGGACGTGCTGCGCGCGGTCGCCCGGGAGGACGCCGGCACGCCGCTGCTGCGCCGGTTGGCCGGCGCGGTGGACCTGGCCCGACCGGCCGCGCCGGCGCTGGCCGACACCCTCGCCGAGGTGGTACGGGAGCTGCGGGACACCCTCGCCGAGGTCGCCGCCGACCCGGGTGCGGTGGCGGTGCGGGCCGGCGCGCGGGGGCTGGCCCTGCGGATGGCGTACGCGCTGACCACCGCCCTGCTGGTCGAGCACGCCGCGTGGGGTGACGAGCAGGCCGAGGTGGCGGCCCGGTTGTGGGCCCGGCGGTGGCTGCGGCACGAGGACGTCTCCGCCGACGCCCACCACCACCTGGACCTGCTCGGCTGAGGTGTGCCGGCGGGCGGTGGTGGGCGGTCACCGCGGCGACGGGTCCGCTCAGCTGCGTCGCCGTGCCCGGGCGGCCCAGATGGCGTACGCCGGATCCCGGTCGAGGTTGTGCCGGTCGCGGTCGTAGCGGCGGGTGGTGCGCGGGTCGGCGTGGCCCATCGCGTCCTGGACGTCTTCCAGGGGCACCCCCTCCTCGCGGGCGGTGGTGGCGAAGGCGTGCCGCAGGGAGTGTGGGGAGAGTTTCGCCGCCGCGGCGATGCCGGCGGTCGCGGCCAGCCGGCGGACCAGGCGGAACACCGCGTGCCGGTCGAGCCGGCCGCCGGTGGTGGTGGCCAGCAGTGGGCCGGTCAACGCGGTCACGCTCACCCCCGCCGCCGCCGCCCGGTCGGCCAGGTAGGCGTCCACGGCGTACGCGGTGCCGGGGGTGAGGGCGCGTCGGCGGGGCTTGCCGCCCTTACCCACGAACCGGACGCTGCGGTGTCCCCGTTCGGCTCCCAGGTCGGTCAGGTCGAGCGAGACCAGCTCGCCGACGCGGAGTCCGAGGTCGGCGAGCAGGGCGATGGCGGCCCGGTTGCGGGCGGCTGTCGGGCCGGTGTCGGTGTCGGCGGCGGCGAGCAGGGCGTCGACCTCCTGCGGGGTGAGCCCGACGGTGACGGAGTGGTCCCGGTCGACGCGGGGGCGGTCGGCGCCGGAGACCGGGTTGCCGTCGACCGCGCGGAGCTTGACCAGGAACTCGTACCAGCTGGACAGGGCGGAGAGCTTGCGGGCGACGGTGGCGGGGGTCAGCGGCCGGCCGCTGCGCGCCGCGGGGGTGGCCTCCAGGTGCCGGGCGTAGGCGTTGACGTCGAGGAAGTTGGCCCGCAGGGGGTCCAGGGCGCCGGTGGCGCACCAGGTGAGCCAGCCGGCGATGTCGCGCCGGTAGGCGTCGCGGGTGTGCGCCGACAGCCGGCGGTTGCGCAGCCACGCCTCGGTGAAGTCGACCGGTGTGCCGGACAGCGCCGGGCGGGTCGGGACGTGGGGCAGGACGGGGACGTCGGGGCGCGGCATGCGAAAAAGACTCTCAGTCCCGGTGGGGAATCACCGTGAGGCGCGCCCGGTGGGATTGCCGCTGATGGGCTTTCCCTCCGGCGGGACCGATCGGTCCCGCCGGAGGGAGGTGGAGCGGGATCAGGCGGTGAGCTGCCGGCGGCCGTCGCCGGCGGTGACGGGCACCCGGCGGGGCTTCGCGCGCTCCGCGATGGGGATGCGCAGCGTCAGCACCCCGTGTTCGTAGGCCGCCTCCAGGCGGTCGGTGTCGAGGGTGTCGCCGAGGAAGAGCTGCCGGGAGAAGGTGCCCATCGGTCGTTCGGCGGCGACGAGTTCGACGGTGTCGGAGGTGGGGCGACGGCGCTGGGCTCGGACGGTCAGCACGTTGCGCTCCACCGTGCAGTCGATGCTGTCGGGGTCCACCCCGGGCAGGTCGAACGCGGCGTGGAAGTGGTCGCCGTCGCGCCAGGCGTCGAGGTGCATCACGGCCGGTCGGCTCGTGGTGCCCAGGAGCTGCTCGGCGAGCCGGTCGATCTCACGGAAGGGGTCGGTACGCATCAGCATGGTGGTGCCTCCTCGGTTTCCTCGGGCCGAAGGTCCTTGAGTTGAGTCGGGTCGGCTCAACTCGTACTTCAGTATTTACCGCGTTCCGCGGCCTCCGTCAACCCGACGGGGCGGACTCAGAGCGGGCGCCCGGTGGTGGCGTCCACGTGGGCGGGCACCTCCTCGTGCCGGTCCCCCACGTTGGACGTCCCCGACGGCTCGAACAGCAGGATCGACGCCCCGCCCGGAGCCGACGGCCGGTGCGCCACCCCGCGCGGCACCACGTACACCGCGCCCCGGGGCAGCACCACCGCCCGCTCACCGGTCGATCGGCTCGTCGCTCATCGCACCATCCTCACACCCGGGGGCCGGCGAGTCGGGCGGACACCGCGTCGAGGACCCATTCCAGGCCGGTCGCGAAGGACGTCTCGGCGTCGGTGTCGGTGGCGTCGTACACGGCCCGGGTCAGTGCCGGGAACCGGCCGGTGGCGAGCATCCTCGTCAGGTGCGGGCCGGCGGCGCGCTGCCAGTCCCGCTTGGACAGGCCGGTGGCGCGCTCGGCCCGCCGGTCGGCCACCTCACGCCTGATCGCGCCGGTGACGTAGGCGCTGACGGTCGCCACCGCACACATGACGGTGTCGACGTCGGCGAGGCCGTCGAGGGCGGCCAGCCTGGCCTCGGTCACGGCGAGGCCGTGCGGGCCGAGGGTGGGGCGGCCGCCGAGCAGGTCGGCCAGCCATTCGTGCCGTAGGGCCGCCTGCCGGGTGCGCTCGGCGTGCACGCGCAGCGCCTCCCGCCAGCCGTCGGGCGGCCGGTCGGGGAGGATCTCGGCGTAGACCTCGTCGACCATGAGGTCGAGCAGGTCGCCCTTGGTGGCGATGAACCCGTACAGCCGCATCGGGCCGACGTCCAGCCGGGCGGCGACCTTGCGTAGCGACACCGCCTCCAGGCCGCCCTCGTCGGCCAGCGCGACGGCGGCGGCGATGATCCGGCCCCGGTCCAGCGGGGTCGGGGGTTTCGGCGGCTCCGGCCGGTCCCACACGGTCATGATCGCTCCTCGCTGTTGCCTCGCATTCTAGGAGCCCGATACAGTGTATCGCCATGAGACAGCGTATCGGTGTGATCGGGGGCGGCCCGGGCGGCCTGACCTTCGCCCGGGTCCTGCACCGCCACGGCCACCGGGTCACCGTCCTCGAACGCACCGCGCACCCGACGCCCGGCCCCCGGGTGGCACCCTCGACCTGCACGAAGAGCTGGGCCAACGGGCACTGGACAAGGCGGGACTGCGGGCCGGCTTCGAGGCGCTGTCCCGCCCCGAGGGGCAGGCCATGCGGATCCTGGACCCGGCCGGGACGGTGCTGCGCGACTGGCGGCCCGCGCCGGACGAGCGGGCCAACCCCGAGATCGACCGGGGGCAGCTACGCGACCTGCTGCTCGGCGACCTCGACGTCCGGTGGGGGCGGGAGGTGACGCGGGTGGTGCCGGGAACCGGGGACGGCGCCCTGGTGCACTTCGCCGACGGGCGGCGGGAGGCCTTCGACCTGGTGGTGGGCGCGGACGGGGCGCGGTCCCGGGTCCGCCCGGCGGTCTCGGCGGTGACCCCCCGGTACACCGGCGTCACCTCGGTAGAGACGTCCCTGGACGACGTGGACACCCGCCACCCCGACCTCGCCCGGCTGGTCGGCGACGGGTCAGTGTCCGCGTACGGGGTGAACCGGTCCCTGACCGCCCAGCGCAACAGCGGCGGCCACGTCAAGGTGTACGCCACGTTCCGCGCACCCCTGGACCGGTACGCCGGGTGGGACATGACCGACGTCGAGGCCGTCCGGACGGGTCTGCTGGCACTGTTCGAGGGCTGGGCACCTCCCGTGCTCGACCTGCTGCGCCACGGGACCGCCTTCGTCCCCCGGCCCCACTACACCCTGCCGGTCTCCCACACCTGGACCCACGTGTCCGGGGTGACGCTGCTGGGCGACGCCGCCCACCTGATGCCGCCGCTGGGGGCGGGCGCGAACCTCGCGATGCTGGACGGCGCCGAACTCGCGGAGGCGATCGTCGCCGACCCGGACGACCTGGACCGGGCCGTCCGGGGCTTCGAGAAGCGGATGTGGGCCCGGGCCGGCCGGTGGGCGGAGCTGACGACGGCCGGCCTGCAACGCCTGGTGAGCCCGGATCCCGCCGCGGCGGTCGCCCTCTTCGACGAGGTCCAGCCGTCCTGACCACCGGCGACCCCGGCGCCGACGGAACGTCGGGCAGGGAGGCCGGCCGCCGGCTCAGGGGCGCAGCGGCGTACGGCGGGGAACCACCCTGCGGTACGCGATACGCCACCCGGTGGCCTCTCTGCGGACGACGTCCTCGTAGACCACGCTGCCCGCGCGACCGTCGGCGTAGATGCCGATCGCCTTGGAGCGCACCCGCACCGTGCCGTCCGGGTCCTCGCTCACGCAGACGTTCGTGACGTGGTGACCGACCGGGTTCGCGTCACCCAGCGCCAGGCTGGCCTCGCTGATCGCCTCATGCCCGCGCAGCTCGCCTCGGCCGAACGCGGATACGTCGTAGACGACGTCCGCGCAGAACAGCTCGTCCATGCGCCCGAACTCGCCGCCGTCCATCAGGTGACCGTGCAACGCCACGAGTTCGTGGATCGCCAGCCTGTCCTCAACCGACAGCCCCATTCTCAGCTCCTCGACGACGGGGAGCGCGTCGGCTTCCGGCTCCACTGACGTCGATCTTCCTACCAGATCCGGCTGTCAGGCCTGTGGTCCGGCGTGCGCAGGCCGATGTCAGCTGGAGCGGAGATCGGCCAGGTGGTCGGCCGGACGGCCTGTGCGGGCAGGCACAACATAACTGTCATTATGGTGTGTGGGTGTTGTGCACCTTATGCCCGCTCCAATTAGCGGATTACCGGTAATGGAAATACCGTAATTCGGATAGTGGGATTCCCCGTTCGGCCCCCACCTACGGCCCTGACTCTCGTCGGGTGTAGACCGTCGGACGGCCGCCGCCCCGGCCGGGGCGGCGGCCGTCCGACGGTCAGAACGCTCGGACCGCCGGCGGCATGCCCGGGAAGTCCGCCGACTCGCTCACCGACGCCCACTTTTCGACGTCGTCGAGGGCGCGACGGTAGACCCGGGTGAGGTTGCGCACCGCCTCGGCGCCGAGCGGGAGCCGCAGCGGCGCGTCAGGGGCGTCGAGCACGTCGCGGATCACCCGGGCGGCGCGAGCCAGGTCGCCCTCCTGGACGCCGTCGGCCTCGGCCATGTTCGCGCGTACGGCACCGGTGGACGCGTCGTAGTCGGCACTGCGCTGCGCCGTGCGGAGCACACCGGCGGCGTTGAACGCGGTACGGAGGCGGCTCGGCTCGACGATGAGGACCCGGACGCCGAACGGCGCGACCTCGCCCGCGAGCGCCTCCGACCAGCCCTCCAGGGCGAACTTGCCGGCCGAGTAGCTGCCGACGGCGGGGAACGACATCCGCCCACCCTGGCTGCTCATCTGCACGATCGCCCCCGAGCGACGCTGCCGCAGGTGGGGCAGTACGGCCCGCCCGTAGTTTCCAGACCAAAAACAACGCTAAGAACTGAGCCACCCCCGCTTTCATGTAGCTTCTTGACCATGGTCTGATGGCCGTGGGGGAGGAAGTCGTCCGTGGCTGCACCGAAGAAGTACCCCGACGAGCTACGTCAGCGCGCTGTGCGCCTGTACCGCGAGTCGGACCCGAAGCCCGTCATCCGGCGTCTGGCCGAGCAGCTCGGCGTTCATCACGAGGCGCTGCGGAACTGGATCCGCCAAGCCGAGGCCGACGCCGACGAGCGTCACGACCGGCCGACCAGCGAGATGGCGGAGGAGAACCGCCGGCTGCGCCGCGAGGTCACCGAGCTGCGGCGGGCGAACGAGATCCTGAAGGCCGCGAGCGCGTATTTCGCGGCGGAGCTCGACCCGACCCGGCGACGGTCATGAGGTTCATTGATGAACACCGTGACCAGTTCGCGGTCGCGCTCCTGCTACGGGTCCTGAACATCGGCGCTTCGACCTACTACGCGTGGGTCAAGCAGGCCGAGCAGCCCTGCGACCGGGACGTGGTCGACCTGGGGCTGATCTCCAACATCCACGAGATCTGGGAGACGTCCGGGCGCACCTACGGCGCGGACCGGGTGCATCGGCAGTTGCGTCGCGACGGCATCGGCGTGGGCCGCAAACGCGTCGAGCGGCTGATGACCGGCCAGGGATGGCAGGGTGCGTTCCTGCGTTGGGGCTGGCGCGGCGGGTCCACGAAGCAGGATCCACGGCACACGCCGGCGCCGGACCTGGTCAACCGGCAGTTCACCGCGACCGGGCCGAACCGGCTCTGGGTCGCCGACGCCACCCGCATCCCCTGCGGCGAAGGCGTGTTCTGGTTGGCTGCCGTCCGGGATGCGTTCTCCCGCCGGATCGTCGGGTGGAAGACCTCCGACCGATGCGACACCGACCTGATCCTCGCCGCCCTCGAATATGGCATCTGGTCCCGGGATGTCCGCGACGGCCAGTTGATCCACCACAGCGACCGCGGGTCGAACTATACGTCGTTCCGCTTCGCCGAACGCTTACAGGACAACGGGATCCTGCCCTCGATGGGCTCCGTCGGCGACAGCTACGACAACGCCCTGATGGAGAACTTCTGGTCAACGTTGAAGATCGAACTCGTCTACCGCACCTCGTGGCGGACCCGCGACGAGGCCGAGAACGCGATCTTCGCCTACATCGACGGCTGGTACAACAACCGCCGCATCCAGAAGGAACTGAGCTACCTCAGCCCGCACGAATACGAGGCTGCCTGGCACAGCCAGACGGAACCAGCCGAACCACCTATCACCACCCCTGCGCCGGCCGGCAGCAGGTAACCACCGCTCCATCAAAGCGGGGGGAACTCACCTGAGCCTCTACGCCGTCCTCCGCGAGCTGCAACACCACCTCGCGACCTGGCTCGGATTCTGCCCACTCTGCCGCCAACTGGTACCAACCTAACAAAGCACTACTAGTGGTTTGTCCGTGGTGCGTGACCCGGCAGGCCGGGCCTGGTCGCAGCCCGGGGCAGGCGACGCAGCGACGACGACCTGTTTAAGGCAGAAGTGAAACACCTGGTCCGGGTAGGTGCCGGGGTGACGGACGGATCGGCATATGTCAGCGCGACGACCCGCTCGGGCACTGCTGGTGAAAGTTGCAGGATCTGGCGCTATCGATCCTTGTTGTCGATCGTCGCCGATGGTTACGGTGCGATGCCTGGTTGTAACCGAGGAGCCTTAGGGGAGGTCTCATGAGGATCACCAGAGCACTACTCGCCGCCGGGCTAACGGTCGTGTCGATCGCGGCGGTCCTGCCCGGCGCGGCGTCGGCCGCGCCGTCGTGGAAGGGCCTGACCGGCCCGGCCGGGACCGGGTTGCAGGCCTGCGTGGCGCACGCGAAGACGCAGCGTCCCTCTTCCTGGACGTGCATGGGTGGGGAGTTGACCACCGCCGCCGCGAACGGCACGCCGACCACCACGATCGTGGCCGACGACTTCCAGCAGACCGCGTCGGTCGCCGACCGGGTGGGCATCGCCGCCGACGACTACGACAGCTGGTGCGAGTCCGGCTCGGTGTGCGGGCGCACTGTGGGCGGCAACTACATCGCCGAGGTCAAGGGCAACGCCGCGTACGGCAACGCCGCCGGAGTGATCGGCGCGTTCGACTTCATCGTCCGTCAGGCGTTCGAGGGCACCAGGCCGCGCTGGCGCAACACGCTGATCTGGGACTACGGCCCGCAGATGCAGCCGCAGGAGTTCACCAACAACTGCCGGACCAACGTCACCGGCCCGGACGGCTACTGCGGGCAGAACCCGTTCTACTTCGCCAACGTCAGCTCCGGCAGCTGGCGCAGCGACAAGCCCAGCACCACCGGCTACTACTACAACAGCCAGCTCACCGCCGGCAGTGGCAAGTACCACGACGACAACTACGGCTCGTTCTTCGCCTCCGGCTACTCGCAGCTGTTCTACGCCCCGACCATCCACACCGGCCGCTGGAACCAGTGCACCGTCAGCCCCGGCTGCCGCTACTACCAGGTCCCCTGGGCCTGAACCAGCACCAATCAAGAGCCGGGTGGCCGCGAAAGCGCCACCCGGCTCTGCGTGATGCCGGCGGCATCAACCCAGCAAGATGACGCCTCCTGCCGCAGGGTACACGGCGTGAGTCAGGGCGGCGGAGCCTCGCTGCGCACGGTGCGCCCGGTCAACTGCACGAACGGCTCGCTCAGCGTCAGCTCAATGCCCTGCTGCTGCGCGCGGCGCCACACCTGGTCGAGGACGGCGTCCACGCTGTCGTACCCGGGCGGCGGCTTGAGCAGCCAGAGACGCCCCCGCGGACGCCCGCTGATACCGACCCTGGCCAAGGTCCAGTCATGGTCGTCGTCGATCTCCGCCATCATCGCCGGACCGGCCTCGCGGGTCTCCGTGCGCAGAACGGCGTACGTCTTCGGGTCCTGCTCGTACCACGTGTCGTAGCGGGTGGCGCGGTCCGGCACCCAGGTGCGCAGCTCGCGCGGCCACACCGCCGGCAGGAACGCGTACAGCGGCGCGTCGGGGGCCAACTGCCAGCCCCGCGCGATCAGCTCCCGCACCTCCGGCAGCTGCTCCGGGCCGAGCCCAGCCGCCTCGCCCGCGTCCTCAGCGGCCGGATCCGGGGGCTGGTCCACGCCCCAGTCGTAGGCGATAGTCACCCCCGCACTGTACGACCGGGCCGCCCCTGCGGCGCCGCTGTTGGACCAGCTCAGGCGACGTCAGCCAGCGGGTTCGGGCAGGCGCAGTAGGCCGTCAGCGTGATGGGGTCGGGACGTCCGCGGCGGTCATCCGCCGCCGCTGATCTCGCATCCCACCTATCGGGATCGCAGGAAACGGCGAAAAGTTTTCCCTGCAACCCGCTCCCTTGGCAGCGCACCCCAGGTACGCGCTTTAGATCAACTGCTTACCGTTGTTTTTGGTCTGGAAGCTACGGGCGGGCCAGTACGGCACGCACGTAGGCGGCCGGACCGAACAGGTGCTGGTCGAGCATGGCCCGCAGCGCGGTATCCGTGATCTCCTCGGCCACCCCGACCTGTCCCCCGCCGGCATTGTTGACCAGCACGTCGACGTGCCCGAACGCCTCCAGCGCCCGCTGCACCGCCGCCGCCGCCGCCGCCCCCGCCGTGTCGCCGACGTCGTGCGCGACGGCGAGGAGGCGGCTCCCGTACCGGGCGCCGAGTTCGTCGAACCGGTCGACCCGTCGCGCCGTCCCGGCCACCTGCTCGCCGGCCGCGAGTGCCGCCTCGGCCAGCGCCAGGCCGAGCCCCGAACTCGCGCCCGTGATGATCCATGTCTTCGTCTCGTTCGCCGCGGTCATGGCCCCGACGGTAGAGCGTCGAGCGCGCTACGCCGCAAGCCCTGCCCGGGAACCGACGGATGGCCCGGCCGCGTGGCCCACGGTCCGTCGATCCGCTGCGTCAGACCCCCGGCACGGCGAGGTCCGTACGCGGCGGGTAGCGGGGTGCCGCGCCCGGGCCGGTGGTCGTCAGCCGTGCGGGTGGCGCAGCAGGGTCAACGCGCGGTGGATCCACTCGGTCAGCAGCGCGCGTTCGGCGTCGGTGAGTCCGGGGAGGTCCGGTGCCGTCGCGGCGAAGGTCACCGCGGCTGCTGCCACGCCCGGGTCGGGTGTCGCCGGGGCACTGGCGAGGATGCCGCCGAGCACCGCGTCGAGCATGGCCTCGGCCAGGCCGGGGTCGCGCTGCGGGGCGGGTGTCTCCAGCAGGGCGAGGATGACGCCGGTGCCGGCGGCGTGGATCATCGTGGTGGCCCGCTGCTCGTCGACCCGGAGCAGGCCGGCGGCGGCGAGCCGGCGTACCCGGGAGCGCAGCACGTCGATGCCCGCGACGGTCGCCGGCGAGGGGTCGTCCGGCCCACGCGTGCCGAGCAGCCGGAACAGCTCGGGATTGGCCAGGCCGAACTCCACGTGCCGGTGCCACCCGGAGCGCAGGTCGGCCAGCGGGTCACCCGGTGTGGTGTCCGCCTTGGTGGCCACGTAGGCGGCCAGCACGGCCTCGGCCACGGCGTCCACGAGGCCGTTCTTGTCGCCGAACAGCCGGTAGATGGTGGGGGCCTGGACGCCGGCCGCCTGGGCGACGGCCCGGGTCGTCACCGCCTGCGCGCCCTGCTCGCGGAGCAGCCGGGTGGCCGCCCGGACGATCTCGGACCGGACGTCGTCACGGGCTGGGGTCTGCGGTGCCACGGCCATGAACCAAGGGTAACAGCACCCTGTTAGCGATGGAATATCAGTGCTAACGTCGGTGACGTAACGATGGAATCATCGAAGGGGTCACCACCGTGTTCGTCATCACCGGCGCCACCGGCCAGCTCGGCTCCCGGATCGTCGACCAGCTGCTCACCCGGGTTCCCGCCGAGGCCGTGGCGGTGAGCGTGCGCGACGTCGACCGGGCCGCCCACCTGGCCGACCGGGGGGTGCGGGTCCGCCGCGGCGACTTCACCGAACCGGCCACCCTGGCGCACGCCTTCGCCGGAGCCGACCAGGTGCTGATCGTGTCCGCCGCCATCCGCGGCGGCGGCGCGGTCGACGCGAACCGCGCCGCCGCCGACGCCGCCCGCGTGGCGGGCGCCCGACGGATCCTGTACACCAGCCACCAGGCCGCCGCCCGGGACTCGCTCTTCCCGGCCCAGCTCACCCACGCCGCGACCGAGGAGTACCTGGCCACCCTCGGCACCGCCTTCACCGCCCTGCGCAACGGCTTCTACGCCAGCGCCCTCCAGTTCGCGATCGGCGACGCCGTGCGGACCGGCCGGCTGGTGGCCCCGGCCGACGGTCCGGTGTCCTGGACCGCCCACGCCGACCTGGCCGAGGTCGCCGCCGTCGCCCTGACCAGGGAGGGGGCGCTCGACGGGATCACCCCGCCGCTGACCGCCCCGCACCTGCTCGACCTGGAAGCGGTGGCCGGCGTCCTCACCGACCACACCGGGCGGACGGTCTCCCGGGTCGTCGTCGCCGACGACGAGTGGCGGTCGACCGCCGTGGCACGCGGCATGCCCGAGGCGGCGGCCGACTTCACCCTCGGCATGTACCGGGCGGCACGACGGGGCGAGTTCGCCGTCACCGACCCGACCCTGGAGACCCTGCTCGGTCGGCCGGCGACGCCCGTCCGGTCGGTGATCGAGGCCATCGCCGCCGACTGAACCGCGGTGCGCTGACCGCCGCATGTCCGCGGGCCGCTGCCGACCGACCCGGCCGGGTGACCGCGCGGCCGGTCGTCAGGCCCGCCGACGCCACGGCCAGCGCCACTGCCGCGGGGGACGACGGATCGGGGGTGGCGCCGCCGCCGCGACGACCGCCTGCCGGGCGGCCCGGTGTGCCCGCCACTGGCGCAGCACCGCCTCGGTGTCGACCGGCCGGACCACCACCCGGGGGCCGGAGGGGTACCGCAGCCAGGCGACGATCTCCTGGTTGAGCAGGCCGACGAACTCCCGCACCGACGCCTCGGTGGGCAGGTCACGCACCTCGTCGGGGACCTGCTCGACCCGGCGGCGCAGCTGGAGCGGGGTGGGCAGCAGCAGGTCGGAGGGGAGCGCCTCCCGCTCCAGGAAACTCTTGATCCACCAGGACTCGTCGTAGGGGAGGTCACGGCCGGGGATCGGCTTGCCCATGCCGGGCAGGTTGTCGAACTCGCCCCGCTCCTGCGCCCCACGGATCTGCGCCTCGACCGCCGCCTGCCACCCGTCCACCACCCCGGACACCTCCCCTGTCCCACCGTAGCCGCCCTGTCCGTCACCGGTGCAGCGACAGCGGGGCGCGGGGCATTCCCGGCCGCCGGGCGGGCGGCTCAGGCACGGTGCCGGACGTGGCGGTGCCCGTCGCGGGGAAACGGTGGGCGGGCGGGCAGCACCTCGACGAAGGGGTACCCCGACTTCTCCGCCACCCGGCAGGACGCCGGGTTGTCCACCTGGTGCAGCAGTTCCAGGCGGGCCAGCCCGGCCGCGGCGAACCGGGTGAACGCCCAGCGGCTCACCGCGTCCACCGCCCGGGTCGCCACCCCCCGGCCGCGCGCCGGCCCCGCCGTCCAGTAACCGACCTCGGCGTCGGCCCGCCCCGGCGTCACGTCCTTGAGCAGCACGCAGGCGACCAACCGCTCGCCGTCGGCGGCCGGTTCGCAGACGGCGAAGCTGAACCGGCGGCCCGCCGCCCAGCCCTGCCGGTTGGCGGCCACCCAGCGGCGGGCCTGCGCCGGGCCGGTCAGCGGGTGACGGGTCCGTGCCCGCAGCTCCGGATCCCGGTGCGCCTCGACCAACGCGTCGACGTCGTCGTCGCGCCAGCAGCGCAGGACCAGTCCGGGGGCGGCCAGGGTGGGGGCGGTCCGCAGGGTCACCGACATCTGTGCAGTGTGGCCGGTGCCCCCGTCCGGCCGGAACCCCCGCGGGCCGGACGGCCACCGGGCGGCGGGGCCCGGGTGGGGGCCGCCGGATCCGGGCGCGCGGCGTAGGGTGCCGGGCAGGGGACGACGCAGCGGGGGTGTCGATGGTCTCGGTCGGTGCGGTGGTGGGAATCGCCCTGGTGGCGCTCGGTCTGGTGCTCACACCCGGGCCGAACATGGTCTATCTGGTCTCCCGGTCGGTGGCGCAGGGCCGCCGGGCCGGGTTGGTCTCCCTGCTCGGGGTGGCCGCCGGGTTCGGGGTCTACCTGGCCGCCGCCGTCGCCGGTATCGCCACGGTGTTCGTGCTGGTGCCGCCGCTGTACACGGCGGTGAAGCTGGCCGGCGCGGCGTACCTGCTCTGGTTGGCCTGGCGCACGCTGCGGCCGGGTGGGAGCTCCGCGTTCACGCCGCAGGCGCTGCCGGTGGACCGGCCCCGGCGGCTGTTCGCCATGGGGCTGCTCACCAACCTGCTCAACCCCAAGATCGCCATCCTGTACGTGTCGCTGCTGCCGCAGTTCGTCGACCCGGCCCGGGGTGACGTGGCGGTGCAGAGCCTGCTGCTCGGGGCCACCCAGATCACCGTCGCGCTGACGGTGAACGCGCTGATCGTGCTGACCGCCGGCTCGGTCTCGGCGTTCCTGGTCCGCCGACCGGGCTGGGCGCGGGTCCAGCGCTGGGTGACCGGCAGCGTGCTCGCCGCCATGGCGGTGCGGATCGCGGCGGACCGCTCCCGGGCCGCCGTGGCCACCGGCTGAACCGGTCAGACCGGTGACGGTCGGGGCACCGCCGCCGGCAGCTTCCGGTTCACCGGGCCGTCCACGGCGGCCACCGCCAGCCCGATCGCGAAGAACATCACCGACAGGTTCATGTCGGTGAACCCGTAGAACGGGGCCAGGGCGAGGGCGACCACCGGCACCACGCTCAACCAGCGGCCGGCGGCGGACACCGCGACCGCCGTGCTGCGGACCAGCACCACCAGCAGGGCCAACAGGACCAGCAGGGCGGGGATTCCGTGGCTGTACATGGTCAGCCAGACCTGCCCCTGGGTGCCGAGCGGTTCCGCGCCGGTGGTGGTGTCGGCGCTGCGCGGGGCGCCGTAGCCGAGCAGCGGCGAGCGCAGGACCGCGTCGAGGGTCTGCCGGTAGAGGTCGGCGCGGTCCCGGGTCGAGTCGGTGTTCTCCACCCGATTCATGATCATGTCGCCGACCGGCACGACCAGGGTGATCACCCAGGCCACCGCCACGCCGGCGGCGATCGTACCGATCAGCCGGACGTCGCCGCGCAGCAGCGCCCGCAGCCCCAGGTAGACCAGCCCCACGCCCAGGCCGATGAACATCCCCCGGTTGAGGGTGAGGAACGCCGGCACCAGGGCCAGCGGCAGGGACACCACCAGCACCCTGCGCAGCGGGCCGGTCCGCACCGTCGACAGGTACGCCAGCACGCACGGCACGAGCAGCGCGAACCCCGTCCCCCAGTTGTTGGTGTACGGGTACGGGGCCGCCGTGCGGTAGTACGGGTTGCGGCCGGTGGGGTTGAACTCGGTGGAGTGCACGTGGGTGACCGCCCGGATCATCCGTTGCCCGGCCAGCCCGTCGGGCAGCAGCACCTCCACCGGGGTGGTCAACGCCAACCGGGGGGCCAGCACGCCGACCCAACCGAGCGCGACCATCGCCAGCCAGAAGAACAGCACCGGCTGGAACAGCCGGTCCCAGCGCGCCCCCTGCCGGGCGGCGGTGTAGACGTACAGGTAGACCACCAGGGCGGTCAGCACGAAGCCGAGCCGTAGGCCGTAGACGAGCAGGCCGCTGGCCTTCTCCAGGCGGGTGGCGCTGACCAGGATCAGCGCGACGAGCACGAACCACAGCGCCGAGCCGGGGGGCCACGCCACCCGGCCGTGGCTGAGCAGGACCACCGCCAGCAGCATCCCGAACAGCGTCCAGCCCAGGTAGAGGCCGCCGAGCAGCCACCACAGCGGCATCCCCGCGAACATCACGTACAGCGGCCAGAGCGGCAGTGCCCGCTGCGGCGCGGTGTTCCTCGTCCCCACCGGGGCAAGGCTAGGCCGGGACGGCCCGGCCGGTCATCGGCGGACCGGCTGTGACGGGGGCCACCCCGGTGCGGGTGCCGATCGACCGGCGGGTCACCGGGACTCCTCGCGGATCACCGCCACCCCACCGGCGGGCAGGGCGACCTCCCCGGCGGTGGGGACGCCGGTCAGCAGGTCCACCCCGGCGGCGCGGACCCGCTGCGGCCGGTCGGTGTGGTTGAGCAGGAACAGCCAGCTGGCCCCCGGGTGGGCGCGGCGGACCGCCTCCACCCCGGGCGGGGCGTCCGGGCAGACCGGCTGGACGCCGGCCGTCCGGGCCGCTTCGGTGACCAGGCGGCGGTAGGTGCCGTCGTCGGGCCGGGTCGACAGGTACCAGGCGGTGCCGGCGCCCACCCGGTGCCGGGTCACCGCCGGCAGGCCGTCGAGCACCCCGCCGACGTACCCGCATACCGGTTCGGCGCCGCGCAGCCGGACGGTCTCCGACCAGATCCGGCCGGTCCCGCCGCCGGAGAGCAGCACCTGCTCGTCGGCGGCGAGCGGGTGGAACTCCTCCACCCGCAGGCCGAGCAGGTCCCGGTACGCGCCGGGATAGCCGCCGAGGTGCACCCGGGCGTACGGGTCGGCGATCCCGCTGAGGTAGCTGACCAGCAGGTGCCCGCCCGCCTCGACGTAGCCGCGGACCCAGTCGACGGTGTCGTCGCCGGCCAGGTAGAGGGCGGGCAGGACGAGCAGCCGGTACCGGTCGAGGGGGTCACCGGGGACGACCACGTCGCAGCCGTACCCGGCCCGCCACAGCGCGCGGTGGGCGGCGGCCAGCTCGGCGGGCCCGTCGAGCTGGTCCGAGGGCATGCCGGGGTGGCGCAGCGCCCAGTCGCTGGCGGCGTCCCGGGCCAGCGCGATCTCGGCGACCACCTCCCCGGCGGTCACCTCGGCGAGCCGGTCGAGGGCCGCGCCGAGGTGGACCGACTCCCGGAACACCCGGCTGTCGGGGCCGGTGTGCGGCACCAGCGCGCAGTGGAACCGTTCCGCGCCGCCGGCCGGCGCCCGCCACTGGAAGAACATCGCCCCCCGGGAGCCGCGGGCGACGTGCGACAGGCTGTGCCGGGCCATCCGGCCGGGTTCCTTGGTGTGCGACCGGCCGGTGGTGTGGATCTGGCTGGCGGCGCTCTCCATCAACAGCCACGTCGCCGGCCCGTCGGCGGGGGGCCGGGTGGCGGGGTCGGCCTGCCGGCGGCCGTGGCGGGCCCAGCCGCGGGCCAGGTCGGCGGCGAGGGCGGTCTGTTCCTCGGCACCGCCGTCGACGGCCGACGGGTAGTGGTCGACGGCCACCAGGTCCACCTCGGCCGCCCAGCGGGCGTGGTCGACCGGCACCCAGTCGCCCAGCACGTAGTTGGTGGTCACCGGGAGCGCCGGGTTGGCCGTCCGGAGCAGGTCGCGTTGTTCGACGTACGCGGCGAGCAGGGTGTCCGACCAGAACCGCCGGAAGTCCAGCAGCTGGCCGGGGTTGCCGAGGTACTGGGTGGCGCGGGGGGTGCTCACGTACGCCCAGTCGGTGTAGTGCTGGCTCCAGAAGCTGGTGGCCCAGGCGGCGTTGAGGGCGTCCAGGTCGCCGTACCGGTCGATGAGCCAGCGGCGGAAGGCGGCCTCGGTGTGCGGGCAGTGGCAGCTGGTGCCGTACTCGTTGTGCACGCGCCACAGGGCCACCGCCGGGTGGTGGGCGTAGCGGGCGGCGAGGGTGGCGGCGATGCCCCGGGCGGCGGCCCGGTAGGCGGGGGCGGCGGCGCAGTAGGTGTCGCGGCTGCCGTGGTGCAGCCGGACGCCCTCGGCGGTGACCGGCAGCGCGTCGGGGTGGGCCAGCGAGAACCAGGGCGGCGGCGAGGCGGTGGGGGTGGCCAGGGCGACCCGGACACCCCCGTCGTGCAGCAGGTCGAGCACCTCGTCGAGCCAGCCGAAGTCGTAGCGGCCGGGGGCGGGTTCCAGCCGGGACCAGGCGAACACACCGACGGTGACCAGGGTGACCCGGGCCCGGCGCATCAGCTCGACGTCCTCGCGCCAGGTGGCCGCGGACCACTGCTCGGGGTTGTAGTCACCGCCGTGGCAGAGCCGTCCGTCGTTCCACATACCCACCGTCCCACCCGCTTTGTTTGGTAACTAGTCAAACTATGTATCGGGTTTACCCATGTCAATTGGTAGCAGGGTGAGCAGATCGAGCGGAATCGTTGACAGTTCGTTGGGAAAACAAAGAAACTGACGGAGTCGCCGGAACGCCCCGAGGAGACGCCGATGCCGTACCGCCCGCCGCTGCTCCCGGACGCGACCCCGGTGGCCGACCCGACCGACCCGCCGGTGCGGCCACCGGGCGGGGACGCCCCGCGGTCGGCTTCCGCCCCCCGGCGAACCGGTCGCCCCGACCTCGTCCGGGGACCGGCTCCCCGGCGGCTGAGCCGGCCGCCCGGCCGGGTGTCCCGGTCCCGGGCGTGCCGCTAGAGTTAGTTGAGTTTCCAGCCGAACGGACCTCCCGACGGGGTACCGGTCCACCGCCGGCGTCACGACGCACCCGCCCGTGGCGGCGGACGGCGACGAGGCACCGGCACGGCACCACCCACCGTCAGGCGCAGGGAGCGGGCAGATCGTGATCAGCGTCCACAACGAACCGCAGCCGACCGACCTGGGCGACGTCCGGGTGGCCAACCGGGCCGTGGTCCTGCGCCACGTCCGCCTGCACGCACCCTGCTCACGGGCCGACATCGCCGCCACCACCGGCCTCAACAAGGCCACCGTCTCCAGCCTGGTCACCGAGCTGCTCGACCGGCGACTGGTCCGCGAGACCGGGCTGACCGAGAACCGGGTCGGCCGCCCGGCCACCATGCTCGTCCTCGACGGCGCCCCCTACGCCGCGCTGGGTCTGCAGATCGGGGCGGACGACCTGGTGGTGGTCGCCGTGGACCTCGCCGGCAACCGGCTGCTCACCTGGCGTCGGGCGTTCCCCGCCCCGACCACCGCCCCCGCCGAGACCGTCCGCGCCCTGGCCACCCTGGCCCGCCGCGCGATCGGCCGGGTCACCGGGCAGGGCCGCGCGGTGCTCGGCCTCACCGTCGGGGTGCCCGGGCTGGTCGACACCGCCGGCGGCGTGCCGCTGGCCAGCGGCCTCGGCTGGCGGGACGTCCCGCTCGCCGCCGAGCTGCGGGCCGTGCTGCGGGAGACCGGTTTCACCGTCACCGTCGACACCGACGCCAACCTCGCCGTCCTGGCCGAGCAGCGGCACGGCGGCTACGCCGCCGCCACCGACCTGGTCCACCTGACCGGCGGCGTCTCCGTCGGCGCCGGGGTGCTCGCCGGTGGTCGGCTGCTGCGGGGCCACCGTGGTCACGCCGGCGAACTCGGCCACCTCTGCCTCGACCCGGCCGGACCACCGTGCCCGTGCGGGCGGCGCGGTTGCCTGTCCGCCCTCACCGCGCTGCCGGCCGTGGTCGCCCGGCTGCTCCCCGACACCACCGGGGACGGGCCGGTCACCGACTACCTGCCGGAGCTCGACCGGATCGTGGCCGCGGCCCGGCAGGAGGACCCGTTCGTGCTGGCCGGGCTCGCCGACATCGGCCGGCACCTCGGGCACGGGGCGGCGGTGCTGGCCAACCTGCTCAACCCGGAGGCGATCGTGGTGGGGGGACACTTCGCCACCCTGGCGCCCTGGCTGCTGCCGGCGGCGCGGGCGGAGCTGGTCGCCCGGACCCTCGCCCCGCAGGCCGGTGACTGCCGGCTCGACGCCTCCCGGCTGGACTCCGCCGCCACCGCGCTCGGCGGCGCGACCGCCGCGCTGGCCGCCATCGAGGCGGGTCGACTCCCCGCCGGCTGATCCGGGAGCCGGTCACCCCTTGACCGGCCGCCGCGCAGGTGCCAACCTCGACTCGCCGCCCCGTCGTTCGGGCACCGGGGCGGCATGTTTTCCGCGATCGTCGAAGCGCTTCGCCGCACCCGGGCCGACGACCGCCACCATCCCCACCGCGCGATGCCGCACGTCGCCACGGCCGTCGAAGCGCTTCGACCGGTCGGCCGGACGCCTCACCGCGAGCCCACCGGAAGGTAACCGCAGATGAACGACCCCACCGGACCGTCCCCCCAGGCACACGCCGACGACCTGTTGGCCCGGCTCACCCTGCCGGAGAAGATCGGCCTGCTGCACCAGTGGCAGGCCCCCGTGCCCCGCCTGGGACTACCCGGGTTCCGCACCGGCACCGAGGCGCTGCACGGGGTCGCCTGGCTCGGCCCGGCCACCGTCTTTCCACAGGCCGTCGGCCTGGCCAGCAGCTGGAACCCCGCGTTGATCCAGGCGGTCGGCACGGCCGTCGGCGACGAGGTCCGGGTCAAGCACCAGGCCGACCCGGCCGCCGTCGGGCTCAACGTGTGGGCGCCGGTGGTCAACCCGCTGCGCGACCCCCGGTGGGGCCGCAACGAGGAGGGCTGGTCGGAGGATCCGTGGCTGACCGGCCGGCTCGCCACCGCCTACGCGTCCGGGCTGCGCGGCGGGCACCCCCACCGGCTGCGGACCGCACCGACGGTCAAGCACTTCCTCGGCTACAACAACGAGACCGACCGGGCCACCACCTCCAGCGACCTGCCACCCCGGGTGCTGCACGAGTACGAGCTGCCGGCGTTCCGCGCACCGCTCGCCGCCGGCGCGGCGGTCGCCGTGATGGCCTCGTACAACCTGGTCAACGGGGTACCGGCGCACCTGAGCCCGCTGCTGGAGCAGGAACTGCGCCGGTGGACCACCGACGAGCTGATGGTCGTCGGCGACGCCGGAGCCGCCACCAACATCGCCGGCGTACAGCGGCACCTGCCCGACCACGTCACCGGCTTCGCCGCCGCCCTGCGCGCCGGCATCGACAACTTCACCGAGGACGACACCGACAGCGGGCAGACCGTCCGACGGCTCACCGAGGCCCTCGACCGGGGCCTGATCGACGAGTCCGACGTGGACCGGGCGGTACGACGCATCCTCACCGTCCGGATCCGCCTGGGCGACCTGGACCCACCCGGGCAGGACCCGTTCGCCGGGGTCTCCCCCGACGTGCTCGACAGCCCCGCCCACCGGGAACTGGCCCGCGAGGCCGCCCGCCAGTCGATCGTGCTGCTGCGCAACGACGGGCTGCTGCCCCTGCCGACCGGCACCCCACCCCGGGTCGCGGTGCTCGGCCCGCTCGCCGACACCGTCCACGCCGACTGGTACAGCGGCACCCTGCCGTACGCGGTCACCGTCCGGGAAGGGCTGGCCCGGCTGCTGCCGACGGTCACCCACCACTGCGGGGCGGACCGGATCGCGTTGCGCGTCGGCGACCGGTACGTGCGCTGCCCCCGCTCCACCGAGGGCGGCCCGCTGACCGCCGCCGACGGCCGCGACGGCACCTGGTTCGACGTGTTCGACTGGGGACGCGACACGGTGGCACTGCGCGCGGTCGCCAACGGCCGGCACGTCGGCGCCGACGACGACGGCGCGCTGGCCAACGACCGGCCCGGACCGGGCGGCTGGATCGTCCGGGAGACCTTCCGGTTCCACCACCGCCCCGACGGCACGAGCCTGCTGCACCACCTCGCCACCGGCGCGTACGTGCGGGTCGACGACGACGGACGGCTCCGCGCCGACGCCACCGACCCGGACACCGCCACCGGCTTCACCGTCGAGCGGATCGCCGACGGCGCGGCCGAGGCCGCCGCGCTGGCCGCCGCCGCCGAGGTGGCGGTCGTCGTCCTCGGCAACCACCCGATGGTCAACGGCCGGGAGACCGAGGACCGCGTCGACCTGGCCCTGCCGACCGGACAGGACCGGCTGCTGCGCGCCGTGCACGCGGCGAACCCGCGCACCGTGCTGGTGCTCACCAGCAGCTACCCGTACGCGGTCGGCTGGGCGCAGGAACACCTGCCGGCGGTGCTGTGGTCGGCGCACGGCGGCCAGGAACACGGCACCGCCCTGGCGCAGGTGCTGCTCGGCGACGCCGACCCCGCCGGCCGGCTCACCCAGACCTGGTACGCCGACGCCGCCGACCTGCCCGACCTGCTCGACTACGACGTGATCGGGGCGGACAGCACCTACCTGTACTACCGCGGCGAGCCGCTGTACCCGTTCGGCCACGGCCTCAGCTACGCCCGGTTCGACTACGCTGACCTCCGGGTGGACACGCCGACGGCGACCGTCGGCGACGAGGTGGAGATCCACGTCGAGGTCACCAACACCGGCGACCGGGAGGGTACGGAGATCGTGCAGCTCTACACCCGGCAGCGACGCTCCCGGGTCAAGCAGCCCCTGCGGCAGTTGCGCGACTTCGCCCGGCTCACCCTGGCCCCCGGCCAACGGCGGACGGTCACCCTGCGGCTGCGGACCGCCGACCTGGCCTGGTGGGACGAGCAGACCGGCGGCCCGGTGGTGGAGGACGCCACGCACACCCTGCTGGTCGGCCGCTCCGCCCGGGACATCCGCGCGGTCGGTGCGGTCACCGTGCGCGCCGGCGACCCCGCCGGGCAGCCGTGTGCGCCCGCGCACGCCGCCGGCGGGTCGCGGTGAGCGGCGAGCCCGGGCGCCGCCGCAAGTCGCCCGACCAGGTCACCATCGTCGACGTCGCCCGGCACGCCGGGGTCGCCGTGAGCACCGTGTCGTACGTGCTCAGCGGCAAACGGGCCATCTCCGAGGTGACCCGCACCCGGGTGCTGGCCAGCATCCGGGAACTGGGCTACCACCCGAACGCCGGGGCGCGTGCGCTGGCCAGCCGACGCGCCAACACCATCGCCCTGGTGCTGCCGCTGCGCGCCGGCATGCAGGTGCCGGTGGTGATGCAGTTCGCCATCGCGGTGGTCACCACGGCCCGCCGCTTCGACCACGACGTCCTGCTGGTCACCTCCGACGAGGGGCCGTCCGGGCTGCGCCGCATCGCCGGCAGCGCGATGGTCGACGGGATGCTGGTGATGGACGTCGAGCTGGACGATTCCCGGGTGCCGCTGCTGCGGGACCTGACCCGGCCCAGCGTGCTGATCGGCGTACCCGCCGACCCCACCGGCCTGACCTGTGTGGACCTCGACTTCCACCGCGCCGGCCAGGTGTGCGTGGAACACCTGGCCCGGCTGGGGCACCGCCGGGTGGCGCTGCTCGGTGCCCCGGCCGCCGTCTACGACCGGGGCACCGGTTTCGCCCACCGCACCCGCGCCGGGGTGTCCGCCGCCGCCGACCGGCACGGCGTCACCGTGGTCACCCAGCCGTTCGAGGAGGGGCCGGCGTCGGTCCGGCAGGAGCTGGCCGCCCTGCTCGACCGGCATCCCGACCTGTCCGCGCTGGTGGTGCAGAACGAGGCGGCCGTCGGGCCGGTGCTGGCGGCCCTGCCCACCCTCGGCCGGCAGGTCCCGCAGGACATGTCGGTGGTGGCGATCTGCCCCGACCCGTTCGCCGAGCAGGCCGCACCCCGGCTCACCTCGGTGCCGGTGCCCGCCGAGGAGATCGGTCGGCAGGCCGTGGCGCTGCTGATGCGCAAGCTGCACGACGAGCCGGTGCCGGAGGTGACCCTGCTGCCGCCCCGGTTGACCATCCGGGACAGCACTGCCGCACCGGCCGTGCGGACCCACCGGTGAGCGGTGGCCCCGCCCGGCAGGCGGCGCTGGCCCGCCGGCCGGGCGCTCGGCGACGGGCCGCGGGGCAGCCGTCCGTCCGGATGCCCGGTCACAACGCGTCAGGCCGGCACAGGCCGGGATGCCGCTCGCCCGGCCGGGCGAACCACGCCACGTCACCGGGCATCGTGGCCGTGTCCAGGCGCAGCCGCGCCCACTCGTTGAGCTCGGGCAGCTCGTCGGGGGCGAACCAGGCCACCTCGGTGGACTCGTCGCCGTCGGCGCGGGCCTGCCCGCCGACCGGCCGGCACCGGAACCAGACGTTGAGGTACTCGCAGGCGTCGCCGTTGGGGTAGACCACCGGGTGGGTGGCGAGGCCGGCGATCCGGTCGACGACGACCCGTACGCCGGTCTCCTCCCACACCTCGCGGACGACGGCGTCGGCGGGTTGCTCACCCGGGTCGACCACCCCGGCGGGCAGCGACCAGCGGCCGTTGTCGCCCCGGCGGGCCAGCAGCACCCGGCCGGCGTCGTCGTGCACCACCCCGGTCACCCCGGGCAGCATCAGCAGGTCGTGCCCGATGTGGGCGCGCAGGGTCGCGATGTACCGGGAGACGGTCACCGGCCCACGGTAGCGGTCGCGGTGCCGGCGCGGCGGGACCGACCCCCGCGGCGACCGGTCGCGGAGCCCGTCCCCGCGGGGGTGGGCGGCCGGGGTGGGCTGGCCGTCGACGCCCCCGGGCAGGCTCTAGACTTGCCCGTCGATGGACCCGCAGCCCACCCCCACCGACCTGCGTCCCTGCGCGCACTGTGGACGTGACGTGCCGCAACGCGCCGGCGCGGGACGCCCGTTCCGCTACTGCCGGGACAACGACGGCGCCTGCCAGCGGGCGTCGCGCAACTCGCGGATGCGTCACCGCAACGCCCCCGGCCTCCCCGGCCAGGTGGCCCGCACCTGGGAGGCCGTCGACCGGCTCGACCAGGTGGTGGAGACCCTCACCGAGGCGCTGCACGCCGAGCTGTCCCCGGTCGGGGTGGAACGGCAGCTCGCCCAGGTCCGCGCGGACGCCGCCACCCAGATCGCCCAGGCGCACACCGCCCGCGACGAGGCCCGTGAGGCCGCCGAGACGGCCGCCGCCGAGACCACCCGCGCCCGGCAGGAGGCCCGGGCCGCGACCGCCGCCGCCGACGCGGCGCAGGCCCGCGCGGCCCAGGCCGACAGTCGGGCCGCCGACGCGCAGCAGCGGGCCGCGCAGGCCGAGGCCGCCACCGAGGCGGCCCGCCGCGACGCCGCCGCCGCACAGGCACTGCGGGTACAGGCCGAACGCGACCGTGACGCCGCCCGCCACGAGCTGCGGACCCTCCGCGGTGAACTCGACGCGCAACGCCGACACGCCGCCGATCTGACCGCCGAACGCGACGCCGCCCGCGCCGACGCGGCCCGGCAGCAGGCCGACGCGCAGCGGGCCGTCGACGAGGCCACCGCCGCCCGGGAGGATGCTCAGCGGGTCCGCGCCGACGCCGCGGCGGCCCGCACCCGGGCCGACAGCGCCGAGCAGCAGTCCCGGCGGGCCGAGGCGACCGCCGACACCGCCCAGCGGGACGCCGCCGCCGCGCGGGCCGACGCCGACGCCGCCCGGCAGGAGAGCGCCGCGCTGACCGCCCGCGCCGCCGAGGACCTGGCCGCCGCCCTGGCCCGGGTGGACACGCTGACCGCCGCGCTGGCCGAGGCACAGGCCGAGGCCAGCGCGGCGCACCGGGCGACCGCCGCCGACCGGGCCCGGCTGGCCGAACTGGACCGGCTGCTGCCGGCGGCCCAGGCCGACCGCGACGCCGCCCGACGACGGGCCGATCAGCTCGCCGACCAGGTCAGTGACCTGGCCACCGCGTTGGCGCGGCTCGGCGGCCCCCCTCAGCCCGGCTGAGGAGGCGACCCCGACGGCCCGCCCGGGGCCGGGTCCGCGTCCGCCGAGGCGGCCCGCACCTCGACCCGGGTGTCGTGGAAGGTGGGACCGCCGCCCAGGTCGGTGTCGCGCACCGCGGTGACCGCGTTGACGGTGCTGCCGCCGGGGCTCAGCCGCGCCCAGTACGCCTTGTAGGTGAACGCCAGCCCGGGGCGGGTGGCGTCGTCCACGGCGACGGTCGCCAGGAACTCGCCCCGGTCGTTGTGCACCCGGGCCGGGTCGCCGTCGGCCAGGCCCCGGGCGGCGGCGTCCACGGGATGCAGGTGGATCCGGGGCGGGCCGGTACGGCCGAGGTGCCAGGGCAGCGACGCGAACGTCGAGTTGAGGAAGAACCGGCCGGCCGGGGAGATCAACGCCAGCGGGAACCGGCGGGCCAGCTCCGCGTCCGCGACCTCCACCGGTGGGGTGTACCCGATCAGCGGATCCACCCCCTGCGCGGTCAACCGCGGGTCGTGGAACCGGGCCCGCCCGTCGTGGCTGGGGAAACCTCCCCGCGCGTACGGCGCGGAACCCGCGGTCACCCCGGTGGCCCGCAGGTAGGTGTGGCGGGACAGCTCGTCGTAGTCGATCCCGGTGCCGTCGAGCAACTGCCGGGCCAGGTCCTCGTCGCTGTCACGCAACCGGGGATGGTCCAGCCCGAGGGCGGCGGCGATCCGGCGGAAGATCTCGGTGTTCGGCAGCGCCTGCCCCGGCGGTTCGAGCACCGGCCGGTTCAGGGTGGCGTAGTGGTGGCCGTAGGAGGTGTGCAGGTCCAGGTGCTCGGGTTGCATGGTGGCCGGCAGCACCACGTCGGCGAAGTCGCAGGTGTCGGTCCAGCGCTGCTCCAGCACCACGGTGAACAGGTCCGGGCGGGTCAGCCCCGCGCGCAGCCGGTTCTGGTCGGGGACGGTGGCCACCGGGTTGGTGTCGAAGACCACCAGCGCGGTCACCGGCGGATCGGCCTCCCCGGTGAGCGCGGCGGCGAGCCGGCTCATGTTGATCGACCGGGCCGGTGGCGCGGGCATCCCGGCGGGCCGGGCGACCCGGTCGGCGTCGATGCGGTGATGCCCGCTGGTGGTGGCCAACGCCCCACCGCCGGGATACCGGAAGTCCCCGGTGAGCAGCGGAATCGCCGCGATCGCCCGGACCGCCTGCCCGGCCCCGGCGTGCCGCTGCAGGCCGAGCCCGATCCGGATGGCGGTGGGGCGGCTGGTGGCGATCCGCGCGCCGAGGCGGCGCACCACGTCGACGTCGAGGCCGCACTCGGCGGCGGCGCGTTCCACCGGCCACTCGTCCAGGCGGGCCGACATCCGCTCCCAGCCGACGGTGTGCGCGGTCACCCACTCCCGGTCGACGCCGCCGAGGTCCCGCACGTGCCGCATCAGCCCCAGGGCGAGCGCGGCGTCGGTGCCGGGCAGCGGCGCGACGTGCTCGTCGCTGCGGGCCGCGGTGTCGGTGCGCAGCGGATCGACGGTGACGACGTACGCGCCACGCTGCTGGGCCTCCCGCACGAACGGCCAGTGATGCAGGTTGGTGGAGAGCAGGTTGGCCCCCCACAGGACGATCAGGTCGGCCTCGACCACCGACTCCGGTTCGAAACCGACGGACCCGCCGTACACCGACCCCAGCGCGGCCCGGGACGCGGCGGTGCAGATGGTGGTCCGCAGCCGGGACGCCCCCAGGTGGGCGAAGAGCCGAGGACCCATCGACCAGCCCTGCACCAACCCCATGGTGCCGGCGAAGTAGAACGGCAGGACCGACTCCGGGCCGTGCACGCGGACGCTGGCCCGCAGCCCGTCGGCGACCCGACGGACCGCCTCGTCCCAGCCCGCCGGCCGGTACGACACCGGCCCCACCCCCTTGGGGCCGACCCGCACCAGCGGCGTGGTCAGCCGGTCCGCGCCGGTGACCGCGTCGAGGTAGCGGTTGACCTTGCCGCACAACGCGCCCCGGGTGAACGGGTGGTCCGGGTCGCCGCGTAGTCCCACCGGCCGCCCGTCGGTGACGGTGAGCTGCCAGACGCAGGTGTCCGGACAGTCCAGCGGGCACGCGCCGGGATGCACCGAGGTGGCCATGCCGCGGATGCTATCGCCGCCGGGACCGGCCGGGTGCCCCGCCCGGCGCACGCCGCCGGGACCGGCCGGGTGCCCCGCCCGGCGTGGCACCGCTCGTCACCGCCCGCGGGGCGGCCCCAGCGGCTAGCATTCCGGTGCACACCGATGCACACCCGGCCGGGGAGACGACCCCGCCGGGACGGTGCGGTGGCCGGTTACCCTTGCCGGGGTCGTCCCACCCCGTCGGGCGGGAATGCCCCGACGGCAGCCGGCCGTTACACCGGTAGACCAGCACCACGAACGAGGGGAAGTCGATCATGGGCGAGCGTATGCTGCGCGGAAGCCGCCTGGGCGCGGTCAGCTACGAATCCGACCGCAACACGGAGCTCGCGCCACGCCAGACCCGCGAGTACCTCTGCGCCAAGGGCCACCAGTTCGAGGTCCCCTTCGCCGTCGACGCCGAGGTCCCCACGACCTGGGAGTGCAAGTTCGACGGCAGCGTCGCCCGGCTCGTCGACGGCACCGAGCCGGAGCAGAAGAAGGCCAAGCCGCCGCGTACCCACTGGGACATGCTGCTGGAGCGGCGCTCCATCGCCGAGCTGGAGGACATCCTCGCCGAACGGCTCCAGGAGGTCCGCACCCGCCGCGGCCGCGCCTGACCGACCACGCACACGACGGCGCCCCCGGGAGTGTTCCCGGGGGCGCCGTCGTGTCGTCACCCGCCCGCCCGGATGTCAGGGCCGGCGCGGCTCCACGATCTCCCCCTCGATGGCCTGACCGCCGTCGACCACCGGCGGAACCACCACGTCGTCAGCGTCCACCGGCGACGCCGCCGGCTCACCCTGGCGCACCCGCACCGTCCGCGGGCCGAACAGGTCACCGGCCACCATCGACGACACCCGCCGCTCGGTGGCCCGCTGCACCCCGGACCGGACCAGCCGCCGCACCGGCGGCACCAGCAGCACCACGCCCACCAGAGCACTGAGCAGACCCGGAACGGCCAGCAGCAACGCCCCGGCCAACCCGACCAGACCATCGGTCACCTGCCGGCCCGGCGGCTGCCGGGACTCCACCGACGTGCGGAACCCCCGCCAGGCACGCATCCCCTCCCGGCGCAGCAACACCAGACCCAGCAGCGACGCGGCGAACACCAGCAGCACCGCCGCACCGAAACCGACGGCCCGGCCCACCCCGACGAACACCGCCAACTCCGCCACCACCGCCAGCAGCAGGACCAACGGCACGAACCTCAGGTATCGGCGCATCTCACCTCATCCGCGTCACGCGGTGCCCGCGCACCACCACCGGCCGGACAACGCCGGGGCGGCAGGACCGCCCCTCCAGCATGCCACGGCCCACCTCACGGCCACCGGTCGTGACCGCGACGCCGACGGGACGGCCGCCGGTCCCGCAACCCCCAGGTGGTGATCCGCCACAACGCCTCCGCCACGATCAACGGGCTCATCTTGCTCGCCCCCCGCTCCCGCTCGGCGAACGTGATCGGCACCTCCACGATCCGCACCCCCGCCCGGTGCGCCAACCGCGACAACTCCACCTGGAACGAATACCCCTGCGAACATACCGACTCCAGCCGCATCACCCGCAGCGCCGACAACCGGTACACCCGGAACCCGCCCGTCGCGTCGGACACCGGCACCCCCAACGCCACCCGCGCGTACAGGTTCCCGCACCGCGACAACACCAGCCGCCGCCACGGCCAGTTCACCACCCGCGCCCCACCCACCCACCGCGACCCGATCACCACATCCGCGTCCCGGGCCGCCTCCAACAGGGCGGGCAGGTCCTCCGGCGCGTGCGAACCGTCGGCGTCCATCTCCACCACCGCGTCGTAGCCGCGCTGCCGCGCCCACCCGAACCCGGCCAGGTACGCCGCCCCCAACCCCTGCTTACCGGACCGGTGCAGCACGTGCACCTGCCCGTCGGTGTCGGCCATCGCGTCCGCCAGCACCCCCGTACCGTCCGGGCTGTCGTCGTCGGCGACCAGCACGTCCACCGCCGGCGCCGCCCGACGGACCCGGGCCACCACGTCGACCACGTTGTCGGCCTCGTTGTAGGTGGGAATGACCACCAGCACCCGACCCACCCCCGGCTGCCCCGCGACTGCCCCGCCCACGGTCCACCCCCGTCCTGCCGGCTCAACCGGCGACGGTGACCTCCCGCCGCCGGCGCAGCACCCCCGCGACGGCCAACGCCGCCACCGCCAGGCCCACCAGCGCCGACTCCGGCCACCCTCCGGCCCGGGTGGCCGGGGTCCGCCCCTGCGAGAGCGTCACCTGCCGCACCACCACCGCCCGGGTGTTGAACCCGGTGGCGTCGCTTACCCGCCCGTCCGGGGCCACGAACCCGGACACCCCGACCGTCGAGGCCATCAACGCCGCACGACCGTGCTCCACCGCCCGCAACCGCACCATCGCCAACTGCTGCCGGGCCTCCGCCACGTCGAACGTGGCGTTGTTCGTCTGCACCACCAGCAACTGCGCCCCACCGTCGACGGTCTCCCGCACCAACCCGTCGTAGGCCACCTCGAAACAGATCACGTCACCGAGCACCACCGCGCCCGCATCGACGACCCCCGGGGCCACCCCCGCCACGAAATCGGCCCGCACCCGGTCGACCTGCGACGACACCATCCGGGCCAGGGACCGCATCGGCACGTACTCGGCGAACGGCACCGGATGCCGCTTGGTGTACATCTGGGTCAGGTCCGGACCCGTACCCGGCCGCCACAGGATGCCCGCGTTACGGACCTCACCCGCGCCGGGACCGGACAGCACCGCACCGACCAGGATCGGCGCACCGATCGCGTCCGCCGCCGCGGAGATCCGCGCCCCGGCCGCGGCACTGCGCAACGGGTCGATGTCCGACGAGTTCTCCGGCCACACCACCAGGTCCGGACGCGGCACCGCTCCCGCGGCGACCTGCCCGGCCAACTTCACCGTCGCGTCGACGTGATTATTGAGCACCGCCTGCCGCTGGGCGTTGAAATCCAGCCCCAACCGCGGCACGTTGCCCTGCACGATCGCCACCCGCACCGACCGGCCACCCCCACCGGCACCCGTGGGCACCGCCAACCCCACCCCCACCAGCACCAACAACCCGGCGGTCACCCCGGCCAGCGGCCGCCACACCCCCTCCGGGGCCGACCACCGCCGCCAGCCCCCCACCACCAGCAACCCCCCAGCCACCGCCACCACCCCGGTGACCAGCGGCGCCCCACCCAGCCACGCCCACCGCAGCAACGGCGACTCGTCCTGGCTGAACGCCAACCGGCCCCACGGGAACCCCCCGAACGGCGTGCGGTCCCGCAGCGCCTCCTGAGCCACCCACAACACCCCGGTCACCGGCGGCCACGCCCACCGCCACCGGTCCACCACCGGCGACACCCACGCCGTCGCCGCACCCAGCAACGCCAGATAGCCGGCCTGCAACAACGACAGCAACACCCACGGCAGCAGCCCGGTGTGCAGATTCGTCCACGCCAGCAACGGCGCGAACAACGCCACACCGGTCAGGAACCCCAACCCCGCGCCGGCCCGCAGCCGACGCCGGTGCGTGGCCACCGCCAACCCGGCCACCCCCACCGGAGCCAACGGCCACCACCCGTACGGCGGAAACGCCAGCAGCAGCGCCACCCCGGCGGCCACCGCCACCGGCACCGCCACCCGCAGCGGCAACCCCGCACTGGCCGCCCGTACCACCACCGGGGCACGGGTCTCGTCCCGGTCGAGCGTCGTCACCGGCACCTCACCACGATCACGGGGCGAAGGCTACCCGCCCCGACACCACCACCAGGACCGGCACCGCCCCCAGGCAGGGCCACGACCGCAGCCGACCCCGCCCCCGGCGACCCTGACACAAACGGACACCGGGAGCAGGTCACCGCCAGGGACACGAAATCGGGGCGCGGCCTAAGCCGCGCCCCGATGCTCCCAGGCCCTCCCCGGCCGGTGGGGCGAGAACGAGCGGCGCCGACCTTCGGACCGACCAGGCGGTGGACTGGCTGCCCCCGCCGGGCCGTTGTCTACTGGCCGTACCCCTCACCCTGCCCGTACACCGGTAACCGCAGCCGGTTCGCGCCGCCCCGCCGACCCCCGCCCGCTGGACCTGGCCGCCGCGACGAATGCACCAACGATGTCGCTCGGCCAGCGGACGAAGGGACGAAGCGAACAACAGCCACTTCCCGTGGTAGGACTCAAAGACGGTACGGCCTACACCCCCGCCACTGTCAACCCACCCCGGCCAGTCGCCCCCGCCGACCCGGCGTGTCGCGTCGGCGGGTCTCAATCCCCACCGAGATGCCGCCGCAACAACGCCCCCGCCGCCACCGGATGCTCCCCGGCGAGCAACCCCCCGGCGGCCAGCACGTAGTCCACATCCACCACCGGCCGCGCCGCCCGCGGCAACGGCCACCCCCCGGCATGATCGGTGAGCACCCGCGTCAACACCCCCACCGCCGCAGCCGGATCGGCGTGACGCAGCACACCACCGGAACCCACCAGCAACCGCACGTCCCGCAGATCCCGACCCGCCCGCTCCCCACTGCCCGCACCCCGGGCATGCCGACGCAACGCCACCGTCGCCGCCAACCCCGCGATCCGCCCCTCCACCAGCCGGTCCCCGTCACCCGCCGGCAGGAACCCCGGATCCGCCGCCCGTACCGCCGCCGCCACCGCCAACGCCTCCTCCCCGGCGGCGTCGAGCAGCCGCTCCTCCACCGCCGCCCGCACCACCCCCGGCGCACTCCACCGCATCCCCAGATCCCCCTCCACGGTCCGCGCCCGCCACCACGTGCCGGCCACCTCCCGGCCCGGCCCCCCAGCCCGCTCGTCCGGCGTCAACACCGAATACACGTCCGTCGTCGCCCCACCCACGTCCACCACCACCAGATCCCCACCCACCGCGTCGGCCAGGACCTCCACCCCGGTCAACACCGCATCCGGCGTGGCCGCCCGCACCAACCGGGCGAACCGGTCACCCCGCGACAACCGCTTACCCCCGATGACGTGCCGCAGGAACACCTCCCGGATCGCCGCCCGCGCCGACGCCGGCGCCAACACCCCGATCCGGGGCAGCACGTTGTCCGCCACCGTCACCGGCACCCCCGCCGCCGACAACACCGCGGTCAACCCGTCGCGTACCTCGACGTTGCCGGCCAACACCACCGGCACCCGCCACCGCGCCCGCGCCAACCGGGTCGCGTTGTGCGTCACCGTGTCGACGTCCCCCCCATCGGTGCCGCCCACCAGCAACACCACGTCCGGCCGGGCCGCCCGCAACGCCGCCAGATCAGCCGCCGCCAACCGGCCGGCCGCCACGTGCACCACGTTCGCCCCCGCCGACAACCCCACCCGCCGACCCGCCTGCGCGGTCACCAACAGCTCGTAACCGACCACCGCCAGCCGCAACCCACCCCCCGCCGACGAACACACGTACCACGGCCCCGCCGCCCCCGCGCCGGCCCGGCCCACCGCCGCCGCGACCGCGGCGTCCAGACCGTGCAACACATCCGAGCCGACCGTCGTCGGCACCGCCGCCGCCCCCACCAACGCCCCCGCCTCCAGATCGACCACCGCCGCCTTCGTCCAGGTCGACCCGACGTCGGCGCAGACCACCCGACTCACGCCGCCGCCGGCACGACCACGGTGCCCGTCGCGGTGACCGCCACCAACGGCTCCGCCAACACCTCCGCCGCCGACCCACCCCGGTCCGGCCGGCCCCGGCACACCACCCGCGCCACGAAATCGAGCGTCCGGCTCCGGGTACCCACCCGCACCACCGACGCCGTCACCTCCACCACGTCACCGGCCCGCACCGGCGACACGAACTGCACATCCGCGTACGACGCGAACAACCCCTCGTCACCATCGGTACGGACACACACCTCCGTCGCCACGTCCCCGAACAACCCCAACACGTACGCCCCATCCACCAGATCCCCCGCATAGTGCGCGTGCGCGTACGGCACGTACCGCCGATGGGTGACCGTCAACCCGACCCGCGAATCACTCATACCCTCGCCCTTCCACCCGTGATCAACGCATGCACCAGATACGACGCCACCTCACCCGGAGTGGTGCCCCGACCGAAGATCCGGTCCACCCCCAACTCGGCGGTCATCGTCTCGTCGAACCGCGGCCCACCCACGATCAGCAACGGCCGCCGCCCCGCCGGCATCGCCTCCCGGAACGCCGCCGACATCTCCCGCGTGTTGTGCAGATGCGCGTCACGCTGCGTCACCACCTGCGACACCAACACCGCATCGGCCCGCTCCACCCGGGCCGCCTCCACCAACTCCGGCACACTGACCTGCGCCCCCAGATTGGTGACCTTCAACTCCCGGTAGTACTCCAGGCCCTTCTCCCCCGCAATGCCCTTCACGTTCAGGATCGCGTCGATACCCACCGTGTGCGCGTCCGTACCGATACACGCACCCACCACCGACAACTTCCGCCGCAACCGCCGCTTCACCACCGCGTTGACCTCCTTGGCGCCCAGCAGCGGAAAATCCCGCTCCACCACCTGCACCGCCGACAGATCCACCAGATGGTTCACCCGCCCGTACACCACGAAGAACGTGAACCCGTCACCCATCGGCTTCGCGTGCACCACCATCGCCGGATCGATGCCCATCCGGTTGGCCAACTGCACCGCCGCACCCTCGGCCCGCTTGTCGTGCGACACCGGCAACGTGAACGACACCTGCACCATGCCGTCCCCCGTGGTGTCCCCGTACGGCCGCACCACCCGCTTACCCGCCGCCACCGCACCCGCCGCCTCAACGCCCATACCGGCCGCGACCCCGCCCACCTCCACCGCGCTCACGCCGGCTGCTCCAGGATCTCCGTCGCCGGGTTGTAGTAACCCGCCTCGTGCCGCGCCACCCCGGCCAACCCCTTACCCCGGTCCGCCGGCCGCTTCATGATCCCGAACGTGCCCTCGGCGATCGCCGTCAACAACGACTGCTCACCGATCCGCTCCAACAACTCCACCGCCTCACCCAACACCCGGTTCGCCCGCTGCTGGATGAACCCACCCGGCGCCGGCACGAAATCCTCGTGCAACCCACCCGCCGCACCCAACACGTACCGCACGTTCTGCAAAGCGATGTCCCGATCCGACAACCACGGCGTCACCACCGCCTCCGTCATCATCCCCACCAACAGAATCCCCTGCCCCGTCATCGCCCCCGCCAGATTGAAGAACCCGTCCAACAGATTCCCCCGGAACACGTCCCCCGTCATGTGCTTCGTCGGCGGCATCCACTTCAACGGCGCATCCGGAAACAACTCCCGCGCCAACAACGCATGCGCCAACTCCAACCGGAACGACTCCGGCACATCCGGATTGATCTCGAACGCGTGCCCCAACCCCAACTGCCAGTCCGCCAACCCCGCCTCATACGCGAAAAACTCGTTGAGCAACTGCGACACCGTCACCGTGTGCGCCTCGTCCACCGCATCCGCCGTGGTCAGATAATTATCCTCACCGGTGTTGATGATGATCCCCGCCCGCGCGTGCATCTGCCGGGAAAACCGCTGGTCCACAAACGTCCGCACCGGATTGATGTCCCGGAAGAGAATCCCGTACATCGAATCGTTGAGCATCATGTCCAACCGCTCCAGACCGGCCAACGTCGCCATCTCCGGCATACACAACCCCGACGCGTAATTCGTCAACCGCACATACCGGCCCAACTCCCTCGACGACTCGTCCAACGCCGCCCGCATCAACCGGAAATTCTCCTGCGTCGCATACGTCCCCGCAAAACCCTCCCGCGTCGCCCCCTCCGGCACATAGTCCAACAACGACTGCCCCGTCGACCGGATCACCGCGATCACGTCCGCACCCGCCCGCGCCGCCGCCTGCGCCTGCGGAATGTCCTCGTAGATGTCCCCCGTCGCCACGATCAGATAAATCCACGGCCGCCGCGGCGGATCCCCGAACCGCCGCACCAACCGGTCCCGCTCCACCCGCCGCCGATCCACCCGCCGCATCCCCGCCGCCACCGCCCGCCGCGAAGCCCGCCGCGCCGCCATCGCCGCCTTCCCCGACGGCACCCCGAACCGCACCGACCCCGCCGCCGCCTTCTGCGCCAGCAACGTCACCTCCGCGACACCCTCCCGCGCCATCGCGTCGAACACCGGCACCGCCACCCCATGCCCCAACCCCACCTCCGCCACCACCGCGTCCACCAACCGGTTCACCCACGGAATCCCATCCGGATCCGCACCCGACACCCCGGCCAGCCGCAACACCGCCCGCTCCACCGACACCGTCGTGTGACTCCGCGCCAGATCCACCACCGGCTGCCCGGCCCGACGCGCCAACTCCCGCGCCCGACCCACCAACACCGGATCGAGACCCAACTTGCCCGGCCCCGCCACACCCAGGGATCGCTCGCTCACGACACGCCTTCCTCGTAGATGACCTCACCACGCAACACCGTGCGCCGACACACCGGCAACGGCGTCGGATCCTCAGACCCCCGCAACTCCGGATCCGCCGCCAACACCACCGGCAACCCCCGCTCCACCCCCGCCGGACTCGACCACACCGCGAACGTCGCCGGCGCACCCAACGCGATCACCCCCTCGGTGTCCCGCCGCACCGCCCGCCACCCACCCCGGGTGTGCGCCGCGAACGCCGCCCGCACACTCATCCGCTGCGCCGGACTGTGATGCGCCGCCGCCGCCCGCACCGACCCCCACGGATCCAACGGCGTCACCGGCGAATCCGACCCGAACGCCAACGCCACCCCCACCGCGTGCATCGCCCCCATCGGATTCGACTCCAACGACCGGTCCAGACCCAACCGCGACTCGTACATCCGACCCGCACCACCCCACAACCGGTCGAACGCCGGCTGCATACTCGCCACGATCCCGAACTCCACGAACCCGGCGATCAACCGCTTACTCATGATCTCCGCATGCTCCACCCGGTGCCGGGCCGCCCGCACCCGCTCCGTCCCCAACATCGCCGCCGCCCCCGCGAACCCCGCCAACACCGTCGCGATCGCCGCGTCACCGATCGCATGGAACCCGCCCTGCACCCCGTGCGCCGCACAGTCCACCAGATGATCACGCACCTGCTCGGCACTCAGATAACCGTGCCCACAACCCTCACCATCGAGGTACTCCCGCGACAGGTGCGCCGTCCGCGACCCCAACGCCCCGTCCGCGAACAGATCACCACCCGCCCCCACCGCACCCAACTCCCGCGCCCGCGCCGCCCCCGACAACTCACCCCAGTACCCGTACACCTCCGGCAGACCCACCCCCGACAACCGCAGCAACCCGGTGAAATCCTCCTCGTCGGAGATCTGCGGACCACCACACTCGTGCACCGCCGCGATCCCCAACGACGCCGCGTGCGCCAACGCCACCCGCTGCGCCGCCACCCGCTGCGCCCGACCCACCGAACCCTGCGCCGCCGCCCGCACCACATGGTGCGCCTCCCGCCGCAACCACCCCGACGCGTCGAACCCCGGCATCGCCGCCGCCTCCGGACACGCCGCCAACAACGCCGACGACACCAACGCCGAATGGATCGACGCCTGCGACAGGTACACCCGCCGACCACCCGCCGCCCGGTCCAACTCCCCCGCCTCCGGCAACCGCCGGTCCACCCAACCCGACTCGTCCCAGCCGTGCCCCAGCACCACCGCATCCGACGGCAGACCCGCCGCGAACGCCGCCACCGCCTCCAGCAACCCGGCCGCCGACCGCACCGACGACAGACCCAGCCCCGACAACACCAACCCGGTGTCCGTGGCGTGTACGTGCGCGTCCACGAACGCCGGCGTCACCAACGCCCCGTCCAGCTCCACCACCCGGTCGGCGGCCGGCGCCTCCGCGTCCCCACCCAACCAGGCGATCCGCCCGTCCCGCACCAACAGCGCCGTCGCGCTCGGCTCCGCCGGACAGTGCAGCACTCCACCGCGGTACAACGTCGAGGGATTCGTCATGGCACTCAGTCTGCCGCCAACCGGGACTCGAACAGCGCACGTACCCCCGGCTCCGACCGCACCAACCCCAACGCCAACTCCGCATGCCCCGGCACGAAACCGTTGCCCACCAGCATCGTCACGTCCGCCGCCAGCCCCTCCGCACCCAACGCCGCCGCCGCGAAACTCGTCGCCATCGAGAAGAAGATCACCGTGCCACCCTCCGCCGTGGCCAACACCGCACCGTGCTCACACCCCGGCACGTCCACGCACACCACCGTCACGTCCGCCGGCCCACCCAGCGCCGAGGTCACCGCCGACGACAACGCCACCGGATCCCGGGCATCGGCCAACGCCACCACCGACGCCACCCCGGCCGCCGCCAGCGCGTCCCGCTCCGCCTCCACCGGCACCACCCCGACGGTACGAGCCGCACCCGCCCGCCGCGCCGCCACCAACGACAACGACCCGCTCTTCCCGGCCCCACCGACCACCGCCACCGTCACCGGCGACCCGTCACCCACGCGCTCCCGCCGCGCCACCTGCTCACCCACCACCCGCGCCGTCAACGCCGGCGCCCCACACACGTCCAACACCGCCAACGCCAACTCCGCGGGCAGATCCGCCGGCAGCACCGCCGCGATCGACCGGGCGAACAGGATCGCGTACCCGTCGCACGGCACCTGCTCGCTGCGCCCGTCCCAGCGCGCCAACCGGTCGAGGATCGTCAACGGCGTCAGGGTCAACGACACCAGCGTCGCCACCCGGTCACCCACCGCCAGCCCCAGCGGCGACCGGCGACCTGCCTCCTCCACCGTGCCGATCAGCATCCCACCCGAGCCGGTCACCGGATTCTGCATCTTGCCCCGGGTCGACACGATCTCCAGCACCTCGGCGCGGACCTTCTCCCCGTCCCCACCGTGCTTCTGCGCCAACTGCCGGAAACTCGCCGCGTCGAGGTTCAGCCGCTCGACCCGGATCCGTACCTCGTTCGGGGCGATCCGCGGATCGGCGTCCAACCGCCAGGCCGCCTGCGGCAGCACCCCCGCCGGTTCCACGACACGGTGCAGACCCACCGGTGACGTCACGCCTACCTCCCCTCGTCGCCGCGCGAAGCCCCGACCAGGACTCGCATCGCGGGAAAACTTACGGCAGACTAATTTCTTCGCCGGATATTTTCCAGTAGCCTTCGGATTCACCGATCATCGCACCAGCCCGCCGGCCACCCCGGCCACGCACCACGAGGAGGGGCCGTGACCCAGACCCACCCGATGGAGACCATCCCCGGCCCCCGCCCCGCCCCGGTCGCCGTACCGACCGCCGGCCAGCCCTACGAGTACCGCCGCAGCCCCCTGGTCGAACCCGACTGGACCCGCTTCCCCGGCTGGCGCCACGTCACCCGCGAGCAGTGGGAGAACGCCCAGTGGCAACGCGTCAACTGCGTCAAGAACATCAAGCAGCTGCGCGCCGTCCTCGGCGACACCGTCGACGAGACCTTCTACACCGACCTGGCCGCCGACCAGCAGGCCCTGGCCACCATGTCGATGCTGGTGCCACCCCAGATGATCAACACGATGGTGCCGTTCGCGCCGCTCACCACCGACGCCTTCCGCGCCGACCCCATCCGGCGCTACATGATCCCCATCGCGACCGACCGGCGCACCGACTGGCCGTCACACCCCTACGCCAGCCGCGACTCGCTCCACGAACACGACATGTGGGTCGCCGAAGGCCTCACCCATCGCTACCCCACCAAGGTCCTCGCCGAGCTGCTCTCCACCTGCCCGCAGTACTGCGGGCACTGCACCCGGATGGACCTGGTCGGCAACTCCACCCCCGCCGTCGACAAGCTCAAGCTCGTCCTCAAGCCCGTCGACCGCTACGACGCCCACATCAGCTACCTCAAGGCCCACCCCGGCGTCCGCGACGTCGTCGTCTCCGGCGGCGACGTCGCCAACGTCCCCTGGCGCAACCTGGAGACGTACCTGATGCGGCTGCTCGAACTGGAAACCGTCCGCGACATTCGGCTCGCCACCAAGGCCCTGATGGGCCTACCCCAGCACTGGCTCCAGAACGACGTGGTCGAAGGCCTGGAGCGGGTCGCCCGCACCGCCGCCCGCCGCGGCGTCAACCTGGCCATCCACACCCACGTCAACCACGCCCAGTCGATCACCCCGCTGGTCGCCAGAGCCACCCAGACCGCCCTCGACGTCGGCGTCCGCGACGTCCGCAACCAGGGCGTGCTCATGCGCGGCGTGAACGCCACCGCCCCCGACCTGCTCGACCTCTGCTTCGCCCTCCAGGGCGAGGCCGGCATCCTGCCCTACTACTTCTACATGTGCGACATGATCCCCAACGCCGAACACTGGCGGGTTCCGGTCTGGCACGCCCAGCAGCTCCAGCACGACATCATGGGCTACCTGCCCGGCTACGCCACCCCCCGGATCGTCTGCGACGTCCCCTTCGTCGGCAAGCGCTGGGTGCACATGCTCACCGAGTACGACCGGGAGCGCGGCATCTCCTACTGGACCAAGAACTACCGCACCTCCATCGAGTCCGCCGACCTGGAGGCGCTCGACAAGCGGTACGCCTACTACGACCCGATCGACACCCTGCCCGATGCCGGCCAACAGTGGTGGGTCACCCACCGCGACGACTGAGCGGTGCCGTCCGTCGCCCCCGGGACCGACCGGTCCCGGGGGCGACGACGTTCACGCCCCGCGTGGGGCGTACATGATCACCGCGACGCCGAGCAGGCAGATCGCCGCGCCGGTCAGGTCCCACCGGTCCGGCCGGAAGCCGTCCACCACCATCCCCCAGGCCAGCGAACCGGCCACGAACACCCCGCCGTACGCGGCGAGGATCCGGCCGAAGTTGGCGTCCGGCTGGAACGTCGCCACGAACCCGTAGACGCCCAGCGCGACCACCCCGCCGGCGATCCACCACAGTCCCCGGTGTTCCCGCCAGCCCTGCCAGATCAGCCAGGCGCCACCGATCTCGGCGAGCGCGGCCAGGGCGAACAACACCAGCGAACGGGCGACCAGCATGACCGCACGCTAGCGCGGGTGACCCGCCGGTTCTCCCGCAGGGCGATCACCGGCTACCTCGGTGCGGGGATCGTGTCCCGTAAGCAGACGAACTGCGCCGTAGGCGCTGGTGTTTCGGGGTGCGCCTTGGCGCACTACCCCTAAGTCATCCTAGGACGCTAGGGTGTACTGACGACGGCCCATCCGGGTCGCCCTTCTGCCGGCCACGGCACCTTCCGGCGGCGAGGCACTCGATGACGACTGACGGACGGCTTGCTACCACGGTTCCAGGGCCGCCGGGATGGCTCTGGCGAAGACCGAGTCCGGGCCGAGGGTCCGTTCCAGGTCCCGGCGGAGTGCGTCGGCTTCGGCGAGGGCACGCTCCCGGTCACCGCTGCGGTTGCGCCAGCGGATCAGCAGGAGCCGGCTGTCCAAGGTATGCGGATGCTCCGGTCCGAGCGCGGCGAGGCGGTCCGCCAGCAGGCGCTCCATCCCAGCGACCGCCGCGTCGAGCTGACCGCTGCGGGCGACCCACTCGTGGAGTTGGTGCCGGGCGGAGAAGGTGCTCGGATGCCCGGGCACCGCGCCCTGAAGGTGTTCGGCGAGCGCCCGGTAAGCCTCGACGGCGCGCTGGATCTCGCCCATCTCCCCGCGGTGGCGCATGGCGGTGGCGCGAGCCCGGAGGGTGTCCGGGTGGTCCGGGCCGACCCGGGCCTCGGTCTCGCGCAGCGCCTGGTCGTGCAGTTCCCAGGCACCCTGGAAGTCGCCACAGTAGGAGCGGAAGTTGGCCAGGTGGTTGCGGTTGCTGATGGTGTCGCGGTGGTGTGGTCCCTGGATGCGGATGCGCTCCAGGTAGAGCTGTTCCAGTTGCTGCCGGGCGACGTCGAGGTCGCCGCTGTGGCCCCGCCAGACCGCCGCGCTCTGCCGGGTCTGCATCAGGTCGGGATCCTCGGGGTCGAGCACCTCGGCCTGATCGGCGTAGAGCGACTCGAACGCGTCAGCGGCCTCGCCGTGCCGCCCGGCCTGGGCCAACCACCAGGCGAGGTATCCGCGGCTCTTGAAGGCCAGCGCAGAGGTGCCGCCGGTGGTCCCGTCGTGGACCCGGGCGTCGATCTGCCGGAAGTGTTGGACGGCCGCCGCCGCCTGGCCCGCCTCGCCCAGGCTCCGCCCCATCCGGAACAGGACCTCGTGTGGTTCCGGCGTGAACAGTGCTTCCGGTTCGCGCCGGTAGAGGACGAAGGCGTTGGCTCTGAGCATCCGGTCGAGCGCGGACCCGGACGGTGGGGCCGCCCAGCAGTCGAGGAGAGCCTGTGCGGCGGTCCGTGCCACCTCGTAGCGGCGCGCAGCCGACATGAGTTCGGCGGTGGACCGCTGGTGCAGGACGTGCACCCGCAGGATCCGGGTCTCCGCGGTCGCGTCGTCGACGGCGATGTCGAGCAGGTTGAGGCGGCGGAGGTTGCGCACCCCGTCCCGCTGGGCGTCGCGGCGCAGATCCTCGTCCGCAGACGGCATCAACGCGGTCGCCGCCGGTGTCCGCAGCACCGATTCGGGTACGCCGTTCGGGTCGAGGACGCTCAGGACCTGCAACACGGTACGGGCCGTTCCAGCCGGATGCAGTTTGTCGGCTTCGACGACCGACAGCTCCAGCGCCGCGTCCAGGCCGACCGGATAGTCGTCGGGTAGCGCGCCGGGCTCCGGGATGAGGTCGGCCAGTCGACGCCGGGTGTCGGCCCACCGTGCCCGGAAGGTACGGCAGTCCAGCTTCCGGTCGCACATGTAGGTGCTGACCTGGGCCAGGGCCAGGGGTAGGAAGCCGAGGTCGTGGGCCAGGCCGGCGAGGTCGTCGTCGCTGCCGGCGTCGGCGGGGAGTCGTGCGCGCAGGAACGTGACGGCCTGGTCGCGGCGGAACACCCCGACCTCCACCCGTCTGCCGTAGCCTCGCAGACCGTCGTCCTGCCGGCGGGTGGTGGCCAGGGTGATGCCGCGTGCCGACGGCAGCGGCCACAGCCCCCGTACGTGGGAGATGTCGCTCAGGTCGTCCAGGACGACACACCACCGGTGCCGGGTGCCGGCGAGCCAGGTACGCAGCCGGTGGGCCATGAGTTCCGGGTCCTGGTAGCTCGCTCCGGTCAGGTCGGTGGCGGCGGCGGCCATGCCGGAGACGATCGTGTCGCGGGCTCCGGCAGAGATCCAGATGGCCAGGTCCAGGTCACCCGCGGCCAGACGCCCGCGGATGTACTCGGCAGCCGCCTGGGTCTTACCGACACCACCGGTGCCGGTCAGAATGAAGGACCCGGCCACCCGGTCGACCAGTGGGTCGAGCCGCTCCTGGAACGCCTCGACGGCCCCCGGGATACTGCCGAGGCGGCGCGGCCAGATCCGTCCCTCCTCGTCGGCGACGGCGTTGGCGATCGTCCGGCTACCATGCCCGAGGACGATGAGCCGCTCCTGCAGCCGGTCGTAGTGTCGTTCCCAGACGCCGAGATCGGGCTCGCCGGGGCGTCCGGCATAGGCGTGCGCTGCCCGGACGATCTGCTCCACCATCTCGGGCTTCGGGTGGATCTTGCCGTTCAGGATGCGCCAGATCGTGCTTTTGGACAGGCTCGCCCCGAGCGTGTCGATCCCGAGTTCCAGCTGTCGGTACGACGGACCGCCCGCCCCGGCCACGAACTCCCTCAGCTGGCGCGCGAACCAGAGCTGGATCTCGTCCACCTGGTTGCCCTGCTCGCTCGAAGCCATGGCGATGTCCCCGCTCGATCCGGTCGCACCGGAGAGTGTCCGACCGCCGCAGTGCGAGGGGCACTCTCCGGATCCACCACGTCATTCCATCAAGGACGGTCGGACGTCGACGTCGTCCGGTCGGCTGATTTCCCCCGCCGTACCCGCTGCCCGAGCCGGCCCACCGCCCAGCCGGCGGTCGCCAGGGCCGACACCAGCTTCGCCGTGAGGATGATGTCCGGTACGTGTACCCAGAGCTCGTTGATCGACATGACGCCTGCTCCCTTCTCCGTGGATGTCTCCCAGGTTGGGGCCTCCAGGGGTGTCCCAGGTCGTAGTGGGACGCACGGCGGGGCTGGTTGACTGGGGGGATGAGCGAGATCATCCTGATCCGGCACGGCGAGACCGCCTGGAGCGCCAGCCGCCGGCACACCTCGTACACCGACCTGGAGCTGACGCCCGACGGTGAGCGGCAGGCCCGGGCGCTGGCCGGGGTGCTCACCGGCCGCCGCTTCGCCCGGGTGCTCGCCAGCCCCCGCCGACGCGCCCGGGACACCGCCGAACTCGCCGGCCTCACCGTCGACGAGATCGACGAGGACCTGGCCGAGTGGAACTACGGCGCGTACGAGGGGCGGACCACCGCCGACATCCAGCGGGAGCGCCCGGGCTGGACCATCTGGACCGACGGCTGCCCCGGCGGGGAGTCCCCCGTCCAGCTCGGTACGCGGGTCGACCGGCTGCTCACCCGGGTCGCCCCGCTGCTGGAACTCGGCGACGTGGCGCTCGTCGGCCACGCGCACACCCTGCGGGTGGTCGGTGCCCGCTGGATCGGCCTGCCGGCGTCCGGCGGCGGGAAACTACGGCTGGACACCGCCACCGTCTCCGTCCTCGGCCACGAGCACGGCCGCCCGGTGATCCTGCGCTGGAACGGCGGGTGAGCCGGCCCGTCCACGGCACCGAATACACGCCGGGGGCTCAGCCGCCGTCGCGGGACCGCCGGGGGGTCGCCGCCAGCGGGATCTTCGGCGGTCGCGCCTCGTAGGGGGTGGACAGCACCACCGTTGTCCGGGTGGTGACGTTCGCCGCGGTACGGATCTCCTGGAGCACCCGTTCGAGGTCGGCCGGCCCGGCGACCCGCACCAGCAGCAGGTAGAAGTCCTCCCCCGCCACCGAGTAACAGGAGTCGATCTCGGGCAGGTGGGCCAACCGCTCCGGCGCGTCGTCCGGCTGGGACGGGTCGAACGGCCGGATCGCCACGAACGCGGTCAACGGCAGGTCCAACGCCTCGAACGACACCCGGGCGGTGTAGCCGCTGATCACGCCGCGCTGCTCCAGCCGGCGCACCCGCTGGTGCACGGCCGAGACCGACAGGCTGACCTTCTCGGCCAGGTCCGTGTACGACAGGCGGCCGTCGGCGGTCAGCGCGGCGACGATGGCACGGTCGATCTCCTCCACGCGTGCAACCTACCCGGTGGCGCGTGGGCGCGGCGACGGCCTCCCGCCCCCGGTGACGCTCAGCGGGCCCGGCGGTCGCGCACCGCGTCGGCGGCGAAGTGCAGTACCTCCGCCAGATCCTCCTCGTCGAGGAAGGGCAGATCGGTGAGGATGTCCGTCACCGACATCCCCTCCGCCATCATCGCCAGCAGGGTCGCCACCGGGATCCGGGACTGCCGCACGCAGGGTGCGCCGCCCATCACCTCGGGGTCGACGGTGATCCGGGGGAAGGTCACCGGCACAGGTTAACCCGTCGCCCGGATCAGCCCTTCGCCAACGCCCGGGAGATCACCAGCCGCTGGATCTGGTTGGTGCCCTCCACGATCTGGAGCACCTTGGCCTCCCGCATGAACCGCTCGACCGGGTGGTCGGCGACGTAACCGGCGCCGCCGAGCACCTGCACCGCGTCGGTGGTCACCCGCATCGCCACGTCGGTGGCGAACAGCTTCGCCTTGGCCGCCTCGATCGAGTACGGCCGACCGGCGTCGCGCAGCCGGGCGGCGGCCAGCGTGAGCGCGCGGGCCGCCGAGATCTGGGTGGCCGCGTCCGCCAGGAGGAAGCCGAGCCCCTGGAAGTCGATGATCGCCCGGCCGAACTGCTGCCGGTCCCGGGCGTAGCCGGCGGCGTGGTCCAGCGCCGCCTGGGCCAGGCCGACCGCGCAGGCGGCGATGCCGAGCCGCCCCGAGTCCAGCGCGGACATCGCGATGGTGAACCCGGCCCCCTCCCCGCCGATCAGCCGGTCGGCGGGCACCCGGGCGTCGTCGAGGACGAGCTGCGCGACCGGCGAGGAGCGCAGCCCCATGGTCCGCTCCGCCTGCTGCGGCGCGATGCCGGCGGTGCCCCGGTCGGCCAGCAGGCAGGAGATGCCCTTCGGCCCCGGCCCACCGGTACGGCAGAAGAGGTTGTAGAAGTCCGCCACCTGGGCGTGGGTGATCCAGGCCTTGACCCCGGTGACCCGGTAGTCGTCGCCGTCGCGGACCGCCCGGGTGGTCAGCGACGCGGCGTCCGACCCGCCCTGCGGCTCGGAGAGGCAGTACGCCCCGAGCAGCTCCCCGCCCAGCAGGTCCGGCAGCAGGGCGCGCTGCGCGTCGGTGCCGAACTGGGCCAGCGGGTAGCAGGACAGGGTGTGCACGCTGACCGCCTCGGCGACGGCGAGCCACCGGCCGGCCAGGATCTCCAGCACCTGGAGGTAGACCTCGTAGGGCTGGGCGGCGCCGCCGTGCTCCTCGGGGTACGGCAGGCCGAGCAGTCCGGCCCGGCCGAGGGTACGCAGGACCTCCCGGGGGAACTCGGCCCGCTCCTCGAAGTCGGCGGCCCTCGGCGCGAGCTCGCGGTCGGCGAGTTCGGTGGCGAGGTCGAGCAGGTCGTGGGCCTCGTCGGTGGGGAGGATCCGGTCGACAGTCATAGCGCGATGAGCTCCAGGGGTGGTGTTGAGCCGTTGCCCGCCGTGGTCGGGCACCACCCGGTCAGCTTAACGGTCGTTTGGGCCGTGGCCCACTCCGGTCGGTACCACCCACTCCGGTCGGCACGGCCCACTGCGGTCGCACGGCCCGGCCCGGCGGTGAACCGTCGCGGCCACGGCTGCGTACCACCGGTTGCCCTCCCCGGGCACCGACGAGCCCGACGGAGTTCTCCGATGCACCGACGCGCAGTACTGACCTCGGCGGGGGTGGCCCTGGCCGCGCTCGTCACCGGCTGGGCCGCCCTGGCCGTCCCCACCGCGAACGCCGAGACCGAGGCGGGACCGCCGGCCGTCACGGCACCGACGCCGACCACCGCCACCGGCCCGCCGGCCACCACCGACCGGCCGACGCCGGCCGCCGACGCCACCGAAGGACCGGCCGGTTCCCCGGTGGCCGTCCACGGCCGGTTGCGGGTCTGCGGCGTGCACCTGTGCGACCAGGCCGGCGAACCGGTGCAGCTCCGCGGGATGAGCAGCCACGGCCTCCAGTTCTTTCCGAACTGCCTCAACCCGGACTCGCTCGCCGCGCTGCGCACCGACTGGCGGGCCGACTTCGTCCGGGTCGCCATGTACGTGCAGGAGGGCGGGTTCGAGACCGACCCGGCCGGCTTCACCCGCAGGGTCGACGAGGCCGTGGTGACCGCCAGCGCGCTCGGCCTCTACGTGGTGGTCGACTTCCACCTCCTGACGCCGGGCGACCCCAACCTCAACCTGGACCGGGCGAAGTCCTTCTTCGCCGAGGTCGCCGCCCGGCACGCCGCCCGCACCAACGTGCTCTGGGAGATCGCCAACGAGCCCAACGGGGTCGGCTGGGCCGCCATCAAGAGCTACGCCGAGCAGGTCATCCCGGTGATCCGGGCCGCCGACCCGGACAGCGTGGTGCTGGTCGGCACCCGGGGCTTCTCCTCGCTCGGCGTCTCCGAGGGCGCCGACGAGACCGAGGTGACCGACGACCCGGTCGACGCCACCAACATCATGTACACCTTCCACTTCTACGCCGCGTCCCACCGGGACCTGCAACGGGCCACCGTGGCCCGCGCCGCGCGGAGCCTGCCGCTGTTCGTCAGCGAGTTCGGCACCCAGACCTTCACCGGCGACGGCCCGAACGACCTGGACAGCGCGACCACCTGGCTCGACCTGCTGAAGAGCCTGAAGATCGGTTACGCGATGTGGAGCTACTCCGACGGCCCGGAGAGCAACTCGGTGTTCCGGCGGGGCACCTGCGCCGGCACCGACTTCACCGGCACCGCCGTGCTGACCGAGTCGGGGGCGTTCATCCGGTCCCGGATCCGCAGCTGACCTGCCGCACCGCGTCGCCCCGCCGGCCGCAACCGACCCGGTGCGCCCGGCGGGACGACGCGCCCCACCGGGAACGGCCGGCCGGTCAGCCGGCGACGACCGCCGAGACCCGGCGGACCCGGTCGGGGTGGGTCAGCACGTCCACGCTGTCGACGTACTGGTCCACCGCGCCGACCAGGGGGCGGTCCCGCAGCACGGGGTCGACGATCGCGGCCCGCAGCGCGGCGGCCAGGCGGGGCGCGTCGAGCACCAGGAAGGGCCGCCCGTGGAAGGGCCGGACGGTGGGCTCGACCGGCGCGGCCAGCCCGGTGGCGTTGGACCACCCGGCGACCGTCTCCAGCGCCCGGACCAGCCCGCCCTGCCGGGCCGGCCAGTCACCCGGCCCGAGCACGTCCGCCAGCGCCGCCACCACCGGCGCGGCGTCCGGCAGCACAGCGAACACGCTGCCGAGCCACTTGTCGTACGGCGGCCACCGCCGGTGCAGCAGCAGGCCGAGGCGCATCAGGTCGCGGGCCACCCGGGCGGCCACCAACCGGCTGCCCAACGCGTCCCCCACCTCCGCGCACCGCCCGACGAGATGCTCGGCCTGCCCCACCCGGGTCCACCCGGCGGCCAGCACGTGCCGCCACACGTCGTCCGGATACCAGGCCAGGGTGGCCCGGACCGCGCCGACCGCGCCGTGCAGGCCGTCGTGGAAGACCGCACCGCCGGTCAGCTCGGCCAGCCGCTGCGTCGGCACGGCGAGCCAGTCGTCGCCGGTGACGGCGACGGCGGGGTCGAACCCCAGCCGGCCGCGCAGCCAGTCCCGCCAGACGGCCACCTCCACCCCGGTGCGGTCACCGGCGACGTCGGGCACCCCCACCCGGGCGGTCGGCCAGCCGAGGAACCGGGTGGGCCGGCCCAGGAACCACGGCGGCAGGTCGGCCACCGCCGCGCGGACCGGTGCCACCGCCGCCGGGTCGGCCACGAAGACCTGGGCCCGCGGCCCCCAGTCGTGGTCGGTGGAGCGTTCGGTGTCCAGGCCCAGCAGCTCCGAACCCCCGTCGAGCAGAGCGGCGGAGTACCGCAGGCCGGGCAGCCGGTCCGCCAGCAGCGGCGCGACGACCTCGTCGTGGAAACGGCGGCACAGCACCAGGCCGGGCACGAACTCCATGCCCGGCAGTCTCGCCCACCGGCCGGCCGGCGTCACGCCGGTTTCCCGCCCACCGGTGTCCCCCCGGCCGCCCGGCACCGGACCAGCGGGCCGCCGGCGGGCGGTGGGCGTCGAGGCGACCCACCCCGGTCGTCCCCCCGGTCGTCGGTGGGCTGTGCCAGGCTGTCGGGCGTGGCAGACCAACCCCCGATCCTGCTGATCGACGCCCCCAGCCTCTACTTCCGGGCCTACTTCGGCGTGCCCGAGTCGGCCGCGAAGGCCGAGGACGGTCAGCCGGTCAACGCCGTGCGCGGCTTCCTCGACATGCTCGCCCAGCTCGTCCGCACCCGCCGGCCCGACCGGATGGTCTGCGCGCTCGACCACGACTGGCGGCCCGCCTGGCGGGTGGAGCTGCTGCCGTCGTACAAGGCGCACCGGGTCGCCCCGGCCGGCGGCGAGGAGGTGCCGGACACCCTCTCCCCGCAGGTGCCGGTGATCCTCGACGTGCTGGCCGCGATCGGCATCACCGCCGTCGGCGCCACCGGCTACGAGGCCGACGACGTGCTGGGCACCCTGTCGGTCACCCAGCCCGGCCCGGTGGAGGTGGTCTCCGGCGACCGGGACCTCTTCCAGCTCGTCGACGACGCCCGGGAGGTCCGGCTGCTCTACGTCGGGCGCGGGGTGGCCAAGCTCGACGACTGCGACGACGCGGCGGTCCGGGCCCGCTACGGCGTACCCGCCGACCGGTACGCCGACTTCGCCGCCCTGCGCGGCGACCCGAGCGACGGACTGCCCGGGGTGCCCGGGGTGGGCGAGAAGACCGCGGCCCGGCTGATCGACCGCTACGGCGACCTGCCCGGCATCCTCACCGCGCTCGACGACCCCGGCTCCGGGTTCGCCCCGGGGCTACGGGCCAAGCTCGACGGCGCCCGGGACTACCTGGCGGTGGCCCCGAAGGTGGTCCGGGTCGCCACCGACGTGCCGCTGCCGACGCTGTCCACCGCCCTGCCGGCCGCGCCCGCCGACCCCGACCGGCTCCTCGAACTGGCCCAGCGGTGGAACCTGGCCGGATCGTGCCGCCGGCTGGTCGACGCCCTCGCCGGGCACCCGTGACGGTGCGCGGGCGGCCGGGGCCGGTCGCCCGCCACCGGCGGCACGACGGGCCGGCGCGGCCGCGACCGGCGGCGCGAGGGACGGCCGCGACCGGCGGCGCCAGGGCCGGCCGCGACCGGCGGCGCGAGGGACGGCTGTCAGTGCTGCGGCGCGGGGCGGCCGTTGTCAGCGCTGCGGCGGGGGCGGGACGTCCCGACGGGACGGGAACGGCGTGCCCGGCCGGCCGAGCGTCGTCGACCGGCTGCGCAGGCCCACCGGGTCCGGGGCGGTCTCCGGCTCGACCACCGGCGCGCTGACCTGCCGGGCCTGCAGGTACGCGGCGGCGGCCCGGTCGTCGTCGGTGGGGGCGGCGAGCAGCGCGTAGACCAGCCCGACCACCACCAGGATCACCGCGAGGACGATCGGCACCAGCAGCGTGCTCACCCCCGCACCGGTCAGCTCGCCGCGCCGCTCGTGCAGGTGCACCGACAGGGCGCTCATCCCGGTGAAGTGCATGCCGTTGACGGCGACCCCCATCACCAGGGCCGAGCCGGCGATCGCCAGCCCCCGGCGGACGGTCATCGCCAGCCACAGCGCCACGGTGGCCGCCACGACGGCGATGACCACCGACAACCCCACCCGGGTGCCGTCGTAGGCCAGATCGCCGTTGAGCCGCATCGCGGCCATCCCGGTGTAGTGCATGGCGGCGACGCCGATGCCGGTGAACAGGCCACCGCCGAGGACCTTCACGGCGCTGAGCCGGCCGGTGCCGACGATGGCCAGACCGATTCCGACCGCGCTGACGGCGATCACCGTGCTGGCGGCGGTGAGCGGCACGTCGTACCGGATCCGGGTGCCGGTGACCGCGAACCCGAGCATGGCCATGAAGTGCATCGCCCAGATCGCGGTGCCACCGATCGCCCAGGCGGCCAGCAGCCCCCACCAGAAGCGCTGACCGGAACCGGTGGCGGTGCGGATCCGCCCGGCGCAGACCAGTCCCAGGAACGAACCGAGCACGGACAGCGCGTAACTCAGCGCCGGTGTGATCCACCCGTACTCAAAGTGATTGATCTCCGCCACGACGGCCTTCCCCCCACTCGTTACCGGCGCGTAGGAGACCGCGCCCGAGCAATGATCGGGGAGCCTGCTAGCAGGCGCAACAGTGCCCCCCGGGTTATCCGTGGGGTGCTGTCGCGGTGACCGTCCGATGCGTCGATTCCCCCGACCGACGGTGACCGAAAGTGATGATCAGGCCGAGGTGTAGTGAGCCAGCACACCCCGGTTGACGGCGACGATCGCCTGCCGCGCGGTGGCCCGCAGCTCGGTCGACGCCCCGCCGGAGTCGGCCAGCTGACCGAGCAGGTCGGCCACCTGCCGGGCCCACCGGACGAAGTCCCCGGCGGGCATCTCACCCTCGATCTGGTGGCCACTGGCGAGCACCTTGGCCAGCGTCTCCCCCCGCGCCCAGCGGTAGATCGGCCAGGCGAAGCCGAAATCCGGCTCCCGGGTCGCAGTCAGGCCCCGCTGCGCCTCGTCCGCCTCGATCTCGCTCCACAGCTTGAGCGTCTCGTCGACGGCGTCGGCGACCGGGCCGCGCGGCAGCGACGCCCGCTCGTCGGTGTCCCGGCGGGCCTCGAAGACCACCACCGAGACGGCCGCGGCCAACTCCGACGGGGACAGCCCGTCCCAGACGCCCCGCCGCAGACACTCCGCGACCAGCAGGTCCGCCTCGGTCCAGATCCGGCCGAGCATCCGCCCGGCGGCGGTGACCCCACCGTCGGCGGACAGGTAACCCCGGGCGGTCAACAGCGCCACGATCCGGTCGAAGGTCCGGGCCAGCGAACCGGTACGCCCGGAGACCCGCTCGCGCAGCTCCTCGGTGTCCCGCTCCAACCGGCGGCGTCGCTCCGCCCAGCGGGCGTGCTCCTCCCGCTCCGGGCAGGCGTGGCAGGGGTGCCGGCGCAGCTCGGTGCGGAGCTGGCTGAGCCGGTGGTCCTCGCCGGTCGCCTGCCGGGACCGCCCGCCCCGACGCCCACCGTGCCGGTCCAGCCCGATGGCACTGACCTCGGCGGCCAGATCCCGCCGGGCGCCCGGGGAACGGTGGTTGAAGTGCTTCGGCACCCGGATCCGGGCGAGCACCTCGGCCGGGGTGGTGAAGTCGCCGGGGCTGACCCGGCCGGCCCAACGGTCCTGGGTGAGCACCAGCGGCCGGGGCTCGCCGAACCCGCCGGTGGCCGGGTCGAGGACGACCGCGAGACCGGCCCGCCGCCCCGAGGGCACCCGGATCACGTCGCCGACCCGCAGCCGCTCCAACGCGGCCACCGCGGCCGCCTTGCGCTGGGTCTGCCCCTGCCGGGCGATGGCCCGCTCCCGGTCGGCGATGGCGACCCGCAATGCGAAGTACTCGTCGAAGTCTCCCTGGTGGCAGGCCGCCTCGGCGCCGTACGCCTCGATGGTCTCGGTGTTGCGCTGCACCTGCCGGGCCAGCCCGACCACCGACCGGTCCGCCTGGAACTGGGCGAACGACGACTCCAGCAGGGCGCGGGCCGGGTCGGCCCCGACGCTGCCGACCAGGTTGACCGCCATGTTGTACGACGGCCGGAAACTCGACCGCAGCGGATAGGTGCGGGTCGAGGCCAGCCCGGCCACCTGCCGGGGGTCGGTCTCCGGCGACCAGACCACCACGGCGTGCCCCTCGACGTCGATGCCCCGCCGGCCGGCCCGCCCGGTGAGCTGCGTGTACTCCCCCGGGGTGAGGTCGACGTGCGCCTCGCCGTTGAACTTCACCAACCGCTCCAGCACCACGCAGCGGGCCGGCATGTTGATGCCCAGCGCCAACGTCTCGGTGGCGAAGACCGCCTTGACCAGGCCCCGGACGAACAGCTCCTCGACGACCTCCTTGAACACCGGCAGCATCCCGGCGTGGTGGGCGGCCAGGCCGCGCTCCAACCCGTCGAGCCACTCCCAGTAGCCCAGGACGGTCAGGTCCTCACCGGGAATCGCGGTGACCCGGGACTCCACCACCCGGCGGATCTCGGCCCGCTCCTCCGCCGAGGTCAGCCGCAGGCCGGCGGCGAGGCACTGCTGCACGGCCGCGGCGCAGCCGGCCCGGCTGAAGATGAACAGGATCGCCGGGAGCAGCCCCTCCCGGTCGAGCCGGTCGACGATGTCGGGGCGCATCGGCCCGCGCCACCGCGGCCCCCGCCGGCCGCCGCCGGGACCGGCGCTGCGCCCCTCCCCCAGCTCCAGCCGGCGGACCTGCTCCCGGGTGTAGCGCAGCAGCTCCGGGTGCACGTCGTGCTTGCGGGCCGCGTCGGCGTCGTGGAACAGGTCGAACATCCGCCGGCCGACCAGCATGTGCTGCCACAGCGGCACCGGCCGGTGCTCGCTGACCACCACCGCCGTCTCGCCGCGCACGGTGACCAGCCAGTCGGCGAACTCCTCGGCGTTGGAGACCGTCGCGGACAGCGAGACCAGGGTGACCGAGGAGGGCAGGTGGATGATCACCTCTTCCCACACCCCGCCCCGGAACCGGTCGGCGAGGTAGTGCACCTCGTCCATCACCACGTAGGCCAGCCCGGTCAGCGTCGCCGAGCCGGCGTAGAGCATGTTGCGCAGCACCTCGGTGGTCATCACCACCACCGGGGCGTCCCCGTTGATCGCGTTGTCGCCGGTGAGCAGGCCGACCTGCGCGGCACCGTACCGCTGCACCAGGTCGTGGTACTTCTGGTTGGACAGCGCCTTGATCGGCGTGGTGTAGAAGCACTTGCGCCGGGCCGGCGGGGTCGCCGACCCGTCGGCCGCCGTGGTGGCCGTGGTGGGCGTGGTGGGCGTGCCCCGCAGCGCCAGGTGCACGGCGAACTCGCCGACCACCGTCTTGCCCGCCCCGGTCGGGGCGCAGACCAGCACCCCGCTGCCCCGCTCCAGGGACTCGCACGCCTCCCGCTGGAAGTCGTCGAGCTCGAAACCCAGGTCGAGCGCGAACTCTTCCAGGGCCGGGAACTGGGCGGCCTGGGCGGCCCGACGGCGGGACGCGGCGTACCGCTCGGCTGGGCTCGACATGTCAGCAAGATTAATCGGTACCACCGACGCTCCACCCGCCAAGGCCGTCCGGTACGGGGGTCGGGGCGGGTCGGTAGGGTGCACGGGTGCCGGATCACGCCGAACCGCGCGACGCCCCTGACGGCATCGCGAACGCCACCCGAGCGGGCGCGTCCCGCCGCCCCGTGGAGGCGGTGCTCTTCGACTTCCACGGCACCCTCGCCCAGGTCGAGCAGGCCCACGACTGGGTGGTGGCCGCCGCGGCCTCCTGCGGGGTGAGCCTGGAGCGGATGCGCGCCACCGCGCTGGCCGACCGGCTGCTCACCGCCGGGCGGGCCGGCGGCCCCCTGCCGGCCCGGGTACCGCCCGGCCTGGCCGAGCTGTGGGCCGACCGGGATCTCTACGAGCACGCCCACCGGGCCGCCTACACCGGGCTGGCCGAGACGGTGGACGCCGGGATCGAGGGCTTCGCCGAGGCGCTCTACGAACGGGTGCTGGTGCCCGACGGCTGGGTTCCCTACCCGGACACCGGGCCGGTGCTGACCGCACTGCGGGACGCCGGGATCAAGGTGGCCGTGGTGAGCAACATCGGCTTCGACATCCGCGGGCACTTCGCGGCCTGGGGGCTGGCCGAGCTGGTCGACGCGTACGCGCTGTCGTACGAGGTGGGCCGGTGCAAGCCCGACCCGGGCATCTTCCTGCGGGCCTGCGGCATGCTCCGGGTGGACCCGGAGCGGACCCTGATGGTCGGCGACACCCCCGCCGACGCGGGCGCGGTCGCCGCGGGCTGCGGCGTGCTGGTACTGCCGGCCGCCGGCCCGGGACGCCCCAGCGGCCTCGGCGCCGTGCTCGACCTGGCCCTGCCCGCCCCGTGACCGCCCCGTCCGGTCGGGCGGCGTCGGTCGGGCTGGTGCTGGGCGGGGCGCTGTCGGTGCACTTCGGCTCGGCCGTCGCCGCGCTGCTCTTCCCCCGGGTCGGGGTTCCCGGCACGGTCACCCTACGGCTGGCCATCGGGGCGGTGCTGATGCTCCTGGTGTGCCGGCCCCGGCTGCGCGGGCACGACCGGGCCGACTGGCTCGCCGTCGGCGCGTTCGGGCTGGCGCTGGCCGGGATGAACTCGGTCTTCTACCAGGCCATCGAACGGATCCCGCTCGGCCCGGCGGTGACCCTGGAGGTGCTCGGGCCGCTCACCCTGTCGGTGCTGACCGCCCGCCGGTGGACCGCCTGGTGCTGGGCGGGGCTCGCGCTGGCCGGGGTCGCCCTGCTGGGCCAGGGCGGATTCGACCGGCTGCACCCGGCCGGCGCGGGCCTGGCGCTCGGGGCGGGCGCGCTGTGGGCGGCGTACATCGTCTGCTCCGCGCGGGTCGGCGGCCGGTTCCCCCGCGCCGACGGGCTGGCCCTGGCCCTCGCCCTCGCCGCCCTGCTCACCCTGCCGTTCGGGTTGGCCGACGCCGGGGCGCGGCTGTGGCAGCCGGGAGCGGTGGCGCTCGGTGCCGGGCTGGCGCTGCTCGCCTCGGTGCTGCCGTACACCCTGGAGCTGCTGGCGCTGCGTCGACTGGCCACCTCGACCTTCGCGGTGCTGATGAGCCTGGGGCCGGCGCTCGCCGCGCTCGCCGGCTGGCTGATCCTCGGTCAGGACCTGCACCCGGTCGAGGTGCTGGCGATCGGCCTGGTGGTCGTCGCCAGCATCGGCGCCGTCCGGGCCGCCGCCCCCCGTGCCGGTGCACCGCCGGACGGTGGTCCGACGCCGCAGCCGGGTGCGCCGCTCAGCGCAGCAGACGCACCGCCCGGGGCACCGCGCTGATCCGTACCGGCAGGTCGAGGGAGCGCTCGCCGTCGGCGTAGGTGGTGATGCCCTCGGCCGCCAGCTCCACCGTGCCGGCCCGGTAACTGCGCACCAGCGGATGCGCCACGTGCGTGCCGGCGTAGATGCGCGGTTTGACCCGGATCAGGGTACGCCGGTCGAAGCGGCCGCCGACCACCACGTCCAACAACCCGTCGGTGGGGTCGGCAGCCGGGCAGACCCGCATCCCACCGCCGTAACTGGCGCAGTTGCCCACCGCGACCAGCACCCCGTCGAACCGGTGTTCCACCCCGTCGAGGCGCAGCGTGTACCGGCGTGGCCGCAACCGGGCCAGCTCGACGAGGATGGCCAGGTCGTACCGGCGGGGTCCACGGGGCCAGCGCATCCGGTTGGCGCGCTCGTTGACGACCGCGTCGAAACCGGCGGCGAGGACCGCCCCGTACCAACGCTCGGGGCCGGTGCCGGCGGACATCCGGGCCAGGTCGACTGGGTGGGTACGGCCGGTCCGCAGCGCGGCGACGATCAGCGCGACGGCGGCGAGCGGATCGGCCGGGAACCCGGTGTCGGCGGCGAAGTCGTTGCCGGTGCCCGCCGGCACCGGGCCGAACGGCACCGAGGTGCCGGCGACCGCCTGGAGGGCCCGGTGGACAGTGCCGTCGCCACCGACCGTGACCAGCGCGGACGCCCCGGCGGCGACCGCCGCGTGGCAGGCCTGCTCGGCGGCGGCCGGGGTGTCCGCGGTGAGCAGTTCCACCGGACGGCCGGCGGCGGCCAGGCCGTCGAGGATCCGGGGCAGCAGCCCCCGGTGCCGGCCCCGGCCGGCAGTCGGGTTGGCGAGCACGGCGACCGGGCCGACCGCCGGGTGATCGTCTGGGGTCACGGCGAGCACCGTACCGGGCGCGCGGCGGGGTGTCCGGCCGGTCGTGACCGGCTAGCCGTGGCCGCAGCCGGGGACGGGGCTCTCGCTGTGGGCGATCACCGCGTCGAGTCGCTCGCGGGTCCGGATCAGTGCGGCGATCTGTGCGTCGACCCGGTCCCGCTCGGCGGCCAGCAGCGCCCGCGACTCGGGAGTGGCGACCCCCGCGTCGACGCAGGGCAGCAGTCGGGCGATGGTGGTGCTGGTCAGGCCGGCCGCGTAGAGGTTCTGGATCAGGCGGACGCGCTCGGCTGCGTGGTCGGGGTAGAGCCGCTGCCCGTGTGGGCTGCGGGTCGACGCCAGCAGGCCCTGCTCCTCGTAGTAGCGCAGGGCCCGGACGCTGACCCCGGCCTGCGCGGCCAGCTCACCGATACGCACGTCACTTCCCTTGCCTCTGACGTCAACGTCAGGTCCTAGCGTAGCGGCATGCAGATCAACGGAGCAGTCGCCCTGGTCACCGGGGCCAATCGCGGCATCGGCCGACAGTTCGCGAGCCAGTTGCTCGACCGCGGCGCACGGGTGTACGCCACCGCCCGCCGCCCGGAGCTGGTCGACCTGCCGGGCGCCACGGTGCTGGCACTCGACATCACCGATCCCGCCTCGGTGGCGGCCGCCGCCGAGGCCGCCCCGGACGTGAACCTCCTGATCAACAATGCCGGGGTGACCACCGCCACCGACCTGGTCGGCGGGGACCTCGCCGAGGTCCGGCGCGAGCTGGACACGCACTTCTGGGGCACGCTGTCGGTGATCCGCGCGTTCGCCGCGCAGCTCGGCGACGGGGCCATCCTCAACGTGCTCTCGGCCCTGTCGTGGTTCGCGCACCCCGGCAGCGGCGCCTACTCGGTGGCCAAGGCGGCCGAGTGGAGCCTGACCAACAGCGTGCGGCTCGAGCTGGCCGCGCAGCGGACCCTGGTGACCGGCCTGCACATGGGCGCGGTCGACACCGACATGATGGCCGGCTACGACATTCCCAAGCTCGACCCGGCCGACGTGGCACGGCAGGCGCTCGACGCGATCGAGGCGGACCGGATCGAGGTGCTGGCCGACGGGACGGCCGTCGCGGTGAAGGCGTCCCTGGCCGCCGACCCGGCCGACTTCTACTTCCCGGCCCGGCGCTAGACCGGATGGCGGGTTCGGCCCCGCGCTGCGGTATGCCCGTCGGTGGACCGGCCCCGTTCCGGCCGGTCCACCGACGGTGTGGCGCACCACCCGTAGAGCATCCTAGGTTGCTAGGCGACGGCGTGGCGCTCAGCCCCCGGTCCGCTGCTGGCAGGGCACGCAGAAGCGGGCCTGGGGCAGCACCTCCAGCCGCTCGGCCGGGATCGCCACCTGGCAACGCTCGCAGCGGCCGTAACTACCCTCGGCGAGCCGCCGCAGGGCACCGGCCAGGTGGTCGAGGCTCTGCCGGGTGGCCGCGAGCAGCGCCGCCCTGGTGTGCGCCTCGGCCGGGTCGCCGGTGTCGGCGGTCAGCTCGGTCAACCGGGCCGTCTGCACCGCGAACTGGTCGGTGAGGGTCTGGCGGAGCATGGTCAGCCGATGCTGTTCGGCCTGGTCCTGCAGCTCGGTGGTCATGTCAGGTCCTTTCGGGCGCGGCATCCGCGGGACGGATGCGCTCGGGCGACGACGGGGTAGCCGGACGGAAACCCCGGAAACAGAAAAAGGGCCGAAGCCCGATGGCTTCGCCCTGTGTGGCCGTACCGGAGGATGAACGTTGCTCCGGTGGGCCACGGCCGGCGGGGATCGGGCTCGGCCGCCCCGGGGCGGGCACCACGACGGGCCGCGCGGCACCGGGCAGCACCGACCCGCACCGGCCGACGACGACCACCGCCACCGGGGAACCGGTGGCGGTCGGCGACAGCGGTCGGACGGCCGGGGACATGCGGCCCACCATAGGCCGTGCCCCGGGGAAAACCAACGGACAATGCACCCCGACCGCCCGTCGGCGGCGCGGACGCCCGCACGGGAGGCTGTGCTTACATGGGCACCATGGCACAGCCGGTGATCCTCACCATCGACGACGACCCCGCCGTCTCCCGGGCGGTCGCCCGGGACATCCGCCGCCGGTACGGCGACCGCTACCGGGTGGTCCGGGCCGACTCCGGCCCCGGCGCACTGGAGGCGCTACGGGAGATCAAGCTGCGCGGCGAACGGGTGGCGGTGCTGCTGGCCGACTACCGGATGCCCGAGATGAACGGCATCCAGTTCCTGGAGGCCGCGATGGACCTCTTCCCCGCCGCCCGCCGGGTGCTGTTGACCGCCTACGCCGACACCGAGGCCGCGATCGACGCGATCAACGTGGTCGACCTGGACCACTACCTGCTCAAGCCGTGGCACCCGCCGGAGGAGAAGCTCTACCCGGTGATGGACACCCTGCTGGAGGCCTGGGCGGCCACCCCCGACCAGGCCAGCGAGGAGATCCGGGTGGTCGGGCACCGCTGGTCCGCGCCGTCGTTCGCGGTCCGGGACTTCCTCGCCCGCAACCTGGTGCCGTACCGCTGGCTGCTCACCGACGACCCGGAGGGCGGCCGGCTGCTCGCCGCCGCCGGGGCCACCGCCACCGACGTGCCGCTGGTGGTCACCCCGGACGGCAAGGCGCTGGTGGCCCCCACCGAGGCGGAACTGGCCGCGGTGGCCGGGCTCACCGTCGTGCCGTCCGCCGACTTCTACGACCTGGTGGTGGTCGGCGGCGGACCGGCCGGGCTCGGCGCGGCCGTGTACGGGGCCTCCGAGGGCCTGCGCACCGTGCTGGTGGAGCGGCAGGCCACCGGCGGCCAGGCCGGGCAGAGCAGCCGGATCGAGAACTACCTCGGCTTCCCCGACGGGGTGTCCGGCGCCCAGCTCACCGACCGGGCCCGCCGGCAGGCGCTCAAGTTCGGCGCGGAGCTGCTCAGCACCCGCGAGGTGGTGGGGCTGGAGAGCGCCGGCACCGCCCGGCTGCTGCACTTCGGCGACGGCAGCACCATCGCCGCGCACACGGTGGTGCTCGCCACTGGGGTGTCCTACCGGGTGCTCGACGCGCCCGGCCTGGCCGACCTGACCGGTCGGGGGGTGTTCTACGGCGCGGCCGCCACCGAGGCGCCGAGCTGCGTCGACCAGGACGTCTGGATCGTCGGCGGGGCCAACTCCGCCGGCCAGGCGGCGGTGCACTTCTCCCGGTACGCCAGCCGGGTGCACCTGCTGATCCGGGGCGCCGACCTGACCGCGTCGATGTCGTCGTACCTGATCCAGCAGCTCGACCGCAACGACCGGATCGTGGTGCACCCGCACACCGAGGTGGTCGGCGGCGAGGGAGACGGGCACCTGGAACGGCTGCGGCTGCGCGACGCCCGTACCGGCGAGGTCCGCGAGGTGGACGCCTCCTGGCTGTTCATCTTCATCGGCGCGGCACCGCGTACCGACTGGCTGGACGGGGTGCTGGCCCGCGACGAGCGGGGCTTCATCGTCGCCGGCCCCGACCTGACCGCGGGCGGCCGACGGCCGCCCGGCTGGACCCTGGCCCGTGACCCGTACCACCTGGAGTCGAGCCTGCCGGGGGTGTTCGCCGCCGGTGACGTGCGGGCCTCGTCGGTCAAGCGGGTCGCCTCGGCGGTCGGTGAGGGCGCGATGGCCGTCTCGCTGGTACACCGCTACCTGGAGGCACAGTGACCGACGCCGACGAACGACTCACCCCGGACCAGCTCCGCGAGCTGTTCCTGTTCGCCGCCCTCGACCCGGCGCAGCTCGACTGGCTGGCCGAGCACGGCCGGGTCGAGCACCGGGCCGCCGGCACCGTGGTCTACGCCGAGGGCGAGGACGCGACCTGCTTCTTCACCCTGCTGTCCGGCACGGTCTCGATGAGCCGGCGGGTGCGCGGCGACGACCTGGAGATCACCCGCACCGACCAGCGCGGGGTGTACGGCGGGGCCACCCAGGCGTACCTGGGCGGGCAGGCCGACCAGGTGTACCTGAACACCCTGCGGGCGGTCACCGACGCCGCGTTCCTGGTGCTGCCCGCCGAGACGTTCGCCCACGCGGTACGGACCTGGTTCCCGATGGCCATGCACCTGCTGGAAGGGCTCTTCGTCGGGATGCGCGACACCCAGACCATCATCGGCGAGCGGGAACGCCTGCTCGCCCTGGGCTCGCTCTCCGCCGGCCTCACCCACGAGCTCAACAACCCGGCCGGTGCGGCCGTACGGGCCACCTCCGCGCTGCGGGACCGGGTCGCCGGGATGCGGCACAAGCTGGCGATGATCGCCGACGGCCGGCTCGACGGCAGTCGGCTGCACGCCCTGGTGGAGTTGCAGGAGGAGGCGGTAAAGCGGGCCGCCCGCGCGCCGCAGCTGTCCGCGATGGCCGCCAGCGACGCCGAGGACGAGCTGGCCGACTGGCTGGACGACCAGCGGGTCACCGCCGGCTGGGACCTGGCGCCGACGCTGGTCGCCGCCGGCCTGGACGTCGCCTGGCTGGAGCAGGTCCGCGAGGTGGTCGGCCAGCGGGACCTGGAGTCGGCGGTGCGGTGGCTGTCGTACACCCTGGACACCGAGCAGCTGATGGCCGAGATCGACGACGCGGTGACCCGGATCTCCACCCTGGTCGGCGCGGCCAAGCAGTACTCGCAACTGGACCGCGCCCCGCACCAGGTGGTCGACGTGCACGACCTGCTCGACGCCACCCTGGTGATGTTCAAGGCGAAGGTCCCGGCGGGGGTGCGGGTGGTCCGCGAGTACGACCGCGGCCTGCCCCCCATCCCGGCGTACGCGGCCGAGCTGAACCAGGTGTGGACGAACCTGATCGACAACGCCCTGTCGGCGATGGGCGCGACCGGCACCCTGACGCTGCGCACCTCGCGGGCCGGCGACCTGCTGGCGGTCGAGGTCGCCGACACCGGGCCGGGCATTCCCGAGGCGGTCCGGCCGCGCATCTTCGAGCCCTTCTTCACCACCAAGGCGGTCGGCGAGGGCACCGGACTGGGGCTGGACATCTCGTACCGGATCGTGGTCAACAAGCACCACGGTGACATCCGGGTGGACAGCGTCCCGGGGACGACCGTGTTCCGGGTGCTGCTGCCGTTCACCGCGCCGGCCCGGACCGCCTGACCAGCGGCCCGGGCCGGGCGGTCAGCCGGTGGCCCGGACGGACGGTCAGCCGGTGGCCGGGGTGGGCTCGGGCAGGGCGTGCCGGCGCAGCAGCCGCTGACCGATGAACGTGCGCCACACCCGGTCGGCGACCGCCGGTTCGACCACCCAGAGCCGGTGCTGCGCCTCGGCCAGGGTCAGCGGGGCGGTGAACAGGTCCAGGAAGATCCGGCTGCTGCGGTTGAGCGCGAAGACCTGTCCGTCGGCCCGGCGGAACAGGTGCCGGTCAGCCGGCAGCTCGGCACCCGGGGTGCCCTGCTGATCCTCGGCCCGCAGCCGCCGGTACGCCTCCCACGCCTGCTCGTCGGCGCGGTCGACGAAGACGCCGTTGGCGACGAACTCGGTGTGGTCGTCGTCGTGCTGGCGGACCCGGTCGTGGGCGAGGACGCCACGCACGTCGGTGCCGTACCGGTCGTGGTAGAAGAACGAGTGCGGGGTGTCGGTGCTGCCCAGCCAGGGCCGGTGGTAGTGGCCGGGGTTCAGGGTGGACTTCGCCCGCATCACCTCGTCGTGCGCGGCCTCGGTGACCGGCTCGTCGTACCGCAGCATCCGGACGATGTCGGAGCCCTCCACCGGGCGCACGTTGCTCACACCGAAGCGCTCCGGCTCCTTGGCGACGATCGCGCCCGGGGTGAGCACGAAATCGCCGAGGCCACCCAGGGTCCACAGGTCGGGGTTGTCGCGCAGGAAGCCGATGCTGTCCAGGGCCTCCTCCCGGGTCTCGGTGGGGAACCCGGTGAAGCCCATCATCTGCACACCGATGTTGGCCTTGGTCATCGCGGTCATCGTCCGGCGGACCTGCTCCGGGCGGGTGCCCTTGTCGATCAGGTCCAGGATGCGCTGGTTGCCGGACTCGAAACCGACCGAGACGGCCACGCAACCGCTGCGCCGCAGCAGCTCGCAGCGCTCCTCCGACCAGTACTTCTCCAGCCGGATCTCGGCCCCCCAGCGGAAGTCGAGCCCCCGCTCGACGACCTTCTCGGCGAAGCGCAGGATCGTCGCGGGGGCCAGCACGTCCACCGAGAAGTAGATGAACTTGGCGAACTTCGCCAGCTCCGTCACGTCGGCGATCATGGTGTCGGCGGTGTCCTGCCGCCAGGGGCTGGTCGGGCCGTCGGTGTTCAGGCCGTAGTCGCAGAACGTGCACTTGTTCCAGTAGCAGCCCCGGGTGGGCGAGTAGTAGACGAACCTCTCCGGGCTCAGGTAGCGGTCCCAGGGCAGGCCGGAGAAGTCCGGCACCGGGATGGCGCCCAGCCGCTCGTAGCGCAGCGGGAGCTGCCGCTGCCGGCCGTACTTCGGGTGCAGCCGCACGTTGGGGTGCCCGGCCGGCAGGGTGCCCGTGGCCACCGCGTCGAGGATCTCGGTGTAGGCGGTCTCCCCCTCGCCGACCACGATCGCGTCGAAGTCGGCGAACACCTGGAACACCTGCTCGGGGCGGCTGGCGCACTTCCACACACCGGAGATCTCGGTGCCGCCGGCGATCACGAACGCATCCGGGCAGGCCTGCCGGATCAGCCGGGCCAGCCAGAGGGTGAACGGGAGCTGCCACTGGTAGGTGGCGCTGATACCGATCACGTCGTACCCGCCCGCAGCCAGCCGCGGGATCAGCACGTCCTCGTAGTACGGCTGGAACGGCCGGTTGAGCCGGGCCAGCGTCGCCTCGTCGGTGAGCGCGGCCACCGAGCCGATGGAGACCGCAGGCGGCGGCTGCAACCGGAAGCCGGCCCGGAACTGCCCCGGGAAGCCGACCGCGCCGAGCGCGTCCATCCAGGAGATGACGCCCTCGACCGCCTCCTGGTAGTGCCGGTAGTCGTAGAACAGCACCGGATCCTGCAGCACCCCGATCGACCGGCGCAGCCGCTGCGGATCCGGCTCGGGCAGGCCCAACCGGTTCGCCCGGGCCATCAGCGCGTCCGTGCCGGTCAGGTCGGTCACCGGCGGCCGGGCCAGCTCCCGGCGCAGCCACTCGTACGCCGAAGGGGTGTAGGAGTGGTGGAACGCCTCGATGTTGGCGTCGATGATGTCCGCCGGCCGGTGCCCCCGGGCGCGGGCGTAGGAGTCGAGGTAGTTCAGCGAGTGGTACCCCGAGGTGGGGTCCGTCAGCGGCGGGTAGATCAGCGCCGCCTTCACGGTGCCGCCCATCGTTTCCTCCTCAGCCCACCCGGGCCGGCGAACCGACCCGGGAACCGTCGGGGGTTGCCGCGCCGGCAACCGGGGGCAGTCGCGGCGGGCCGAACGCCTTGAGGTAGGCGACCAGTGGCTCGGCGGCGAACCGGAACGCCTCCAGGTCGAGGAAGCCGCGGTCCCAGGCCGCCGCCGCCAGGCCGTCCACCGGGCAGCCCCACAGCGCCGCGAAGCAGCGGTCGACGACCTCGGTGCGGAAGTGCTGCCGGCCGGGCCGGCGGTGACCGGTCGTGCGGGGCAGCACCGTCTCGTTGAGCGACATCGCGGTGGCGGCGACCTGCCGGGCGGCGGCGACCTGCGCGGGGGCGCGCAGCGGCTCGGCCACCATCCACAGGGCCAGGCTGCGGTACGAGGAGACACCGAAGGCCCGCACCAGCACCCGCAGCGCCGCCTCCCGGGGATCGAGCCCCTGCTCGGCACCGGTCAACCAGTCCCGGCCGACGGGGCCGACGGCGAGCAGTCCGCGTTCCCGGGCCACCTCGGCGGCCCGGTCGTCGACGGCCCGGTCGTCGAGGGCCGGGTCGCTCGGGTCGACCTCGGCCACCCCGGCGAGGACGGCCCGCCGGTGCCGGGCCGGCGACTCGGGGTGCAGCAGCATCAGCACCGCCGCGACATCGCGCTCGCTGACCCAGTGCCCGCCCACGGCCGCACCGGCGTGCCGGGACCGCCAGCTGTCCAGGAACCGGGTGTGCAGGTTGTCGATCGGCTGGTCGCCGGGACCGGCGGGGCTCAGCTCGGCGGCGTCGGCGGCGGCCATCGCCAGCAGCAGCCGGGCGTCGGCGCCCTTGGCGTCCCACGGGTCGCGCCGGTGCCAGGTCAGGAACCGGTCCACCGCCGCTGCGGCGTCCGGTGGCGCGGTGCACTCCAGCGCCCGGTAGGACCGACGCCGGAACGGCAGGTCCCGGCAGAGCCCGAGCAGCCGGTCCGCCTCGGCGTCGACCAGCACCCCCGCGGCCACCGCCCGGCGCATCGCGATCCGCATGTTGACCAGCGGTTCGCTCAGGATGCGGTGGCCGTCCTCGGCGGGGCCGTGCACCACGGCCACCTCGTCGTCGCCGGTGACCACGCCGTCGCGGTAGAGCTGGTACACGTCACCGACACCGCGCATCCCGAACTGCCACAGCTCGGCAGCGCGCAACGCGCCCATGCTGGCCGCCCCGGCGACGGTGACGCCCCGGGCCAACAGGTCGAGGATCTCCCGGTGCCGCACCGGCGGGTGGTGCAGGAAGAACCCGTCGACGATCAACACCCGGTCACCGGGACCGACGTCGAGCCGCAGAAGGTCGCCGTGGGCCACCGGCGGGAGGACCTGCGCGTCAGGCAGCACCTGCCCGACCTGGTCGGCCGGCAGGCTCGGGCCGATGAAGACGATGTCGGTCATGCCGGCGTCCCCGGGCGGGTGCTCAGTGCCCGCTCGTCGAACATCCGCAGCCCCGGAGCGAAGACCTTGCTGACCGCGATGCCGATGTCGTCGTGGGTCAGATCGACGGCGAACGGTTCGACGCCGGTGACCCGTTGCACCCTCAGGGCCAGTTCGCGCAGCACGTCGGTGACGTCACCGGGCGGTGGCCGGTCGCGGCGGACCGCGCCGGCGGGGCTGTCGAGGGCGGGTGGCGGCTTCGGTGCGGCGGCCACGTGGTGGTAGGCGGCGGCGTCGATGTCGTCGCGGGCACCGGAGACCATCACCAGGCGGGACTGGGCGGCCTCGGACATGGCCCGGCCGACCGCGATCTCCGGGTCGACGTGGCAGCCGAAGCCCCCGAAGGTGACCGGGATGTCCGGCGACCAGACCGAGGCGGCGTAGCAGGGCACCCCGATGCCGTTGGTGATGTCGCAGACCTCCACCCAGCAGCCGGCCCGCAGCAGCGCCTCGTGCACGGTGCGGGTCATCGGGTTGCGGGCGGTGCCCGGGTCGGTGTGGACCCGGTCGGCCAGCGCCGAGGTGCTGTACGGGGCGATGCAGTCTCGCTCGATGACCTCCAGCAGGGCGTGCAGACTGGCCTCGGCGAAGGTGTTGCCGGTCGCCAGGCCGTTGCTGCTGGGGTAGAACAGGGTGCGCGCCCAGCCCCGGCGGACGGTGAAGTCCAGCTCGATGGTGGCGCGCGGCACCAGGCAGGGCGTGCCGGTGACCAGCCCCCGGCCGGCCACCCAGTCGAGCACCACGGCCGAGGTGAGCGGCGAACGTTCGGCCAGGTGCAGCCAGCGTACGTCGTACGGTAGGTCGAGCCCCTCGGCCGGGGACCGGGTGACGGTCCCCAGCCGGAGGTTCTCGGCATGCCAGGACTCGATGCTCTCCATGACCGCGCTGACCTGCGACTGCATCGGCGTGGCACCGGTGCCGACGCTGACCGCCATGGTCGCCCCGACCGGCCGGTAGGCAACGTGCACCGGCAGGCCGATCTCGTCGAGACGGGTGATGTCGGCGACCCGGGTGATCCGGAACCGGTCGAGCAGGGGCGCGATGCGTCCCCAGGTCTGCTCGACGGTGGCCGTCCGGTAGGTGCCGGCGCGGAACGCGATGGTCTCGGTCGTGGTGGGCATCGTGGCTCCCGGGGGGTGGGGAAACTCAGATGACGATGGCGATGACGACGATGTTGACGTCCACCTCGGACGACACACCACCGGCCACCGATTCCAGCTCGGACTCGGTCAGTTCGTTGAGGTCGACCAGCGGGACCTCGGGCACGTGCAGGACGTGCCGGCCGGCGGTGGCGGTCCAGTCGGCGACGATCTCGTCCTTGGTGTAGAGGGCGGTGGGCTGGGTGCGGTCCACCACCACCACGGCTCCGGGACTCACCGGCAGGCCGGCGGCGGTGGCGTAACCGGTCGGGTCGGCGAGCAGCTGTCGCAGTTCCTCGTCACTGCGCCACACCGCGGTGACCAGCTGCGAGTACTTCGTGATGAACCTGGCGCCGAACTCCTGCTCTTCGTTGCTCATCGACAGCACCTTTCTTCGGGTTTCACCGCGCGTAAATTGCGCTTGATTGGTGTGCGAGAACGTTAGAAAAATTGGTGTTCGACTATCAAGGATTCTGGTTGGCTGCCATCAGAAGCGGCCACGGCGCACCTCGGGCGGCAGACATCGGTGGCGGGTCCACCGCCCGCGCGGCAGCAACCGGCGGTCAGGTGCAGCAGCAGGGGCAGCAGCAGGCGCAACTGGAGTCCAGCCCCGCCACCACACTGTCCAGCTCGTCCTCGGCCAACTCCGTCTCCGTCACCGGCAGCAGCGCCGGCACGAAGAGCACGAAGGTCCCGGTGTCCGCCGCCTGCTGCCAGGAGTTGACCTGCACCTCCAGGTCCGGGTCGGTGTCGGCGGCGTCCCGCACCACCCGGACCCGCACCTCGTCGGGCAGCCCGAGGCCGTATTCGGCGAGCAGGGTCCGGGGGTCGCTCTCCAACGCCCGCTCCCGTTGCGGGTCGGCCCAGACGTCGGCGACCAACCGGCTGTAGGCGGCCACGAAGACCGCCCGATCGACAGGTGTCACAGTTCCTGCTCCCTTCAACGGCCGAGTCGCACGTGCGGCGCGGCGACGGCGGGGGCGACCCGGAACACCCGGGCCACCCGATTCCGCTTCATCCTGGGACAGCAGAGATCGGGCGGGAGCAATCCGGGGGGAATTTCATCGAATGTGGCCGCGAATGGGGCGAGAAACGGCGGAACTCGGGTAATGCGGAATTGCTGTGATCGCGTGGTCACGGAGGATAATGGTTGACCACCGCCGAGGGCAAGTAGAGGTTCCCCTTCTGTCCTCCGTGGGTCGCCCGGTCATACGCTCGGCCCGGGGAGGCCGCCGTCCGCCGCAACCGGACGGCAGCCGCCGGACCCCGTCCCCGACGCCTGCGGAGGCCACCGTGACCATCGACCGGGTGACGACGACCGGGCCGGCGACCGCCGGCGCTCCGGCCGGCTACACCGTGGAGGAACTCGCCCGCAAGGTAGGGATGTCAGCGCGCAACATCCGGGCCCACCAGGCCCGACGGCTGCTGGCCCCGCCGGTGCGCCGGGGGCGGGTCGCGCTCTACGACGACTCCCACGTCCGCCGCCTCGACGCCATCCTGACCCTGCAGCGGCAGGGCTTCAACCTGGTCTCCATCGAGGCCATGCTCGGGGTACGGGCCAGCGACGAGGCCCCCGACGGGCTCACCGCGATGCTGCAACGGCTGGCCACCGAGCGCCCCGCGCTGACCCACGCGCTGACCCGGCACGGGGTGATCGGACGCGCCCCGGACGGCACGGTACGCACGGTGCGGCCCCGGCCGCTGCGGGCCGCCCTGGACCTGCACCGGGTGCGGATGGGCACGGTGCCGGCCCTGCAGGCGCTCAGCGAGGTGCTCGACACCGTCCGGCCGCTCGCCGACGAACTGGTCGCGGCCGTCACCGCCCGGATGCTGACCCTCGCACCCGAGCTGGCCGGCGGCTCCCGACCGTCCTGGGCGGACGTCGACCGGGAGACGATCCTGCTGACCCAGGGGGTGGTCAACGTGCTCACCGAGGCGTTCCGGCTCGCGGTCGAGAACCAGGCCGAGGCGCACGTCGCCGACCTGCTGGAGAATCACCTCGGCGCGGAGCTGTCCGTCGAGGACGGCAGCCCCGTCGACAACGGCTGACCGTCGGGCGACGGCTGTTCTCCGGCCGGCGACCGGTCTCCGGGCGACGAGCCCGGCGACCGGGGACCGGCCGCCGGGGACCGGCCCTCGGGGTCGGCGAGCAACTGCCGCCGGGCCAGCCGGTGGAACAGCCCGTCCGGCTGCCCCATCAGCTCGTCGTAGCTGCCCCGCTGCACGATGCGGCCCTGGTCGAGCACCACGATGACGTCCGCGTCGCGGACCGTGGACAGCCGGTGGGCGATCACCAGCCGGGTGGCCGCCAGCGTCGCCGTGCTCCGGGTCACCACCTCCTGGGTACGGTTGTCCAATGCGCTGGTCGCCTCGTCGAAGAAGAGGATCCGGGGCCGGGGGGCCACCGCGCGGGCGATCAGCACCCGCTGCCGCTGCCCGACCGAGAGGGTGCCGCCACCGAACGGCACCATCGTGCTCATCCCCATCGGCAGCGCCTCCAGGTCGTCGGCGAGCCCCGCCATCCGGGCCGCCTCCCAGACCTCGTCCAGGGTGAACCCGCCGGCGCCGCAGATGTTGTCGCGCACCGACCCAGCGAAGAGCTGACCGTCCTGCAGGACCACCCCACACTGCCGGCGGACGGCCTGGGCGTCCAGTTCGGACAGGTCCTGCCCGTCGTAGAGCACGGCACCCTGCTGGGGGCGTTCGAAACCGAGCAGCAGGCGCAGCAGGGTGGACTTGCCGCAGCCGCTCGGCCCCACCACCGCGACGAACTCGCCGGGCCGGATCTGCAGGTCGACGTCGACCAGCACCGGCGGGTCGTCGGGCTGGTAGGCGAAGGTGAGCCGGTGCAGGCTGATCCCGCCGCGCAGCTCCCCCGGATCCACCCGGTCCGGCCGAGCCTCCGGCTCGGCCCGCAGGATGTCGCGCAGGCTGCCCAGCCGGGGCACCGCGGCGACCACCTCGACCCCGGCGGAGACCAGCACCAGCAGCGCGCCGAGCAGCATCGCGAACCCGACGTTGAGGACGAAGAAGTCGGTCGGCGACACCTGCCCCGCCAGCGGCCCCATCAGGACGGCGAAGAGCACCAGCTGCCCGGCGACCGGGAGCACGGTGGCGAAGGCGATCAGCCCGGCCTGGCTCTGCCGGACGCGTTGCAGCGCCGCCCGCGCGGTGGCCGCCAGCTCGGACCACCGGGCGTGCGCGCGGGACTCCGCGGCGGCGAGCTTGAGCTTGACGATCGCGCCGAGCAGCTGGTTGGTCATCGCCGCCGCCCGGTGCTCGGCGGCCACCGCGGCCCGCTGCCGCCGCAGGACGAGCAGCGTGAACACGGTGAACGCCAGCACGCAGACCCCGACCACGCCCAACCCCCACAGGCCGAGCACCGGCTGCACGACCAGCAGCATGGCGGTGGTCACCAGCACGGTCGCCGCCGCGGTGACCAACTGCGGCAGCAGGGCGCTGAGCGCCTCGCCGACGAAGGCGACGCCGAGCAGCGAGTTGGCGATCTCGCCGCTGCTGCGCCGGCTGAAGAAGCGGGCCGGCAACCGCATCAGCCGGTCCCACAGGGCCAGCTGCACGCCGGACTGCATCCGGCCGTCCAGTCGCAGCAGCAGCAGGTTCTGCGCCACACCGAGCAGACCGGCCACCACCGCCGCGCTGAGCATCAGGACGAGGAACCCGGACAGGCCCTCGACCTCGCCGCGCCGGGCCAGCTGGCCGAGCACCGCTCCGGTGGCCAGCGGCACACCGAGGCCGAGCACCGCCACGCAGCTGGCGGTCAGCAGCAGGGTGCGTACGTCGTGGGCCGCGCCGACCAGGCCGGCGCGCAACAGGTGCCGCAGCGCGGCGACGTGCGGCAGCGGGGCCTGGACCTGGGTGGCCGCGGCGGCCAGCTCGGCGGCGAAGGCCGGGGAGACCCGGCGGTGCACCCGGGTCTCCGGATCCACCCGGTGGTAGTGGCCCCGGCGGAACACCATCGGCACCGCCACCGGCGGGCCGCCGTCGTCGCCGTCCCGCCAGCCGATCAGCGGCCCCAGATCGCGCCGCCACCACCGCTCGGGCAGCCGGACCTCCCGCAGGAACAGGCCGGAGGCGCGGGCGACGGCGTGCACGGCGGCCCGCTCGCCGTCCGGGGTGCGGCTGCGGTCGGTCGGTTCCTCGACGGTGGCGTCCCACCCGGCGGTGACCGCCCGCAGCACCGCCGCCGCCGGTCCGAACAGATCGAACCGGACGGCCTGCTCCGGTTCGGCCACCACCTCGCCGGCGCCGATCACCCCGATCGCCCGACGGGCCGCCGCGGCCACCACGGCGGCGTCGGCCTGTCGGCGGCGCTCGACGGCGCTCAGCAGCGCGGCGTCGGCGTCGGCGACGCGCGCCTCCACCGTCCGCAGCAGTCCGGCCAGGTGCTGGTCCACCGCGGTCTGGAGCTGGCCGGCGGCGAGCAGGTCGACGCTGGCCTGACTCTCCACCACGCACGGCGAGTCGGCCACCACCCAGTCCCGGCCGGCGAACAGCAGCAGTTCCTGTGCCCCGACGGTCTCGCCGGGGCCGCCGTCGTTGCGGCGCAGGTGGCCACCGGCGCAGCGCAGCCACCAGACGCCGCCGTTGGCGGTCAGCACGCTGTCCTGCGCCAGCGAGACGATCTCCCGGGCGGGCAGGGTGGACGCCTCCCGGGGTGCCTGGCCGGGGCGCATCGCGTCGGCCAGGGTGAGCAGCGCCAGGTCGACGGCGTCGACGAGCTGCGCGGCGGCGGCCCGGGCCCGTGCCCCGGTCGGATCGGCCGGATCCCGTTGCCGGCGGGCCTGCCGTTGCAGCACCGACAGCTCGCGGACGCCGAGCCCGCGCAGTTCGGTGCCGGGCAGCGGCACCAGGATGAACTGCCACGCGCCGAGCGCGGTGGACGTCGACAGCAGCGCACCGGCGGGCAGCCGGGCCACGTGGAACCGGCGTGACGGGTGCAGCCCCGGGCGGCGTACCGCGAACAGGTCGGCCTCCCCGCCGGTGACCAGCCAACCGGCGTCCGGCCCGTCCAGCCGGCAGGTCCGGCGTACCGGGTCGCCACAGAACCCGACCAGGCCGCCGGCCGGGCTGTCCGGCGTCGTACCGCTCATCGTCGTCTCCTCACCCGCTCGGGTCAGTTGTCCCGGACCAGCCGGGTGTACGCCCCGCCCCGGGCGACCAGTTCGTCATGGGTGCCGCGTTCCACCTCCCGGCCCGCGTCGAGCACGACGATCAGGTCGCAGTCGCGGACCGTGGACAGCCGGTGCGCGACGATCAGGCAGGTGGCTCCACGTCGGCGCAGGTGCAGGTCGATCTGGCGCTCGGTCTCGGCGTCCAGCGCGCTGGTCGCCTCGTCGAGCACCAGCACCCGGGGGTTGCGGACCAGCGCGCGGGCGATCTCCAACCGTTGCCGCTGCCCGCCGGAGAAGTTGCGGCCCCCCTCACGGACCGCGCTGGCCAGCCCGCCGGCCCGCGCGGTCACCTCGGCGTGCACGCAGGCGTCGGTGAGGGCGGCGTGCACGTCCTCGTCCGGCACGGTCAGGTCCCACATGGTCACGTTGTCCCGGACGGTGCCCTCGAACAGCCGCTGGTCCTGGTCGACCATGGCGACGGTGGCCGCCCAGAGCCCGTCGTCGACCGCCGTCCGTTCGACGCCGTCCACGGTGACCCGGCCGGTCCACGGCCGGTACAGGCCGGCGACCAGCCGCCCGACCGTCGACTTGCCGCTGCCCGACCGGCCCACCAGGGCGACCCGGGCACCCGGGGGCAGGTCGAGGGTGAACCCGGTCAGCAACGGCTTACCCAACGGGTGGTAGCCGAAGGTGACGTCCTCGATGCGCAGGTGCCCCTCCAGCGGCGTCGCCGGCAGCGGCGGCGGGTCGTCGACCGGCAGCGGGTACCGCTCCACGTCGCGCAGCCGGTTGAGGTCGGCGCTCATGTCCTGCACCCGGGAGCCCAGCGCGGTGAGGTTGCCCAGCGGGCGGTTCATCGCGGCGGCCAGCCCCTGCATGCCGACCAGCACGCCGACGCTCATCGCCTCGGTCACCACCCGGTCGCTGCCCACGCCGAGCAGCACCGCCGTGGTCAACGCGGCCAGGAACGCAGGCAGGACGGAGAGCACCGCGGTGGGCACCCCCAGCCGCTGCTGACGGCTGGCGACGGTGGCGTTGCGGGCGGCGAACCGGGCCGCGGCGCGTTCCTCCTCACCACCGGCCTTCACCGTCTCGATCATCTGCACGGTGGTGTAGACGGCGGTGACCAGTTTGCTGCGGTCGGCCTGCAACCCGGCCACCGCCACCGACCGGGTCGCCGCGACGACCCGCAGCACGGTGACGTTCAGCCCGGCCAGGACCACCGCGCACAGCCCGAGCAGCAGGTCGTACTGGCACAGCAGCGCGCCGTACGCCAGCACCAGGGCGGTGTCGACGACCGTGGTGGCCGCCCGCCGGGTCAGCACCTCGGCAACCATGTCGTTGCCGCGTACCCGCTGGCCGAGGTCGGCGGCCTGGCGTTGGTCGAAGAACGCCGGCGGCAGCCGCAGCAGATGTCGGAAGAAGCGGGCGGCGCTGGCCAGCGCCAGCGCGGTCTCCGCGCGGACGGTCAACCGCTGCTGCAACCAGCTGGCCAGGAAGGTCAGCACGGTGGCCACCGCCACCGCCGCGACCAGACCGGCGAAGGCCGCCTGGTCCTCCTGGAGCAGCACCCGGTCGACGAAGACCCGGGCCAGCACCGGGACGGTCAACCCGACCAGGGCGATCAGCAGGCCGAGCAGGAGCATCTGCACGATGGCGGATCCGGGGCCGCGCCAGCGTTCCACCAGCGCCCGGACCATCCGGTACCGGGTGCCGCCGGGCTGGAACTGCGGCCCGGGACGCATCGTGAGCACGATGCCGGTGAAGGCGCCGTCGAACTCGTCCCACCCCACCGCCCGGGGGCCGGTGGCCGGGTCGTTGATCCAGACCTTGCGGCCCAGCCCCTCCAGGACCACGAAGTGCTCGAAGCGCCAGAACAGCACCGCCGGCAGGGCCACCGTGCGCAGTCCGGCCAGGTCCATCTGGAAGCCCTTGGCCTCCATCCCGTACCGCCGGGCACCCCGCAGCACGGTGGCGGCGGTGGAGCCGTCCCGGCTGACCCCGCAGACCCGGCGCAGCTCCTCCAACGGCACGTGCCGGCCGTGGTGGCCGAGCAGGATGCCCAGCGCGGCGGCCCCGCACTCCACCGCCTCCATCTGAATCAGGGTGGGGGTGCGGACCCGCCGTCGGCGGATCCGGGGCCGCTGCGGTGCCGGGACCACCCCGGTCGTCGGCGCGCTCATCGCCGCAGCAACCAGTCGACCGGGTGTTCCCGGGCCACGGTGAACCAGGCGGTGACCTCGCTGGCCGAGTTGAGCTGGAACGGTGGCGGGGCCTTGGTCCAGCGCAGTCCGCCGGGGGCCGCCGGATCGGGCTCCAGGGCCACGGTCACCCGCACCACGCTGCCGTTGGCCAGTAACCGCCGGACGTCCTGACCGGTGCCGAGGAAGGCCCGCAGCGACGCCTCGGTCTCCGGGAACGCGCCGACGGTGAGGACCCGCCCGGCCAGGGTGCCGAACACGTTGCGCGGCGCGGCGGCGGCGGCCACCTCGACCGGGACGCCCGGTTGCAGCAGCGGCGCGGCGACCGCCGGGGCGTAGACGACGGCCTGCAACGCGTCCCCGGCGGTGTCGAGGCGTTCCAGGTCGGCCAGGTGGCTGCCGGGGGTGACGATCTCCCCCTCGGACACCAGCCAGGCGACCACGTACGCGTCGCCCGGCGCGGTCTCCACCAGGACCTTGCCGGCGACGGTCCGCAGGCTGTAGAGCGGGGTGCCCTTCGTGACCCGCTGGTGCGGGGCCGCCCAGACCTTGGTGACCTGGCCGGCCTCCAGCGCGTCGAGGGCGGAGATGCCGTTGGAGTGGATCAGCACCCCGGCCGCCTCGACGGTGCGCGGCACCACCGTGCGGACCGACCAGGCCCCGGCCACCACCACGGTGATCACCAACGCGGCGGTGGCCAACCAGCTCGGCACGGTGGTCAGCCGGACCGCCCGGTCCAGCTGCTCGGGGGCCTCGAGCTGCTGCAACGCCTGCCGACGGAACTTCACGGCCCGGCCGCCTCGGGGGCGACCGTACCGAGCAGGAAGTCGGCCACGCTCGGTTCGACCAGCGGGTCGAGGCCGGACAGCTCGGCGAAGGCGTGCGAGTCGCCGGCACCGAGGGCGCACGGGGCGAGCCCCATGGCGGTGGCGACGAGGTACATCTGGTGGGTCAGCACCCCGGCGTCCTTGAGGATCATGGCGTAGCTCATCCCTTCGTACTTCCACATCAGCCGCTGCACCCGCGCGGTGACCACCAGCACGACCTGCGGCGGTCCGGCCATCGCGCCGGCCGCGCGGGCGTAGCCCAGCAGCCGGTCGGCGGCCGGCGCCCACCCGGCGACCGCCTCCAGCCGGTGGCCGGTGGAGTCGTAGTGGTACAGCCCCGGATCGAGGTCGGCGCACCGGCGCACCAGCGGATACAGCTCCAGCTCGTAGATCCCGCCGCCGCCCGGATAGGGACGGTGCCCCACCTGCTGCCCGCCGGACTCCCCGGCCAGCGTCCCGTGCTGGACCCGGTGCAGGAACTCGGCCAGCCGGTCGAGGGTGGGCGGGGCCGTGTCGTCGTGCCGGCGCACGCTGTGCCGGGCCGCGACGACCTGACTGAACGACGGGTCCGCCTTGGCGATGGTGGCCAGGTCCGGCAGCGGCAGCTCGATGGTTCGTCCACCTTCGTACGGACGCGGCAGCGGCTGCGGGGGGAACCGGTCCCGCAGCCGGTAGGTGCCGCCGACCGGCATCGTGTGCCGGCCCACCCGGGAACGGTGGTGCAGCCGCAGCTCCTCCGGCGACCAGTAGGCCAGCGGCGCGTCCTCGACCTCGGCGGCGTACTCGGCGGCGGTGACCAGGATCCGCGCGGTGACCAGCTCGTCGAGGACCCGGCCGGCGACCTCCGGAGGCACCGCCAGGGACCGGGCCACTGTCTCCGGGCCGACGCCCTGCACCGCCGCGGCCAGCACCGCGCCGAGCGCCGCGTCGACGCAGCCGACGGCGAGGGTGCTCAGCGGCGACGTGGCGACGAGCATGTCGCGCTCGTGTTGCAGGGCGACGAACCGGGACAGCCGGTAGCGGGCCCCGGGGACGTGCCGCCGGGTCTCCGGCAGGCTGCCCCGGCCCAACCCGGTCGGCAGCAGCTCCAGCAACGGCCGGTCGGCCACCTGTGCCCGCCGCTCCACCCACGAGTGGCTCAGCAGCCGGCGCAGCAGCAGCTGCGCGGGAAGCACCCGGGTCTCCCCCTCCAGGCTGCTGACCAGCCTGCCCACCTCGACGTCGCTGACCCACCCGGCGCCCAGCCGCAGCAGCAGCGCCCGCCGGCTCATCCCCGGCTGCTCCAGCCGCAGCCGGAACCGCCCCTGGCGCAGGGTGGCCGCGCCGTCCTCGTCGAGCACCAGCTCCGCGTCCCGGCGCAGCCGGTACAGGTCCTGCACGGCCGGGCCGGTCAGTGCCGTGCTCACCGTGCACCGGCCGGTGGCGTCCGCCACTGCGGTCATCGTCGACTCCCCTCGTCCGGCCGGGCCGGGTGGTCCGGTCAGAAGAACACGTTCAACGGGTTGGCCGACTCCTCGTCGTCGGCCGACGGGGTACGGCCCAACGCCGCCGGGACCTGCCACAGCCGGCCGGGGCCGAGCCGCCGCCAGAAGTGCCGCAACCCCGGCACCACGACCTTCACCACCGCCAGCTCCACGTCGGGCCGGGACTGGTCGACGACGATCACCTCCAGACCGGCCCGCGCGGCGATCCGGACGCAGCGGCGGACGTCCTCGGCGACGTCCCCGGTGGTCAGGGTCGGATGGTCGGCCAGGGTGCGGGCCGGCCGGGTCGGATCCGGGGTCAGCCAGGGCTGGTCCGCGATCCGGACGGTGCCGAACCAGCGGGCGCTGTCCGGATCGTCGACGCCGTAGCGCAGCCGCCCGCCGGCCGGGCCGGGCACCGCCGGCAGGAACTGGTTGACCTCGGTCAACGCCCGGCTCAACGCGACCCGCGCGTCGAGGTGCGCGCCGAAGCCGACCAGCACGTCCTCCGACGGTCCGCCGACCCGCCGGGACACCGCGGCGAACGCGGGTATCCCCAGGTCGGCGGTGAGGTCCAGGGCCCACAGCTCGCGGCCGAGGGCGGTGGCGTGGTGGTCGACGCAGGCGGTCGTCCACGGGTCGGCGAACGAGGCCAGGTCCACCCCGGGCAGCCGGGAACGGTGGTACCACCACAGGGCCACGCTGTCGCGTTCGACGAGTTCACAGAAGCCCTGGAGGATCGCCTCCGGCAGGTTCGACCCGGCGGCGCAGCCGTTGGAGTCGGTCGAGCAGACCTTCAGCGTGGTCAGCTCCGGGTGGCCGTACCAGCAGTGCGCGGCGGGTAGTTCCCGGGGAGCGTCGCGGGTGAGCGACCAGCCGGTGGTCCAGTCCAGCTCCAGGTCGTCGGGCAGCGGCCGGGGCACCCGGTGCAGGTGGCCGAGGTCCCGGTTGAGCCGGTCGGCCTCGGCGTACTGGTGCTCGGAGTAGAGCAGCAGGTCACGCAGGTGGACCGCGCGGTCCGGGCCGAGCTGCCGGTAGCTGGCCCGGTGCACCGGCCGGTCGCCGCGCCACACCCCGCACCAGCGCTCCACCGCCTCCCCGATCGCGCTGACCCGCGCCTGGGTGTCGGTGCGGCCCTTGCCACCGCTCTGCCCGCGCAGGTTGCGGCGCAGCCCGGCGAGCTGCCGGGGCTGGGCGAAGTTGTGGCCCGCCGAGTAGGTGTGGGCGATCCCGTTGTCGACGGCTTCCAGGCTGGTCAGCCGGCTGACCACCCCGAGGTACCGGCTGACGTGGTGGGTCAGCGCCCGGTACGTCTCGGCGGGGTCGCGGGTGCGGGAGCCGTCCACCCGGCCGGGCAGGGCGCCGGCCGGGGGCAGCGTGATCCGGGGGTCCGCCTTGCCGACCAGGTCCGGGTCGCCGCAGGCGGGGCACTGGGGTTGGCGGACCAGCTGGTGGCTCTCGGTCGTCAGGTCCCGGGTGTCCAGGGCGATCATGCGGCCGGTCAGCCGGGGTGAGCGGCCCCGGGTGGCCAGCACCGCGAGATCGGCGGCGAGCAGTCCGGCCACCGCCATGGCCACGCCGGGAACGACCGCGCGGGCGGCCGACGGCACCTCACCCGCCGGAACCTGCCCGGTCAGGAACGCCGCCACCTGGTCGTTGGCCTCCCAGCGCTGACGCAGGCAGGCCCAGCAGCCGGTCTCGCCGGGGACCAGGTGCGGGCCGAGGAACACCACGTTGCCGTGCGCCCGCAGCAGGGTCCAGGGCCGCCCGGCGGCCAGGTGGCGGTCGTTGAGGACGGCCAGCGCGGGGTCGAGCATCGACGACGGGACGACCAGCACGGGTTCCCGTCCGGTTGCCGGGTCCGCCTCGGGGGCGTCCGGCCGGGTGACCGTGACGGTGAGGCCCACCGCCCGCAGCGCCTCGGCGATCTCGAACGCGGTGGGGGCGCCGAGGTCGACGAGGGTGACCGTGCCGTACCGGGTCCAGTGCCGCCCGGCGGCCGGGTCGACGCCCCGGGCGTCCCAGCCGGCGGCCTCGGCGACGGGGACACCCGCCGCACCGGAGACGAGCAGGCCGTGGCCGCGCAGCCGGGCCAGGGCGGCGGCGACCGTGGCGACCGGGTGCCGGTCGGCCAGCCGGGCCAGCACGTCGGCCAGTGGCGCGGTGCCGTCGAGGAGGTCGGCCAGGTCCGCCGCGACCGGGTCGTCGACGAGCAGGCTGCGGGTCTCGCCCAGGACGACGAGGTGCCCCTCGGGCAACCGCACCGGCACGTGGTCGGAGCGGAAACGCGGATGCCACATGGGTTCCTCCCCGCGTCGGCGTGCCACCGGGGAGGTCCGGCGGGATGTCGTCGACGATCACGGCTGCTGTCATCGTCGCCGTCGGCCGGCGGTATCCGGACCGATGCCACCGGTTTCAGCCGTCGGCGCGGCCGGCACGACGGGGCCGGTCAGCACGGTGGTGGACGGACGACGGGGTCCGGCCGGGCGGTCGGGCGGAGGCGGCCGGGCGGGGGCGGGGCGCGGCCGTCCCGGTCAGCCGGTGGTGACGGTCAGGGCGGTGTCGTTGAGACCCAGCACCGAGGTGCCGGTGGCCTGCGCCGGCACGAGGAGCAGGAACGTCTCGACCCGGGTGACCCGGATGCGCTTGCCGGTGACCGGGGCGCGCCTGCCGGTGGAGATCATGTCGGGGCTCTGCGGGACCATGGTCACCGTGGCCGGTCCACTGGGCTTCGGGCTGAGGGTGTCGGTGGCGTACACGGTCAGGAAGGTCAGCGTCCCCTCGGGCGTCGTGACCGCGCAGTCCGACCACTCCGCCCGGTCGAGGGTGCGCGCCACCCGCGCCCCGGCACCGGCGAGTTGCTGCTGGTAGACCTCCCAGCCGCCGGCGAACTGACCGTCGAGCAGCGGGCTCGACGCGACCAGCGCCCGGTTGCCGGTGCTCGTCCCGGTGGTGCGGGCGAACAGTTCCGCGGCGAGTGCCCGCCGGCTCGTCTCGTCCACGGCGGTGCCCCCGGCGGTGGCCGGTCGACCGGCGATGCCCCGGGCGGTGACCAGGGCCGACTGGGTGACCTGGACGTTGTGGCTGAGCTTCCACCGGCCGTCGGTGTCCCGGACGAAGTGGCTCACGTCGGTCGGGGCCAGCTCCGCGCCGGCCAGCCGCAGGGTGGCGGTGGCCAGGAAACAGCCAGGCTCCCCCGGCGGTACGGCGAAAGCCGGGTTGACGTGCTGGAACGCCGGCTGCGGGCGCTGGTTGTACTCGGCCCGGCGGATCGCCGCGATGCTGACCTCCAGCGACGGGGACACCTCCTGGGTGCGCAGGGTCTGCACGTCACCGGAGACGGACGCGGCCGAGTCGGCCTGGTCGAAGGCGGTGAGCACCAGCGCGGCCCGGTCCGCGTCGAACGCCGCCCCGGACGCGACGACGGTGGGGGTGGCGGCGTCCACCGGCTGGTTGCCGCAACCGGCCAGGACGAGCAGGGTCACCGCGAGCGCGACGGTGGGGCCGCCGGTCGGCACCGTGCCGGCGCGCGGCTTCCCGACGGATCGTGTGCCCACCATGTCGTTCTCCGTCCGTCGCCGGCTGCGCGGGATTCGCGTCCGATGGATCGAGTATGTGAGCGGTCGGCGGTGGGTGCCGGGTGCGGTGCGGCCTCATGGTGCGGCGGACGACGGTGGTGCACCGTACGGTGTCATCCGCGTCGGCGGCGGGTCACCGATCGGTGTCATCGAAGCGGGACACCCAGGCGACCAGCCCGGACCGGGACTCCACCCCCGCCTTGCGGTAGATCCGGGTCAGGTGCGCCTCCACCGTGCGGGGGCTGATGTGCAACCGGCGGCCGATCAGCCGGTTGGTGACGCCGGTGGACGCCAGCCGGGCGATGTGCCACTCCCTATCGGTCAGCGCGGTCTCGGCGAGCGCCCGGACCGGTCGGGTCAGCCGCAGGCCGACGCGTTCGGTGCCGCAGCGCGCGGCCAGGTCCAACGCCTGTTGCCGGGCCCGCGCGGCGGGGCCGCCCTGGTCCACCGCCTCCGCCGCCCGGGCGACCGCGACCAGGGCGAGGCTGTGCCGCAGGGTCATCCCGGCCATCCGGAACCGGTCCGCCGCGGTACGCAGGTACGGCATGGCCGCCGTCACCTCGCCCCGGGCGAGCAGCACCTCCCCGTACGCCGACTCGGCGAAGGCGCGCTGCCCGGACAGGCCGATCAGGTCGGCGGCCGCCATCGCCTCCCGGGCCCGCCGCTCCGCCTCGGGCAGATCGCCACCGGCCAGTGCGGCGGCGCAGAGCAGTTCCTGCCACATCGGCCGCAGGGAGGCCTGGAGGCGGGTCAGCCGACCGTCGCCCCCGGCGTCGGTGAGCATCTCCACACAGGTGTCCGGGTCACCGGCGAGCAGCGTCGCGGTGGCCAGCGCGGTCGCCGCGGTACGCCCGGACCAGCTGTCCAGGTCGGTGGCCAGCTCCACCGCGCCCCGGGCCAGGGCCACCGCCCGCTCGTCGTCGCGGGGACCGCCCCGCCAGGCGGTGGCCTGCGCCTCGAACGCCAGGGCGAAGCTGAGCAGGGAACGGCTGCCGATCCGGCGGGCGACGATCCCGGCCTCGGTGGTCAGGCCGATCACCGTGCCGAGCTGCCCCCGGTGGTAGGCCACCTGGCTGCGGCCGAGCAGCAGCTGGCAGAGCCCGTCGTCGCGGTGGGCGTCGCGGACCAGGGTGATCCCCCGGTCCAGGTGCCGGGTGGCGTCGGTGGGCCGTTCCAGGAACAGCTCGGCCAGCCCGAGCGCCAGTAGGCAGTCGGGGTGGTCGCGCAGGTCCCGGTCGGGTAGCGCGTCGACGATCGGCGTGCTGGTGGCGAGCAGGTCACGGGCCAGGTCGACGGCGCCGTCATGGGCGGCGGCGAGACCGCGTACCGCGAGCAGGGCGGCCCGGTCGACGCCGCTGGCGTCCCCGTCCGGGGCGTCGCCCGACATCGGCGCGGGATGGCCGGACAGGATGCCGACCGCGCCGAGTTCCGTGGCGAGCTGGTACGTCCCGGCGGACCGGGTCGGCGTGCCGATCAGCTCACGGCGGCTGATCGCGGCGGCCTCCGCGTAGTTGCCGAGCAGCCGTTCGACCCGTACCCACTGGGCCACCGCCCGGGCCCGGCGACCGCCCGGGTCGGCCGGCAGCTCGGGGACGACCTCCCGCAGCAGCGCCCGGCTCTCGGCGAGGTTGCCGGCCTCCCCGGTGATCCGGGCCAGCAGCAGGGTGACGTCGTGGCGGCTGGTCGGCGAACCGGCCGGCGGCCGCAGGGCGCGCAGCGCCGTGCGTAACCAGCGCACGGCCAGGTCCGGGGCGTCGCGGCGGATCTCCTGGGCGGCCCGGCAGAGCACGTCGACGTACGGGCCGACCGGCCGGTCGTGGGGCAGGGTGAGCAGCGCCTCGACCTGTGCCACCCGGGCGGCCGGGGGCGCACCGCGGGCGACCAGCGCGGCCAGCGCCCGGTGCTGGGCCGCGACCCGCCAGGCCACGTCGGTGTCCTGGGCGACGGCGGTGCGCAGCACCGGGTGCCGGAAGGCGAACCCCGCCGCTGCCGGGGCGGCCCGCAGCAGGTCACGACGGACCAACCGCCAGGCCGCCTCGGTGACCACCGGCGCCGGTAGCTGGGCCACCTCGGCGAGCAGGTCCACCGCGCAGGTGGTGTCGAGCACGGCGGCGGCCCGCAGGCAGACCGCGTCGACCGACGGCAGACCGGCCCACTCGGCGCGCAGAGTGGCGACCGCCCGGTCGGTCAGCCGGGACGGGCCGGGCGGCGAGGCGGCAGCCCGGTCGGCGTCGACCGGTGGAGCGGCAGCCCGGTCGGCGTCGACCGGCGGGGTGCCGGCGAGGGCCGCGAGGTAGCCGGGATTGCCGCCGGCCCGGTCGTGGCGCTCCCCCAGCTCGGCCGGGTCGGACTCCGGAAACAGCTCGATGGTCTCGGCGAGACTGAGCGGCCCCAGCTCGATCCGGTCCCGGAACCGGCCTGCCGGCACGCCGGGCTCGGGTGGGCCGAACGGCATGACGGTGGCCGTCTGCCGGGGCCGGTAGACCAGGACCAGCAGCAACGGCACCGGCACCGGGTAGCGCAGCAGGTGGGTCACGAGCCCGGTCGAGGAGGGATCGGCCCAGTGCAGGTCGTCCAGGACGAGAGCCAGCCCGTCCCGGGCGGCCAGGGTGAGCAGCCGTCGGGCCAGTTGGTAGGTGCGGAACAGGCGCGCGTCGAGCGGACCGGCCTCGCGGGGCGCCAGCGCCCCGGCGGCGTCGATCCCGCCGACGGCCTCTCGTCGGGCCCCGGAGCCGACGGGGTGCAGGGCGCCGAAGGCGTGCCGGAAGACGTGGAACGGGATGTCCCGCTCGGCCTCCACACAGGTGCCGACGGCCCGGGGCATGGTGGGGGCGCAGCGGTCCAGCGCGGCGTGGACGAGGCGGGTCTTGCCGATTCCCGGGTCGCCGACCACTTCGCACGCCACCTGCCTCCCGGTGTGCGTACTCTCGGCGTGCGCGGCCTGGATACGCGCGATCTCCGGGCGCCGCCCGACGAATGGTGGGCCGGACAGCGCATTTTCCAGTCCAGCTGCCATCACGCAGATCACGTGCTTTCCCTGTGACACTCCAATGGGGATTGACGGGACTATACCGGGGTGGCGGGAAGACGAGAAACATCGATGTCGGCGGGGTGGCCGAACGATTCGTCCCGATGGCCGTACGGATGGCGGAATTGGCCGCTTCGGCAGCACGACGGTCCTGGAAACCGATTCCGCCAGCGGTTCACTCCGGATCGCCGGCTATCGCGCCGGATCTGTCGCGGTAATGGGGACCGGTAGCGGATTCTGCTTTTCGCGCGGTTTTCCCGGGTTAGGGATCCGTCGCCGGTTCCCCGGGAGCTGGGGGAATCAGGCCCGGCCGGCGGACCCCGGTGCGCGTCGACGGCCGGCACGGCCGCCGGTCAGGGCGTGGGCCGGGCGACCGGCAGCCCGGCGAGCAGCCGCACCTGCGCGGTCCGCGACTCGTCGATGCGCCGGGCCAGGTCGCGCACGACCGGGGAGACGGCCAGCGCCAGATGGGCGCGGGCCAGTTCCGCGGCCTGCCGTTGCTGCGGAGCCAGTACCGCCACCAGAGCGGCGTCGTAACCGGCTGCCGGAGTGCCCCGCAACCGGGCCACCGGGTCGGCGTCGCCGGTCGGCCCGGGGTGCTCGTGCCGGTGCCCGCCGGAGTCCGGGTCGGCGGCCCGGATCCACTCGCGGGCGCGGTCCACCTCGTCGGCCTCGGTCGCCTCCACCGCCGCGACGAGGGTCCGCAGTGCCGGCTGACGGATCCGTTCCGGGGCGACCCGCAGGATGGCCAGGGTGCGTTCCTGGTGGGCCGTCATGGTGTGCAGGAACACCAGGTCGAGCCCGCTGACCGCGGCCGGCGGCCCCGATCCGGTCGCGGCCGGGTGTGGTGGGTCGACCGGCCGGGTGGCGGCAGCGCACCCGGCGACCGACAGGCTCACCACGACCAGCGCGACGGCCAGGCACCGCACCGACACCGACGGTCGCACCGCCGCCGGACGGGGCGCGACGGGGGGCGGTCCACACGCCCCGACGGTCGCCCGTCGCGAGCCCCTACCGGCCCCGCCCGACCCACCCCGTCCCCGCTCGACGACTCTCATCGGTGCGGCCGGGTCAGACCTGGGTCCACAGGGCGGGCACGTAGGGGGGCTCCCAACCGGGGAGGGCGGTGTGCGCCTGCCGGCACCGGTAGCCCACCCCCTGGTAGGTGACCAGGTCACCGACCTGGTAGCTGCGGCCGGCGGTCCAGGTGCCGCCGGCGGTCGGCGCACCGGTCGGGGTGGCCGGCGGCGGGGTGGCGGTGCGGGTCGGCGTCGGGGTGGGGGTGGGGGTACGGGTCGGCGTCGCGGTGGGGCTCGGGGTCGGTCCGCCCCCGCCGATCTGCACGTCCACGCAGGAGTAGAAGGCGTTGGCGGTGTCGGAGATGTTCCAGACGGCGAGGATCTTCTGTCGACCGGAGAAGCCGGCCAGGCTGACGGTGTGCGCCACGGTGGCCTCGGGCTGCCGACCACCCCCGTCGACGATCCCGACCCGGGTGCCGCCGATGAAGTACTCCCAGTTGCGGGTGGCGTGCCGGGCGGTGTTCACCCAGGTGAAGGTGACCGTGCTGCCGACCGACGTGGCCGGCCAGCCCCGGGCGTCGTCGTCGAGGACGGCGAACTGGGTGATCCCGGCGCTGCAACTCCGCAGCCCCTTCACCCCTTCGACGCTCTGCGGCTCGTACCGGATCTGGCCGCAGTCCGGCACCTTCCCCTGGGCGCAGAGCGCCTGGCGGCTGGGTGGGGCGGAGACGTAGCCGTGGGCCTGGGCGGGCAGCGCGAGGCCCAGCGAGGTGACGACGGCACCCGTCGCCACCAGGGGGACGGTGATGGTTCGACGCATGGCGCACTCCTCGACGGTCGAGCCGGTCCGGACGGGCTCGGTGGACCCCGGGTGGGTCCGGGCCGTCCGACGACCCCGCACCCGGTCGGATCGGATCCACCTCGGGACGATTGCCATCACGGTAAATTAAAGTTTATTAACAGTAAAGCGTCCTTACGATTTTTCTCCGCCCGCCCGGTGGACCGCCGGAGCCGACCGCTCGCGACGGCGGCCGGGCCTAGCCGTCGGGACGCAGCAGGCAGCGCGGATCCTGCACCGTCGTCGGCCGTTGCCGGCGGGCCAACGCCTTGAGCAACGACTCCCGCAGCGGCAGGCCGAACAGCTCCGCCGAGTCGCCCGGCAGGTCGACCAGACTGGGGCAGGACACCCGCGACCTGATGACGTCGTTGGCGACGATCTCCACCCCGCCCCGGTCGGACAGCACGGTGGTCGACTCGTCGTCCGTCGAGACGACGTACCCGCGTAACTGGCGGGTCGGCGGGTCGGTGTCCGGATCGTTCGGGGCCGGTGACCCCGACGAGGCGGGGGTGGGCGGCGCGGCCGTCGGCACGGCCACCTGGATCGCGGTGGACGGCAGGATCGGCGTGCTCACCACCGCGTACAGCACGCCCAGCGTGAGAAGGACGGCCAGCAGGGCCGCGGCCCGGACGAAGGCGGCCACCTGCCCCGGACGCAACGGTCCGGTGGCGCGGGTGAGCAGCAGTACGGCCGGCCAACCGGCGATCAGGGCGAGAACCTCCTCCCCCTCGGCGAGAGCCGCCCCGACGGCCGCCCCGACGACTGTGGCGTAGAGCGGCAGGCCCACCGCCACCCAGCCGCGACCCGGCCGGCGGCCACCGACCCGGCCGGCGGCCCCGCGCCGACCGACGACCCGCAGCGCCAATGCCCAGGCCGGGACGAACACCAGCGGGGTGCTGGCCGCGGCGGCCAGGATGCTGCCCCACACCGCCCATCCCGGTGCCCGGTCCGTCCAGCGGGCCACCGCGTACCGGTCCCGCAGCCGCCGCCGGTCGGCGCCGTCGACCGCCGCCCCGAGCACCATCGCGCCGATGGTGAAGACCAGGGCGGGCAGAGCGGGGAAGACCCACACCACGGAGAGGCTCACCGCGGCGAGGAAATTGATCGGGTTGATGCTCTGCGCCAGCATCAGGGTGAACTGGCGGTCACCACCGGACTGGATCCACAGGTACAGCGCGGAGACCGCGACCGGCACACCGACCAGCAGCGACCACACCCCCGGCGCGGCGCCGCCCGGCCCCGGCTCGCCCGCCGGGGTGCCCCCGACGCCGGCCGGCCGGCGGGTGACCGTCCGCCCCGACGTGCGGCGGCGTCGCCGGTGTGCCAGCGTCCGCCCCCGGCGGGACCTCCCCGCCACCACGGGCGACACCGCCGCCGGCAGGCCGACGATCCCACCCGTGCCGTCCTGCCCGTCACTGCCGTCGCGCAGCAGCCGCCCCGGCGCGTACGGCTGCGAGCCGGCGAACCCCGCCTTGCGCAGGGTGGCGTCCATCGCCTTCTCCCAGGCCCCGGACTTCTTCTTCCGCAGGCTGGCCACCAGGAACGAGTCGACCAGAGCCTTCAGCGCGGGATCGTCGCGGGCCACCCCGATGCCGTACGCGGCCGACGCGGTGCCGGGAATATCGTTTACCCTCCACCCCGGTTCCGCGGCCCAGACCAGGCCACGCAGCAGGATCTCGTCACCGGCCACCGCGTCGGCCCGGCCGGCGCGTACGGCTGTCAGGCAGTGCCGCAGATCCCGGGCGAGCAGCAGGGGGTTTCCCAGCCGGGTGGCGTCGGCCGCGGCGCCGGACCCCGGCACCACGCACAGCCGATCCCGCCCCGGGTCGGTTGGCCGGTCACCGCGGGTGGCCATCACGGTCTCGCCGATCAGGTAGGGGCCGGCGAACTCGACGACCCGTTGCCGCTCCGCGGTGATCACCAGGCCGCCGAGGAGGACGTCGACCCGACCCGAGGTCAACGCGTCCAGCCGCTCCGTCGACTCCAGCGGCACGAACTCGGCGGACACCCCGATCGACCGGGCCAGGAAGGTGGCCAGGCTGGCGTCGAAGCCGGTGAACTGCTTCTGGGCGTCCGGGTCCTTGGTGCCCGGGTCCTTGACCGGCGTGCTCAGCAGCGGTTGGTCGGCCAACACCCCCACCCGCAGCTCGCGACCGGCGATCGAGGACCGCCGCAGGTAGTCCGCGATGGTGGGGCTCTTCGACGCTACCAGGGAGAACGCGGCGGTGGAGACGGCCACCAGCGCCAGGGCGAGGAACGGACCGGTGCCGCGCCACGGATCCCTCCGACCGGACAGACGGCGGGCGCGCAGACGCATGGCACCATCCCGGCGGGTGACGAGCGGCAGCGGACCGGCCGCGATCGGTTCTCCGAACCTGTCCACATCGGAGTCGTCAGTCAGATCATCAGGCGGTCGATCCGCCCGCATCCCCCGGTCGGCCACATCGGCTGTCGGCAACCGGACCCGGTCGCACCGGTCGTCCTCCCCGTGGCAGCGCACCGCCACCGGCCGGTCGTACGGCGTCCGGCCCGGACCCGGTGTCCGACCGGCCGGGCAGGGGCAACGGCCCGCCGGTTCCGACCGGCAACCAGCCGCGCGGTCGGGTGGCCGGGCCGGCGAATGCCGACGGTCAGGGCCGGTCGAGGGCGTCGACCACGGTGGTCACCACGTCGGCGAGCAGCCGCTCGTCCAGTGGCTCCGCCACCGCGACCACCGAGACGGCGACCAGGTTGTGCCCGACCCTTACCAGGACGAGGACGCTGGCGCCGGTGATCCGGCTCCGACCGCCGCCGACCGCCAGGGCGTAGTCGACCCGCCAGGACTGTTCGCCCAGCGCGGGGGCGGGCCGACCCCCGACGGTGAACCGCACCCCGCCGGCGGTGAACCGTCGACAGGCGGTCCGGGCGGCCTCGGCGGCGGCGAACACGGCCCCGGGCACCGGCTCGGCGTACGAGGTGACGTCGACGGCCACCGTGGTCGAGGCGATGCCGAGCCGGCCGGGCAGGGTGGCGTACCTGGCCTCGCCCCGGGCACGTTCCCCCGACCGGAGCCGGTCGAGGTATCCGCTGCGGGCCAGGGGGCGGCAGTCGGCGGGCTCGATCGGGTCGTCGCCCTCGGGGGTGACCGGTCGGGTCACCCAGGACCCCGGCAGCGCCGACCGGGCGGCCCGGCTGACGGCCCGCGCCTCGGCGGTGGTGAGCCGCCTTCCCGGGACGGACGAGGTGCCGGACGCCGGGCCGACGGCAGTCGGCCGGCCGGGCGGCGTCCCGCCCGGCGAGGTCGGCAGGGCCGGCGGGGCCGCCGCGGTCGGCTGGGACCGGGGCACGGACGGTGTGCCGGCCGCCGGCAGCGGCACCCGGGTGCCGGGCACCCCCGGCCCGAGCGCCAGCAGCGTCAGCGTCACCGTGGTCAGCGCCACCACCGGCGGCAACGACCGTGCCGGCACCGGCCACCGGCGGCGGTCGACCCGGCCGGGCCGGGACAGCAGCAGGAACGGCACGCCGAGGGCGGTCAGGTACAGCAGCCAGACCAACGGGTTGCCCACGGTCAGCCGGAACGCCGGTCCGTCGGCGGAGCGGCCGGCCAGCACCGCGTCGAGGTACTGGAGCAGCGCGGACCCGAGGGTCGTCGCCACCGCGGCGGGCAACGCCCGGCCGAGCCGGTCCGCCATGCCCCAGGTGATCGGGCCGGACCCGGCCGGGCCGCACCCGGACGCGGTGTCGGGTGAGGAGGCGGTGGCTGCGGGGCCGGGGTCGGTCGCGGACCCGGCCGCAGTACCCGCGCCGGTCCCTGATCGCGGGCGGGTCGCGGTCGCCAGCAGGACGACCCCGCCGGCCAGGGCGGTGAGCAGCCAGCGGGCCTGCGCGTCGGCCACCGCCTCGTCGAGGCTGCCGGGCGGGGCGAGCCGGAGCTGCCCGACGGCACCACCCGTGCAGACCAGCACGGCGACCGCGACCACCCGGACCCGCGTCGACCGGGCCACCCGACGGACCCTGGTGACGGCGGACCGGCGGCCGTTCGGCGGCCCGCCGGTCGGCCGACGCCCGGTCAGGCCCCGCAGGGCGAGCAGCGCCGGCAGCCCGAGGGCGGGCAGCAGCCAGCCGGTGGCGGGCAGGTCGTAGGCCAGCCAGCTCCGGACCAGGTCGGGGTCGTGCCACAGCGGAGGGAGCCCGGGTACCGGCCACAGCACCGCGACCGTCACGCCGAGGGCGCTCGCGTACCCGGCGAACCACCACCGGGCACCCGACCGGGCGAGTGCCGCCGCGACGAGCACGCAGAGCCCGACCGCGCCGGCACCGAGCACCGCCGTCACCACGGCGAAGGCCAGGCTCGCCGTGGCCCCCCGGTCGAGGAAGAGGTCAGCACCGCCGGGCAGGGGCAGCCAGGCGGTGCCGAGGGTCGCCACGAACAGGCCGACGCCCGTCCCGGCGACCGGTCGCCACCAGCCGACCGTCGCCCCGGACCGGCGGGCCGTGGCCGCCCGGCGGCGCAGCGACGGCAACAGCCCGCCGACGATCAACACCGCGCCGACCCAGACGTCGACCAGCCGGGGCAGCCAGCCCAGCGCCGGATAGTGCCCGTTCATGACGAGTTCGTGGACGGCGGCCATGGTCACCACCGCCACCGCGCCGACCGCCACCCCCTGGACCAGCTCGCCGGCCCGCCGGTCGGCCGGCTCCCGCAGCGAGCGGATCCGTTCCGCCGCGGTCGGATGCCGGGCGAACAACCGACGCCACAGCGCCGGCGACCGCCGGTCGACGCCGACGCCGACGCCGGAGCGCAGCAGGGCGGTCAGCGCCCCGGCCGGGCCGCCGGCCGCCGCGTACCGGTCCGCGGCACGTTCGCGCGCCCGCAACAGCGCCGCCGCCAGCACAGCGACCAGGCCGGCCAGCAGCCCGGCCCGCAGGAACGCACCGGCGACGACCGCGTTCGGTCCGAACGCGCCGATCTCCAGCAGGCCGCCGACGGCGACCGCCGGCAGCGGCAGCCAGACGAGGGCCCGGACGGCGGCCACCCACGTCACGTCCCGCGCCCGGACATGCGCCAGTTCGTGCCGCACCACCGGGTCGAACCGGTGCGGATCCCGGTACGCCACGGCGAGCCCGACCGGGAGGACGACGGTCGGCCGCCGGCCGACGAGACCGACGGTGAAAGCCTGCCGGACCGGTGGGCCGGCGATCAGCAGGCGCGGCCGGTCCCGGCCGGTCAGCTGCTCGGCGGCGCAGAGCGCGCCGAACCGCCGCGCCGCCGCCTCGACGGTGAAGCGGCCACGATGGCGGCGCAGTCGCCACAGGTCGGCCGCTGGCACCGCCACCAGCAGCACCGCCGCGCCGGCCAGCACGACGGCGACCGCGACGAGCAGCACCAGTGCCCGCTGGCGGGCCGGTGCGGCCAGGCAGTCGGTGAACCCGGGCGGCACCGGGTTCGCGGCGGTCGCCCCGGAGGCCCGCTCACAGGCGGCGAAGACCACCGCCCAGGGCAGGCTGCGGGACCGGTCGGCGAGGAAGTACAGGTCCCCCGCACCGACGCCGACCGCACCGAGGGCCGCCACCACGAGCAGGTACCACCAGCCCAGCCGTTCCGGTACCGCGGCGGGATCCCGGCGGAACGCACCGACCGGCCCGGCGTCGACGGACCCCGCCCCGGATGCCCCGGCCGGGTCGGTGGCGGTCATCCGGCCGGAGAGGGCGGTCGGGTGTCGGCCGGGTCGGTGGCGGTCATCCCACCACACCGCCCATAGGGGACGGTCGGGTTGCCGGCCGGCTCGGTCACCGGTCGTCCGACGTGACCGTCGCGCCGACCGCGGCGTCGGCGAGCAGGTCGGCCGCCTCCGGGGTCAGACCCAGCGCGAGCGCGTGTCGCCGGCACGCCGCCCGCAGCCGGGCCGCCTGCTCGGCGGTCAGCTCCAGCGGCTCCGTCGGCGACGGCGCCGCGGCCGGCGGGGCGGTCTCTGCCTGCCGTACGGCGGGCGGGGCGTCAACGGCCTGCCGTACGGCGGGCGGGGTGGTGTCTGCCTGCCGCGCGGCGGACGCCGGGTCGTCCGCCGGCCCGGCGGCCGCGGGGGTCGACCCCGAGCCAGCCGGCGGCGTCGGGTCAGCGCGTCGGCGGCGGCGACGCCAACCGGCGCGGATCCCGGCCCCGATCCCGGTCGCCCCGAGGACGAGCACCTCGCTGCTGGCGGCGGCGACCGCCTGGAGGAACAGTTCGCTGACCAGTGAGGTGTCGATGCCGAACCCGACCGCGCTGCCCGGTGCCCGGGAGGTGCGGGCGGGACGTGCGCCGCCGGTACGCCAGTCGACGGCGACCGTGTCGAAGACCTCCAGCTCCTCGGGTGCGTACCGGGTCACGGCCGTCCGGGCGGCGTCGACGACGAGGACGGCGAACTGCGGGGGAAGATCGGGCACCGGTCCATTTTCGCGCTGTCGGGCAAGCCGACAGCAGCCGACGGTCAGGAATCGGTCAGCCGGCGAGGCGGGACGGGCCGGGCAGCGCAACGGGCCGAAGTCAGGCGGTCGGGCGGGTCGGGTCAGGCGAGGCGGGACGCGTCGGGTGGGACGGGCGAGGCGGCGGGGCGGATCAGTCGGGTGGGGGCACCAGCACGATGCGGCCGGCGGCAGTGCCGGCCCGCTGGTCGGCCCAGGCCTCCGCCGCCTCGGCCAACGGCCGTACCTGGTGGGCGACGGTCAGCCGGCCGGCGGCGGCGTGCCCGGCCACCAGGGTGATCGCCGTCGCGCGTTCGGCGGCGGTCAGCTCGTTGTTGGTGTAGCCCAGGATCCGCAGCGATCCGCCGCGCAGGGTCGCCGAGTCGATCGGCGCGGTCGGCGCGGCCGAGCCACCGAGGTTGACCAGCCGCCCGCCCGGGGCCAGGGCGCGCAGGGCCGCCGCCGCCGGCACCCCGAACAGGGGGTCCAGCACCAGGTCCACCGGGCCGTCGGCGGCCTGCCGGAAACGCCGGGCCAGGGTCTCCGGCTCGTCGTCGGCGGTGAGCCGGACCACCGCGTCCGCGCCGGACCGGCGCGCGGAGTAGACGGCGGCGTCGGACCGGCAGGCGGCCACCACCCGCCCCGCCCCGGCGAGCCGGGCGAGCTGCACCGCCGCCTGGCCGACCGCGCCACCGGCGGCCAGCACCAGCACCACCTCGCCGGGGCGCAGGCCACCGCGCAGGGTCAACGCCGCCCACGCGGCGACCGCCGAGAGCCCGAGGGCCGCCACCAGCCGGTGGTCGGCCCCCGGTGGCAGGGGCACCGGGTCGGTCGCGGGGACCACCGCGTACCCGGCCAGGCTGCCGTCGCCGGGGGCCATCCCGGCCCGGGTCGGGAACCAGACCGGGGTGCCGTCGTCCAGCGTGCCGACGCCCTGCACGCCGGGGACGTACGGCAGGGCCGGGGCGCCCAGATAGGAGGTACCCGAGGCGCAGAGCAGGTCCAGCGGGGTCAGCGGCGCGGCGGTGACCCGTACCGACACCTCGCCCCCGGCCGGGACCGGGCGGGGGCGCTCGACCACGACGGGCGGCTCGCCGTGACCGGTGACGACGACGGCGGGCATCGACGCCGCAGCGGACACCGGCGCGCCGTCCGGGCCGGCGGTCGCCGACGCGGCAGCGGGACCGGCCGTCGGCGGCGGGTCGGCGGGGTCGGCGGTCATCAGGTGGCGATGTCGGGGTAGGGCAGCGAGAAGTGGGCCAGCCGCAGGCCGTACTGCTTCTGGTAGGCCATCGGTTCGGGGTGGTCCCGCTCGAACATGGCGATGAACAGGGTCAGCGTCAGGAACGGGTGCGCGCCGAGGGCGAAGAGCCGGACGTGGTCGTGGCTGGCCAGCGCGTCGCGTTCCTCGTCGGTGAAGCGCAGCCAGGTGCTCGCCTCACCGGTGGTGCAGTTGAGCACGGCGTTGGCGCGTTCGGCCTCCCACCAGGTCACCGTGCCCAGCGGGTCGGTGCGGTAGCGCTCGACCAGCTCCGGGTCGCGGTCGACGGTGTAGAGGAACTTGTCGACCAGGTAGCGGCTCATGCCGGCGCTCCGTTCGGGTACCAGGTGAAGTACGCCTCCATGGTGTGGAACAGGTCCAGGGTGTCCACGTGGTCGGCCTTGGCGCCCGCGCCGGCCACCCCCATCATCAGCATGAAGTCCATGAAGCCGTGGGTGGCGTTGCCAGGGGCGTGCAGGCTGTCCAGGGTCACCTCGGACAGGCAGCCGTCGAGGTCGCCGTTGGCGATCCACTCCACCGCCCGGCGGTCGAACTCCGGGTCCGGTCCCTGCGGGCCGAACTGGCGCGGCCCGCCCAGCTCCAGCGACAGGTGGCCGGTGCCGATGACGGCCACCCGCAGGTGGCTGGGCCAGCTCTCGACGATCTCCCGGATGGCCGCGCCGAGCTGGACGAACCGTTTCGGCTGCGGCAGCGGCGGGGCGAAGATGTTGGTGTAGATCGGCACGATCGGCAGGTCCGCCTCGGGCCGCAGCGTGATGATCGGGCAGGTGATGCTGTGGTCGATCCGCAGCTCGTTGCTGAAGGCCAGGTCGAACCCGGCGTCCAGGCCGGCCCGCAGCACGTGGGCCGACAGGTCCTCCTGGCCGCGCAGCAGCATCCGGGGCAGGCCGAACTCGCGTTCCTCGTTGTACCAGTTGGCGTCGTAGAACGGGGCCTTGCCGACCAGGAACTGCGGCATGTTGTCCAGCCAGAGCTGGTGGAAGTGGTCGGAGCCGACCATCACCAGCACGTCCGGGTTGGCCCGGGTGAGGGTCTCCCGGAAGGCGAGGATCTTGCGGGCCCACTCGTCGGCGAACGGGGGCCGGTCCTCACCGGTGGCCGTGGTGGCGCGGTAGTAGAACGGATGGTGGGTGGAGGCGATGACCGCGACGACCTGGGCCATGGCCGCTCCTCTCGCAGACGGTGGGTGGGGAATCAGTCGGCGTCGTCCGGCACGTACCGGGCGTTGCGGTCGACGGTCTGGTAGATGTCCATGCCGAGCGGCCGGCGGCGCTCCTCGGCGAGGTGGCCGAGCAGGCCGGCGGTCCGGGCCAGCAGGGCGAAGCCGCGCAGCAGGTCGATCGGCAGGCCGAGGTCGGCCAGGGCCGCGCCGCACACCCCCGCGCCGTTGAGCGGCAGGGTGCGGCCGAGCACCTGCGGGTGGACCCGGCCGATCGCCTCGAACAGCCGCAGGTGCGGCCCGCGCAGGCCCTCCTGCTCGGCGATCGCGATCAGCACCGGGGTGCGCGGGTCGGTCTCCTTGTGCACCGGGTGGCCGAGGCCCGGCACCAGGCGCCTGGCGGCGCGGGCGGCGCGCACCGCGTCCAGGGCGACGGCGTCCCAGCCGGCGTCGTCGGTGGGTGTGTCGGTGAGCCCGGCGAGGGTGTCGGCGAGGAACCGGCCGCAGTCCTCGGTGACCCCGAGGAAGCGGGAGCCGCCGCCGAGCAGGCCGGCGGCGATCGCGCCCTGCAACGCCTCCGGCGCGCTGAGGTAGGTCAACCGGGCCGCGATCGCGGTGGGGGTGAAGCCGTGGTCGGCCAGGGCCACCAGGACGGTCTCGAAGACACGCACCTCGCCGGGGCCGGGGCGACGCCCGGCGACCAGCCAGAACGCCAGTTCGCCGAAGCCCACCCGGCCCATCAGGTCGCCGGCCAGGTCCTGGCCGAGCAGCCGGATGGTGGTCGGGTCGGAGGTGCCGATCGAGGTCGGGAAGTCTAGCTGCCGGTCAGCCACGCGCGGATCTCCTCGCCGTGTTCGTCGAGCGCGGGCGGCGGGGTGCCGTACCGCGCGGGGGTGTCCGAAAGGGTGATCGGGTGCCGGATGCCGGGCACCGCGGCGGCGCCCTCGCCGACGGTGACCACCGGGTCCAGCCCGAGGCGTTCGGCGAGGGCGACCCCGCCGTCGATGGTGTTGATCGGGGCGCAGGGCACCCCGGCGGCCATCAGGTCGGTGAACCACTCGTCGCGGGTACGGCGGCGCAGCCGTTCGACCAGCAGCGGGCGCAGCTCCTCCCGGTTGGCGGTACGGTCCTGGTTGCGGGTGAACCGGGGGTCGTCGACCAGCTCCGGCAGGTCGAGCACCTGGCAGAGCCGGCGGAACTGCCCGTCGTTGCCGGCGATGACGATCAGCTCGCCGTCGGCGACCGGCAGCGGCTCGTAGGGGAAGAGGCTGGGGTGGGCGTTGCCCATCCGGAACGGCACCACCCCGCCCGCGACGTAGCCGCTGCTGTGGTTGACCAGGCCGGACAGCGCCGAGGAGAGCAGGTTGACCTCGACGTGCTGGCCGCGCCCCGAGTCGTGCCGGTGGTGCAGGGCGGCGAGGATGCCGATCGACGCGTGTAGCCCGGCCATCACGTCGAACACGGAGATGCCGGCCCGGTAGGGCGGGCCGTCGGGGTCGCCGGTGAGGCTCATCAGCCCGGAGATCGCCTGCACCATCAGGTCGTAGCCGGGGTAGCCCGCGCCCGCGCCGGTGCCGAACCCGCTGATCGAGGCGTACACCACCCGGGGGTTGCCGGCGGCGACGGTGTCGTAGTCCAGCGCGAAGCGGCGCAGCCCGCCGGGCTTGAAGTTCTCGATCAGGACGTCGGCCCGGGCGGCCAGCCGGTGCGCCACGGCGAGGTCGTCGGGGTCCTTCAGGTCGAGGGCGATGGACCGCTTGTTGCGGTTGATGCCCAGGTAGTAGGTGGAGACGTCGTCGCGGACCGGGGGCATCCAGGTGCGGGTGTCGTCGCCGCCCGGCCCCTCCACCTTGATCACCTCGGCGCCGAGGTCGGCCAGCAGCATGGTGGCGTACGGCCCGGCGAGGATGCGGGAGAAGTCGGCCACCACGACGCCGTGCAGCGGGCCGGTCCGCCCCGGTGTCTCCTCCGCCATGCCCCACCCCTCTCGTTGACCGCCAGACGGACGAGTGTCCGCTCGATCAGTTTCCCGATGACTCTATGAGACGTCAACACCTCGGCTAAATTCTCGGGAAACTCCCAGTTCCACGCGTTCGAAAGCAACCGGAGACACGACGGTAACGTGGTCTTGACATGGCCGGTGACCGGGAACACACTGGCGAAACCTGAACTGACCGTACAGCGGACAAGCGTCCGCTGAGCACCCCGGAACGGAAGTGGCGGCGATGAGTGCGAACGAGGGGCGGACACCGGCGGCGGGCCAACCGGTGGTGTTCCGCAACGGCCTGGTGCTGACCATGGACGACACCCACACGGTGCTCCCCCGCGCCGACGTGCTGGTGATCGGCGACCGGATCGCCGCCGTCGGCGCGGAGCTGGCTGTGCCGGAGGGCACCCGGGAGATCGACGCGGCCGGCGGCATCGTCATGCCCGGCATGATCGACACCCACCGGCACATGTGGCAGACCGCGATGCGCGGCTACGGCGCCGACTGGACGCTCACCCAGTACTTCGTCTGGTACTACCTGGAGTCCGGCAAGCTGTTCCGCCCCGAGGACGTCTACGCCGGCAACCTGCTCGCCGCGATCGAGGCGATCGACGCCGGGGTCACCACCACCGTGGACTGGTCACACGGCCTGCAGACCCCGCAGCACGCCGACGCCGCCGTCGACGCCCTGGAGGCGGTGCCGGGCCGGTTCGTGCTCGCCTACGGCAACCTGCAGCAGGGGCCGTGGGAGTGGGCCACCACCCCCGAGTTCCGCGACTTCGTCACCCGCCGCATCCACGGCCGGGGCGACCGGCTCGGCTTCCAGATGGCCTTCGACGTCACCGGCGACCCGGCCTTCCCCGAGCGGGCCGCCTTCGAGGTGGCCCGGGACCTCGGCGTGCCGGTCACCACCCACGCCGGGGTGTGGGGGGCCACCAACGACGACGGCATCCGGCTGATGCACGAGCACGGCTTCATGACCGACTCGACCGTCTACGTGCACGCCGCCACCCTCAACCGCGACTCGTACCACCGGATCGCGGCCACCGGCGGCTCGGTCTCGGTCTCCACCGAGAGCGAGCAGAGCGCCGGCCAGGGCTACCCGCCCACCTGGCAGCTGCGCCACCACGACATCCCGGTCTCGCTGTCCATGGACACCAGCGTCTGGTGGAGCGGGGACCTGTTCTCCGCGATGCGGGCCACGCTGAGCGCCGACCGGTCCCGGGAACACCTGGAGGCGCACGGTCGACAGGAGACCGTCACCCACTGCCACCTGCGCGCCGAGCAGGTGGTGGAGTGGGCCACCCGGGGCGGCGCGCGGGCGCTCGGGCTCGACCACCTCGTCGGCGCCCTCACCCCGGGCCGCAAGGCGGACGTGGTGCTGATCAAGAACGACCGGTCGCCGGTGATGTTCCCGATCCTGCACCCCTACGGCCACGTGGTGTTCCAGGCCCAGCGCGGCGACGTGCACACCGTGCTGGTCGACGGCCGCCTGGTCAAGCACGAGCACCGGCTGGTCGGCGTCGACCTGGCCGCCGCCCGCACCGCGGTCGGCCGCACCGTCGAACACCTCACCACCACCATGGGCGTCGACGCCTGGGAGAAGGGGATGAACCCGGACGTCCCCGAGACGGCGGTGCTGGACAACCCGTACACCTACACCCAGTGGGACGCCGGCTCGGCGCAGTGGAAACAATAGCCGTCCGATGCCCGGCGGGTGACCACCCGCCGGGCCGGGGCAGCCAGCGAAGGGACTCCATGGGGCGCGAGACCGGAACCGACTTCATCGAGGCGCTGGCGCGCGGCCTCGACGTGCTGCGCTGCTTCCGTCCGGGCCAGCCGACGATGACGCTCAGCGAGATCGCGGCGGTGACCGGGCTGGCCCGCCCCACCGTGCGGCGCATCCTGCTCACCCTGGAGGAGCTGGGCTACGTCCGGGCCGCCGACCGGGGTTTCGCGCTCACCCCCCGGGTGCTGGAGCTGGGCGTGGCGTACGTCAACTCGCTGGGCATCTGGGACGTCGCCCGCCCGCACATGCGGCAGCTGGTGACCGAGACCGGCGAGTCGACCTCGCTGGCCCAGCTCGACGGCAGCGACATCGTCTACGTGTCCCGGGTGGCGGTGCCCAAGATCGTCACGCTTTCGGTGACCATCGGCACCCGCTTCCCGGCCGTGGCCACCTCGATGGGCAAGGTGCTGCTGGCCGCCCTCACCCCGGCGGAACTCACCGCCGTGCTGGCCGTCCCGGGCCGCTCCGGCATCGACGCCCGCTGGCGGCCGGACCGCGACGAGCTGGACCGGGAGCTGCGCGAGGTACGGGCGCGCGGCTGGGCCCTGGCCGACCAGGACCTGGCCGCCGGCATCCGGTCGGTCGCCACCGGGGTCCGCGACGGCGACGGCCGGGTGGTGGCCGCGCTCAACGTCACGGTGCACGCCGCGGAGACCTCGCTGGAGCGGCTCACCGACGAGCACCTGCCCCGCCTGCTGCGCACCGCCGCCGAGATCAGCCGGGACTGGGCCCGGCTCGACAGCGTGCCGATGACCGTGCAGCCACCAGCGGGCCGCCCGGACTGAGCCGGGACACGGCGGAAAGCGACGGGACCGGCGGGGACGCGACGGAGAGCGGCGGGGCTCAGGCGGACGGCGGGCGGCCCGTCGCGGGCGGGTCGTCGGCGATGGCGGGGAAGACCTGCTCCACGATGGTCAGCAGGGTGTTGGTCAGCAGCAGGTGCACCTGGGAGCGGTCCAGGGTGCCCCGCTGGAGCCACTCCCGGGCGGTCGAGGTGGCCAGCCCGCCGTACGCCCGGATCATGCCGCGCAGCTCCGTGCGGTGGGCGGTCACGTCGGCCAGCCCCACCGCGACGAGCACGCTGTCCGCCGCGACCTCCTCGGCCCCGGTCAGCACCAGGGCGACGTCCGGGTCGTGGCCCATCCCCCCGGCGGTCACCGCGGCCAGCCAGGAGCTGCGGTGCCGGGACACCACGTCGAGGAACCAGGTGACGCTGGCGTCGACCCGGGTCCGCAGGTCCCCGGCGGGCAGCCCCGCCACGGCCACCTCGGGGACGGTCACCATCACCCGGACGACCTCCAGGTAGAGCTGCTTCTTGGTGCCGAAGTAGTGGTTGACCAGGCCCCGGGCCACCCCGGCCGCGCGGGCGATGTCGGTGGTCGACACGTCCGCGTAGGGGCGCTCGCCGAACAGCCGGACCGCGCAGGCGAGGATCTGGCCCCGCCGGGCGTCGGGCTCCAGCCGCCGTCGCCGGGGTGCGGTGTCAACGCTCACCCCACCGACCCTACCGGCCGCCCGGCGGGGCGGATTCCAGGTCGGGGCGGTCCCGCCAGCCGGGCGATCGGCGGCGCGGCCCGCCGCGCTCCCCCGCCGCACGACCCGGCCGCACCCGACGTACGGGGCCCGGCCGCACCCGCGACGGTCAGGACTCGTTGACACATCGCCAACACGGCGTGAGGGTGTAACCATGCCGACACCCGGACTCGACCACTACACCTCCCCCTGGCGCGAGCCCGAGCACGACGACCTCGCCGACCTGGCCCGCGACTTCTTCACCCGGGAGGTGCTGCCGCACACCGAGCGGCTGCTGGCCCAGGGCCATCCGGACCGCGACCACTACCGGCGGGCCGGCGAGCTGGGCCTGCTCGGTCTCTCCGTCCCCGAGGAGTACGGCGGCGGGGGCGGCGGTTTCAGCCACGAGGCGGTGCTGCTGCACGAGCAGGCGCACGTCGGGGAGAGCACCCTCGGCCTCGGCGTGCACAGCGGCATCGTCACCGGCTACCTGGTCGCCTACGGCAGTACCGAGCAGAAGCGGCGCTGGCTGCCCGGACTGTGCCGGGGGGAGTTGGTGGGGGCGATCGCGATGACCGAACCCGACGGCGGTTCCGACCTGCAGGCGATGCGGACCCGGGCCGTCCGCGACGGCGACGACTACCTGGTCACCGGGGCCAAGACGTTCATCAGCAACGGCGGCCTCGCCGACCTGGTCGTCCTGGCCGTCAAGACCGACCCGCGGCAGCGGGCCGCCGGCATCTCCCTGCTGGTGTGCGAGGTCGGCGACGACCCGGAGGGTTTCCGGCGGGGTCGGCTGCTGTCCAAGATCGGGCTGCACGGCAACGACACCGCCGAGCTGTTCTTCGACGGTCTGCGGGTGCCGGCGGCGAACCTGCTCGGCGGGGCCGAGGGGCTCGGCTTCGGCCAGATGATGCGGCAACTGCCCCAGGAACGCCTGGTCATCGGCGTCTCGGCGGTGGCGGCGATGCAGCGGGCGGTGGAGCTGACCACCGCGTACGTCAAGGAACGCACCGCCTTCGGCCGGCCGCTGATCGACCACCAGAACACCCGGATGGTGCTGGCCGAGTGCGCCACCCGTACCCGGGTCAGCCGGGTCTTCCTCGACGACTGCATCAGCCGGCACGACCGGGGTGAGTTGGACGTGGCCACCGCGGCGATGGCGAAGGCCTGGCTCACCGAGGGGCAGTGCGAGGTCGTCGACCGCTGCCTGCAGCTGTTCGGCGGCTACGGGTACACCACCGAGTACCCGATCGCCCGGATGTACGCCGACGCCCGGGTGCAGAAGATCTACGGCGGGACCAACGAGATCATGAAGGAGCTGATCGCCCGTGCCCTCTGACGCCGACGCGCCCGCCACCGGGCCGCTGGCCGGGGTGCGGGTGGTGGAGCTGGCCAGCCTGGCCCCGGCGCCGTTCGGCTGCATGGTGCTGGCCGACCTCGGCGCGGACGTGGTGCGGGTCGACCGGCCGGACGGTCCCGGCCCGGGGCGGCTGGCCGCCCCGTCGACCGGGCCGCTGCACCGGGGCCGCCGGATCACCGCACTGGACCTGAAGACCCCCGCCGGACTGGCCGACCTGCTGCGCCTGGTCGAGCGGGCCGACGTGCTGGTCGAGGCGTACCGGCCGGGGGTGGCCGAACGGCTCGGGCTCGGCCCGCGCGTCTGCCGGGAGCGCAATCCCCGCCTGGTGTACGCCCGGCTGACCGGCTGGGGTCAGGACGGCCCGCTGGCCGACCGTGCCGGGCACGACATCGACTACATCGCGGTGGCCGGCGCGCTGGAGCCGCTGGGCCGCGCCGGTGGCCCCCCGCACGCCCCGCTGAACCTGCTCGGCGACTTCGCCGGGGGCGGGATGCTGCTCGCCACCGGCGTGCTGGCCGCCCTGCTGGAACGGGAACGCTCCGGCCTGGGCCAGGTGGTCGACGCCGCGATGGTCGACGGGTCGGCGCTGCTCACCGCGTTCCTGCACGGGATGGTCGCCGCCGGCCGGTGGTCCGCGCCGCGCGGCGGCAACCTGCTCGACGGCGGTGCCCCGTTCTACGACACCTACCGCACCGCCGACGACCGGTTCGTGGCGGTGGGCGCGCTGGAGCCGGCGTTCTACGCCGCGCTGCTGACCGGGCTCGGCCTGGCCGACGATCCGGGGCTGCCCGCCCAGTACGACCCGGACGGCTGGCCGGAGCTGCGCCGCCGGTTCACCGCCCGGTTCGCCGCGCGCACCCGCGACGAGTGGACGGCGGTCTTCGCCGACCTCGACGCGTGTGTCGCGCCGGTGCTCGCCCCCACCGAGGCGCACCGCCACCCGCACAACGCCGCCCGGGGCACCTTCGTCGAGGTGGGGGGCGAGGTCCAGCCGGCCCCTGCGCCCCGGTTCGCCCGGACACCGGCCCCGCCGCCCCGCCCGGCCCCGGACCCGACGGAGCCGCTGGACGTCGCCGCCGTCCTCGACGGCTGGCCCGCCCGGCCCTGACCGGGCGGCCCGGTCCCCGCCGCACCGCCGCACGCCCGGCGTCGGGTTTGCCGGAATTCATCGATGTCGATACGGTGCAGCGGAGAGACCGCCCGGCGGCCCGTCCCGGCCGTACCCCGCCACCGCGGAAGGAGCCAGATGCCCCCTGCGACCCCCACCCGAGGTTCCCCCCGGCGGCCCGGCCTGCTGGCCGTCACCATCCTCGCCCTGGTCGCCGCCGCCACGACCGTCGCCCCGCCGGCGGCCACCGCGGCCACCGTCGACACCGGGGCCAGCTACGTGCTCGTCAACCGCAACAGCGGCAAGGCGATGGACCTGTACGACTGGTCCACCGCCGACGGCGCCCCGGTCAGGCAGTACACCCGCAACGACCTCGCCGTGCAGCAGTGGCGGTTCGTCGACATGGGCAGCGGCTACTACCAGATCCGCTCGGCGCACAGCGGCAAGGTCCTCGAACTGCCCAACGCCCTCGACGGCACCCCGCTGGTGCAGAACCCGGCGGTCAGCGGCAACACCCGGCAGCACTTCCGGCTGGTCGACTCCGCGGGCGGCTACGTCCGGCTGCTCAACCGGCACTCCGGCAAGGCGCTGGACGTGTGGGAACGGTCCACCGCCGACGGCGCGACGATCTCGCAGTACCAGGACCTGGACGGCGCGAACCAGCAGTGGCAGCTGGCCCGGCCGGGCGGCACCGCCGACTGCGGCGGCGGCGCGTTCCAGGCCGAGGCGGTGCTCAGCGGCGGCACCTGGACGGTCCGCAACGGCGGGACGACCGTCCACACCGGCACCGACCTGCGGGCCGCCGTGCAGGCCGCGGTGAACAGCCTGACCGCCGGCCGGACCAGCAAGCAACGGGTGGTGGTCCGCGGCTCGGGCACGATGAGCGCCAACTCCCGCATCTCGCTGCCCAGCTACACCACCCTCGACGTGTGCGGCACCATCAACGTCACCGGCACCGGCTCCGGTGACCAGGCACCCGTCTACTCCCGGGGCACCACCCAGGTCGAGGTACAGCACCTCACCCTCACCGGCACCCCGCTGTACGGGGTCTTCCTGCGTAACGTCACCGACGTCGTGCTGGGGCAGCTCGACATGCGGCTCTCCGCCGGCCTCGGCGTCCGCATCGACAACCGGGGCGACACCAGCCAGTGGACCCGCAACGTGCGTATCGACACCGTGTACGTCTCGGGCGCCAGCTCACACGCCGTCGAGACGTACGGCGTCGACGGGCTGACCGTGGGCACCGTCACCGCCCGCAACGTCGGCGAGTCCGGCCTGCTGCTCAACCAGACCATCAACGCCACCGTGTCCACGGTGGACGCCGAGAACGCCGGCACCGGCACCGGCTACGCCGCGTTCCGGATGGCCAACCGCAACGGCCGCATCGGCGACGGCTACCCGACCAACATCCGGGTCGGCACGGTCCGGGCCCGCGGCGGCGGCCGGGGCGTGTTCTGCGTCTCCGAGTCCGGCGGCGCGACGATCGACCGGGTCGACATCGCCAACACCGGCAACAACGCCGTGCTCATCGAGAACTGCTACGGCGTGAGCCTGGCCACCAACGGCGGCACGATCAGCGGCGGCGGCGAGGTACGGCTGGCCGAACGCACCGAGTTCCCCGGCAACCGGGACCTCACCCTGCGCAACTTCACCCTGGTGAACAACCGCATCGTGGAGAACCCCTGCGCCGACAACCTGACCATCAGCAACGTCACCCTGACCAACGCGACCATCCAGCGCTGCTGACCCCACCGCCGCACGCCCGGGTGCCACCGTCGGCGGTGGCACCCGGGCCGTGTCAGCGGCGTGTCAGCGCGGTGTCAGCCGGCCGGCGCACGCTGCACGGCATGACAACTGATCTGATGATCGAGGCCGAGGGTCTGGTCAAGACCTTCGGGCACACCCGGGCGTTGCAAGGGGTGGACCTCGCCGTGCCCCGGGGCACCGTGCTCGGGGTGCTCGGCCCGAACGGGGCCGGCAAGACCACCGCCGTCCGCATCCTGTCCACGCTGCTCACCCCGGACGCCGGCACCGCCCGGATCCACGGCCTCGACGTGGTACGCCAGGCCGAGCAGGTCCGGCAGTCCATCGGCCTCACCGGCCAGTACGCCTCGGTCGACGAGGACCTGACCGGGCGGCAGAACCTCGAACTGTTCGGCGTGCTGCTGGAGCTCGGCCGGGCCGGTGCCCGGCGGCGGGCCACCGAGCTGCTCGAATGGTTCGACCTGACCGCCGCCGCGCACCGACCGGCCAAGACCTACTCCGGCGGGATGCGGCGGCGGTTGGACCTGGCCGCCAGCCTGGTCGGCTCACCAGAGGTGATCTTCCTGGACGAGCCGACGACCGGCCTCGACCCGGCCAAGCGCGAGGACATGTGGGACGTGGTCCGGTCGCTGGTCGCCGACGGGGCGACCGTGCTGCTCACCACGCAGTACCTGGAGGAGGCCGACGCGCTCGCCGACGCGATCACGGTGATCGACCACGGCCGGGTCATCGCGCACGACACCCCGGAGGGGCTCAAGCGGGTCGTCGGCGGGCAGACCCTGGAGGTCCGGCCGGCCGACCCGGCACACCTGGCCCCGACGGCGGCGATCCTGTCCGGGGTGGGCTCCGGCGCCTCCGCCGACGAGATCCGGCGCGGGGTGCTCGCGGTGCCGGTCGCCGACGACACCGCGCTGACCGAGAGCGTCGCCCGGCTGGCCGCCGCCGGCATCCCGGTCACCGAACTCTCGCTGCACCTGCCCAGCCTCGACGAGGTGTTCTTCACCCTGACCGGCCGGACCGCGGCCGACGACGACACCAGCGCCCGTACGGAGGTCGCCGCATGAGCACCCTGACCGGTACCCCGCCCAGGACCAACCCGCGGCTGTCCAGGGCGGTGGCGAACCCGCGCCCGCTGCGCCTGCTGCGGCACTCGTCGGCGCTGGCCCAGCGCAGCCTGATCAAGACCTGGCGCACCCCCGAGGCGCTGATCGACGTCACCCTGCAACCGATGCTCTTCCTGGTCATCTTCGTCTACGTCTTCGGCGGCGCGGTCGCCGGCTCCACCCACGACTACCTGCAGTTCCTGCTACCCGGCATCCTGGCGCAGACCATCGCCACCGGGTGCATCGCGATCGGGGTGAACCTCAACGCCGACATCGCCAAGGGCATCTTCGACCGGTTCCGGTCCCTGCCCGTCCCCCGTTCCGCGCCGCTGCTCGGGGCGGTGCTGGGCGACGTGGTGCGGTACGTGATCGTCACCGTGTCGACGCTGGGGATCGGCTACCTGATGGGCTTCCGGATCGAGTCCGACCCGCTGCGGGCCGTCGCCGGCTGCCTGCTCGCGGTGCTGTTCGCGCTCTGCCTGAGCTGGCTGCCGGTCTACGTGTCGATGAAGGTGCGTACCCCGGGCGCGGTACAGGGACTGATGTTCGCGCTGATCATGCCGCTGAGTTTCGGATCCAACGTGTTCGTCGCCGCCGGCACCCTGCCGGGCTGGATGCAGGCCGTGGTGACGGTCAACCCGTTGACCCACCTGGTGACGGCGATGCGCGGGCTGTTCCTCGGCACCCCGGTCGGCGCCCACGTGTGGTGGACGCTGCTCTGGTGCGCCGGCTTCGTCGCGGTGTTCATGCCACTGGCGCTGCGTGCGTACCGCCGGAAGGTCTGACCCGGCCGAGCAGATCGTCCATCAGCTCGCGGACCCGGGTGACGGCCGCGCCGGGTGGGCGGGACCGCCACCCGGCCAGCATCGGCTCCCGCTGCTCCTCGTCGACGAGGGCGGCGGTGAGCCGTTCGCCGGTGCCGGACGGGAAGAACGTCACCGAGTTGCTGCCCAGCCGGGTGCCGAGCACGAACAACTCCCGCGCGGTGTCGACGTCGGCACGGTGCGCGGCCAGCTCGGCCCCGCCCAGCGCCCACGTGCCGATCACCGGCAGGTCCCGGGAGGAGAGCGCCTCCCCGCCGGCCCGGACCAGCAGCCCGACCGCGTGGGCGTCGGCGGTCCACCCGGCGTCCGGCCGCACCTGGGCCACCCGCAGGTGGAACACCGCCACCGTGACCAGGAGCACCACCCGGGGCTGCGGCGGCGGACCGGTCCATCCGGCCAGCGCCCTGGTCACCGCGTCGGCGTGCCCGAGCACCTCGGCGTACCGGCCGCGTCGCCAGGCGAGCTGGGCCAGGCCCAGGCTCGCCTGCGCGCTGTCCAGCGCCGCGCCCTGCCCCGGTGCCGCGGTCTCACCCAGCCGCCGCTCGGCGGCCGGGTCGCCGGCCAGGGCGAGCTGCACGTCCAGCAGCACCCGGATCGAGCGGGAGTCCTGGGTGGCGCCGATCAGGTCCATGTGGTGCACGCTGCGGGCCAGCCACGCGGTGGCCCGGCCACCGTCGGACGCGGTGACGGCGTGCCCGATGGTCTGTGCCGCCATCGCCATCCCCCAGTGGTCGCCGGCCGCCTCGAAGCGGTGGTACGCCTGCTCCGCGTCGGCCGCGGACGCGTCCGGCAGGCCACCACTCTCCCGGATCGCGGCGCGGGCGAACAGCCCGAACCCCTGCACGTACGGGTCCGGATGGGCGATCAGCACGGCGGTCCCCGGCAGCGCCTCACCCGCGTCGAACAGGGCGAGCGCGGGCAGCGCCGCGGCGAGCGCGGTTATCCGGGAGGAGACCTCGCCGGGCCGCTCCGCCAGCAGGCGGCGCAGGGCCCGCTGGGCGAGCGCGGCGAGCCGGCGCGGACCACTGATGCCGGCGTTCACCGACACCAGCAGGCACGTCCAGGCGAGCCGGCCGGCGTCGGGCAGCGGCCGGCCACTGGACCGCCCGGCCAGGATCGCCGAGCCGGTGCGACGGGCCGGGTCGTCCACGTGCAGCAGGCTCCCGGCCCACCCGGAGACCTCCACGTGCAGGCCCCGCACGGTCCAGAGGTGGAACAGCGCGGTGGCGACGTCCACGGCCGCCGGCTCGTCGTCGTGCCCGAGCGCCCCGCGCAGGCCGGCGATGAGGTTGTCCTGCTCGGCGGCGCACCGGGCGAAGGCGTCGAGCTGGCCGGGGCCGATGAACCGGTCGACGAAGCGGACCGCCTCCCGCCGCGCCCAGTCGACCAGGCCGGCCGTCGCCGCGTCCCGGTCACCGGCGGCGTCGAGGCGGGCCTCGCCGTACTCGCGGACGGTCTCCAGCATCCGGTAGCGGGGCGGACCCTCCCCCTCGACCAGGGTCAGCAGGGACTGCTCGACCAGCGTCGCCAGCCCGCGTCGGACGTCGGCGGTCCCGGCGACGGCGGCGGCCAGCTCGGCGGTGAACGGGCCGGGGACGACCGCGAGCCGCTGGAGGAGGTGCCGGTCGGCGGGCGCGAGCAGCTCCCGACTCCAGTCGACCATCGCCCACAGGCTCGCGTGCCGCTCGGGCAGTCCGCGCAGCGCGGCGTCGAGCAGCGCGAACCGGTCGGTCAGCCCGGCGAGCACGTCGTCGATCGGCATGTGCCGCAGCCGGGCGGCGGCCAGCTCCAGGGCCAACGGCAGGTTGTCCAGCCGGTGGCACAGCTCCAGCACCCGGACCGCGTCCCCGGTCAGGGCCGCGCCACCGGCCCGGGCCCGGGACTCGATCAGCTCCAGCGCGTCGGCGTCCGGCAGCATGGTCAGTCGGTGGACCCGCTCACCGACCAGGCCCAGCGGGGCCCGGCTGGTCGCCAGCACGGCCACCTCCGGTGGGGTCACCGCGACCAGGTCGGCGACCACCGTCGCCACGGTGTCCAGCAGGTGCTCGCAGTTGTCCAGCACCACCAGACCGTCGAGGTCCGGCGCCAGCGCCCGCAGCCGTTCGCCGGGGCTGAGCACCCGACGTTCCCGACCCAGCGGGCCGCCGGCCGTCGTGGTGTCCGCCCCGCCCAGGGCCGCGAGCACGGTGGGCAGCACCTCCTCGGGTGCCCGCAGGCCGGCGAGTTCGATCACCCGGGCCGGTCGTCCGGCCTCGGCCGTACGCCGCACCAGCTCGGCGGCGAGCCGGGTCTTCCCCGCGCCGCCGGTCGCCACGACGGTCACCAGGGCCGCCTCGGTCAGCGCCGCCTCCACCGCCTCGACGTCCCGCTCCCGACCGACCAGGGCCGTCCTCGGCCGGCGCCACGCGCCGGGCAGGGTGCTGCGCGGCACGGCCGCCGGGGTCGTACCGACGGCGGCGGGGGCGGCCAGCTCGCCGCGCAGCAACGACAGGTGGACCTCGGTGATCACCGGTGACGGATCGGTGCCGTACCGGTCGGCCAGTTCGACGCGGAGCCGTTCGATCACCTCCAGCGCCTCGGCGTCGCGCCCCTGGGCCGCGAGCACCCGGACCAGCAGGGCCGCCGACGGCTCGTCCGGCGGGGTACGCGCGACGAGCCGCCGCAGGTCGGCCTCGTCGTGCCGCCCCGCACCGGCCAGGGCGGCCTCGGCGCGCAGTGCGGTGACGTCGGCGAACAGCCGGGCGTGCTCCGTGGTGTCCAGCTCGGGGACCTCGGGGAACAGCGCGCGGGCCGCGTCGGCCGCCGCCCCCGCCGCCGGTACGTCACCGGCTCGCAGGTCGGCCCGCCCCCGCTCGACCAGGCTGCGGGCCCGTACCGCGTCGACGGTGACGTCCTCGGTGGGCAGCCGGTATCCGCCCGGTACGGCGACCACCGGCAGCCCGAGCCGGCGGACCCGGGACATCAGCGCCTGCACGGCACCGGTCGCGTCGTCGGGCGGCGTGCCGTCCCACACCGCGTCCACCAGCAGCGGGGTGGCGACCGCCCGGCCCCGGGCGTCGACCAGCGCGCGGACCACCGCGGCGAGCCGTTCACCCCGGACCGGCCGGCCGTCGACCGCGAGCGGGCCGAGGATCGTGATCTGCACGGGTCCAGCATCCCTCACCGGGAAGTCGGGCCGTCGCCCGTCCCCGGGGTCAACGCCCGGTGCGCCGCGCCCGGGCGGCACCGACCGACGCCACCAGCAGCAGACCGGCGACGATCACCCCGACCCCCAGCAGCAACGACCGGACCCCACCGGCGTCGGCCCGGTGAGGACCGGCGTCGACCGCTCCCGGCGCGGGGGCGGACGACGACCCGGTGGCCGGCGCGGACACGGCCGACACGGCGACGGACACGGACGGCACCGGCGACGCGGCTCCCCCGGGCAGGGCGTAACGCAGGACCGTCGGCCGGGTTCCGGCCGGCTGGCCGGCGGTCTCGGAGACGGTGAGCAACCACCGGCCGTCCCGGCTGTAGCTGACCGACTCGCCCTGCGGCTCGTCCGGCAGCGGGACCACCCGGGGCGGCGTGCCGCCGGTCAGCGCGGCCACCACGTCGCCGTCGGGGACGTCGAACTCGAACGCGTCGGCGTAGGTGCGCAGCACCACCCGACGGCCGTCCGGCGCGGTGGCCCCACCGGTGACCAGTCGACGGCCGAAGAACGAGTACGGGTTCGCCGTCGTGGTGGTCGGCAACCGGAGCTGCCCGGCCCGCCGCATCGGCACCGTCACACCGGCCCGGGGCGGCCCGGTCGGCACGTACACGCCGGCCTCCCCGCCCTGCTTGGTCACCACCACCGGCAGGCCGTCCCGGCCGAGCAGCAGCGCCTCCGCGTCGTGCGGGCCGTCGGGGTAGGACAACCGGTGCAGCACCGGTCGGCGGGAGCCGGGCGCGAGCCGCCACAGCGCCACCGTGGACCGGACCCGGTCGTTGTCGCCGATGTCCGCGACCCAGACCGTCCCGTCCGCGCCGACCGCCAGGTCCTCGGTGTCACGGGGACGCGAGGGGTAGGGCACCGAACGCACCACCGCGCAGCGGGTGTCGAGGAAGAAGATCCGCCGTCGGGACGCCTCGTCGGCGCCGTCGTTGACCATCACGAACCCCGAGTCGGTGGCCACCATCCCGGAGATCTCGGTCAGCCGCTCGTCGCGTACCCGGCACGCCACGTCGGCAGCCGCGGCGCGGGCCGTGCCCGGCAGCGCCGCCGGGGCCGGAACCGGCAGCGCCGCCGGGACCACTGCCGCCGGGACCGGGGCCGGCAGGGCCGCCGGGGCCGGGACGACGGCGGGCACCACGAGCGCGGCGAGCAGCCACTTCGACCAGCCGGCCCGCGCGGGCGCGCCCCCTCGCCGCGTCATCCACCCTCCCCCGCCGTGCCGGTGGCGGTTCTCCGCCGCCGGGGATCCGTCCACAGGGAGCTTGTCCGCTCGCCGGCCACCACGTCAACGCGGCGGGGCGGGGCGGGGTGGGGCGGCCGGTGCCCCGGGTGCCAGCCGGACGGGCCGGCATGCCCGACGATCGATGGTTAGCCTGGGCCGGTGCCCCCACGACTACCCCACCCCGACCCCGGCAGCCCGGACACGGCGGGGCCGCTGCGGTACATCTGGTGGCTGGTCCGCTGCCAACCGGGGCGGGTGCTGCGCGGCGGGCTGATCGGCACGGTCTGGATGGTGGGGCTCTCGGTGCGGCCCTTCCTGATCGCCCGGGCCATCGACGACGGGCTGCGCACCGGGGACACCGGGGCACTGCTGCGCTGGTGCGCCGCGATCGTCGCGGCCGGGGCCGCGGTGGCCTGGGCGGGCATCCTGCGGCACCGGACGATGACCTACGTCCGGGAGGACGCCAGCGCCCGTTCGGCGGCGGTGCTGCTGCGACAGCTCGCCCGGGTCGGCGCGGTGCTGCCCCGCCGGCTCGCCGCCGGTGACGTCGCCACCGTCGGCGGGTACGACATCGTGCGTACCTCGCAGGTGCTCACGCTGACCGGCCCGGGGGTGGGCGCGGTGCTGGCCTACGCGGTCGCCGCCGTGGTGCTCTGGTCGATCGACCCGCTGCTCGCGTCGGTGACGCTGCTGGGGGTGCCGGCGGTCGCGTTGACCATCGGGCCGCTGCTGCGCCGGTTGGAGCGGGCCGAGTCGGTCTACCGGCAGCGGCAGGGCGAGCTGACCACCCGGGCCGACGACATCGTGGCCGGGCTGCGGGTGCTCGCCGGGGTGGGTGGTCGGCACCTGTTCGCCCGCCGGTACGTCGCGCGGTCGCGGCGGCTGCGGGCCGAGGGGTACCGGGTGGGCGCGGTGCTCAGCTGGGTCGACGCGCTGACCACCGTCGTCCCCGGGGCCTTCCTCGCCGCGGTGGTGTGGCTGGCCGCCCGGATGACCGCCGAGGGCACGCTCACCGTCGGGCAGCTGGTGGCCGTCTACGGCTACGTCGCGGTGCTCGTCGTGCCGGTCTGGTTCCTGTTGGAGGGCAGCTACCAGGTGATCCAGGGACGGGTCGCCGCCCGGCGGATCGTCGATCTGCTCCGGCTCGCCCCCGACCCGGTGGGTGGCCCGGTGACCCACGCCGCCCCGACCGGTCCGGCCGAGCTGCACGACCCCGACACCGGATTGACGGTCAGGCCGGGCCGGTTGACCGGGGTCGCCGCCGACGACCCGGCCGAGGCGGTCGCCCTGGCCGACCGGCTGGGCCGGTACGTCCCCAGCGCGGTGACCTGGGGCGGGATCCCGGTGACCGGGGTCGGGCTGGACGAGGTACGGGCCCGGATCCTGGTCGTCGACCACGACGGGTACCTCTTCGCCGGCACGCTGCGGGAGATCCTGGCCGGCCCGACCGGCGGGGCGGCCGACGACGCCCGGATCGGCGCGGCGCTGGACGTGGCGTCGGCCCGTGACCTCGCCGACGGCCTCCCCGCCGGCCTGGACACCCCGGTCGGCGACCGGGGCCGCACCCTGTCCGGGGGCCAGCGGCAACGGGTCCGGCTGGCCCGCGCCCTGCTCGCCGAGCCGGAGGTGCTGATCCTGGTCGACCCGACGTCGGCGGTGGACGCGCACACCGAGGCGCGGGTGGCGCAGCGCCTGCGGCAGGCCCGCGCCGGCCGGACCACCGTGGTGCTGAGCACCTCGCCGGTGCTGCTCGGCCACGCCGATACCGTCGCCCACCTGCACGCCGGCCGGGTCACCGGTGCCGGCCCGCACACCGCGCTGCTGGCCGACGACCCGGGTTACCGACGGCTGGTGTCCCGCGCGGGCGGCACGGACGACGAGCCGGTCGGGCGGCCGGTCCGGTGACGCGCCTTCCGGTCGCGGGTGCCCCCGTGGTACGCCGGGCCGCGCGGGACATGCTCGCCGGTGACCGGCGGGCGGTCGTCGTCGTGCTGGTGCTGCACTGCGCCGCCGCGCTCGCCGGGCTGGCCGCGCCGTGGCTGGTCGGTCGGATCGTCGACGAGATCGCCGCCGGCTCGGGCACCGGCACGGTGGACCGGTTGGCGCTCGCCATCGGCGGTTGCGTACTGGCCCAGGGGCTGCTCTCCCGCTACGCCCAGTACGCCGGGCACCGGTTCGGCGAGCGGGCGGTGGCCCGGCTGCGGGAGGACTTCGTGACCCGACTGCTCGGCCTGCCCGTCTCGGTGGTGGAGCACGCCGGCACCGGTGACCTGGCCACCCGGGGTTCGGTGGACGTGTCCACGGTGGGCACCATGCTGCGCGACGTGGTGCCGGTGCTGGTCATCACGGGAACCCACCTGGTGCTGCTGTTCGGCGCGGTGTTCCTGCTGGACCCGCTGCTCGGCCTGGTGGCGCTCACCGGGCTCCCGTCGATCCTGGCGGCGGTGCGCTGGTACCTGCGCCGGGCCACCCCGGCCTACCTGGCCGAGGGGGCCGCGACGGCGGAGCTGACCGAGGCGCTGACCACGACCGCCGAAGGCGCCCGTACCACCGAGGCGCTGCGGCTGGGCGGGGAGCGGATCGCCCACGGCACCCGACGCATCGGCGCGGTGTGGGCCACCCGCCGGGCCACCCTCGCCCTGCGGTCGGTGGTCTTTCCGGTGGTGGAGGGGAGCTATCCGATCCCGATCGCGGCCGTGCTGCTCACCGGGGGCGTCCTGCTGGCCCGGGGCCGGGTCAGCCTGGGTGAGGTGGTCGCCGCCACGCTCTACCTGCAACAGGCGATCGAGCCGCTGGACCGGCTGCTGCAGTGGGTGGAGCAGGCGCAGCGGGGCGTCGCCTCGTTCGCCCGGGTGCTCGGTGTCGGGCAGGTGCCACCCGAGCCGCGCGGCCGGGCCGCCGTGCCCGTCGGGCGCGCGGTGCAGGTGCGCGGCGCGACGTTCCGCTATCCGGACGGTCCGCAGGTGCTGCACGGCATCGACCTGACGGTCGCGCCGGGGGAACGGCTCGCGGTGGTCGGCCCGTCCGGGGCGGGCAAGTCCACCCTGGCCAGGCTGCTGGCCGGGATCGACGTGCCCGCCGAGGGAGAGGTACGCCTCGGCGGCGTCCCGGTCACCGACCTCGACCCGGCCGAGCGACGTCGGCGGATCGCCCTGGTCACCCAGGAGCACCACGTCTTCATCGGTTCGCTACGGGACAACCTGGCGTTCGCCGCGCCGGGCGTCACCGACGAGCGGATGCGGGCCGCGCTGGCCACGGTGGGCGCCGACTGGTACGCCGACCTGCCGGACGGTCTGGACACCCCGCTCGGTGCCGGGGTGCGGGACCTCGGCCCGGCCGACGCCCAGCAGCTGGCGCTGGCCCGGCTCGTCCTCGCCGACCCGGACATCCTCATCCTCGACGAGGCGACCGCCGCGCTGGATCCGACGACCGCCCGGCGGACCGAGCGGGCGCTCGGCGCGGTGCTGGCCGGGCGGACGGTCGTCGCCATCGCGCACCGGCTCGACACCGCGCACGACGCCGACCGGGTGGCGGTGCTGGACGACGGCCGGATCACCGAGGTGGGCCGGCACGACGAGCTGGTCGCCGCGGACGGCGGCTACGCCGCCCTCTGGCGCTCCTGGCACGGCCACTGACCCGCTCCCGCCGGCCGGCGTAATTGCCTTGTCGTCCCGCCGGCCCGTGTCTACCGTGCGGTGATGCTCTCCCGACCGTTGACGGTGACCTTCGACGCGCACGATCCGGTCCGCCTGGCGCGGTTCTGGGCCGGACTGCTCGACCGCGAGGTCGCTGCGGAGGCCGGCGGCGGCGCCTGCCTGCCCGGCACGGCCACCCAGCCCGGCCTCCGGTTCGTGCCGGATGCCACCCGCAAGGCCGGGCCGAACCGGATGCACCTGCACCTGACCAGCACCGACCCCGACGACCAGCAGCAGCAGGTGGCGACCGCGCTGGATCTCGGCGGCACCCACCTCGACGTCGGGCAGCGGCCCGAGGAGCGGCACGTCGTGTTGGCCGATCCCGAGGGCAACGAGTTCTGCGTCATCGGGCCGGGCAACTCCTTCCTCGCCGGGTGCGGCCTGCTCGGCGAGATCGCCTGCGACGGCACCCGGGCGGTGGGCCTCTTCTGGAGCTCGGCGCTGGGCTGGCCGCTGGTGTGGGACCGGGACGAGGAGACCGCCGTCCAGTCGCCGGACGGTGGCACCAAGGTCGCCTGGGGCGGCCCGCCGGTGAACCCCAAGCGGGGGCGCAACCGGCAACGCTTCGACCTGGTGCCCGAGGGTGACCGGCAGGCGGCGGTCGATCGGCTGGTCGACCTCGGGGCCACCCGGGTCGAGGTCGACGCGGACGGCGTCGTCGTGCTGGCCGACCCGGACGGCAACGAGTTCGGTGTGCTGGCCGGCTGAGGCCGGAGCTGTCTCCGAGGTCAGCCCCGCTGACCAGGGCGGTCTCGGGCGGCGGTCCCGCCGACCGGGACTATTTCGGGGGGTGGCTCTGCTTCCCAGCTGCCCGCAGGCCGTCGTACAGGGCGCGGGCGACGGTCGCCGGGACGTAGCCGGCGCGGGCACTGTCCACGTACACCACCCGGTAGCCCTCGGCGGTGTGCAACGTGCCGCCGCCAGCGAGGAGCCGGCGCCGGTCCGCCGGGGACAGGTTCTCCCCCGGGTTGGTCACCAGCCACCGCCGCGTCGGGTCTTCCCGGAACGCCCTGCGCAGGCCGGGCAGCAGTGACAGGTAGCGGTCACCGCCCGGCGGCTCGGCGGCGGTGAATGGATAGACGGTTATCACGCTCTTTCCGGCCGCCGCCCGGACCAGCGGGGAGTCGGTGACCAGCCTGGCGTAGTCCACGCGGGACAGCACCACCTTGAGCATCACCAGCGCGAAGCCGGCCTGGCGGGTGCTCAGGTGGCTCGTGACCGTCTCGTCGTCCGGGATCAGCCGGCCGAACGGCTCCCGGGCGCCGGACAGCGGCACGGTGTCCAAGGTCGGGTCGTTGCCGGCGAGCGGATCCAGCAGGTACCCGTCGCCGCCCACGTCGGCGGGGAGCGCCGGGCGCAGTTCCGGGTGACCGTGCGTCCTGGCCCAGGCGAGCAGGGCCGCCAGCTCGGTACGCAGCGCCAACCGGTTCCGGGCGACCGTCGCCTCGTCGGCGGGCACGGTGTTCGTCGGGGTGAACCGGAAGCCTCCCGGATAGTCGGCGAGCCGGTCGACCAGGAGGCCCCGGGCGGCCGGTGAGGTGCCGACGGGCGTCGGCGAGGTGCCGGGAACCGGCGGCGGCCCGTCGGACGGTTCACGGTCGGCGCAGCCGACCAGCAGCCCGCTCAGGGTGAGCCCCGCCAGTCCCAGAACCCGGCGGCGGGTCGTGCGGCCGGTCACGATCCGCCCCCGGACCGGTGCCGCAGCAGGACGGCGTACGCGGCGTCGGCGATCAGCCGGCACCGTCGGGGGGAGACACCGACGACGGGTCCGACGGCGAGAACCGCCGCGCGGACCGCATCGGCCCGTGCCGGAAGCTCCCGGGCGACCGGCGCGTCGACCCGTGGGTGTCGTCGCAGCCGCTGCCAGCGGCGTCGCCGGCCACGCTCCGCGCCGGGTGCCGGCATCCGGCTGAGCGCCGCCGTCAACACCGGAAAGACCACGGTCACCAGCAGTCCGTCGTCCAGTCCCACGCCGATCCGCCCGCCGCGCCACCGCCCGACCCGTACCGGCTCCCCCAGATCACCGGCGAGCCAGGCCGCGGTGACCTCCGGCAGCAGCGCCGTCTCCTGCGGCGCGGCGGTCCGCACCACCTCCTCCACGAGGTCGCTGAGCCGCAGCGACCGGTCCGTCGACTCTGTCATCGTCTACCGCCGATCGGTCGGGTGGATCGCGGACGGGGTGACCGGACAGGACCACCCCTCAGGAATCAAGGGCATGGATGACCAACCGGGCGCCGACCACCGTCAGGTCGTCCAGCAGGAGCTGTTCCTTGGGCGTCAACTGGTCCCGGAACGGAATGCCGTAGCCGATCTCGGCGGACAGCACGGTGTGTCCCACCGCGACGACGACCCGCGCCCCACCCACGACGACCGGCAGCCCGCCGACCGCCGAGGATTCGGTGATCCTGACCCGGAAGCTGTCGTACGGCAGATCGGGGCGGGGCATGGCCACCACCCAGCGGTGCGCCACCCGCCCGTCGGCGAGCGGCGACGGCACCGACCACCGGGGGCAGGCGGTGACGACCTCCCGTTGCGCCGTGAGCAGCCGGGTCGCCGCCTGCGCCGTCGGGTAGGAGGTCACCCGCAGCCGCAGGGTCGCGCCCAGCGGCGGCAAGGTGCTCGCCGGCACCGCCACCACGAGCGTGCCGTCGGCGGCCGCCGCCAGGTCCCGCTCGGCCCGGGAATCGGCGGCGAACCGGTCCGCGCAGGACCGGGGACGCACCCGGACCGGATCGACCTCACCGAACGGCTGGACGCCCGGGGTGAGGCTCCACGTCGACGGCAGGCCCCGCCGCGCCTCGGTCAGGGCGGCGTCGATGGCCGACCGGTCCAGTGGCCGACCCGGATCCCGGGCGGCCGGTCGACTCCGTCCGTCGTCCGGGGCGGCGGGATCCACCCGGGCCGACCGCAGCAGGTCCCAGTCGCCGGCCCGGCCGGTCACCGGCGCCGTCCAGCCCAGCGCCACCACGCCGACCACCGCGACGGCCAGCGTCGCCGTGGTCACCGGTAGCGGCCAGAAGGCCCGCCACCGGCGGCTCCGGTGACCGGTGCCGCCGCGATCCGGTCGGCGTACCCTCCGCACCCACCAGGCGGCTCCCAGGTCGCGCGAGAGCAGCAGCGGCGGCAGCGAGCAGACCAGCGCCCCGGTGAGCAGCCACGCCGGCCGTTCGAGGAAGCCCCGCAGGTGCGGCAGTGCCGGATCGGTTCCCCCGGCGGCGTCCCGGGCGAAGTGGACGATCCCGGCGACCGCGGTGACCCCCGCGCCGACCGACCAGGCCAGGACGACACCGCGTACGCCGCGGGCCAGCAGCACCACCGCCGCGACAGACCAGCCGGCCGCCGCGCACAGCCACCACCGCAGAAACAGCAGATAGAAGGCATCCCCACCGGCGGACCGCCCAGCCAGCAGGTCGGTCGCGGCGACCCCCGCGCCGACCGCCGCGGCCCCGGTCAGCAGGACCGCCGCGGTCAGCCGCTTCGATCCGGCGACCGGTCGACGGTGGACCCTCGGGCGTCGGCCCTCTCGGGCGGGCCGGCGGACCAGCAGCAGCGCGGCCACCGGCACCGCCAGCAGCGCGCAGCGCGCGACAGGGCCGGGCGTGCTCCACAATGCCCGGTCGATCGGCCCGCTGTGCCAGGCCCAGTGCCCGAACACCAGCAGGGTGGCGGTGATCAGCACCGCCGTCAGCAGGACCGCCACGGCGAGCACCGTCGCCGCCATGGCCACGGCACGACGGGCGTCCCTCGGCATCCGCGCCAGCGCCTCGGCGGACCCGAGCGCCACCGCGCCCACCCCGACCAGTACGGGCAGCATCAGGGCGAACGCGCCGACCTCGAAGCCGGCCAGGAACACGCCGTACACCGCACGGGTCGCGCCGTAGCCGGGCAGGACGTAGCCGGCGGCCAACCCCAGCCCGGAACCGAGCATCCGACCCCACCGCCGCGTGACCGACACGGGACGGCGGGACCACAGCGGCACCACGACGAGCGTCCAGAGCAGCGCCGCGACGGCCAGGGCCAGGTCACCGGCATCGACGGACGGCACCGGACTGTCCCACCGCTGCAACGGCCTGAGCAGCGACTGGAACGCGAACATCGCCACCAGGCCGGCCACCACCGCGACGACGAAGCCGTCCTCCCAGTGCGGGTCGCGGTCCAGTGCGCGAACCCGCTGCGGACCCGTCGGGTGCCGGGCCAGCAACCTGCCCGGTATGCTGCGCCACGCCCGTCGCCCGTCGTCGTCGCCGACAGCCGCCGCCAGGGCGTCGCGCAGGTCGGCGTGGTCGACCGCGAACCGGTCGGCGGCATGCTCACGCCGCCGCAGCACCGCCGCCCGCAGCAGCAGGACCACCGCCGCGAGCAGGGCAGTGACCGGCAGGGTCAACGCGTAGTGCCGGGTCGACGGCCCCGGACGGAGCAGGACCGGTGCCAGCGCCAGCAACAGCACGGGCAGGGTGAGCCAGCCGGTCCACCAGGTCGCCGAGGCCCACGCCACGTCCCGGGCCCGGACGTGGGCCAACTCGTGCAGCAGCACCAGGTCGAGCAGGTCGCGGCTGCCGTACGCGTGCGCGACCGGCACCACCACCAGCGGCCGACCGAACGGCACCGCCGTGGTGTACGCCTGCCGCACGCCGATCGGCGCGACGACCAGCCGGGGCTGCCGGCCGCCGAGCCCCAGCGTGGCGCACCAGTGGTCGAAGCGCTCCCGGACGACGACGGCGCCCCGCGCGCCGACCGGCCGGCGGCGGACCCGACGCCACACGGCCCGCCGCGCGGACAGGCTGTCGAGCAGCACGGCCACTCCGGCGAGGACGAGCGTAGCCACCGCCCCGCCGCCCTGGGACAGCCCCCGGGTGGCCTCGAAGCCGGCGGCGCACCGGTCGTACTCGTCGCCCCGGCCGATCAGGCGGGCGGCCTGTCCGCCGTCCGGCGGCAGGTCCCGCAGTGCCGCGCACGCCTGGACCTCGCCCCAGCGGCCGAGGTCGTGGACGACGAAGGCGGCGTCGCCGGCCGCCACCCCCACCCCGGCCAGGCAGCACAGCACCAGCAGGTGCAGCCAGCGCAGCCGGGTGAGCGGTGGCCGGCGCGGCCGGTCGGGTCTCGGCGGGGACGGCACGACACCGGCGGTGGGCACGGTGGCGGCCGGTGCGGGAGGAGCCCCCGAGGGTGCGTCGGTGTGCGGGGCACCGGGTGTGGGAGCGGTCGACGGTGGACGGTGTCCAGTGCTGTCCATGGGTCACCCACCTCACGCTCGTCGGCGGCAGGGCGAGCGTAGGGCGGCGGACCCGGCGGAGCTGTCGGGTTCGCGATCGTGCCGGCCGGGACCGCCCGAAGCGGCAGGCCCCGACCCGCCGGGCGTACGGGTCGGCCGGTCCTTCGGTGCCCGGCGGTCGACCGGTCGGGTCAGTCCCGGATCGTCACCGTGGTGAGGTCGCGCAGACCGGAGATGGTCAGCACGCTGTCCAGCAACGGATTGGCCACCACCCGGAGCTGGTCGACGTGGGCGAACAACGCCGCGAGCGCCGCGCTGTCCAGGTACTCCACGGCGGTCAGGTCCACGGTCAGCCGGTGTCCGTCCACGACGGCGTCGGCGATCGCCGTCCGGAACAGGTCGGCGTTGCTCATGTCGATCTCGCCGACGACGGTCAGCACCGGGGCGCCGTCCGCCTGGAGGCCGGTGGCCAGGTCCAGAGGCGTGTTCATGCGGGGATCCTCGTGTGCAGCTCGACGGTGGTGCCGGTGTCGGTGGTCCGGATGTCGACGTGTGCCATCAACGCGCGCATCAGCTTGATGCCGCGTCCCCGTTCGTGATCGAGCTCGGGTACCTTCCACCGTCCCGAGTCGACCACCGTGACGAACAGGTCGGCGCCGGTGGCCACGGCGAGCAGCCGGATCAGGCCGGGGCGGGCGTCGCGGTGGCCGTGCTCGACCGCGTTCGCGCAGGCCTCACCGGTGGCCACCAGCACGTCCTGGGCCAGGTGCGGATCGGCGCCGGTGCGCCGCAGCCACTGCCGCAGGGTGGAGCGCACCGGCGCCATCTGCGACCGGTCGGCGGGGAACGACAGCTCCAGCGGAGCCGGATGACGGTAGAGCAGCAGGGCGATGTCGTCGTAGCCGCCCTGCGGGGTCATCCGGCTCATCACCCGGTCGGCGAGCTGCTCCACGCCCATGGCGTGGTCCTCGCGGACGGCCGAGGCGGCCTGCGCGATCCCGGTGTCGAGTGACTGGCGGCGGCGCTCCACCAGACCGTCGGTGTAGAGCAGCAGCACGGCGCGGGGCGGGACGACACAGGTGGCGTCGGGGCGTCCGCCCCCCGACGGGATGCCCAGCGGGCTGCCCCGCCCGCCGGCGAGCAGCTCGGTGCGGCCGTCGGGGTGGGTCAGGATCGCGGGCGGATGCCCGGCGCTGCTGTAGGTCAGCTTTCCGGTCTCCGGGTCGAGGATGCCGCAGAACACCGTGGTGCAGGCCGCCCCGGGCAGCATCCGGGCGAACCGGTCCAGCGCGGTGAGCACCTGCGCCGGGCTGGACGCCTCCAGCAGCAGCGCCCGGCAGGCACTGCGCAGTTGCCCCATCACCGCGGCGGCGGGCAGCCCCCGGCCGACGCAGTCGCCGACGACGATGCCGATCCGGCCGTCCGGCAGGTTCACCGCGTCGTACCAGTCGCCGCCGACCTCGAGCGGGCGGGTGGCCGGCTCGTAGCGGACGGCGAAGCCCTCGGGCAGGTCGGCCGGGCCGAGGATGGCGCGTTGCAGCGCGACCGCCACCGCGCGCTGCTGGTCGGCGGCGTGGGCGCGCTGCAACGCCTGGCCGAGCGCCCCGCACAGGAGCAGCAGCAGCATCTGGTCCTCGGTGCCGAAACCGCGCGCCGGGTCGAGTTCGAGCCAGATCACCAGCGGACCCTGCGGCGAGTCGACAGTGGTGCCGGCACCGGCCGGCCGGACGCCGGTGGCCGGGTCGATGGTCACCCGCAGCGCCGGCTGCGACCGGAGCCCGGTGATCGTGTCGCGGACCGGGCCGGGGAGCTGCGCCCAGTCGACGTCGGGGGTGGCGGTCAGGGTGGGTGCGTCGTCCGCCGCCCAGTGGGTGGCGAACACCCGGTGCGCCTGCCACAGGTGGCGCAGCTCCTCCACCCCGGCCTGGAGCACCTCGACGGTGCTGGCGGCCCGGGACAGCCGCTGGTTGAGCACGCTGAGGGCGGTCTCCCGCTGAACCGCGTACCGTTCGGCGGTGACGTCGCGGATGGTGCCGACGACCATCCGCCGGCCGTGGTCGTCGGTGACCGCGTTGAACGCGACGGCCGTCCAGAGCCGGTGCCCGTCGCGGTGTCGCAGCGGCACCACGAACGAGCCGTGCGTCACTGTCATGGCCTGGGCGAACGCGTCGGCCACCAGCCGGTTCGCCGACGGGTCGGCCGGGTCGTCGGGCCACCACGGGTAGCGGGGGCGGTAGGGCAGCCCCTCCGGGCCGTAGCCGAACAGGTCGGCGAAGGCGGTGTTCATCTCGACCAGGACACCCTCGGCGTCCAGGACGAAGAAGCCCTCCTGCAACGAGTTGATCATCGCGGTCCGCCAGGTGGCGTGGTGGTTGCGCAGCCGGGCCAGGTCGACGTTGGCGCGGACCCGGGCCAGGAGTTCCTCGGCGGAGAACGGCTTGACCAGGTAGTCGTCGGCGCCGGCCTCCAGCCCCTCGACGGCGGCCTCCTGACCCGCGCGGGCCGACAGCAGCAGCACCGGCACCCCCATGGTGCGGGGATCCGCGCGGAGCGCGGCGACCAGTTCGAGGCCGTCCAGGCCGGGCATCATCACGTCGCTGACGATCAGGTCGGGCAGGTCGGTGCGGGCGCGGGCCAGGGCGGCGTAGCCGTCTCCCACCGCGGTGACGTCGTAGCGGGAGCGCAGCAGCCGGTGCAGGTACTCCCGCATGTCCGCGTTGTCGTCGGCGATCAGCACCCGGGGGCGGTCCGGGCCGACGTCGTCGGACCGCGTCGGCTCCGGCAGCGGCCGGTGGTCGGTGTCGTCGGCGGGCAGCCAGCGCAGCGCCTCCCGGACGAACGGCTCGGCGGTGTCCGACGGCGCCGTGGATCCGGTGTCTCCGACGACGTGCTCGGCGGGCAGGTGGGCGACGCCGAACGGGATCCGCACGGTGAAGGTGGTGCCGACGTCCGGGGTGCTGTCCACGGCGATCGTGCCGCCGTGCAGGCCGACCAGTTCCCTGACCAGGGCCAGTCCGATCCCGCTGCCCTCGTGCGACCGGGACCGGGCCTGTGGCACCCGGTGGAACCGTTCGAACAGCCGGGGTATCTCGTCGGCCGACACGCCGATGCCGGTGTCGGCGACCTGCACGGTCGGCACCCCGTCGCGCTCGGCCACCGAGACCCGGATGCCGCCGTGGAAGGTGAACTTCAGGGCGTTGCTGAGCAGGTTGAGGACCACCTTCTCCCACATCGTCCGGTCGACGTGCACCGGGCCGGACAGCGGCGGGCAGTCCACGTCCAGGGTCAGGCCGGCGCGTTCGACAGCCGCCCGGAAGACACTGGCCAGCTCGGCGGTGAACCGGGCCAGGTCGACGGGCTCGTAGCTCGCCTGCATCCGGCCGGCCTCGATGCGGGAGAAGTCGAGCAGCGCGGTGACCAGCTTGCCCAACCGCAGCGCGTTGCGGTTGATCACCTCCAGCTCGTCGCGGACCTGCTCGTCCCGGTCGCCCAGCCGGGCGCGCAGCTCCTGCAACGGTCCGTTGATCAGGGTGAGCGGGGTGCGGAACTCGTGGCTGATGTTGGAGAAGAACGCCGTCTTCGCCCGGTCCAGCTCCACCAGCTCCTCGGCCCGCTGCTGCTGCACCTCGTAGGCCACCGCGCCGTTGATCAGGGCGGCGGTCTGCCGGGCCACCAGGTCGAGGAAGGTGCGGTAGCCCTCGTCGAGCGCCCGGCCGGCACTGGCGGCCAGCACGATGACGCCGATGTCCTCGGCGCCGGTCTCGCCGTGCAGCGGCAGCACCACCGCCTCGGTGGGCGCGGTCTGCCAGCCGCCCGTGGGCAGCTCGCCGATCCGGGCGACGACGTCGGTGACGTGCGCCGGCTGACCGTCGGCGAGGACGTCGGCCACCGGCCACACCGCCGCGGTGTCCCCGGCGGCGGCCCGGTCGGCCTCGCCGGCCAGCGTGCTGGCGGCCAGCCGCAGGGCACCGCCCGCGGTACGCAGGTGCACCGCCGCATACGGCACGTCCACCCCGGCCCGGCCGAGCGACGCGGCGACCAGCCCGCACGCCTCGCCCACGGTACGGGCGGTGCCGGCCTGCGCGCCGAGGTCCTGCAGGGCGGCGAGCCGGCGCTGGCCGATCACCCGCTCGGTGGTGTCGCTCACCGCGGTGAAGACACCCCGTACCACGCCGTCGTCGTCGTGCAGCGGGCTGTAGGAGTACGTCCAGTAGGTCTCCTCCCAGTAGCCGTGCCGGTTCATCGGCAGCAGGAGGTCCTCCGACCAGGTCGCCTCGCCGGTCTCGACCACGCCGCGCAGCATCGGCCCGATGATGTGCCAGATCTCGGCCCACACCTGGTCGCCCGGCTTGCCCAGCGCGGGATGCTTGCTGCCGAGCAGCGGGCCGTAGGCGTCGTTGTAGAGGAACCGCAGCTCCGGCCCCCACCACACGATCATCGGGAAGCGGGAGGTCAGGCAGATCCGGGTGGCCGTGCGCAGGCTCGCCGGCCATCCGTCGACCGGGCCGAGGGAGGTGGCGGACCAGTCGACGGCGCGCATCCGCGCCGCCATCTCGCTGGTGCCGGTGAACACGGAACGCCACGCCTCGGCCATCGCCGTCCTGCCCTCCCGCACGTCTCGCGCAGGGACGACCGCGTGTCCGCGGGTCGTCGCCGGCCACCGGCAGAGGTTCCCGCCGTTGCGGCACAGCATGCCGCATCGGCGACCGGTGCCGAAATCCGGCACCTGCCGACCCGGCCCGGACCACGCCGGGCACGGCTCCCGTCCGGTCGCCGGCGGCCGGGACGACGACGCCCGGCCGCCGGACGACCGTTTCGGGAAAGTTTCGGCTGCCGCACCCTCCGGTGGTACGCCCCGGCAGCGCGCGGCGGCGAACGGCGGTGGCGGACCGGCCGAAACGCCGAACCGGTCGGCCCGCCCCCGATTTCCGAAACTTTCGGGCTATGCTGCCCGCGGGCGTGTGACTGTGAGGAGACGGGCATGGCGGAAGACCGGGCGACGCTGTCGGAGATCGCGACGGCCGCGGGGGTGTCCGTCCCCACCGTCTCGAAGGTGCTCAACGGTCGCCCCGACGTCGCCCCGGCGACCCGACGGCGGATCCAGGACCTGCTCGACCGGCGGTCGTACACCGCCCGCCGGGCGCCCGCGATGCCCGGCGCCGCCGGCCTCATCGACCTGGTCTTCAAGGATCTCGGCAGCCCCTGGGCGATGCAGATCCTCGACGGCGTCGAGGAGCTGGCCTACCGGGCCGGGGTCGGGGTGGTCGTCTCCGCGGTACACGGCCGCAGCCGCAGTCGTCCCGACCGGCGGTGGATCGAGCAGCTCTCCAAACGCCGCTGCGACGGGGTGCTGCTCGTGCTCTCCGACCTCTCCCCCAGCCAGCAGGGGCAGCTCGACGAGCTCGGCATCCCGGTGGTCATCATCGACCCGGCCGGCCAGCCGGGCGCGGGCATCCCGTCGGTGGGCGCGACCAACTGGTCCGGTGGGGTGGCCGCCGCCGAGCACCTGCTCGACCTGGGCCACCACCGGATCGCCGTGATCGGCGGGCCGCCGACCGTGCCGTGCAGCCGCGCCCGGCTCGACGGGTACCGGGCCGCGATGAACGCCGCCAACCGCAAGATCCCCGCCGGGTACGTCCGGCACGGCGACTTCACCTCCCCCTCGGGGTACCGGGAGATGAACGCCCTGCTGGATCTCGCCCAGCCGCCCACCGCCGTGTTCGCCTGCGCCGACGAGATGGCGTTGGGCGCCTACGAGGCGTTGTACGAGCGCGGTGCCCGGGTGCCCGACGACATCAGCATCGTCGGCTTCGACGACCTCGACTCCGCCCGGTGGGCCGCACCGCCGCTGACCACCGTCCGCCAGCCGCTGGCCGAGATGGCCGGGATGGCGACCCGGATGCTGCTGTCGCTGGTCGCCGGCGAGGGACTGGACAGCCACCGGATCGAGCTGGCCACCCCGCTGATCGTGCGGCAGAGCACCCGCCGCCTGCCCTGATCCGCACCCGCGCCCCGGGCCGCGTCCCACGCCGGGCACCACCCGGCCCCGCGCCCCTGCCGGGCACACGCCGCGTCGTTCCGGGAGTCAGCGGGGCAGCGAGCGGGCCAGCCGGAAGCCGACGTCGTCGATCCGGAACGTCGGGTGGCTGCGGCGGCGTACCGAGGCCCGGCAGCTCCAGTGTTCGTCGAACCAGCCGCCCCCGCGCAGCACCCGGTAGCTGCCGTACACCTCGGCGTCGTAGACGTCCCAGCACCATTCCCAGACGTTGCCGAGCAGGTCGTGCAGGCCCCACCGGTTGGGCTGACGGTCACCCGCCGGGTGCAGCCGACCACCGGAGTTGCCCCGGTACCAGGCGATCTCGTCGAGCGGCCCGTAGCGCGGGCCGGTGGTGCCGGCCCGGCAGGCGTACTCCCACTCGGCTTCGGTGGGCAGCCGGTAGCCGTCGGCGGCCCGGTCCCAGTCGACGCCCTCACCGTCGTCGTGCAGCCGGTACGCGGGTGTCAGCCCCTCCTGCCGGGACAGCGCGACGCAGAAGCGCACCGCGTCCGACCAGGACACCCCCTCGACGGGCAGCCGGTCGCCCCGGGCGGTGCCGGGTCGCTCGCCGGTGACCCGGGCGTACCACCCCTGGGTGACCGGCACGACGCCCAGCCGGTACGCCGCCACCCCGACCGACCAGCGACGCTCGGTCCGCCGGTCGGACAGGGTCACCCTCCCGGCCGGGAGGGTGACCATCCCGGTCAGCGCGTCGTCGTCCACGACCGACGAGCGTAGTGAGTCCGGAGCCGGCCGCCGTCCGGCCCCGGTCGGGCGGACGACCGGGCCGGGGCCGCGACGAACAGGGACGCCACCAGCCGGGCCGTACAGGCGGAGCGAGCCGGGCCGGCAACGGCCGGAGCGGGCCGGGCCGGCACGGACGACCGGGCCGGGACGCCGGTCAGCCGGCCGCTGCCGCCGCGGCCCGGCCGGCGGTCCGGCCGGAGAAGAGGCAGCCGCCGAGGAAGGTGCCCTCCAGCGCGCTGTAGCCGTGCATGCCGCCGCCACCGAATCCGGCGACCTCACCGGCGGCGTACACCCCGCCCAGTGGTTCCCCGTCCGGGCGCAGCACCCGGGCGGACAGGTCGGTGTGCAGCCCGCCGAGGCTCTTGCGGGTGAGCACGTGCAGCTGCACCGCGATCAGCGGACCGGCCGCCGGGTCGAGCAGCCGGTGCGGGGTGGCGACCCGGATCAGCCGGTCGCCCCGGTAGCGACGGGCGCCCCGGATCGCGGTGAGCTGGGCGTCCTTTCCGAACGGGTGGGTGATCCCGCGGTCGCGCGCCTCGACCAGGGCGGTCAGCGCGGTGACGTCGAGCTGCGGCCCGTCGGTCTCGGCGGCCAGCTTGTTCATCCCGTTGACCAGCTCCGGCAGGGTGTCCGCGACGACGAAGTCGGCCCCGTGCCGCTTGAACGCCTCCACCGGCCCGGGTGCGCCCGGCCGGACCCGCTGCAGCACCTGCCGGACGCTGCGGTTGGTCAGGTCCGGGTTCTGCTCCGAGCCCGACAGCGCGAACTCCTTCTCGATGATCTTCTGGGTGAGCAGGAACCAGCTGTAGTCGTGGCCGGTGGCCCGCAGGTGCCGCAGGGTGGCCAGGGTGTCGAAGCCGGGGAACAGCGGGGCCGGCAGCCGGGCCCCGGTGGCGTCGAGCCAGAGCGAGGACGGGCCGGGCAGGATGCGGATGCCGTGCTGCGGCCAGATCGGATCCCAGTTCCGCAGCCCCTCGGTGTAGTGCCACATCCGGTCCGGGTTGATCACCTGCCCGCCGGCGGTCTCGGTGATGGCGAGCATCCGGCCGTCGACGTGGGCGGGGACGCCGGTGACCATCCGGGTGGGCGGGGTGCCGAGCCGGGCCGGCCAGGCCCGCCGGACGAGGTCGTGGTTGCCGCCGATGCCGCCCGAGGTGACGACCACCGCCTGCGCGCCGTGGCTGAAGTCGCCGACGACCTCCCGGGAGCTGCTGCGTCCCCGGGGCGCGTCGTCGGGGGCGAGGACCGCGCCGCGTACCCCGGTGACCACGCCCCCGGTGGTGACGAGCTCGTCGACCCGGTGCCGGAACAGCAGCGTCATCCGCCCCGCGGCGACGGCGGCGTGCACCCGCCGGGCGAACGGCTCGACCACGCCGGGACCGGTGCCCCAGGTGACGTGGAACCGGGGTACGGAGTTGCCGTGCCCGTGGGCCGCTCCCCCGCCCCGCTCGGCCCAGCTCACCACCGGGAAGACCCGGTGCCCCAGCGACCGCAGCCAGGCCCGCTTCTCCCCGGCGGCGAAGTGCACGTACGCCTGTGCCCACTGGCGCGGCCAGTGGTCCTCGGGCCGGTCGAAGGCGGCGCTGCCGGTCCAGTCCTGCCAGGCCAGCTCGACCGAGTCGCGGATGCCCATCCGCCGCTGCTCGGGCGAGTCGACGAAGAAGAGCCCGCCGAACGACCAGTATGCCTGGCCACCGAGGTTCTCCGCCGACTCCTGGTCCAGCAGCAGCACGCGCCGGCCGGCGTCGGCGGCCTCGACGGCGGCGACCAGGCCGGCGAGACCGGCGCCGACCACGATGACGTCCGTGTTCATGCGCCGACCCTACGAACGGGAATGCCAAAATGATCCGTCCCGGGGCGCAGTATTCGCCACCGGAATTGTCACCTGGATGACAAAGGAGGCCGACCGTGTCCGACACGCTGCTCGACATCGAGCCGGGCCTCGCCGGTCTTCCGCCCACCGTCGGCGACCACCTGCGGGGACTGCGGGGGGCGCTGCACCTGCGGATCCTCGGCACCGTCCGGGCGGCGATGCGGGAGCAGGGCCGCTCGCTGACCGGCGGGCAGGGGCAGGGCCTGGCCCTGGGCGTGCGGACCGCCGTCGACACGTTCGTCGACGCGGTCGCCGAACCCGACCGGGCACTGGCCCCCACCCGGGCGGTGTTCCACACCCTGGGCCGCACCGAGTACCGCGAGGGGCACCGGGTCGACGCGCTCCGCGCCGTGCTGACCCTGGGGGCGCGGGACATCTGGGCGTTCCTGGTGGAGCAGGCCGCCGCCCCGGCCGCGACGGGCGGCACCCCGACCGGCCCGGACGCCCGGTCGACCGGCCCGGACGCCGGAGGGGCGGGGACGGCTGCCGGGCCGACCGGCACGGACGCCGGGCCGGCCCCCACCGACCTGTACGTGATCGCCGGGGCACTGTTCGGCTACGCCGACGCGCTGGCCGGTGCCGCCGCCGAGGGGTTCCTCGACGAGCAGCGGGACACCGCCCAGGACTGGGCCACCCTCCGACGCCGCCTGGTCACCCTGCTCGTGCAGCCCGACCCGCCGGCCGAGGAGGTGCTGCGCGCCGCCGCCGAGACGGCCCGCTGGCCGTTGCCGGCCACCGTGGCGGTGGTCAGTGTGCACGGCACCGATGCCGAGCACCTGGCCCGCGTCGTCGGCGCGGGCACGGTCGCCACCGTCATCGGTGACGCCGTACGGCTGGTGCTGCCCGAACCGCGTACCCCCGGCCGGCTCGACCAGGCCCGGCAGGCGCTGGCCGGGCGGCGGGCCGCGGTCGGTCCGGCGGTGGCGCGGCACCGGGCCCGGCTGTCGTACCGGCTGTCCCGCCGGGCGTTGAGCCTGCACCAGCAGGGCGCGCTCGGCCCGGACCCGGTGGTGTCCTGCGACGACCACCTGCTCACCCTGCTCACCGACTGGGAGCCCGGCCTGGCCGGACACCTCGCCGACACGGTGCTGGCCCCGCTGGCCGGGCTCCGGCCGACCACCCGACGGACCCTGGCAGAGACCCTGCACGGCTGGCTGCGCCGGCAGGGGCAGGTGGTCGCGGTCGCCGAGGACCTGCACACCCACCCGCAGACGGTCCGGTACCGGATGCGCCAGCTCCGTGCCCTGTTCGGCCCGGCGCTGGACGATCCGGACGCCCGCCTCGTGCTGGCGCTGGCCCTGCGCTCCCGGCCGACCGGCGGTGCAGATCATTCCGACGCCGGTTGAACCATGTGATCATCGAATCCGAACCACTGGGTGTGCGTACCACCCGTTCCGCCGTGCTGCTGGGGTTGCTCCTCGCGCTGCTGTCCGTACCGCTGACCCCGGCGACGCCGGCCGCCGCCCACGCCGCGCTGGTCGCCACCAGCCCGGTCCGGGACGCGGTGATCGGTGCACCGCCCGCGGAGGTGGTGCTGGTCTTCAGCGAATCGGTCTCCCCGGTCGTCGGCCGGGTGCAGGTGCTCGGCCCGGACGGGCGGCGGGTCACCGCCGGGGATCCGGTCGCGCAGGGCGCCACCCTGCGGATCCCGGTGCGGGTGCCGGACCGGCCGCTCGGCACCTACCTGGTCAGTTACCGGGTGATCTCGGCCGACAGCCACCCGGTCGCCGGGAGTTTCGCCTACTCCGCCGGGGCGCCGTCGGCGACGCCACCGGAGCCGGTCGTCGTGGACGAGCGGCCCGCCGGGGCGCTGACCCCGGCCGCCCGGTTCGTCGGCTACCTGGGGCTGGTGCTGGTGGCCGGTCCCGCGCTGCTCGGCGCGGCGGGGTGGCCCCGCCGTCGCCGTCGGCGGGCGGTGACCGCCACCGGGCAGGTCGGGCTGGCCCTGGTGGCGGTCGGCACCGTCGGGACGTGGGTGACCCAGGCCGCGGACATGGTGGGGGTGCCGGTCGGCGCTCTGGCCCGGGGTGACCTGACGGCGGTGGCGGGCAGCGACGTCGGGCCGGTGCTCGGTGCCCGGCTGGCGCTGGTCGGGCTCGCCGCCGTGCTGTTGCCGGCGGTGGCCGGCGGCCGGGGCGGTCGGGGCCGGCGGGCGGCGCTGGCGGTGGTGGCCCTGGCCGGGCTGCTCACCTGGCCGCTGGCCGGGCATCCGGTGGCGTCCCCGCTGCCGCCGGTGAGCATCCTGGCCGACGTGGTGCACCTGGCCGGGATGAGCGTGTGGCTGGGTGGGCTGTTCGTCCTGGCGGTGTTCGTGCTGCCCGGCACCCACCGGCGGGTGCTGGCCCGGATCCTGCCGGCCTGGTCGCGGTGGGCGGCCATCGCGGTGGGGTGGCTGGTCGCCTCCGGGGTGGGGCAGGCCGCGATCGAACTCGGCCGGCCCGGCGCGCTGTTCGGCACCACGTACGGTCGGCTGCTCTGCGCGAAGGCGGCCCTGCTCGCCGCCGTGCTCGTCGTCGCGGCCGGGCAGCGGCGGATGGTGCGCGGCGGCCGGGCCGCCGACCGGCCCGGCCGGGTCGCGCGGGCCGCCGGGGTGGAGCTCGCCGCCACCGCGGTGGTGCTGGCGCTGACCGCCGTGCTGGTGCAGACCCCGCCCGGCCGGACCGCCGACACCCAGGCCGCCCGGGCCAGCCGGGAAGGCGTCGCCCAGACCCTCACCAGCGGCTACTACACCCTCCAGTTCGACGTCTATCCGGTCCGGGTGGGCGTGCCGAACTCGTTGCACGCCTACGTCTACACCCCGCAGGGGCAGCCGTTGCCGGTGGTCCAGTGGACGGTCAGCCTCGCCCTACCGGCCGCCGGGATCGAGCCGATGGTCGTGCCGGTGGAGAGCCCCGAGCCGCACCACGGCAGTGCGGAGATCAGCCTGCCGGCGCGCGGCGACTGGACGATCCGGTTCACGGTCCGGACCAGCGAGGTCGACCAGGCCACCGTCACCGCCACCGTGCCGGTCGGCTGACCGGAACCGACCGGCCGGGGTACGGGGTGCAGGGGCCACCGGCCGTTACCGACCACCGGGCTGATCAGCTAGCCTGCATCGGCCCGGGTGTCCGGGCGGAGGGAGGACACCATGGCTGAGCACACGTCCCGGCAGGTCGCGCAGGAGTGGGACGCCGCCGACCCGCTGGCCGGACTACGGGACCGGTTCGTGGTGGACGACCTGTGTTACCTCGACGGCAACTCGCTGGGCCGGTTACCGGCCGCCACCGGCGACCACCTGGCCGCGCTGGTGCGCGACGGCTGGGGCACCGAGCTGGTCCGGAGCTGGCCGACCTGGATCGAGTGGCCGCGCCGCATCGGCGACCGGATCGCCACCCACGCGCTGGGTGCCCGCGACGGCGAGGTGATCGTCTCCGACTCCACCTCGGTCAACCTCTACAAGCTGGCCGCCGCCGCCCTCGACGCCCGACCCGGCCGGCGGACGATCCTGGCCGACGCCGAGGAGTTCCCCACCGACCGTTACCTGCTGGAGGGGTTGGCCGCCCAGCGGGGGCACACCCTGCGGCTGCTCCCCTCCGACCTGGACGAGGGGCTGGACCAGGCCACCCTGACCGGGGCACTGACCGAGGACGTGGCGCTGGTGGTGCTGTCGGCGGTGTCGTACCGCTGCGGGGCGCTGCTGGACATGGCGGCGGTGACGGCCGCCGCCCACCGGGTCGGCGCGCTGGTGCTGTGGGACCTGTCGCACGCGGTCGGCTCGGTGCCGTTGGACCTGACCGGCGCCGGTGTCGACCTCGCGGTCGGCTGCACCTACAAGTACCTCAACGGCGGTCCCGGCGCGCCGGCCTTCCTCTACGTGCGGCGGGAGTCGCAGGAGTCGCTGCGGCAGCCGATCTGGGGCTGGTTCGGCCAGCGCGACCAGTTCGGGATGGGTGCCGGCTACGATCCCGCGCCCGGCCCGGAGCGGTTCCTGGTGGGCACCCCGCCGGTGCTCGGGATGGCCGCCCTCGACCCGGCCCTGGACGTGCTGGCCGACGCCGGGATGGACCGGGTACGGGAGAAATCCCTCCGGCTCGGCGAGCTGATCATCGAGCTGGCCGACGTCTGGCTGGTCCCGCACGGCTTCCGGCTCGCCTCCCCGCGCGACCCGGACCGGCGCGGCGGGCACGTGTCGCTGCACCACCCGGAGGCGCTGCGGATCTCCCGAGCCCTGGTCGACGCCGGGGTGGTCGGCGACTACCGGGTACCGGACCGGCTGCGGCTCGGGCCGGCGGCGCTCTACACCCGCTACGTCGACGTGTGGGACGCGATGGACCGGCTGCGGGACATCGCCGAACGGCGGGCCTGGACCGGGGTGCCGGCGGAGCGGTCCCGGGTCACCTGAGCCGATCCCGGGCGGATCCCGGATTCCCCCCGCGTCACCGCCGACTTCGTACCAGCATGTCGGGTGGAGGCGGGGGGTGCCGTGGACGTCCTGGTCCTGATCGTGGTGCTGGCCGCCACCGTGCTGGTCGGCACCACCATCGGGGGCCGGTACCGGGTGGCCCCGCCGGTGCTGCTGATCACCATGGGTGGCCTGCTGGCGCTGCTGCCGCCCCTGTCGGACGTGGTGCTCCAACCGGACGTGGTGCTGCTGCTCTTCCTGCCGGCCGTGCTCTACCGGGAGAGCCTGGTGATCAGCCTGCGGGAGATCCGGTCGAACCTGCTGGTGATCGCCTCGCTGGCGGTGGCGCTGGTGGTGGTGACGATGGTGGCGGTGGCGCTGGCCGCCAAGGCGCTGGGGATGACCCCGCAGGCCGCCTGGGTGCTGGGCGCGGTGCTCGCCCCCACCGACGCGGCGGCGGTCGCCGGCCTGGCGAAGCGGATGCCCCGCCGCATCCTGACCACGCTGCGGGCGGAGAGCCTGGTCAACGACGGTACGGCGCTGGTGCTGTTCTCGGTGACGGTCGGGTTGATCGTGGGCGGCGCCGCGCCGGGGGTGTTCGGGTTCCTGGGCCGGTTCGTCGGCTCGGCCGGGGGCGGGATCGTCGCCGGGCTGGTCGTCGGCCTGGTGGTGGTGCTGATCCGCCGCCGTCTGGACGACCCGCTGCGGGAGGGCGCGTTGAGCGTGCTCACCCCGTTCGCCGCGTTCCTGCTCGCCGAGGTGGTGCACGCCAGCGGGGTGCTCGCCGTCGTGGTCGCCGGCCTGCTGCTGTCCTACTTCAGCCCGAGGATCATCCGGGCCCGGTCCCGGGTGCTGGCGTACGCCTTCTGGGACCTGTCCACCTTCCTGATCAACGGCGCGCTGTTCGTGCTGCTCGGCATGCAGATCCCGCGGGCGGTGAACCACGTGACCAGCATCTCCACCGGGCGGTCGGTGACCATCGCCGCCTCGGTCACGCTGGTGGTGGTGGTCGTCCGGCTGGTCTGGTTGCAGTTGTTCTCCTACGGCCTGCCGGTGACGGGCCGGGGCGCCACGGTGAGCCGGCGGGTCCGGGTGGCGGCCGGCTGGGCGGGTTTCCGGGGTGCGGTGTCGCTGGCCGCCGCCCTCGCGGTGCCGGTGACCACGGCCACCACCCACGCGCCGGTGCCGGAACGGGATCTGATCATCTTCTGCACCGCCGTGGCGATCGTGTCGATCATGCTGGTGCAGGGCACCACCCTGCCGGCGGTGGCCCGCTGGGCCGGTCTGCGCGGCGACGAGACGCGCGGCGACGAGGTGCGGCACGCCCACCGCCGGGCCACCGAGGCGGCGCTGTCGGCACTGCCGAACGTCGCCGCCGACCTCGACGTCGACGCGACGGCGGTGGACCGGTTGCGCGCCGACTACCAGCGGCACCTGGACCTGGTGACCGAGACCGGCGGCGGTCAGGACGCCGACCGGGCAGAGGAGTTGGAGGCCCGGCTGCGGTTGGGGGTGTTGGAACACAAGCGCCGCGAGGTCACCCGGCTGCGCGACCGCAACGAGATCGACGACAGCGTGCTGCGCGAGGTCCAGGCGACGTTGGACATCGAGGAGATCCGCCTGCTCGGGCCCCAGACCGAGGACTGACCACCACGCCGTCGAATCCGGCAGCCGGATGCGGAGGGTATGCGCCCGGATACTTAATGCGCTCAGCGCTGGGTGTACCGTCCGAAGGGGCAGCCACCGGGCGCGGCTGGCGGCTGCTCGTTGCGTTGGCGGGAGAGGGCATGACCGTACCGACGGTGGGTGAGCGGCTCGCGGAGATCCGTCGTGAGTCGAGGTTGACCCAGGAGCAACTTGCCGAGCGGTCGGGCGTCAGCGTCGAGGTGATCCGGAAACTGGAGCAGGGCAGCCGGGGTACGGCCCGCCTCGACACGCTGCACGCGCTCGCCCGCGCACTCGAGGTGTCGACGTCCGCGCTGCTGGGTGACGCGTCACAGGCCGCCGCCCAGGGCGAACCGGGTCACCGGCAACTGTCCCTGGCGGAGATCCGGCGGGTGGTGGCCCCGGTGCGCGGGATCGACGGCGCTCCCCTAGTGCTACCGACGGACGCACCGCCCGACCTCAACACGCTGCGGCGGAATCTGCACGCCGCCGATCGGGTCTACAACGCCGGTGACTACGCGGTCGCGCTGCGGGTGGTGCCGCCGTTGTTGGTGAACGCACGTGCCGCCGTCGGTCTTGCGAGCAGCGAGCGGCAGGATGCCGCGTACGACCTGCTGGCCCGCACCCAGCACGTGGCGGGTGGGCTCCTGATCCAACTGCGGGCCGACGACCTGGCGCAGACGGCGTTGTCGGGAGCGCTCGACGCCGCGCAGCGGTCCGGGGACCGGGTGGTGGCGGCCACCGTCATCCGGACGATGTGCTGGCTGCTGATGCGCCAGGGGCGTATCGGTGAGTCGGCCGAGTTGGCGGTGGCGACCGCCGACGAGGTGGAGCCGCGGCTGTCCCGGGCAACCCCGGCCGAGCTGGCCGGCTGGGGGTGGCTGCTGCTGAGCGCCGCCGCCGCGCGGGCCAGGGACAACCGTCCGGACGAGGCGGCAGACCTGATCGGCGTCGCCGCTGCCGCCGCAGCGCGGATCGGCGACCGGGTGCCCGCTTCGGATCACCTGATGCTGGTGGGCGGCTTCGACACCGCCAAGGTGCAGATGCAGCGAGCGGAGGCGGCGGCCGTGGCAGGCGACGCGGGCCGGGTGCTGGAGCTGTCGGCCCTGGTGCCGCCCGTGCCCACCATCAGCACCTCGGCCTGGCGGCGACATCGACTCGATCTGGCCTGGGCCTATGCCCAGTTGCGGCGGTACGGGAAGGCCACGGCGGTGCTGACGCACCTGCGCGACACAGCACCCACCTGGCTGCGGCAGCAGCGGTACGCGGGGGACATCGTGGACACCATCGTCACGGGGCGCCAGCGAGCGATGACGGACGAGTTGGCGGAGCTGGCCAAGTTGATGGGCGGCGCGCGCTGACTGGTACGGCACGTCCGAGTTGAAGCGTCACGATCATCGAATCGCACAGATCGCACCTGTGCAATCACCCTGAGTCACGACAGCCTGTGTTTCGGTGACCGGCTCGTTGAAGGTGGTGACCGACGCAGGACGCGGCGTGATGTCATCTCAGGAACGTGCCGCCGCGCCCCTACCGATGGAGGCGACATGCGGGACCAGGACGACAAGCCGGCAGCGAGCCGGGGCGCGCAGATCCAGGCGGCGGAGCACGAGGAGGCGAGGCAACGGCTCCTCGCCCAGGCCGAGGCCGAACGGATACCGGCCGAGGAGACCACCCGGGCGTTACCGGACCGGCAGTGGCGTCGTGGACAGTAGCGAACTGTTGCCGGTTGGCCGGCGGGTGGCGTACTGGCGGGGGCGACGCAACCTGTCGCAGCAGGTGTTCGCCGACCGGTTGGGCAAGTCGAAGAGCTGGGTGGACAAGGTTGAGCGGGGTGTGCGTACCCTGGACAAGCTCTCCACGCTCCAGGACATCGCCGCCGTGCTGCGCATCGACCCGGCGGTGCTGCTCGGCCGGGATGCTCGGCCGGCCGAGGCGACCGGGCGGACGGTGGATGTCGCGCGGATCCGGACGGCCCTCGCCCGGTACGACATCCCGCTGGCCCGGCCGGCGGGCGGTCGACCGGTGTTGCCGGTCGGCCAGGTGGCCCGGCAGGTGGCGCACGCCTGGACAACCTTCCAGCACGCCCGGTATCCCGAGGTGGCAGCCCTGCTGCCGGGGCTGCTGGCGGATGTCGAGCGGACCCGTGCCGCCGATCCGGCAGGTCGGGCGGCCCTGGTGGATGCCTACCGGGTCACCACGTCGCTGCTGGTCAAGCTGGCCGTGCCGGATCTGGCCTGGCTGGCTGCGGACCGGGCGATGAGCGTCGCCGCCGGCGACCCGGCCCTCGTCGCCGCCGCAGCGGTGCAACTGGGCCAGGTGCTGCGCGCGTCCGACCAGGCCCGTGGGGCGAAGTCGGCGACGCTGGCCGCCGCGTACCGGATCGCCCCACCGGTGATCGAGGGCGGCTTGGCCGCGGATCTGTCGTTGTGCGGGACGCTGCTCCTCCAGGCGGCGCTGGCCGCCGCCGCCCACGGTGACGACGTGGCGGTGGCCGACCTGCTCGACGAGGCCGCGGCCCTGGCGACGGCCGTCGGCGACGGGCAGGACCACCACCGGACGGGCTTCGGACCGACCGCCGTGGCGGTGGCGCGGGCCGCCGCCGCGCTCAGCCTCGGCGACGACCACGATGCGGTGTCCCGGCACGAGGAGGTCACCCGGCGGGACGGTTGGCGGTGGCTGCCCGTCGAGCACCGGGCCGGGCACCTGCTCGACGTGGCCCGCGCCCACCTGCGCAAGGCGGACCCGGTCGGCGCCGGACGGGTCCTGGTCGACGCCGACCGGATCGCTCCCGCCGAGATCCGGCACCGACCGGTCGGCCGGGACGTGCTGGCGCGGGTCGTCCGTGAGCCCACCGCCCCGACGACCCTCGTCCGCCTCGCCGCCACCCTCGGGGTGGGTTGAGGGGGACCTCAGGGACGAGCCGGGGTGACGTCGGAAGCCGGGTCGGCTCACATTGACAGTCACGCATGGGTGGGGTTACGGTGCGCCAGGAAAGCGCTTTCTTAGGTCGTTCGCCACCTCCACCCCGTCCCCGGAGGTCCATCCGCCATGCGCAGGAACCGCCGCCCGCTCGCCGTCGCCGTCGCGGCGGCACTCAGCACCGCGCTGCTCGCCCTCACCCCGCTCGGCGGCGCGCAGGTCGCCCACGCCGCCACCCTGTTCAGCGACGACTTCACCGACGGCGACCTCGCCGGCTGGTCGCGCTCCGGCGGCACCTGGTCGGTGGCCGCCGACGACAGCCCGGCGTTGCAGCAGGCCAGGGGCGACACCGGTGACGCCCGGCTGTTCGCCGGCAGCGCGTCCTGGGCCGACCAGGCCGTCCAGGCCCGGGTGAAGCCGCTGACCCTGCCCGGCAACGGCATGGTCGCGCTGCTGGCCCGCGCCAGCGGCGCGACCAGCTACTACCGGCTCGCCCTGCTCGCCGGCGACCAGGTCCGGCTGGAGGCGGTACGCAGCGGCCGGGCCACCCCGCTGGGCACGGTGTCCCACCGGGTGATGACGGGTGGCTGGCACACCCTGCGGATCGAGGTCGCCGGGACGGTGGTGCGCGGCTGGGTGGACGGCGTCCCCGTCGGCTCCGGCACCGGCACCCTGACCGCGACCGGCCGGATCGGCGTGCAGACCGGCAACGCCACCGCCCGCTTCGACGACGTGCTGGTGACCCGGGGCGAGCCGGCCCCGACCAGTGCGCCGCCGAGCCCCACGGCCACCCCGTCCGGCACCCCCACCGCCAGCCCCACGGCGACCCCGTCCGAGACCCCGTCGCCCACCGGCCCGACGCCCACGCCCACCGGCACCGGGCCGGCCGAGCGGTCCTCGGTGGTCGCCCCGGACGGCAGCGGGGACCACACCAGCGTGCAGGCGGCGGTGGACGCGGTACCGGTGGGCAACGCGAGCCGGTACACCATCACCATCAGGCCGGGCACCTACCGGGAGACGGTCACGGTCCCGGCCGGCAAGCCGTACGTGTCGTTCGTCGGGTCGACCGGCGACCCCCGGGACGTGGTGATCGTCTACGACAACGCCTCGGGCACCCCGAAGCCGGGCGGCGGCACCTACGGCACCTCGGGCAGCGCCTCGGTGACCATCGACGGCAACGACTTCACCGCCCGGCACCTGACCTTCGCCAACGACTTCGACGAGGCGGCGCACGGCTACAGCGCCGAGCAGGCGGTGGCCGTGCTGACCCGGGCCGACCGGCTGGTCTTCGACGACGTGCGGTTCCTCGGCAACCAGGACACGCTCTACCACAACAGCGCCTCCGTCGACGCTGTCGGCCGGGCGTACTTCCGGGACTGCTACGTCGAGGGCGACGTCGACTTCATCTTCGGCCGGGGCACCGGGGTCTTCGACGGCTGCGAGATCCGGTCCCTCGACCGGGGTTCGGCCAGCAACAACGGGTACGTCACAGCGGCCTCCACGATGATCGCCAACCCGTACGGCCTGCTCTTCACCGGTTGCACACTGACCACCGACGCGGCGGCGGCGCAGAGCGTGCACCTCGGCCGGCCGTGGCACCCGAGCGGCGACGTCAACGCGATCGGGCAGGTGGTGTTCCGCGACAACGTGCTCGGCGCGCACGTGAAGGACTCCCCCTGGACCGACATGTCCGGCTTCTCCTGGCGGGACGCCCGGTTCGCCGAGTACCGCAACAGCGGGCCGGGGTCGACGGTCACCGCCGACCGGCCACAGTTGACCGACGCACAGGCCCCGACCTACACCCCGCAGCGGTACCTGGCCGGCGCGGACGGCTGGAACCCGATCCCCTGACGACGACCCCGGGCATTTACATTAAACAAAGTTAACTGATAGCCTCCCGGCCATCGACGAGGAGGTATGTCATGCGACTTCGACCCGGGACGACAGCCTGGCTGGCCGGTGCGGTGCTGCTCGCCGCCGCACTGCCCGCCGCGAACGGTTTCGCCGCGCCGACCACCGCCACGGGTGCCGCCAGCGCCCTGGCGGCCTGCTCCGCACCGGCCTGGGCCGAGGGCGTCAGCTACCCCGCCGGCACCCGGGTCAGCTACCTCGGCCACCTCTACGAGTCGCTGGTGACCCACACCCCGCCGGCCGGCGCCGGCTGGAACCCGGCAGCTGTGCCGGCCCTCTGGCGGGACCTCGGCGTCTGCACCGGCACCCCCTCCCCCACCCCGTCACCGACCACCACCGCCACCCCCACCCGGCCCCCGACCCCGACACCCACCCCGACCCGCACCCCCTCCCCGACCCCCACCCCCGGCACGACGACACCGCCGCCGGACGGCACCGGCTGCGCGCTGAAGCCCCGCCCGGCCGGCAAGGTGCTCCAGGGTTACTGGGAGAACTGGGACGGCGCGGCGAACGGCGTCCACCCGCCGCTGGGCTGGATCCCGATCACCGACCCCCGGATCACCGGGCACGGCTACAACGTCGTCACCGCCGCCTTCCCGGTGATCCGCGCCGACGGCACGGTGCTCTGGGAGGACGGCATGGACGCCACCGTCAAGGTGCCCACACCGACCGAGATGTGCCAGGCCAAGGCCGCCGGGCTGACCGTGCTGCTGTCGATCGGCGGGGCCACCGCCGGCATCGACCTCGGCTCGGCAGCCGTCGCCGACCGGTTCGTCGCCACCGTGGTGCCGATCCTCAAGCGGTACCACTTCGACGGCATCGACATCGACATCGAGACCGGGCTGACCGGCAGCGGGGACATCACCCGCCTGTCCACGTCGCAGGCGAACCTGGTCCGCATCATCGACGGGGTGCTGGCCCAGATGCCGGCCGGCTTCGGCCTGACCATGGCCCCGGAGACCGCGTACGTCACCGGCGGCAGCGTCACCTACGGCTCCATCTGGGGCGCGTACCTGCCGGTCATCAAGCGGTACGTCGACAACGGGCGGCTCTGGTGGCTCAACATGCAGTACTACAACGGCAGCATGTACGGCTGCGCCGGTGACTCGTACCCCGCCGGGACGGTGGCGGGCTTCACCGCCCAGACCGACTGCCTCAACGCCGGCCTGGTCGTCCAGGGCACCACCATCCGGGTGCCGTACGACCGGCAGGTGCCCGGCCTGCCCGCCCAGCCCGGTGCCGGTGGCGGCTACCTCGCGCCGGCCTCGGTGGCACAGGCGTGGAACACCTACCGGGGCGGCCTGAAGGGGCTGATGACCTGGTCGGTCAACTGGGACGGCTCCAAGGGCTGGACCTTCGGCGACAACGTCCGCACCCTCCAGGGCCGCTGAGTCCACGGTCGGGGGCACCGCCCCGGCCGGGGAGTCCGGGGAGGGTCCGGCCCTGCGGCGCCGTCGCGCTCCCGTCGGTGCGGGCGGGGGCGTTGCCGACCGCGAGGTTGCGGCTGAGCCGGGAGGTCGAGCGGGAGACGTCGAAGCCGGCCCTGCCGTTGCGCCAGGCGGTGTCGCGCTCGAAGACCAGCGTGCCGGGGTTGCCGTTGTCGATGAACCCGCCGGCCGAGTTGCCCCAGGCCATGCTGTTGCGGGTGGCCGACGAACCGCCACCAGTCGGCCTCGACGTGCAGCGCGCCGGTGCGGGTCACCCGGCCCGCGGTGCCGCCCAGGAGCCCGGCCCGGAGCCTGGTCCGGATCCGACGCCGGCCGGGCTGCCGGTCCCCGATCGGCGCGGCGGCCGACCCCCCGGAGGGGACCGGCCGCCGCAGCCGACACCGGCGTCACCGCCAGGTGTCGTTGGCGCTCCACGAGCCGGTGGACCCGACGGTGGCGCTGCGGTTGCCACCGGACTCCCAGGTCACCGTGCCGTCCGGGTTCTTCTTGAGGTACTTGTACTCGAACGCCGTGTTCGCCGGCAGGGCGACCGTGGCCCGCCACAGCGGGTAGGCGGCCGAGGAGAGCGCCACCGCGTTGGCCGGGTTCCAGGAGCCCAGCGCCGCGACGCTGCCCACCACGAAGACGTTCTGGCCGTACGAGGTGGTGGCGTTGACGGTGAACGACGCGCCCTGGGTGCCGGCCGGGTCACCCCGGAAGGTGTCGGTGACCGACGAGGTGCCGCCGGCCGGCGTGGTCAACGTCCGGTTGCCGCCCGACTCCCAGGTCACCACGCCGGCCGTGGTCTTCTTGAGGAACTTGAACTCCACAGTGGTGGCCGCCGGCAGGGTGACCACCGCCCGGTAGACCCCACCGCCCTGCGCCGTCAGCCTGACCGCGTCGGCCGGGCTCCAGGAGCCCAGCGCCGGGACGCTGCCGACGACGTAGGCGTCCTGGCCACCGGCGAGGGACGCGGTGACGGTGAAGGTGGTGGCGACCGTGCCGGCGGGCGCGGTCGGGGTGGGCGTCGCGGTCGGCGTCGGCGAGGCGGTCGGCGTCGCGGTCGGCGTCGGCGTGCTGCCGGCCTTCGCGTTGGCGTGCAGCGCCACCGCGCCGTTGGCGGGGATCCGCACGGTGGCCCGGCCGCCGCTGACGGTCACCGTGGTACCGGTGCAGCCGGCCGTGCCGCGCGCCCCGGAGATCACGTCGCAGTACGACCCGTCGGCGAGGCCGGTGGTGAAGGTGGCGGTGCTGGCCGACCCCGAGTCGTTGATCCCGATCCAGGCCCGGTCACCCCGGTGGAAGCCGATGACGTTGCTGTTGACCACGGTGAAGTCGGAGACGGTCCGGACCGACTTCGCGGTGTTGGCCCAGCCGACCATGCCCTTGATCCCGGTGGACCGGGTCAGGCAGTTCCAGCTGCCGCCGCAGACGGTGTCGGTGACGTAGCCGTTGCCGTCGGCGGGCGGCGACTGGTTGCGGTTGGACCAGGTGAAGCTGTCGTAGACCGACGGCTTGCCGTGCGGGTAGGCCAACGCGAAGTAGTTGGCCAGCACGTAGTCGCTGCCGTCGCGGTAGGACAGCACCACCCCGTCGCGCTCCAGGTCGTGGTTGGTGACCATGGCGAACACGTTGGCGCTCGGCGCGTCGAGGTTCCAGCTGCCGACGTTGGCCAGGTTGGCGATCGAGCCCTGGAACGCCGACTTCAGGCCCTTGGCGTACCCGAAGTCGAGCACGTCGCCGTTGCCGGTGAAGGCGCGGGCCTTGAGGGCGTCGTTGCTGGCCCCGTCGAAGATCTCCTGGGCGACGTACGGGCGCTTGTTCTCGGCGGTGGTGTTGCGCACCTTGCCGAGGATGGCGGCGAAGTCGTCCTTCTTGACGTGCTTGACCGCGTCCACCCGGAACCCGTCGACCCCGAGGCCGACCAGGTCGTTGAGGAACCCGGCGATCTTGGTGCGGACGGCGTCCTTCTCGGTGTAGAGGTCGGTCAGGGAGAGCAGCTCGCAGCTGGTCACCTGGGCCTCGTTGTTCCAGTCGTTGATCGCGCCGGAGGTCGGGCAGTTGTCCCCCGGGCGGTGGAAGTCGCCGGTGCCGTAGGGCACGGCCGGGAAGCTGTAGCCGGGGCCGGAGAAGTCGGTGCCGGCGTACCCGACGACCGACTCGGGGTTGTTGGCGCCGGCCATGTGGTTGACCACCGCGTCGACGTACACCCGCACCCCGGCGTTGTGGCAGGCGGTCACCATGTCGGCGAACTGCTGCCGGGTGCCGAACCGGCTCTCCAGTCGGTAGGACACCGGCTGGTAGACCTCGTACCAGGGGTGTACGCCGTCGGCGCTGCTCGGCAGGCTGACCGACTCCTGCGGTGGGGCGACCTGGACCGCGCCGTAGCCGGCCGGGCCGAGGTGGTCGGTGCACGCGGCGGCGACGGAGCGCCAGTTCCATTCCCAGAGGTTGGCGGTGACCTCGCTGTCGTTGAGGGCGACGGCGGCGGTCGCGGGGGCGGTGGCCGGCAGCGCGCTCAGCGCGGCGAGGGAGGAGGCGGTGACAGCGAGGGCGAGGAGGCCCCGTCGCAGACGGGTTCCCCGGGGGACGCGGGGTACGGACATCGGGAGTGGACCTACTTCCGGGGGTCGAAGGGTCGCGGTGCGGGGTGGACGGCTGTCCGGTGGAAAGACGATGCGGCATCGATGAAAGATTTTGCAAGACCTTGCGGCAAACTTTTCGACATCCGCCGGCAATGATCCGCAAGGCCTTTCCGGGTCCACGACCGGTCGCCGACCCCGGCGACCACCCCGGATGACATGCGTTTTCCCAGCTCATCTGCGTTCCGCCACGACTGCGCCGCGCCCTCGTCGAGGAGCGCGAGGGCACTTGTGCGGTCGGCAGCACGGGCGGGCCGGTCGACTGACCCGCCCGCCCGTGCTGCCGACCGTCCCGGTCCCCGCGTCGGGTGCCGACGCGGGGACCGGTGTCACCTCGGTGGGCGTTCGTCCACCGTCGGCCGGACACTCACATCGGGTTCCAGCCGTCGCTGCCGGCCAGGTACCGCTGCGGCGTGTAGGTGGCCGCCTGGGAATCGCTGAGCTGTGGACGGTTTCCGTTGGTGCCGGCGCCGGGACCGGTGTTGCGGTACTCGCGGAACCGGGCGTTCTGCCACACGTTGCCGGACATGTCGGTCCAGGGCTGGGCGGTCTTCATGGTCGCGCTGAGCGTCGACTCCCGGTAGAGGACCTGGGCGTCCGGACCCCACGGGCGACCGAGCTGGGTGGTGTTGTTGGTCGCCCCGGTGATCGTCGACCGGTAGATCAGCATCCCGTACGTCTTGCTGGCCGGCGTCCGGGCGGCGGTGATCGGTCCACCGGTCGACCGCTTCTCGTAGATCGAGGAGCTGTCGATGACGATCGTGCCACCACCGAAGATGAAGTCGACGGTGCCCTCCACGTAGGAGCTGACCACGTACGCCCGGGTCTTGTCGTTGACCAGGAAGGTGTCCTGGTCGCCGAGGAGCCGGACGTTGCGTAGCACCGCCCGGTCGGCGTTCAGGTGCAGCGCCACCGCCTGCTGGTCGACCCCCGAGGTGTTCTCCACGAAGTCGTTGGAGATGGTGAGGTTCTCGGCGACGAAGTTGGCCCCGTCGACGAACATGCTCGCGCTGTTGAAGGTGCCGTAGGTTGTGCCGTCCGGCTTGCGGGTGCCGGCGGAGTTGTTGTACACCAGCACCACGTTCGACGGCCCCGAGCCGAGCCCGCGCAGGGTGACGTTGGGCTTGTTCGAGGCCACCCGGACGACCTCACGGTAGGTGCCGGGCTTGATGGTGATGGTGACCCGGGCCGAACTGTTCGCCGGTACGGCGTCGATGGCGGCCTGCACGGTGCGGTACCTGCCGCTGCCGTCCGCCGCCACCGTCGGCGTCCCGCTGGGCGGCGGCGTCGTCGGCGGCGCGGTGGTCACCGGCGGCGTGGTCGGCGGCGCGGTGGTGGGCGGGGGCGTGGTCACCGGCGGCGTGGTGGGGGGTGCGGTGGTGGGGGGTGCGGTGGTGGGGGTGGTCGTGCCGGTGCAGGCGGTTCCGTTGAGCGTGAAGCCGGCGGGGTCGGGGTTGCTGCCGGTCCAGGTGCCGTTGAACCCGACGTCGACACTGCCGTTGGTGGCGATGGCGGCGTTGTAGTCGAGGTTGGTGGCGACGACGTCACCGCTGGCCGGGCTGGCGGTGAAGCCCCAGGCGCTGGTGATGGTCTGCCCGGCGGGGAAGCTCCAGCCGAGCCGCCAGCCGCTGACGGGGTCGCCCAGGTTCCTGATCGTGATGGCGGCGGTGAAGCCACCGGCCCACTGGGCGCCCACCTGGTAGGTGACCTGACAGCCGGCGGCGGCCTGCGCTGACACGGCGGTGACGACACCGGCGACGAGAGTGGTGGTGACGGCGGTGGCGACGATCGATGCCACCCGCCGGGTGCGATTTCTCACGAGCGAACTCCCCAGGGGTATCCGAACACGGACAGCCGTGGGAGCGCTTTCCTGAGCCTCCCACACCCGGCTTCCGCTGTAAAGCGTCACCGGCCGGACACCCCCGGTCCTCCCCGGGCCACCGGGCACAACCGGCGCTGATCGTCTTGTCGGGCCGGCCTGTTACGGTCGCGCCGCTGTCACACCAGTCGAGCCGGAGGTAGGCGTGATCCGTTCGCACATGTCGTCGTTCGCCGGAATGCCGGTGGTCCCCTTCACACCGGGGATGACCCTGCCCGACGACCCGTCGGCCGTCGCCTGGCGGCTCGAGGTCGAGGACTTCGAGGCCGAGCCGGAGGAGATGGCCGCCCTGGTCACGGCGCTGCGGGCGGAGGTGCCCGGCGAGGCGGTCCGCGCCCTGGTGATCGGCGAATGGGGTTCGGCGTACGAGCGGGCGCTCCCGGTCGACCTGCTGGCCGACGCGGCCAAGGACTGGACCGCCCTGCGCGCGGTGTTCCTGGCCGACCTGGTCAGCGAGCAGTGCGAGATCTCCTGGCTCACCCACGGCGACCTCACCCCGCTGCTGACCGCCTACCCGGAGCTGGAGACGCTGTGGGTACGCGGGGCCAACGAGCTGACCCTGCGACCGGTGCGGCACACCGGGCTGCGGGAGCTGGGCTTCCAGACCGGCGGCCTGCCGGCCGAGGTCACCCGCGCGGTGGGCGACAGCGACCTGCCCGCCCTGCGCCGGCTCGACCTGTGGCTCGGCCGGCAGGACTACGGCGGCGACACCGGCACCGACGACCTCGCCGCCGTCCTGGCCGGCGACCGGCTGCCGGCGCTGCGTCACCTGGCGGTCTGCAACGCCGAGTTCGCCGACCACGTCGCGAAGGCGGTGGCCACCGCCCCGGTGGTGTCCCGGCTGGAGGTGCTCGACCTGTCGATGGGGGTGCTCACCGACCCGGGTGCCGAGGCGCTGCTGGCCGGGCAGCCGCTGACCCACCTGCGCCGGCTCGACCTGCACCACCACTTCCTCTCTCCCGAGGTCGCGCAGCGGCTGACCGACGCGCTGCCCGGTGTCCAGGTCGACGTCTCCGAGCCGCAGGAACCGGACGAGTACGACGGCACGGTCTACCGCTTCACCGCGGTCGGGGAGTGAGCGGCGATGACGTTCGGTTCCCACGCGCAGACGTTCGCCGGTCGGCCGGTGGTCGAGTTCCCCGCCGACGGGCCGCCGCCCGTCGTGGACGGCCCGGTCTGCTGGCGGATCGCCGACTGGCACTTCGACGGGAACACCCGGCAGGACATCCTGTCGGAGCAGTTCCGGGACCGGTTCGACCGGTTCGTCGAGCAGGTCGGTGACCAGGTCGAGGCGCTCGTCGTCGGGGCCTGGGGATACGCGGCGTTCCACCACGCCCCGATCGCCCAGCTCTGCGCGGCGGCTCCCCGGCTGCCCCGGCTGCGGGCGCTGTTCCTCGGCGACATGGTCACCGAGGAGTGCGAGGTCTCCTGGATGCGGGTCGGCGACGTCAGCCAGTTGCTGACCGCCTTCCCGGAGCTGGAGGTGCTGCGGGTACGCGGCGGCGAGGAGTTCAGCTTCTCCCCGGTGCGCCACGAGCGGCTGCGGACGCTGTCCGTGCAGAGCGGCGGGCTGCCCCGGGAGTTCGTCCGCGCGGTGCTCGACTCGGAGCTGCCCGCGCTGCACCACCTCGACCTGTGGCTGGGCACCGACGACTACGGCGGCAACACCACCGTGGCCGACCTGGAGGCGCTGCTGGCCGGGAAGCTCTTCCCGGCGCTGCGCCGGCTCGGGCTGCGCAACGCCGAGATCGCCGACGAGCTGGCCGCCGCGCTCGCCGCCGCCGCCGTGGTGCCCCGGTTGGAGCGGCTCGACCTGTCGCTGGGCACCCTGTCCGACGACGGGCTGGCCGCGCTGCTCGCCGGGCAGCCGCTGACCCACCTGGCCGCCCTCGACCTGCACCACCACTACCTGTCGGAGGAGGCCGCCGACCGGGTGGTCGCCGCGTTGCCGGGGGTCGAGGTCGACATCTCCGAGCCGCAGGAGGCCGACGAGGACGACGGGGAGAGTTACCGCTACACGGCGGTGTCGGAGTGACATGCGACTGACCGTGGTGGGCAACCCCGACAACCGGCGGGTCGCGCTGTTCCGGCGGGCCGTCCGCGCGGCGGGGTTGCCCGATCCGGCGGTGCTGCCCTGGGCGCGGGTGCTCACCGGGGCGGCCCCGCCGGACGCCGACACCCTGGTCCGGGTCGACTCCCCCGGTGAGGACGCGGAGGTGGACCGGCTGCTGCGCGGCGCGGCCACCCCCGCGCGGCACGGGGAGCTGATCGGCCTGGCCGACACGTACGCCGGGCTGGTGGCCGGGATGGGCCGGGTGGCCGCCGGGGGCGCGACGCTGCTCAACCACCCGGACGACGTGGCGGCGCTGTGCGACAAGCGGCGCTGCCACGCGCTGCTCTCGGCGGCCGGGGTGCCGGTGCCGGCGGCGCTGCCGTCGGTCGACGGCTATCCGCAGCTCCGGGCGGCGATGGCGGCGGCCGGCTGGCACCGGGTGTTCGTCAAGCCGGCGCACGGCTCGTCGGCGGCCGGGGTGATCGCGCTCGCCGTCGGCCCCGGCCGGGTACGGGCGGTCACCCCGATCGAGGTCACCCCGGAGGGGCTGTTCAACTCGTTGCGGCTGCGCGGCTACGACGACGAGGCGACCGTCGCGGCGCTGGTCGACCGGCTCGCCCCGGAGGGGCTGCACGTGGAGCGGTGGCTGCCCAAGGCGGGGCTGGCCGACCGGGTGGTCGACCTGCGGGTGGTGGTGGTCGCCGGCCGCCCCACCCACGCCGTGGTCCGGGCCGCCCGGGGGCCGATGACCAACCTGCACCTGGGCAACGCGCGGGGCGACCTGGAGGCGCTGCGGGCGGCGGCCGGCCCGGAGTCCTGGGCGGCGGCGATGCGGACCTGTGCCCGGGCGGCGGCGTGCTTCCCCCGGTCGCTGCACGTCGGCGTCGACCTGATGTTCCTGCTGGGCTGGCAGCGGCACGCGGTGGCCGAGGTCAACGCGTTCGGCGACCTGCTGCCCGGGGTGCTGGCCGACGGCCGGGACACCTACGCCGAGCAGGTGCACGCGCTGACCGGCGGCCGGTGGGACCGGTGGCGGGAGGAGACCGGATGCGCGCCCTGATCGGCAGTCACGACATCTGCCTGGTCACCCTGGACACGCTGCGGTTCGACGTGGCCGACGAGCTGGCCGGGGCCGGGCGGACCCCCGGACTGGCCCGGGTACTGCCGGGCGGGCGGTGGGAGCGACGGCACTCCCCCGCCAGCTTCACCTACGCCGCGCACCACGCCTTCTTCGCCGGTTTTCTGCCCACCCCGGTCGGGCCGGGCCGGCACGAGCGGCTGTACGCGGCGACGTTCCCGGGCAGCGAGACCGCCGGGGACGACACCTGGGTCTTCGACGCCCCCGACCTGCCCACCGCGCTGGCCGGGGCGGGCTACCACACGCTCTGCCTGGGCGGGGTCGGCTTCTTCAACCGGCGCAGCCCGCTCGGGTCGGTGCTGCCCGGTCTCTTCGCCGAGGCGCACTGGGAACCGGCGTTCGGGGTCACCGCCCCGACCTGCCTGGACGCGCAGCTCGACCGGCTGGCCGCGGTGCTGCCCGACGTCCCGGCCGACCGGCCGGTGTTCACCTTCCTCAACGTCGCCGCCCTGCACCAGCCCAACCGGCACTACCTGCCGGGCGCCGACGAGGACAGCCGGGCCAGCCACGCCGCCGCCCTGGAGTACGTCGACTCCCGGGTCGACCGGCTGTTCTCCCTGCTCACCGGGCGAGGGCGGCCGGTGTTCACGATCGTCTGCTCCGACCACGGCACCGCGTACGGCGAGGACGGCCACACCGGTCACCGGATCGGCCACGACGTGGTGTGGACCGTCCCGTACGCCCACTTCACTCTGCGACCGGGGGAATGGTGACCAGCACCGACACGGGCCTCGACGGCTCGCCGTACCAGCAGTACCTCTACGCGTACCCACACAAGACCTCCTACCGGGCGCTGCGGCCCCGGCCGCTGCTGGCCGACGTGTGGCGGGCCGAGGCCCGCGACGCCCTCTTCCTCTACGTGCACCTGCCGTTCTGCGAGATGCGCTGCGGCTTCTGCAACCTGTTCACCCGGGCCAACCCGCCGCAGGAGCAGGTGACTGCCTACCTGCGGCAACTGCGCCGGCAGGCGGAACGGGTCGCCGACGCGCTCGGCGACGACGCCGGGTACGCCCGGGTGGCGTTCGGTGGCGGCACCCCCACCTACCTGACCGCCGACGAGCTGACCGAGCTGTTCGCCATCGTCACGGGCGTCTCGGGGGCACGGCTGCCGGGCGTCCCGCTGTCGGTGGAGACCTCGCCGGCCACCGCGACGCCGGACCGGCTCGCGGTGCTGGCGGCGCACGGGGTGCACCGGGTGAGCATCGGCGTGCAGAGCTTCCTCGACGTCGAGGCGCGGGCCGCCGGCCGCCCGCAACGGCGCGACGAGGTGGAGGCGGCGCTCGGCGCGATCCGGGCCGCGGCGGTCCCGGTGCTCAACGTGGACCTGATCTACGGCATCGACGGGCAGACGGCGGCGACCTGGCGGCAGAGCCTGGACGCGGCGCTCGCCTGGCGGCCGGAGGAGCTGTACCTCTACCCGCTCTACGTGCGGCCGCTGACCGGGCTGGGCCGGCGGGCGCACGGCCGGGCCGACTGGGACGCCCACCGGCTGGCCCTCTACGAGCAGGCGGTGGAGGTCCTCGGCGCGGCCGGCTACCGGCAGGAGTCGATGCGGCAGTTCCGCCGTGCCGACGTGCCCGCCCCGGACGGGCCGGACTACTGCTGCCAGGACGACGGCATGGTCGGGCTCGGCTGCGGGGCGCGCTCCTACACCACCGCGCTGCACTACTCGTTCGACTACGCGGTCTCGGTGTCGCAGGTGCGGATGGTGCTGGACGACTACCTGGCCCGCCCGGCGGACGACTTCCGGTACGCCGAGTTCGGGTTCGCCCTCGACGGCACCGAGCAGCGCCGCCGGTGGCTGCTCAAGTCGCTGCTGCGGGCCGAGGGAGTCGACGCGGCGGCCTACGCCGCCCGGTTCGGCCGTCCGCCCGGCGAGGACTTCCCCGAGCTGGGCCGGCTGGCCGACCGGGGCTGGGCCGACGCCGACGGGCTACGGCTCACCCCGGCCGGGTTGGCCCGCTCCGACGCGATCGGCCCGTGGTTGACCTCCGCCCGGGTCCGGCAGGCGATGACCGGGTACGTCCCCCGGTGACTCCCACCGCCCGGCCCCCGACGCCGTTGCCGCACCCCACCGTCCGGCCGCCGGCCCCGCTCTCGGCGGCGCACCCCGCCGCGCCGCCGCCGCGACCCGACGAGCCGGCTGCGGAGCTGGCGGTGCGGCACGACAAGCCGGCCGCGGAGCTGGCGGTGCTCTACCGGGGGCCGCTGGCGAGCTGCAACTACGACTGCCCGTACTGCCCGTTCGCCAAGCGGGTCGACCCGCCGGAGCTGCTGCGCGCCGACCGGGCGGCGCTGGAGCGGTTCACCGGCTGGGTGGCGGCCACCACCGACCGGCGGCTGTCGGTGCTGTTCACCCCGTGGGGCGAGGGGCTGACCCGCAGCTGGTACCGCGACGCCATGGTGGCGCTGTCGCACCTGCCGCACGTCGACCGGGTGGTCATCCAGACCAACCTGGCCGCCCGGGTGGACTGGCTGGCCGACGCCGACCGGGCGACGGCGGCGCTGTGGACGACGTACCACCCGGGGCAGGTCACCCGGGAGCGGTTCCTCGCCCGCTGCGCCCGGCTGTCCGAGCTGGGCGTGCGCTACTCGGTCGGGGTGGTCGGCCTGCCCGAGCACCTGGCCGAGGCGCGGGCGCTGCGCGCCGCGCTGCCCGGGGAGGTCTACCTGTGGGTGAACGCCGCCGACGGGCACCACTACACCGCCGGGCAGGAGGCGGCCTGGACGGCGCTGGACCCGTTGTTCGGCTGGAGCGTCCGCCCGCACCGGTCACTCGACCGGCCCTGCCACGCCGGGGAGACGGCGATCTCCGTCGCGGGTGACGGCACGGTGCGCCGCTGCCACTTCCGGCCCGCGCCGATCGGCAACCTCTACGACGGGTCGTGGCGGGCCGCCCTGCGACCCCGGGCGTGCGACGCCGCGCTCTGCGACTGCCACATCGGGTACGTCCACCTCAAGCCGCTCGGGTTGCGCGACGTGTTCGCCGGTGGGCTGCTGGAACGGATTCCGGCGGCCTGGCCGGTGGGCAGCCGGTCGGCCCGCTGAGCGGCCGGCGCGCTCGGCGGATGCGCCCGACGGCGGGCACACTCAGCGGGTGCGCTCGGCGCGGCGCAGCAGGCCGGCGGCGAGCAGTCCCCCGGCCAGCACCGCCACCGCCCCGGCCGTCTGCCCGGTGACCAGCGCCGACGAGAAGGCGTCGGTGACCCGGCCGCGTTCGGCGTCGCCTGCGGCGGCGGCCAGCGCGGCCGGGTAGGAGCCGGCCCCGGCCACCGCGACCGGGACCAGGGCGGCGAACCGGGCGTTGAGCACCGCGCCGAGGACGGCGATGCCGAGGCTGCCCCCCACCTCGGCCATGGTGCCGTCGATCCCGGCACCGACACCGGCCTTGGCCGGGGGGATGGCGCTCATCACCGCCTCGACGATGGCCGGGTTGGCCAGGGCGCAGCCGAAGCCCATCACCAGCAGCCCGGTCAGCAGCACGGCGTACCCGTCGGAGCGGACGTGGGTGATCAGGGTGAGGCCGGCGGAGAGCAGCACCATGCCCAGCGCGATGGCCCCGGGTACCCCGAGCCGGCGGATCAGCCGGGTGGCGACCCCGCCGAGGTTGAGCAGCACGATGGAGAGCGCGAACGGCACCATCCGCAGCCCCGCCTCCCAGGCCGGGTAGCCCCTGACGAACTGGAGATCCTGGGTGAGCAGGAACAGCGCGCCGGTGGAGCCGAAGGTGATCAGGACGACCCCGGTGACCGCGCCGACGAACCGCCGGTCGGTGAAGAAGTGCATGTCCAGCATGGGGGCGGCGATCCGCCGTTCCCACCCGACGAAGGCGGCCAGCAGCAGCACGCCGACGCCGGCCGCGCCGAGGATGGCCGGTGAGGTCCAGCCGCGTTCGGGGCCGTCGATGATGGCCCAGACCACCCCGGTCAGACCGGCGGTGGACAACAGCACCCCGCCGAGGTCGGGCCGCCCGCCGACCGGATCCCGGGACTCCGGCACCAGGGCGAGGGCCGCCGCCAGGCAGACCAGCACGATCGGCACGTTGACCAGGAAGATCGCGCCCCACGGCAGGTGGGCCAGGATGATCCCGCCGATCGGTGGGCCGGCGGCGTAGCCGAGGGCGCTGGTGGCCGCCCAGAGGCCGATCGCCCGGGTTCGTTCGGCCCCGTCGAAGACCTGCATGGCGACGGCGAGGGTGGCGGTGACCAGCAGCGCCCCGCCGACCCCCATGCCGGCGCGGGCGGCGATCAGCTGGTCGCCGGAGCGGGCCAGCCCGGCGGCCAGCGAGCCGACGCCGAACAGGACCAGGCCGGCGACGAGCATCCGGCGGCGGCCGTACCGGTCGGCGAAGCTGCCGGCGGTGAGCAGCAGCCCGCACTGCACCAGCGCGTACGCGTTGATCATCCACTGGATGTCGGTGGTGCTCGCGTCCAGCTCGGTGGTGAGCACCGGCACCGCCACGGTGAGCACGGTGTTGTCCAGCACCACTGTCAACTGGGCGAGGCAGAGCACCGCCAGGATCAGCCAGCGCGACCGCAGCGGGGTCGCCGGGCCGGGTGGCGCGGCGGACAGCGCGGTGGTCATCGGGGCGGGGCGTGGCGGGCGAGCGGGTTGGTCAGGGTGCCGGCGAACTGGAGCGCCGCCGACGGGTCGGCCAGGTCGACCATCTGCTGGTTGTTGCGCAGTTGCAGCCGGTTGAGGCAGGACAGGGTGAACTCCGCGGCGAACAGGTCGTGCCGGCGCAGCCGGTCGGCCAGGTGCGGCACCCGGGCGGCGTAGTCGGTCGCGCAGTCGGCGACGGTACGCCAGAAGTCGTCCTCGTCGAGCACCCCCTCGGCGGCCAGCACGGCGTTGAGGTGGCGGAAGAAGCAGTCGAAGACGTCGGTGAAGATGGTCAGCAACTGCTCGTCGTCGGGGATCGCGGCACGGACCCGCCGCACGGGCGGCGGCAGGTCGGCGTCGGGGTCCATCACCACGATCTCCTCGGCGATGTCCTTGAAGATCACCCGCTCGACCGCGCCGTCGTGCAGCACCAGGATGACGTTCTCACCGTGCGGCATGAAGGCCAGCCGGTGGGCGTAGAAGCTGTGCAGCAGCGGCACCAGGTAGGCGTCGAGGTAGCGGCGCAGCCACTGACGCGCGGGCAGGCCGGACTCGGCGACCAGGGCGGCGGCGAGCGAGCGTCCGTCCCGGTCGGTGTGCAGCAGGGCGGCCATGGTGGACAGCCGCCGGCCGGGGGCCAGGCCGGGCACCGGGCTCTCCCGCCACAGCGCCGCCAGCATCTTGCGGTACGGCGAGTAGCGGTCGGTGGCCGCCTCGTACTGCGGGTGGCGGTAGCCGACAGCGGCCCGCTCCCGGATGACCGTCAGTCCGGTGCCGGCGAGCACCGGGTCGGCGGCGACCAGCTCGACGAGCCAGTCGTTGATCGCCGGGGTGGCCTCCATGTAGGCGGCCGACAGGCCCCGCAGGAAGCCCATGTTCAGCACGGACAACGCGGTCTTGACGTAGTGCCGGTGCGGTTCGGTGACGTTGAAGAAGGTCCGGATGGACTGCTGCGGCAGGTACTCGTCGGGGCTCTCGCCGAGGCACACCAGGCGCTGCCGGGCCACCTCACCGGCGAAGGTGACGGCGAGCCGGTTCCACCACTGCCACGGGTGCACCGGGATGAGCAGGTAGTCGTCCGGGTCGAGACCGGCGTCGGTCAGCGTGCCGGTGAACCGGGCCAGGGTGTCCGGGCCGAGTTCGGTGCGCAGCAGGGTCGGGTAGTCGAGGTCGGCGGCGCTGCTGAAGGTGGCGTGGTCGCGGTGCGCGGCGACCCAGACCAGCCGGACCGGTCGGCCGGTCTCCGGGGCGTACGCATGGTATTCGTGGACGCCGAAGCCGATCCGGCCGTTGTTGGCCACGAAGCACGGGTGCCCCTCGGTCATGCCGGTCTCGATGGCCTGGAAGTCGGCGCGGGCGAGTTCGGCCGCGCTCACCGCCGGCCGGTCCAGCTTGAACGCGGTGCCGGCCAGGGTGGAGGTGATCTCCTCCAGATAGACGGGAAGCACCTGGTCGGTGAGGCCGAGCGCGTCGCGCAGTTCGAGGCAGAGGTCGACGGCGTCGGGCGGCAGGTCCTCGTCGCCGCGTCGCCGGGTGATGCTGTCCGGGTCGATCCGCCAGTGGTCGAGGGCGAAGCGGCGGGCGGTGAACCGGTACTCCACGGTGCCGTCGTCGGTGCGGACCGCCCACCGTCCGTCGTCGGTGGGGGCGGGGTGGATCAGGCGTTCGTGGGCGAACTCGGCCAGTGCCTTGCCGACCAGCAGCCGGTTGGCGTGGGTCCAGGTGGCCGGGTTCAGGTGGGCCACGGATGCGGCGGGGTTCACGCGGGCAGGTCTCCTCGGGTGGCGGCCAGGAACTGGTCCCGGGTGCAGACGCTGAGCAGGGCGTCCTTCTCGGGTTTGCGGATCGGCCCGACGACGGTGAAGCCGACGGCGGCGTTGAGGGCGTGCACGGCGGTGTTGCGTACGTCGGGTTCGACCACCACCCGGCGGGTGGCCGGGTCGGCGAAGAGCCAGTCCAGCACGGTGGTGATGACGGCCCGGGTGAAGCCGTGCACCGGCTGGTCGGTGGGCGCGCAGAGGAAGTGCATGCCGACGTCGCCGGGCCGGGCGGGGTAGAGGCCGACGAGTTCGACCCTGGCCGGGTCGTAGCGTTCGGCGAGGAACGCCGGCCGGTCGCGCCAGAGCCCGAGGTACGCGGCGTGGTGCGGGTGGTCGGCGATCCCCCGGTACTCCCGGGCGACCCGCTCGACGTCGGCGTCCTGCATCAGCCAGAACGCCGCCTTCGGGTGGGTCACCCAGCCGTGCAGCAGCCGGGCGTCCCCCTCCGGGTCGAGCGTGCGCAGCGTGAACTCGCCGAGCCCCGGGTCGTGCCGCCGGTGCACGACGTCGGTCACCGGTGGGCTCCGGCCGGCACGCCGAACTCCTGGAAGGCGATCCGGTCCTCGATCGGGTAGTGCTCGCGGCCGGTCAGCTCCCGGATGATCCAGGAGTTCCGGTACGGCCCCATGCCCAGGTCGGGTGAGGTGATGCTGTGGGTGTGGGTGCCGGCGTTCTGCAGGAAGACCCCCCGGCCGGTGTGGTCGATGCTGTAGTTGCGGGCCACGTCGAACCGGCCGTGGGAGTCCCAGCGCAGCCGGTCGTGGATCGGGGCCAGGAACTCCGGCACCCGGTAGTGGTAGCCGGTGGCCAGCACCAGACCCTCCGTGTCCAGGGTGAGGTCGCGCTCCTGTTCGACGTTGCGCAGCCCGAGGGTGTACGTGCCGGTGCTCTCGTCGTACCGGGCGCTGGTCAGCTCGGTGTTGGTCAGCAGCCGGGTCGGCACCGGCCCGTGCACCCGGTGGGCGTACAGCAGGTCGAAGATGTCGTTGATCAGGTCGGCGTTGATCCCCTTGAACAGGCTCTTCTGGCTGCTCTCCAGCCGGTAGCGGGTCGCCTCGGGCAGCGCGTGGAAGTAGTCCACGTAGTCCGGTGAGGTCATCTCCAGGGTGAGCTTGGTGTATTCGAGGGGGAAGAAGCGCGGCGACCGGGTGACCCAGTTGAGCTGGTAGCCGTAGCCGCCGAGGTCGGCGAGCAGGTCGTGGTAGATCTCGGCGGCGCTCTGTCCACTGCCGACGACGGTGATGCTGCGCTTGGCGCGCAGCGCCGTCCGGTTTTCCCGGTAGCGGGAGTTGTGGATGACGTCGCCGCCGAGGCCCCGGCAGGCGTCCGGGACGTGCGGCGGGGTGCCGGTGCCGAGCACCAGGTGCCGGGCCCGGTGGGTGACCCGTTCGCCGTCGACCACGGCGTGCACCACGTACCGGTCGTCGGCGGGGTTGTACTCGACGGAGGTGACCCGGTGGCCGAAGCGCACCGAGGGCAGCTTCGCCGCCGCCCACCGGCAGTAGTCGTTGTACTCGTGGCGCAGCGGGAAGAAGCTCTCCCGGATGTAGAACGGGTAGAGCCGGCCGACCTCCTTCAGGTAGTTGAGGAAGGAGTACGGCGAGGTCGGGTCGGCCAGGGTGACCAGGTCGGCGATGAACGGCGTCTGCAACCGGGTGGCGTCCAGCAGCATGCCGGGATGCCAGTCGAAGTCGTCCCGGGCTTCGAGGAACAGGCCGTCGAGGTCGTCGAGCGGCGCGGTCAGGCAGGCCAGCCCGAGGTTGTACGGGCCCAGCCCGATGGCGATGAAGTCGTGCGTCGACACAGGGGTTGTCTCCAGGGCGGGGGTGGTCAGCCGACGGGGCTGGACAGCTCGGCGGTGGCGCGGGTGCGGGCGTACCAGCCGGCGTGCTCGGCGATCAGGTCGAGCACGTGGGCGATGTCGTCCAGGGTGGTCTCGGGGTTGAGCAGGGTGAGCTTGAGGTGGTGGGCACCGTCGACCTTGGTGCCGGCGACCAGGGCGGCGCCGGTGGCGGCCAGCGCCTCGCGGGCGTGCAGGTTGGCGTCGTCGACGACGTCCCGGCCCGCGCCCGGCGGCAGGTAGCGGAACACCACGGTGCTCAGCTGTGAGCGGGTCACCACCTCGAACCGGGGGTCGTCGGCGAGCAGCCGCCAGGCGGCGGCGGCGAGGTCGACCACCTCGTCGAAGAGGCTGCCGACCGCGTCCGGGCCCATGATGCGCAGGGTGAGCCAGAGCTTGAGGGCGTCGAACCGGCGGGTGGTCTGCAGGCTCTTGTCGACCTGGTTGGGGATCCGCCGTTCGACCATCCGGGCCGGGTTGAGGTAGTCGGCGTGCCAGGTGGCGTGCCGCAGCACCCGGCGGTCGGCGACGATCAGGGCGCTGGAGCTGACCGGCTGGAAGAACGCCTTGTGGTAGTCGACGGTCACCGAGTCGGCCCGTTCGATGCCGGCGAGCAGGTGCCGGCGGGTCGGCGAGACCAGCAGCCCGCAGCCGTACGCGGCGTCGACGTGCAGCCAGACCCCGGCCGCGCGGCAGATCTCGGCGATCCGCTCCAGCGGGTCGATGGTGCCGAAGTCGGTGGTGCCGGCGGTGGCGACCACGGCGAGCACGGTCTGACCGTCCCGACGGCACCGGTCGAGGGTCTCGGCGAGTTCGTCGGTACGCATCCGCCGGCCGGCGTCGGTGGCGATGGTGAGCACCGCGTCGGCGCCGAGGCCGAGCAGCTTGGCGGCCTTCTGGACGCTGAAGTGGCCGGCGGTGGAGGTGATGATCCGCAGCCGGGACAGCACCTCGGGCCGGCTGCGGCGGTCGGTGCCGCCGCCGACGATCCGGGCGTACGCCTCCTCCCGGGCGAGCAGCAGCGCCTGCAGGTTGGACTGGGTGCCGCCACTGGTGAAGACGCCGTCGGCGGCCGGGCCGAAGCCGATCCGCCCGGCCGTCCAGTCGACCAGCCGGCGTTCGATCAGGGTGCCGCCGGCGCTCTGGTCCCAGGTGTCCAGGGAGGAGTTGACCGCGCTGAGCACCGCCTCGCCGAGCAGGGCGGGGATGACCACCGGGCAGTTGAGGTGCGCCAGGTAGCGGGGGTGGTGGAAGTAGACCGCATCGCGCAGGTAGACGTCGTGCAGTTCGTCGAGGGCGGCGCCGGTGTCGCCCAGCGGTCGGTCCAGGTCGATGCCGGCGACCCGGGGGGCCAGCTCGTCGGGGGTGATGCCGGTGCCGGGCTGGTCGACGCCGGCCACCCGGGCGGCGACCCGGTCGATCCCCTCGACGACGGCCCGGCGGTAGTCCTCGACGGTACCGGCGGTGAACAGGTGGGCGCGGGGCGGGGTGGGCCGCGTCCCGGTCACGGGGGCCTCGACAGTGGATCCGGGCAGGCACATGGGCAGTCCTCGACAGTCGGTGACGGGCGCGTGGGCGGGGGGACCGTGACGTCCCCGGTCGTCCCGGCGGTCCAGTTGATCACGAGTTAGGTTACCCTAACCTAATTTCTTGTCAACGCCGACACTCCCGCGCCCCCGTCGCCGATCGAGCCGGGGGCACCGGATCCCGGCCGCTCAGCCGGGCGCGGCGACGGGTTCGGCGACCCGTTCGGACGGTCGCGCCGGGGTGACCCGGAACCGGCGCTGGTGCCCCAGCCCCACCAGCACACCGACGGCGACCAGCACCACCGAACCGACCGCGACGGCGGGATAGCCGAACCGGTCGGCCGCGGCCAGCCCGACAGACGCCGCCAGGAACGAGCAGACCAGCCCGAACGACGACAGCACGGTGAAGTCGGTCCCCCCGGTGCCGGGCCGCGAGTAGTCCATGTTGACCACGTAGAGCACCACGTTGGCCACCGTGTACGCGGCCATGAAGCAGCACAGGGCGAGCACCGTCGTGGTCAGCGGCGCCCGCCCGTTCATCAGCGGCAGCAGCAGCCCGGTGGAGACCGCGAGGGCCGCTCCCCCGACAACGAGCAACCGCCCCCGGCCGAACCGGTCGACACCGATCCCGGCGAGCAGGCCGGCGACGATCGCCGGGGCGCTGATCACCACGCCGGTCACCACGCCGATGCGGGCCAGCGACCAGCCCGCGTCGACCAGAGCCGGGGTGACCAGGGCGTAGGCCGCGCCGGCTCCGGTGTAGACCAGCGGCACCACGCCGAAGGTCCACCAGCGGCAGCCGGGCTGGCCGAACACCGACAGCAACGCCCGGTACGCCTGCCCGGCACCGGCCACCCGGTCGTCCCGGGCCGGCTCGCGCAGCCGCCACACCACCCACAGCCCGACGGCGGTCAGCGCGGCCAGCAGACCGATCGCCGGCACCCAGCCGTACCGGTCGTAGACCAGCACGCACGCGCCACCGCCGAGCAGGTTGCCCAGGTAGCTCGCGGCGACCTGGATGCCGTTGCCGGCCCCCCTGGTCCCCGCCGACAGCACCCGGACGGCGACCGCGTCGACGGCGATGTCCTGGGTGGCGGAGAGGAAGACGTAGGCGGCGCAGATCGCCACCACCGGGCCGAGCTGCCGGGTCGGGTCGGCGAACGGCAGCAGCGCCAGCAGGGACAGCACCAGTCCGGCCTGCAGGGGCAGCAGCCAGGAGCGGTAGTGACCGTGCCGCCGGGAGCCGTACCGGTCGAGCAGCGGGGCCCAGAGGAACTTGAGCGGCCAGACCAGGCCGACGAACTGGAGCAGGGCCAGGGTGTCCAGCGAGGTCCCGCCGTCACGCAGGATGGCGGTCAGCCCGACGGTGATGAAGCCGATGCCGAGGTACTGGGTGACGTAGAGCGTGGTGAGCGTGCCGAGGTGCCCCTTCACCGGGCGCTCCAGTACGCCAACGCGGTGAGCTGCTGCTTGCCGACGCCGAGGGTACGCCGCACGTGCCGGGTCAGCGCGCGGGTGCTGCCCGCCTCGCAGGCCAGCCAGTAGTGGGCGTCCGGCGCGGCCGGCAGCTCCGCGCGCACGGTGTCGACGAGCTGCCGCCCGTCGTCGCCGCGCGGCACCCAGGTGACCCGGTGCTGGTCGCGGGCGCGCGGGACGAGCGCGCGTTCCCCGTCGTGGGCGTACTCCAGCCAGACCGTGGCGGGGATCGCGGGGACGGCGTCGAGCAGGCTGTTCACCGCCGGCAGCGAGGCGGCGTCGCCGACCAGGTAGAGGTGCCGGGGCGTCGGGTCGGGCAGGGCGAAGGCGCTGCCCTGGAGGGTCGCCATGATGGTGTCACCGACCTGTGCGCTGCTCGCCCAGCGGGCCGCACAGCCGTCGTGCAGGGCGAACTCCAGGGTGAACCGGCCGGCCGCCGGATCCGGGTCGACCAGGGTGTACGCCCGCTGGTGCGGGCGGCCGGCGTCGTCGAACCAGAGCCGGATCCACATGGTGGGGTGCACCTTGCCCGCTGCCAGCAGGCCGCCGTCGTCCAGGACCAGACGCTGGTAGTGCCCGCCGACCGACTCGGTGCCCCGCACGGTCAGCCGGAAGTCCCGGCCGCCCATGGCCTTGAGCACCAGGGCCTCCCAGTTCCGTTTCACACGCCCTCCAGGTAAGGTCCGCCTAAGTTAGGCGAGGGTAACTTACCTGGGGAGTCCTGTGGAGAGTGGGACCGGAAGGCCGCCGGGGGCACGGCCGGCGGCCGGCGTGCACCGCGACCGGTGGGGGGTGCCGCACCTGTGGGCGGACACCGTCGACGAGCTGGCCCGATGGCAGGGCAGGGTGACCGCCACCGACCGGGCCTGGCAGCTCGAGGTCGAACGGTGGCGGGCCGAGGGCCAGCTCGCCGCCCACATCGGTCCCACCGAACTCGGCTGGGACCGGTTCGCCCGCCGGGCCCGGCTCGACGACACCGCCCGGCGCTGTTTCGACCAGCTCACCCCGGCCACCCGACGGTGGGTCACCGCATACGCCGACGGCGTGAACGACGCCCTGCCGGACGGCGCGGCGGCGGCACCGGAGTTCGCCGCCACCGGCAGCGCGCCCGGCCGGTGGCGACCCTGGTCGCCGCTGGGCGTCTTCCTGGTCCAGCACATCCTGTTCGGCACCTTCCCGCAGAAGCTGTGGCACGCCCACGTCGCCGCCACCCTCGGCCCCGCCGCCCGGGAGCTGTTCGCCGTCGAGGGGCCGGGGGGCTCCGGCAGCAACGCCTGGGCGCTGCCCGCCGACCCGGCGACCGGCCGCGCGCCGGTCATCGCCGGTGACCCGCACCGGCTGCTCGAACTGCCCGGCATCTACCAGCAGGTCCGGCTGGCCTGCCCGGAGTTCGACGTGGCCGGGCTGGCCTTCCCCGGGGTGCCCGGGGTGCCGCACTTCGGGCACGCCGGTGACGTCGCCTGGGCGGTCACCAACGCGATGGCCGACTACCAGGACCTCTACCGCGAACAGCTGCGCCACGACGGCGACCGGGTGCTGGTCCGCGACGCCGACGGCTGGATGCCCGCCCACCGGCACGTCGAGCGGATCACGGTACGCGGCGGCGCGACCGAGACGGTCGAGGTGATCGAGACGCCGCGCGGCCCGGTGGTCGACCACGACCGGCACACCGGCGAGGCGCTCAGCCTGCGCACCCCGGCCCGGGTGACCGGGAGCCTCGGTTTCGAGGCACTGCTACCGCTGCTGCGGGCCCGCACCGCCGACGACGTCGCCGACGCGCTGCGTGGCTGGGTCGAGCCGGTCAACAGCGTGCTGGTCGCCGACCGGCACGGCACGGTGCACCAGCTCGTCGCCGGTCTGGTGCCCCACCGTGACGACCGGTGCCGGCGGGAACCGGTGCCCGGCTGGGATCCCCGCTACCGGTGGCGCGGCGACTACGCCGCCGGTAAACCCGTCGCCGTCGCCGGGCCGGCGGTCTGCGCCAACGACCGGCGCGACGACGTGGCCGACCTCGGTGTCGACTTCGCCCCGCCGCACCGGGCCCACCGGATCCGCGCGCTGCTCGCCGAGGGCGTCGCCGCGCCGGCCGTACACACCGACACCCGGCGCGGATCGACGGTGCTGCGCGGTCTGCTCGACCGGCTGGACCCGGGGCCGCTGAGCGGCCCGGCCCGGCGGCTGCGGGACCGGTTGACCGGTTGGGACGGCCGGATGGCCGCCGACAGCGTCGAGGCCGGGGCGTTCGCCGCCTGGCGGGCCGCGCTGGTCCGCCACCTGTCCGCGCACCCCGTCCTGGCGCCGCTGCACGCCCCGGGTGGTTACGACCCGCTGTTCGCGCCGTGGACCGACCCGCTGGCCCGGATCGGGCACGCCGTGGAGGGGGTGGTCGCCGGGCTGCACCGCCTCGGCGGCGAGGTCGAACCGCTCGTCGTCGCCGCGCTGGAGGAGGTCGCGGCCGGCGACCCGCCCGGGGCCTGGGGCCGGCGGCACCTGCTGCACCCGCTGCACCTCGGGGTGTCCACGGCGGTCGCGGACCGGGTCACCGCGATGCGCGACGCCACCGCGCTCGGCGGCGACACCGACTGCGTGCTGGCCACCTCCAGCGTGCCCGGGGTGTCCGACGCGTGCTGGCGGGGGCCGGTCGCCCGGTACGTATGGGACCTCACCGACCGGGCGGCGAGCCGGTGGATCGTCCCCTTCGGCGTCTCCGGCCGACCCGACGACCCGCACTTCGCCGACCAGCTTCCGCTGTGGGCCGCCGGAGAGCTGATCCCCGTCGACACCGACTGGCCCGACCTGACCCGAGCACCCCGAGACGAGGACCCCGTGACCTACCAGGAGACGATCCCCGGCTTCGGTGAGCTGACCCTCACCGTGGTCGACCCGGACGCGCACGCCGCGCTGCTGCACGGCTGGGTGACCGCGCCCGGCGCGGCGTTCTGGGGCATGGGTGACCACACGGTGGCCGAGGTCCACGAGGTCTACTCCTTCGTCGACTCACTGAGCACCCACCACGCGTACCTGATCGGGCTGGACGGCACGCCGGTCGGCCTGTTCCAGAGCTACCGGCCCGAGGCCGACCCGGTCGGCGAGCGCTACCGGGTACGCCCCGGCGACGTCGGCATGCACCTGCTGCTCGCCCCGGGCCGCCGGCCGCCCCGGGGGCTCACCACCGCGGTCGGCCCGGCGCTGGCCCGGTTCCTGTTCCGCGACCCCGACCACCGGCGGATCGTGGTCGAGCCCGACGTGCGCAACCGGTTCGCGCTGCGCCGGCTGGAACGGGAGGGGTTCACCTTCGCCGATGAGATCGACATGCCCGACAAGCGTGCCCAGCTGGCGTTCCTCACCCGTGAGCGGTTCGAGGCCGACCACCCGGTCCCGGCCTGACCTGCCCGTCCCGGCCTGACCTGCCCGGAGCGGACAACTGCCGGCCGGCTAGTTTGCAGCGATGACTCTTCTCGACGACGTGGCCAGGCGGGACGACTGGCGGTGCTGGGTGTGCGACGAGCCGGTCGACGCCGACAGGTCGGTGAACGACCCGCGCGGCCCCAGCGTCGACAGCCGTACCGCCGACCGGAAGGCCAAGGTGGTCGAGCGGCTCGCGCACCGGGCCTGCAACACCCGCAAGGGTGCGGTCAAGGTGGTCATCGCCTGGCCGGACCGCCTGCACGTGGTGGAGCCGGCACCGCTGATCGCCGTCGCCGAGCGGCTCGAACGCAAGGGCGGCCGGGAACTGGTGGCCCGTTGCCCGAGCCGGAAGGACGCCCAGGAGGCCGCCGACTGGCTGGTCGACCGGTTCTCCCGGCTGGTGCCCGGGCTGCCGGTGACCGCCAGCGTCGACGCCGGCGGCGGGCAGTACCTCGTCGCCCTGTCCACCGGCCGCCGCTGACCGGCCCGGCGGCCGGCCGGCGACGAGGAGGTGGGCACGGTGGGCGGGATCGCGGTCCTTCGGAACGGCAGCGGACACTGCCGGTCTCAGGCGTGTCGCGGCGCGTCCCGTTGGCGCTCGTAGTCGGCGACCGTGGGGACCACGGGGAGCACGAGCAGCAGGGCCAGGTACGCGATGGCGAGTAGTCCACCGCTGAACAGGGTCAGCAGCAGCACGACGGTGCGTACCCAGTCGACGCGGAACCCGCCGTACGCCGCGATTCCCAGGCAGACGCCGCCGAACCAGCCTCCTTCGTGGATCCGGCACCAGAACCGGCCACGCGGCCTCCCCGCGGCGGAAGGCGACACGGGACCTGCCGGGCTGACCGGCCCGACCTCGGCCAGGATCGCTGCCATCCGGGCACCGGTCACCGGGGCGTCGCCTGAGCCCACGAGCGCGCTCAACCGGTCGCCGATCGCGGACTCGAGATCGCGGACGATGTCGTCAGCGTCCGGGTCGGAGCGCAGCGTGCGGTGCGCCTCGTCGAGGTACCGCCGCAGGGTGTCGCGTGCCTCACGGGTGGCGGGGTAGGCCGCGACGTGCCCGGTGAGGCGGATGATCGTCGGATCTTCCATGGGTCAGCGTCCGATCGCATTGATCATGTGGGTCAGCTCGTTCCAGTACTCACGGAACGCGGCGAGTTGGTTTCTGCCCGCATCGGTGAGGGAGAAGTACTTCCGGGGCGGCCCTGACGGCGACTCACGCCACTCGTGGTGGACGAGCCCGTCGCGCCGGAGCCTGCTCAGCAGCGGATAGAGCGTGCCCTCCTGGGCGGGGAAGTTCGCCTCCTGCAGCACGGCGAGGATCTCCGCCGCGTACCGCTGCCGGGACTCGACGGCAGCCAGGACGAGTGGCTCGAGCAGGCCGCGCCGCAACGCGACGAGCTTGGGGTCGACCTGCATGCCACTACCTTGCCACAGCAAGGTACCTGTCGCAACATGAGGCGCGTCCTGCTCCGGACCGCGCGGTGCGGATGAGCCCTGCCCGGGATCGACAGCGACCACCGCACCGGCGTGCTACCCGTGGAGGATCTGCTCGCGGAGGATGTCCGCGTGCCCGCAGTGCTGGGCGAGCTCACGCAGCACGTGCAGGTACACCCAGCGCAGCGGAAGCGGACCCCGCCGGTTCCCACGCAGGATGTCGTCGAGGCCCAACGACGCCGTCGCCCGGCGGGCTGCCGCGCAGGCCTCCCGGTGCGCCTGCCGGACGGTGGCGATCGTGTCGTGGTCGTCGAGGAGGAACGAGTCTTCCGACCGCTCGGGGAGGCCGAGCTCGGCGCGCGAGCGGCAGGTGACGGCCTCGTCGAACCAGACCCGCTCCACGAAGGTCGCGTGCTTGACCAGGCCCAGCAGCGTCGTCCGGGACGGCACCAACGACCGGCGGGCCTGTTCCTCGGTCAGCCCGTCGAGGCAGCCGTCGAGCGCACTGCGGTGCTCGTCGAGGAACGTCTCGAACTGGTCCGGGAGCGGCTGGGCGACGACCCGGTCGGCGAAGCTGGGCGGAAAGGTGGGCATGGGAGGAGCATTCCAGACCCGTCGGACCGGGCGGACCCCACCAGGTCAGCCGCCCCGCTCAGCCGCGGTAGACGATCGTCGCGTCGTCGGTGGCGACGCCCTCGCGGGCCTCGGCCTGCCTGACCCGACGGATGACCTCCTCGGGGCCGGCGGAATCCAGCAGGTCCAGCAGGCCCGCCCAGTCGGTGCGCCCGAAGGTGTCCACCAGCCGGCTCGCACCGTTGCTGAGCAGCGCCGCCCCGGTCACCCCGGCGGCCGGGCGGCTGCCGGTGACCGCCTCGGCCACCACCCGGGGGTCGTCCTTGGCCACCCAGAAGCCACCCGGGCTGTTCCGCTGCGCCCGCAGCTCACCCAGCAGCCGCCGGTACCGGTCACTGCCCGGGGGTACGCCCTGCAACCGCTGCTCGACGGAGCGGGCGATCACCACCTCACGCGGATCGTGGGCCACGAACGGCTCACCGTCCACCCGGCCGAGGACCACCACCGCGTCGCCGAGGACCAGGTGCTCGACGCGCCCGCCGACGAACCGGAGCATCGCCACTGCGGCGAACGGGCTGATCGGGTGGGCGACGTCGCAGGTGTCGCGGTGCTCGTCGGTGATCCGCTCGATGCCCTCGGCCAACACCTCGCGCAGACTGTGCCCCAGGGACAACGCGCCCAGCAGGGCACCACCGAGCCGGGTGGCATACCAGGCCACGCCGTGGTGGCAGACCCGGGCGGCGTCGGCGATGCCACCGGCGCCGTCGACGAGCACCAGACCGTCCGCGACGGCACCGGCGAAGTCCTCGTTGGCCCGCCCGGGATGCCCGGCATCGGTCGCCATGACCATCCGCACCACCCGACCATCGTACGGTCGGCACGGCGACCTCCCACCCACCGTTCCCGGCCCGTGGCACCCACCCGACAGCAGCACCGGGTGACGGCCCGCCCGCTGGTTCCGCCCCACCCGCCGCACCACCGCACCGCAAGGCCGCAGACCCATCCGGTACGCCCACCAGCCCGCCCCACCCACACGAACCACTTCCACCGCCGCCTCCTCCGCGGTCGGCGACACCGCGAAGAACACGTCGTCCATGCCGCCCGACCCGAGCGGCGCGACGATCTCGTAGCCACCGATCCTGTCCCACGCCATCCGGCCCCCTTACGGCGAGTTCCACCCGCCTCGACTACTACCGGGCCGACCTCGCGAGCAACGGACACGTCCGTACACGGTGGACGATCATGCCGTAGGGCGACCGCACCGGCCGCCGCAAGGCCGTCAGATATCCGACCGCACCCGACGCCCCCTCGCACGGCAACCGCCCCCTCCTGGCGGGTCACCACGCGCCCGGCGGCACCACCGACGGGACGCCCCCGCCGCGCTCGGCGAGCATCCCGGGGAGACCCGGGGCGCGCTCTCCCGAGCCGGGGCAGCCACGCCCAGGGTCGGCCAGACCCCGATAACGCATGACATAGCTGCAGCTCAGCGCCGTGATCAAATAGTCGCTTGTCCATGATTGGACACCGCTACCCCTGGCTTGATCTGAGCCGGAGTGCCTACCGTTTAACTCATAAAGGGGCATTGATCAGATTCAACCGTCACGCAATATCTGATCACTAAATTCCCTCTTTTACCACCACATTGCCGCATCCAGGCGGCTCCACCGAAGGAGGCACCATGTCCACCGAGTCCACCAAGCAGGCCGCCCAGCCCGTGGCGAGCGCCAGCGACATCGCCGAGGCCACCGCGCTCCTCGTCCCGGCCACCTCTGCCGGCATGCCGCCGACAGCGCAGCTCTTCTGGGCGGTGGTCGAGTCGACGGGCGTGCTGAACCGCGGTTTCGGGGTGGTCTCGTCCATCCGTCTTGCCGTCGGGCAGTACCAGGTGGTGTTCAGCCACGACGTGACCCGCTCCGCGTACGTCGGAAGCATCGGCCTGACCGGTTCCGTCGGGGCCTCACCCAGCGGTGAGATCGCGGTGGTCGGCCGGGCCGGGGTGCCGAACGGCGTGTTCGTCCAGACGTTCACCTCGGCGGGCGCGCCCGCCGACCGGGCGTTCCACCTGACGATCTCGTCGTGACACCCGCGCATCCAGGTCCCCGCCATCGCTCGATGGCGGGGACCGCTCACGTCTACCGCATCGCGTCCCGGTCCGACCGGGCGGGGGTGTTGCGGATCTGCTCTGCCGGCGCGGAGGCCGGTCATCATCCGACGCCGAGATCTCCGCGCCGCCGGTGATCGGTCAGGCGAACGTCACGGCATCCGCACCGAGCGCCCGGTGCGGGCGACTACCCGGCGGTTCGGGTGACCGGAGCGGGTGGGCGGCGGGTGCCGGTGACCACGGTGCGGGGCAGCCGGCCCGCGCGGGAGTGCCCGGCCAGGGTGCCGCCGTCCACCACCACGTCGAAGTCCAGGTGCAGGCGCATCGGCCGGGTCACCGACTGTCGCCAGGTCACCCGGCTGCCGATGCAGGTCACCGCGACCAGCGCCACGGTCTCCGCCGCCGTCGACGCGGTGCCGGTGAGCGCCCCGCCGGTGTCGTGGAAGACGTAGGTGGCGCGGAGCGTGCCGATGGGGGTCTTCAGGCTGACGTCCCAGCTGCCGATGACGGGATGCACCATCGTTTTTCTCCTCAGACCGTGACGGGGAGGTGGCCGGCGGCACGCCAGACGGTGCCGCGTCGCTCGTACTCGAAGAGGGTCTCCACGGCGTGCGCGACCCGGGGGCCGAACTCCCGTTCCAGGAGGTGCAGGCCGAGGTCCAGGCCGGAGGTGACGCCGCCTGCGGTGACGAGGTCGCCGTCGTCGACGACCCGCGCCGGCACCGCGTGCACGCCGGTGGCGTCGAGCACGTCCATGCCGAGGCGGTGGGTCACCGCGTGGCGGCCCTCGATCAGGCCGGCCATGGCCAGGGCGAGCGAACCGCCGCAGACGGCCGCCACCGTCACGTCGGGGTTGTCGAGGGCGGCGCGCAGCAGCGGTACGGCCGCCGAGTCGGCGACCCGGGCCAGGAGCACCGGGATGGTCACCGCGCCCTCGTCGGGGTCGCCGGTGCTGGGCCCGCTGGCCCCGGGCACCACGACGTAGCCCGGCCGGGTCGGGTCCAGCGTCCCGGTCGCCCGCAGCGTCAGACCACGGGTGCCGCTGACCACCTCCCGCGGGCCCTCCGCCGAGACGAGCTCCACCGCCAGGGCACCCCCGACGGTGTCGCTCCCGGCGGCGAGGACCTCGAAGGGCGCGATGACGTCGAGCGGGTCGAACCCGTCGAACAACACGATCTGTACCAGCATGCCTCCGATCCTCGACCTCGCCGCCTGAGCCGACCAGTGGCAGGATTGCCATCGTCCGACTGTTTCTTGCCGCCCGTCGTCGACCCCGGGGAGGTGCCGTCGTGCACACCGTGCTGGTCCTGGCGCTCCCGGGCACCATCGCGTTCGACCTGGCCACCCCGGTCGAGGTGCTGGGCCGGGTGCGGTTGCCGGGCGGCCGGGCCGGCTACCGGGTGCTGGTCTGCGGCAGCGGGCCGGTCGTCGACGCCGGCCCGCTGCGGCTCGCCGTCGACCACGGCCTCGACGCGCTCGCCGACGCCGACACCCTGATCGTGCCGGGACGGTACGACCCGGCCGCGCCGGTGCCCGCTGCGGTGCTGGACGCGCTGCGGGCCGCCGCTGCCGCCGGCGTCCGGATCGCCTCGATCTGCGTGGGCGCGTTCACCCTCGCCGCCGCCGGGTTGCTCGACGGGCGTCGGGCCACCACGCACTGGGCCGCCGCCGAGCTGTTGCAGGCGACGTATCCGGCCGTCCGGGTGGACCCGGAGGTGCTGTACGTCGACACCGGTCAGTTCGTCACCTCCGCCGGGGCGACCGCGGGCGTGGACATGTGCCTGCACCTGGTCCGCCGCGACCACGGGGCCGCGGTCGCCGCCGACGCGTCCCGGCAGGCGGTGGCCCCGCTGCACCGCGACGGTGGGCAGGCGCAGTTCATCGTGCGCCCCGGCGCGGACCCTGCCGGGGCGGGTCTCGGCCCGGTCCTGCGCTGGCTGGAGTCGCACGCCGACGAGCCGCTGACCCTGGCCGACGTGGCCGCCCGGGCCGGGCTCAGCGTGCGGACACTCAACCGCCGTTTCCACGAGGAGACCGGCCTCACCCCGATGCAGTGGGTCGCGGCGGTGCGTATCCGTCGCGCGCAGGAGCTGCTGGAACGCACCGACCACGGGGTCGACCGGATCGCCCACCTCGTCGGTTTCGCCTCACCGGCGCACTTCCGGGTCCAGTTCAAGCGGCTCAGTGGAGTGTCGCCGCAGGTGTACCGCCGGACCTTCGTCGCCGGGGCGGTGCCCGGCTGAGCGGGCGTTCCGGCGTGGACGGCACGTGGCGCGCCGTCGCCGCCGGGTTCGTCGGCGCCTGGTCCCGTCCCGTGCCCCGGTGGTCGTCGGCGTGGTGTCGTCCACGGATCTGCCGGGCGGACGGATGCCCGGCCGCACCCGTCAGTGCAGCGCGGTGCCGGCGGCGACCCGGACCGCCGCCGTCAGTGCCGCCAGCGCCGCCGACTCCAGTCGCCAGCACTGCCAGTACAGCGGAACGTCGAGGTGGTGTCCGGCGGCCAGGTCGACGAGCCGACCGGCGGTGATGTCGGGCCGGGCCTCGGCCTCCGGGAGCAGGCCCCAGCCGAGGCCGAGCCGGATCGCCCGGGCGAAGCCGGCCGTCCCCGGCACGACGTGCGTCGGCGGGTCGACGTCGCGGCGGGTGAGCGTACGGGCGAAGCGGTGTTGCAGGGTGTCCTTGCGGTCGAAGCGGACCATCGGCGCGACGGGGAAGGTCGCCGCGGGCGGCCGGTCGGCGAACCATAGCGCGTGCAGGGCGGGTGTGGCGACGGCGCGGTACCGCATCGCGCCGAGGCGGAGGACCCGGCAGCCCTGCACGGCGACGCGTTCGGTGGTGACCGCCGCCATCACGGTGCCGTCGCGCAGCAGTCGGGCGGTGTGCGCCTCGTGGTCGGTGTGCAGGTCGACCAGCAGGTCGGGCACGATCGCCGTGATCATGGTGGCCATCGCCGCCTCGGTGGCCGTCGGCTGAACCACCGGCTCCGGCCCCACCCGCGCGGCTCCCCCCGGCGGGGCGACCGGCCCGTAGGATCGACCTCCTTCGAACGATGCTCCACTGAGGAGGGAAGTCCGTCATGACGGGTCCACTCGCCCGGGTCCTCACCTCGGCCCGCCTGGCGCTCGCGGCCGTCGGCGTCGCGGTGATCGCCGCCGGAGGTGTCGCCACCGTCGCGGCCGGCCCGGCCCAGGCCGCCGGGCCGCGACCGAACTTCCAGCTGCCGGTGCCCTGCGGCGAGACCTGGCGGCTGGCCACCTACTACGGTCACGACGACTACGACATCGACCTGACCTTCACCGGCGGGGCCAGCAACGGCCGGCCGGTCCTCGCCTCGTACGGGGGCACCGTCGCCTTCGCCGGTTGGGGCAGCGGCGGTGGCTGGCATGTGATCGTCGAACACGGCGGCGGTTGGCGGACGCTCTACCTGCACATGATCGAGACGCCGATGGTCGCCACCGGGCAGTGGGTGGCGACCGGCCAGCAGCTCGGCCGGGTCGGCAGCACCGGCAACTCCACCGGCCCGCACCTGCACTACGAGCAGGTCCGCGACGGCGTCAAGACCGAGTCGTACTTCGACGGCGTGCCCTCCGGCATCACCTCCGACGGCAGCCCGTCCACCGGCCCGCTGTACGTCTCCGGCCCCACCTCGCCGGCCCGGAACATGACCAGCCGCAACTGTGGCCAGGCCGCCAACCGCCAGGTGTACGAGTCCGGCAGTCACAGCGGCTGGCAGATGCTGCCGGTCAACAGCATCACCGGCTCGGCCACCGCGTCCATGGTCATGGGCGGCAACAAGCTGCTCTACACGGTCAACAACGGCCTGGTGTACGAGGCGTCCAGCGACACCGGCTGGCGCAACCTGTGGACCGGCATCTCCGGCGTCAGCAACAACGCCCTCGCCGTGATCAACGTGGACGGTGTGAAGTACATCTACACCGTCGTCGGCGGCTGGGTACACGAGGCGAGCAGCGCCAACGGCTGGAGGAACCTGAACACCGGCATCTCCGGCGTCAGCAACAACGCCCTCGCCGCCGTCAACCACAACGGCGTTAAGATCATCTACACCGTGGTCGGCGGCCTGGTGCACGAGGCGGCCAGCAACAACGGCTGGCGCAACCTGTGGACCGGCATCTCCGGCGTCAGCGACAACGCCCTCGCCGTGATCAGCATGGACGGTGTGAAGTACATCTACACCGTCGTCGGCGGCTGGGTACACGAGGCGAACAGCATCAACGGCTGGCGCAACCTCAACTCCGGCGTCTCCGGGGTCAGCCCCGACGCCCTCGCGGCGATCAGCTTCAACGGCGTGAAGATCATCTACACCGTGGCCGGCGGGATGGTGCACGAGGCCGCCAGCAACAACGGCTGGCGCAACCTCAACTCCGGCGTCCGGGGCACCGCCGTCTCGGCGACGAGCATCAGCGGCGTCAAGGTCCTCTACACCGTCTGACGGCCATCCCGACCCGTCCGGGCGGCCACGCGCCGGTCCGGGTGCCGCCTCGTCGACGGCACCCGGACCGGCCACCGGCGGTGCCGGTGGCCGGTCCACCGCGGCCGGGATGTCTGCCCGGCAGGGCAGACCGGCACGGACGGTAGGGCAGTCCGGCACGGACGGCGGGAGGCCGCCACCCGGTCGGCACCGCATACCCGCAGGCCGGACACAAGGACGTCGCGGGCCACACCCCCATTCAGCATCCCCAATCGTCACTGTGTGCGATGACGATCACGGCCGACTCTCCTCAACGGATGCTAAGTCGGGGCACGACACCGGACGCATGGTTGACGGCCCGCATCCCGGCGGCAATCATGTTGTTCACTGGATTCCCGGCCCGCGCAAATGTCGGATCTGGTGGTTGTTTCGGCGTTTTCGATGCGGTTGCCCGCCGGGTGGAAAACCCACGCGCATTTCCTATCGGCTATGTCGGAAAACCGCCGCAGAAAGTCAGGAGCACACCGGTGAACGGGAACGACGAAGCTCCCGCGTCAACCCGACCCGAAGCCGGGTCGCACGGCGTTGAGCTGCACCAACAGCTCGCCATCCGGGGCGGGGCACCGGTCCGGCGCAGCCCCTGGCCGACCTACGACAAGGGCGCCGTGCACGTCTGTCGGGAGGACGAGGAAGCGGCGATCCGGGCAATCCGCAGTCACCTCTACTTCCGCTACGACCACCGTAACGAGTCGGAAACGGAGTGCGGGCAGTTCGAGGCTGAATTGTGCCGCTACTTCGGCACCCGGCACGCACTCGCGGTATCCAGTGGCACCGCCGCGCTCGCGCTGGCCATCATGGGTGCCGCCGTTCCCCCCGGCGCATTGGTGGCCTGCCCCGGATTCACCTTCGTGGCCACCCCCAGCGCCATTGTGCTGGCCGGGTGCCGACCATTCCTGGTCGAGGTCGACGACGACCTGCGGATGGATCTGGACGACCTGCGCCGCCGCTGGCGACCGGAGATCAAGGCGATCCTGGTGGTGCACATGCGCGGCTTCGCCGCCGACGTCGCGGCGCTGGCCGCGTTCGCCGCCGAGATGGGCGTCCCGCTGATCGAGGACGCGGTGCCCGCCCTCGGCGCCGAGCTGGACGGTCGCAAGCTCGGCACGTTCGGCGTGGCGGGGGCGTTCAGCACCCAGTCCGACAAGGCGCTCAACTGCGGCGAGGGCGGCTTCCTGGTCACCGACGACAGCACCCTGTTCGGCCGGGCGGTGGCGCTCTCCGGGGCGTACGAGGGGCGGCTGCGACGGCACTTCCCGGGCACCGAGCCACCCGTCGACGGGTTGACACTGCCCCTGCTCAGCCTGCGGATGGACGAGATCCGGGCCGCCCTGCTGCGTGCCGAGCTGACCCGGCTGCCGCAGCGGCTGGCCCTGTTCCACCGCAACTACGCGCAGGTCAGCGGCGCGCTGGCCGACCTGCCGGGGATCGCCGTCCGCAACCCGGTCGCGCCCGGGGCGTACCTCGGCGAGGCGTTCGTGTTCCGGGTGCCCGGCGGCGACGCGGGGTGGTTCACCCGCGCGCTACGGGCCGAGGGCATCGACGCCCGCAACATCGGCGCGGACGACGACCTCAACGTCCGCGCCTTCTGGAACTGGCGGTTCATGTACGACGACACCGACCCGGCGCGGATCCGCGCCACCCTGCCGCGCACCGCCCGGCTGCTCGCCGAGACGGTCGACGTGCCGCTGTCGTCCAGTCTGACCCCCGACGACTGCGACCAGCTGATCCGCGCCGTCCGCAAGGTGGCCGCCGCACTGCCCCCCGCTCCGGCCGGGTCGGGGTCGTCCACCCCGGAGCCCGTCGGGGTGGAGCCGGTGCGCGCATGACCGCCACCCCCACCCGGGACACCGCCGTCCCCCGGCTGGCGATGGTGGGCATCTTCGGTGGTCTCTTCGCCGGCTACCTGGGGCTCACCGCCGTCATCCCGGTGCTGCCGGCGTTCCTGCGCGACCGGCACGACGCCGGGGACTTCGCCGTCGGCCTGGTGGTCACCGTCACCGCGGTGACCGCGCTGCTGGTCCGGCCGGTGGCCGGCGCGCTGGCCGACCGGCACGGCCACCGCACCGTGATGCTGGCCGGGGCGCTGGTCGTCGCCGCCGGGGGCCTGCTCTACCTGCTGCCGTTGAACGTGCCCGCGCTGGTCGCGGTGCGGCTGCTGCTCGGCGCGGGCGAGGCCGCCCTGTTCACCGCCGGTGCGGTGTGGACGGTGGCGCTCGCCCCGCACCACCGGCGCGGCCAGCTCATCGGCCTCTACGGGGTGAGCATGTGGGGCGGCATCTCCGCCGGCACGTTCCTCGGCGCCACCCTGCAACAGGTGTCGTTCACGGCGGTCTGGGCACTCAGCGCCGCCGCGCCGCTGGTCGCCGCCGGGCTGATCGCCATGGTGCCGACGCCGTCCCGGACCGCCCCGACCGGCGGCGGCGGTGGGTTGCTGCTGCGGCCGGCGCTGCTGCCCGGGATCGCGCTGACCTTCGGCGCGGCCGGTTACGCCGGGCTCGCCGCGTTCGTGGTGCTGCACCTGGACACCCGCGACATCGGTCACGGGGTGGTGGTGCTGAGCTGCTTCAGCGCCGTCTACGCCGGCACCCGGCTGGTCATCGGCCACCTGCCCGACCGGCTCGGCCCGCGTCGGGTGGCCGCCTGGTGCGGGGTCGGCGAGGCGGTCGGGCTGGCCGTCATCGCGGTCGCCCCCAACCTGCCGGTCGCCGTCGTCGGCAGCGTGATCATGGGGGTCGGCTTCTCGCTGCTGCACCCGTCGCTGGCGTTGATGGTGATGAACCGGACCGACCCGGCGCGGCAGGGCGCGGCGATCGGCGCGTACACGTCGTTCTGGGATCTGGGGCTCGCGGTGTGGGGGCCGGTCACCGGCCTGGTCGCCGCCGGCTTCGGCTATCCGGCGGTCTTCACCGTCGGCGCGGCCTGCGCGCTGCTCGCCGCCGCCCTCGCGGTACGGATCGGCCGCCCGGCCGCCGCGCCGACGGAGGTGCCGGCCGGATGAGCGCACCGTTGACCGTCCTCTGCGTCACCGGCTGGTGCCGCAACGGCAGCACCATCATCGGCAACGTCCTCAACGAGGTGCCCGGTTTCTTCCACGTCGGTGAGCTGCACTTCCTGTGGAAGAACGCCACCGGCCGGGGGGTCAACGACCGGTGCGGCTGCGGCGAGGCGCTGACCGGCTGCCCGATCTGGTCGTCGGTGCTGCCGATCGGCTGCCCCGAGGGCATGTCGCCCGACGCGCACGCCGAGACGGTGATCCGCCGGCAGTGGAGCCGGGTGCGGACCCGGCACACCTGGCGGGTGCTGCGGCGCGGCCTGTACGACGACGAGATCCGGGCACACGCCGACCTGATGGGGCGGGTCTACCGGGGCATCGCCGAACGCACCGGCGCGCGGGTGATCGTGGACACCACGAAGATCCCCGGTGAGGCCGCGCTGCTGTCCCACCTGCCCGGCGTCCGGCCGTACTACGTGCACCTGGTCCGCGACCCCCGGGCGGTGGCGCACTCGTGGCGGGAGCCGAAGCAGTACGTCTACGCGATGTCCGCCGCCCGGAGCACCGCCTACTGGCACGGCTTCAACCTGGCGTCCGCCGCGATCACCCGCCGGCACCCGGACCGGTCGGTGTTCCTGCGCTACGAGGAGTTCGCCGCCGACCCGACCGGCACCGTCGACGCGCTGCTGCGGCTCTGCGGCGCCGACCCGGCCGGCAACCCGGTGCACGAACGCACTGTGCAACTGCACCCCAACCACACGGTCACCGGCAACCCGGACCGGTTCCGCACCGGGCCGACCGTGATCCGGGACTCCGACGACGGCTGGCGGCGCACCCTGTCACCCCGCCGCCGGCTGGCCGCCACCGCGCTGGCCTGGCCACTGTTCGGCCGCTACGGCTACCGGTACACGACCGGTCCCGCCGCGGCACGGGTCGGCACTGCACCGGACAACGGGAGGTAACAGGCGTGGATCTCGGGCTCAAGGGGCGGGTGGCCCTGGTCGCGGGGGGTTCCAGCGGCATCGGGCTGGCCTGTGCGAAGGAGTTCGCCGCCGAGGGCGCCCAGGTGGCGATCTGTGGTCGTGACCCGGAGCGGCTGGCCGCCGCCGAACGGGAGCTGGCGCAGGTGGCGACCGGTCGGGTCAGCGCCACCAGCGTCGACCTGACCGACCCGGACGCGGCCCGCCGCTGGGTCGACGCGGTCGCCGCCGAGCTGGGCGGGGTGCACGTGCTGGTGGCCGGCGGCGGCAGTCCCCCGGTCGGCACCGCCACCGGCTTCGACGTCGCCGACTACCGGGCCGCCGTGGACCGGGTGCTGCTGCCGGCGGTGGCGCTGGCCACGGCCGCGCTGCCGCACCTGCGGGCCGCCGGGTGGGGTCGGCTGCTCTTCGTCGCCTCCGAGACAGCCTGCGTGCCGATCGGGCCGCTGGTGCTGTCCGGGGTGACCCGGGCGGCGCTGGTCCGCTTCGCCCAGGGCCTCGCCGTGGACGTCGGCCGGGACGGCATCACCGTCAACGTGCTGGCCCCGGGCGGGGTACGGACCCCGCCGATGGAACGCGCCGCGGCCCGGCTCGCCACCGACGGCGACGTGGAGGCCCGGCTGCGGGCGATGGGGCACCACAGCGCGCTGGGCCGGCTGGCCCGGCCGGACGAGGTGGCCGCCGTGGCCACCTTCCTGGCCAGCGAGCGGGCCTCGTTCGTCACCGCCGGGGTGCACCTGATCGACGGCGGGGCCGCGGCGACCGGTCCGGACCTGCCCCACCTGACCGGGGTCCGCAAGGACACCTACGCCTGACCCCCGCCCGGCCGCGCCGGCCCGACGCCCGCCCCCGCACGAAGGAGTGCCCGCATGTCCACGACCAGCCAGTTCACCGAACGGGACGTCTCCGAGTTCTTCGACCAGACCACCCAGACGTACCTCAGCTTCTGGGACAGCGAGGGGGTGCTGCACACCGGCTACTTCGCCGGCCCGGACGACACCGACTACCCGGCGGCGGCCGACCGGACCTCCGATCTGCTCGCCACCGAGGCCGGCATCGACGCCTCGGCCACCGTGCTGGACGTCGGCTGCGGCTGCGGCAACTTCCTGCTGCGGCTGGCCGAGCGCACCGGGTGCCGGGGTGAGGGGGTGGACCTGAGCATCGAGCGGGTCCGCTTCGCGCTGGGCAAGCTCACCGAGCGCGGCGACGGGTTGCCGGTCGCCTTCCGGCACGGCTCGGCCACCGCGCTGCCGTACGACGACGGCGGCTTCAGCCACGTGGTCAGCCAGGACGCGCTGTTCCTGGTGCCGGACAAGGCGCGCAGCCACGCGGAGATGTACCGGGTGCTCGCCCCCGGCGGGACGCTGGCCGTCACCGACTTCCTGCAACCCGTCGCCGAGATCGGCGAGGCGGCCCGCCGGCACGTCTACGACCGGGTCCGGTGGAGCAGCGGATACTCCCTGGACGGCTACCGGGAGGCGTTGACGGCGGCCGGGTTCGAGGTGACCGTCGCGCGCAGCCTGGACGACCACATCCGGCAGACGTACCGGGTGCTGGGCGAGACCGCCCGGCAGCGGGCCGCCGCCACCGACGACGAGGCCGCCCGGCAGTGGATCCTCGGCTTCGCCGCCTCCTGTGACGAGATCCAGGCCGCGATCGACCGGGGCGAGTTCGGTTGGGGGATGTTCGTCGCCCGCAAACCGGCCTGACCGTGCCCGCCGACGCGCACCCGCGCCGGCCCGCCCCGCGCACCAGCACAGCCCAGGAGGGGAAGTAAGTCATGCAGCGCACCGACACCGTCAAACGGACGATCGCCGAGGTCGTCGCCGAACGCCGGACCCAGATGTCGCCCGGCGGCATGTTCGTCGAGGCGTTCGGCCGGGACGGGTTCGACACCGCCGTCGACTACGACGTCACCATCACCGACTCGCTGACCAGTTCCCGGCGCAAGCCCCGCTACCCGTCGCGGAACATGCTCAAGGTGGTGGACCTGTCCCGGGAGCCGCAGGAGTTCTACTGGCACGAGAGCCCACCGCGCCCCGGCGACCCCACCGTGGACGGCGCGGACCTGCGCCGGGAGGCCGCCAACCACTTCCACCGCTCCCCCATCCCGGAGCTGCTGACCACCCGGGCCTGGGTGCAGGTGCCCGACGAGCTGTGGCACGACCCGGTGGGTTTCGCCCAGTTCATCGACTACCGTCTGGTGGTGCGGCTGGCCACCGCCGAGAACCACACCATCCTGCGCGGCGAGGGCGGGCTGCTGAACATGCCGCAGCTCGGCCGGCTCACCGACCCGGCGCCGTTCGCCTCGACCATCCTGGCCGCCTGCAACGAGGTGGAGCAGATGGGCAGCACCGCCGACGGGCTGATCATCAACCCGGCGGACTACTACCGGCTGCTCGGCGAGGGCCACCTGCTGCGCGACGTGGAGGACAACGGCGTCTTCATCGTCCGGACCCGGCTGGTCGATCCGGGCACCGCGATCGTCGGCGACTTCGGCCACGGCGCGGTGCTGTTCGACGCCGGCCGGTCGACGATCAGGTTCGCCGAGCCACCGCCGGGGACCTTCGCCGAGCCGGGTCGGGCGCTGTGCGCCGAGATCTGGGAGCGGGTCGTGGTCAACCTGCCCACCTGCTTCTTCGTCGTCACCCTGTAGCCGGGGGGACGACGTGGCGACGACGCCCGCGCCGGGCGACGTACCCGGGCGCGACGATCCCGACGTGCTGGTCGTCGGCGCGGGCGTGGCCGGGCTGTTCTGCGCCTGGTTCCTGCGGCGGGCCGGGCTGACGGTGACCGTGGTGGACCGGGGCGGGGTCGGTGACCCGGCCGCCTGCTCGTCGGGGAACACCGGCTTCGTCGGCACCCAGGGCGCCGCGCCGCTGGCCGAGCCCGGCGTGCCGGCCAAGGGGCTGCGCTGGCTGCTCGACCCGGAGAGCCCGTTCCACGTCCGGCCCCGGCTCGACCGGGAGCTGCTGACCTGGCTCTGGCACTTCCGCCGGCACTGCACCGAGCGGCAGGCCCGCGCCGGCTTCGAGGTGCTGCTCGACCTCAAGCAACGCAGCCTGGCCATCCTGCGGGAGGTCTGCGCCCACGACGAGCTGGCCGACACCCTCACCGCCCGCGGCATGGTGCTGGCCTGCAAGACCCCCGAGGGGTACGCGCAGGCGCGGGCGACGCTGCCGGCGGCGGTGGCCCGCGGGGTGCCGCTGCGGGTGCTGGACCGGGCGGAGCTGGCCCGGCTGACGCCGGGGGTGGAGTTCGCCGTCGCCGGGGCGCTGCTCAACGAGGAGGGGGCGGCCCTGCGCATCCCGGCGTTCCTGGTGGCCTTCGCCCGGCTGTTGCGCGCCGCGGGGGTGGAGATCCTCACCGACACCGAGGTAAAGGGTTTCCACATCGTCGACCGGCAGGTCCGCGCGGTCCGCACCAGCCGGGGTGACCTGCGTCCCGGTGAGGTGGTGCTCGCCGCCGGGGTGTGGTCGGCGGCCTGCGCCCGCCAGCTCGGCGTCGGCCTGCCGCTGCAACCCGCCAAGGGGTACGCGGTGACCGTCGACGCCGGCCCGACCACCCCCACACTGCCGGTGCTGCTCAACGAGGGGAAGGTGGCGATCATGCCGTTGGGTGACCGGGTCCGGCTCGCCGGCACCCTGGAGCTGACCGGGCTGGACACCACCGTGTCCCCGCGCCGGGTGGCGGGGATCCTGCGGACCGTGCGGTCGTACCTGCCGGCGATGGACACCGACGGTCAGGTGCAGGTGTGGACCGGGCTGCGGCCGTGCACCCCGGACAGCCTGCCGTTGATCGGCCGGCTCGGGTCGTACCGCAACGTCAGCGTCGCCACCGGGCACGGGCACATCGGGATGGGGCTGGCCCCGGCCGGGGGCCGGCTGCTCGCCCAGCTCGTCACCGGCACGCCCCCGGACGTGCCGACGGCGACCTTCGCGGTGGACCGGCACCGCCGGGGGCACCGGTGAGCGCCCCGGCGGTCGGGGTGCTCTGCCTCCAGACCAGCTTCGACAAGATCCCGGGGCACATCCGCAACCCGGCCACCTTCGACTTCCCGGTGGTCTACCGGGTCGTCGAGGGGGCCACCCCGCAGCGGCTGGTCCGCGAGGCCGACCCGACCCTGCTGGAACCGTTCGTCTCTGCCGCCCGGGATCTCCAGGCCGCCGGGGTGGCCGCGATCACCGGGGCATGCGGCTTTCTGGTGCTGTTCCAGGCCGAGCTGGCCGCCGCCGTGGACGTGCCGCTGCACTCGTCGAGCCTACTCCAGCTGCCGCTGGTGCACCGGATGCTCGGTCCGGGCCGGACGGTCGGCGTGCTGACCGCCGACGCGGCGGCGCTGACCCCCCGGCACCTGGCCGCGATCGGGGCGCAGGACGTGCCGATCCGGGTGGCCGGGATGGCGGACGCCCCGGAGTTCCGCGAGGTGATGCTGGAGGGCCGACGCGACGCCCTGGACGTGGACCGGCTGGCCGCCGAGGTGCTGGAGCGGGCGGCGTCGCTGGCCGGGCCGGACCTGGGCGCGCTGGTCATCGAGTGCACCGACCTGGTGCCGTTCGCGCACCTGGTGCAGGCCCGGCTCGGGGTGCCGGTCTACGACATCGTCACCCTCACCACCATGGTGCACTCCGGGCTGGCCCGCCGCCCGTACACCGCCGCCACCGGCGACCGGTAACCGCACCGCCCGTCCCGCCAGTCGGCGGGGTCCTGACCGGACCCTGCCGGCCGGCGTTTCGTCGTGCACGGGCAGCCCCGTCCCGCCGGCCGCACCCCGACCGCCCGGCATCCGGCATCCGGCACCCGGCACCCGGCACCCGGCACCCGGTTGTCCCGGCGGGCCTACCTCGTCTTCGTAGGGGTGGACGTGGGCGTTGCGCCCCGGCCGGTCCGCCCTGTGCTCCCGGAGACCACCACCGTTACCAGGAGGCGGAGATCCGCCGCGCCCACCGCCCGGCCAACCGCCGCGCCATTCAGGACAGACGTCTTGATCACCGGGGCCGGGGCACACCGCCGACCCAACCGGCCCCACCACCTCGCCCCACTCAGCGAGGCGGGTCGGTGACCAAGAGGTTTACGTCAGCAATCCGGCACGGGACTGACGCAAACCTCTTGATCACCACCGTCCGACACACCACTCACCCCACCTGGGCGCGATGCGGGTTGGTGATCAAGAGGTTCGGGTCACCAACCCGCCGCGAGGCTGACGCAAACCTCTTGATCACCGAGGGGGACGCGCGTCGGGGTTGCCCTGGGGAGGGAGTGGACAGGGGGAAAGGGTCAGGGGCCCGGTGGGGTTGGGCCGGGCAGCGTCCGTGCGCGGACCCGCAGGTGATGCCGTATTCACGATTTCAAACTCCGCTATTGTCACGAGTTTCCGGCCGGAATCTCACCCTGGGTCGATGACGCATCACACTGTGCCCCGCTGTCCCCCGATTGCAGGATTGACCCGAACCGAACAGGGGACGACACGAACCGATCAGGGGACGGGAGGCAGCCGAGATGGACGAACGGTACGACTCGTACTGCGCGGTCGATCCGCTCTTCTACGACTCGTTGTCCAGCGCGAGCGCCACCGCCACCGGCATCGGCTACGCCGCGGACCGCCCGCAGCCCGCAGGCTGGGAATCCGAGGTCAAGGACGACTGGCTGATCCACGCCCCGGTCGGCGGCACCCTGCCGGCCCAGGGTTGGAAGATCCACGTGTCGGCCCGGCTGGACAACGCCGAGCGGGTGCTGACCCGGGTGATGGACTACTGCCAGCCGCGCGGCATCCCGTTCAAGCACCTGCGCGGCCCCCGGATGCTGCTGATGCGCAACAGCAAGTACGCCCGTCGGGGCGGCAGCGGCAAGTTCGTCACCGTCTACCCGCGGGACGACGCCGAGCTGGAGCTGGCCGCCAAGGAGCTGGCGGCGCTGCTGCACGGTGAGCAGGGGCCGTACATCCTGAGCGACCTGCGCTACGGCGACGGGCCGGTCTACCTGCGCTACGGCGGTTTCGCCGCCCGCTACTGCCTGTCGGCCGAGGGCCAGGTGGTACCGGCCATCGCCGACGCCACCGGCACCCTGGTGCCGGACCGCCGCGACCCGGTGTTCCACCTGCCCGACTGGGTCACCCTGCCGGACTTCCTCGCCCCGCACCTGGCCGCCCGCAACGCCGCCAGCACCACCGAACTGCCCTACCGGATCGAGAAGGTCATCCACTTCTCCAACGGCGGCGGCCTCTACCAGGCCCAGGACACCCGCACCGGGGACCGGGTGGTGCTGAAGGAGGCCCGCCCCTACGCCGGTCTCGACGCCACCGGGGCGGACGCGGTGACCCGGCTGCGCCGGGAGGCCACCGTGCTGCGCCAGCTCGCCGACGTGCCGCACCTGGTCCGGGTGCACGACGAGTTCAGCTTCGGCGGCCACGAGTTCCTCGCCCTGGCCTACGTCGAGGGCGCCCCGCTCAACAAGGTCGTCGTGCAGCGCTACCCGCTGGTGCACCCCGACGCCGACCGGGCCGAATACACCCGCTGGGCGCTGGACGTGCACCGGCAGGTCACCGAGGCCGTCGAGGCCATCCACGCGCACGGCATCGTCTACGGCGACCTGCACATGTTCAACATCATGGTCGGCGACGACGGCGCGGTCACCCTGATCGACTTCGAGGTCGCCGCGCCGGCCGCCGAGGCGGGCCGACCGGCCCTGCGCAACCAGGCGTTCGCCGCGCCCCGCGACCGGGTCGGTTTCGCCGTCGACCGGTACGCCCTGGCCTGCCTGCGCCTGGCCCTGTTCCTGCCGCTGACCGCGATGCTGCGGCTGGCCCCGGAGAAGGCGGCGCACCTGGCCGACCTGGTGGCCGAGAACTTCCCGGTCGACCGGGCGGTGCTCGACCAGACCGTCGCGGTGATCGTCGGCGACCCGCCGACCGCCACCACGCCGACCGCCACCACGCCGCCAGCCACCACGGCGCCGGCCACCACGGCGCCGGCCACCGGCCCGGCACCGCGCTCCGTCGCGGCGACGCCGCTGACCCCCGACGTGGTACGGATCGACCCGGCCGACGACTGGCCCGGTCTGCGCGACCGGCTGGTCCGGGCGATCACCGCCAGCGCCACCCTGCACCGCGACGACCGGCTCTTCCCCGGCGACATCCGGCAGTTCAGCGGCACCGACGGCGGGCTGAACCTCGCCCACGGCGCGGCCGGGGTGCTCTGGGCGTTGCACGCCGCCGGCGCCCCCGTCGACCCCCGGCACGTCGACTGGCTGGTCGACCGGGTCCGGGAACCCGCCTCCGGCAGCCGGCTCGGCTTCTACGACGGGCTGCACGGGGTGGCGTACGTGCTGCACCTGCTCGGACGCCGCGACGAGGCCCGCCGGCTGCTCGACCGCTGTCTCGACGAACCGTGGACGGACCTCGGCAACGACCTGATGGGCGGCCTGGCCGGCGTCGGGCTCAACCTGGACCACTTCGCCGCGGTGACCGGCGAGTCCCGCTACGCCACCGCCGCCCGGCGGGCCGTCGAGCTGGTCGTCGAACGACTCGGCGACGTCGACTCGGTGGGTGAGATCAGCGGCGGCCGGCACCCGTACGCGGGACTGATGCGCGGCGGTGCCGGGGTGGCCCTGCTGCTGCTGCGCCGGCACGAGCGGGAACCCGACGAGCGGTTGCTCGACCACGCCGCCACCGCGCTGCGCCAGGACCTGCGTCGGTGTGTCCGCCGCGAGGAGGGACACCTGGAGGTCAACGAGGGCTGGCGGACCATGCCGTACCTCGCCGAGGGCAGCGTCGGGGTGGGGCTGGTGCTCGACCAGTACCTGCGCCACCGGCCCGACGAGACCCTCCGCGAGCAGGCCGACGCGATCCGCCGCTGCGCCGACTTCCCGTTCTACGCCCAGTCCGGTCTGTTCGCCGGCCGCGCCGGCATCGTGGCCTACCTGGCCGGTCGGGGCGAGGACGAGGCGGCCCGGACCCAGGCGCGACTGCTCGGCTGGCACGCCCTGCCGTACGCCGGTGGCACCGCCTTCCCCGGCGACCAGCTGCTGCGGCTCTCCATGGACCTGGCCACCGGCACCGCCGGCGTGCTGGCCGGCGTGGCCGCCACCCGGCCCACCGATCCGGTCCGGCTGCCGCTGCTGACCCGCCGGCCCGACGGCACCACCCCGGCCGACTGACGGCCCACCCGCTCCCCGGGGGTCACCCCGGGGTCCACCCGACCCGACGAGCCACGGAAGGAGGAAAGACATGGCCCTGCTCGACCTTCAGGGGATGGAGCTGCCGGCCGCCGGACGTACCGGCGGTGGGAGCCAGGCGAGTCTGCTGCTCTGCGGCGACAGCTCGCTGAGCGTCACGACCTGCAACTGAGGTGACGGTCGTCGACCACGACGGCCGACCGACCTCACCGTCAGGCACCTCCGTAAACAGGAATCCACATCGACAGAAAGAGGTAAGACCATGGCTCTGCTCGACCTCCAGGCGATGGAACTCCCGGCCACCGAGCGCACCGGCGGCGGCAGCCAGGCCAGCCTGCTGCTCTGCGGCGACAGCTCGCTGAGCGTCACCACCTGCAACTGAGTCGCGGTCGTCGACCGACGACCCGACCGAGTTGACCACCAGGAACGTCCTTCTCGAGAGAAAGAGGTAAGACCATGGCTCTGCTCGACCTCCAGGCGATGGAACTCCCGGCCACCGAGCGCACCGGCGGCGGCAGCCAGGCCAGCCTGCTGCTCTGCGGCGACAGCTCGCTGAGCGTCACCACCTGCAACTGATCGACCGGTATCGCATGGCCCCGGACCGGCACCCGCCGGTCCGGGGCCGCGCGGCGTAGGAGGGAGGTGCGATGACGCCGGCTGACCGGCTCCTGCTGCACGCCGTTCGCGCCGCCGGCTGGTGGACCCCGACGCTGACCGTGGCCACCGTGGCCGCGACGGCGGCCGAACTGGCCCTGCCGGCGGTCCTGGGGCGGGCCGTGGACGCCGCCGTCGGCACCGCACCGCAGGCCTCCCCCGGCCGCTGGCTGGCCGCCGTGGCCGCACTGATCGCCCTCCTGGTCGTCGCCGGCGTGCTGCGCGACTACGGCACCGGCGCGGCCACCGCCCGGTCGGTGGCCCACCTCCGGCACACCCTGGTACGGCACCTGTTCGCCCTCGACCCACGCACCGCCGCCCGCCGCCCGGTGGGCGACCTGGCCGGCCGGGTGGTGGGGCAGGTCGCCGACGCCGGACAGGCCGCACCGACGGTCGTGACGGCCGCCACCGTGGCGCTGCCACCGGTGGGCAGCCTGGTGGCGCTCACCCTGATCGATCCGTGGCTCGGCGGCACCTTCGTGCTGGGGCTGCTGCTGCTCGCCCTGCTGCTGCGCGGCTTCGTCGCCGACGCCTCCGCCGCCGTCGCCGGCTACCAGCAGGCCCAGGGGGACCTCGCCGGCCGGCTGGTGGAGACGCTGGCCGGGGCGCGCACCATCGCCGCCGCCGGCACCGCCGAGCGGGAGGTCGACCGGGTGTTGACCCCCCTCGCCGCCCTGCACCGGCACGGCACGCGGACCTGGACGGTGCTCGCCGGGGCGGCGACCCGCGGCGCGGTGCTCAATCCGCTGCTCCAGGTCGCGATCGTCGCCGTCGGCGGGCTGTCGCTGACCGCCGGCCGGTTGACGCCCGGGGAGCTGCTGGCCGCCATCCAGTACGCCGCCCTCGGTGCCGGCCTCGGCACCGTGGTCGCCGCCCTGAACACCGCCGTCCGGGTCCGCGCCGGCTGCCGCCGGGCCGCCGAGGTGCTCGCCGAACCCGCCCGGCCGTACGGCACCCGTCGCCTGCCGCCCGGACCGGGCACCCTGGAACTGCGCGGGGTGACCGTGCGTGACGCCGACGGCCGGCCCCTGCTCGACCGGGTGGACCTGGCGGTGCCCGGCGGCACCCTGCTGGTCGTCGTGGGCGCGTCGGGGGCCGGCAAGTCGCTGCTCGCCGCCGTGGCCGGCCGGCTGCGCGACCCGGACGACGGCACCGTACTCCTGGACGGGGTGCCGCTGCCGGAGCTGAGCCCGGCCGCCCTGCACACCGCCGTGGGTTACGGATTCGAACGACCGGTGCTGGTCGGCGACACGGTCGGCGCCGCCGTCGGGGTGGGCGCGGACCCGGCGCCGCTGGCCAGGGCCGCGGCCATCCACGACTTCGTCGAACGGCTGCCCGACCGGTACGGCACCCCGCTGGCCGAGGTAGCCATGTCCGGCGGTGAACGACAGCGGCTCGGGTTGGCCCGCGCGCTGCGCGCCGGACGGCTGCTGATCCTCGACGACGCCACGTCCAGCCTGGACACCGCCACCGAATACCAGGTGACCCGGGCGTTGACCGGTCCCGGTGACCGGCGTACCCGGGTGGTGGTCAGCCACCGCCTCGGCATGGCCGCCCGCGCCGACCTGGTGGCGTGGGTCGCCGACGGGCGGATCCGGGCGGTCGGCCCGCACCCGGTGCTCTGGACCGACCCCGACTACCGGGAGGTGTTCCGGTCGTGACCACGGTGACCGGCATGACCCGTGCCGCGCTGCGGGACCGGCGGGCGCAGCTGTGGCGGCTGGCCGGCTGGTCGGCTGCCGAGGTGCTGCCGGCGGCCCTGTCCGGGCTGCTGACCGCACACGCCGTCGACAGCGGTTTCCTGGCCGGCCGACCGGGGGTCGGGCTGGCCTGGCTGGCGCTGCTCGGGCTCGCGGTGCTGGTCGGCGCGGCCGGCACCCACCGGTCGTACGCGCTGCTCGGCGAGGTGGTGGAGCCGTTCCGCGACGACCTGCTGCGCCGGGTGGTACGCGGCGCGGTGGCCGGCGCGGCCGGCGGTCGGGCCGACGACGCGGCGGTGGCCCGGCTGACCCACCAGGTAGAGCTGGTCCGGGACACCTACGCCGGGCTGCTGATGGTGGTGCGCGGTTTCCTGTTCGCCTTCGGCGCCGCCGTGCTCGGCCTGCTCTCGCTGGCCGCGCCGGTGGCCCTGGTGGTGGCGGTGCCGGTGCTGGCGGGGCTCGGCCTGTTCGCCGTGGCGCTGCCGGTGATGGTGGCCCGGCAACGGGAGTACGTGCTCTCCGACGAGCGGCTCGGCCGGGCCGTGGTGACCGCGGTGACCGGTCACCGCGACGTCACCGCCAGCGGCGCGCGGGACCGGGTGACCGACTGGGTCGGGGCGTCCGTCGACGCGCAGGCCCGGGTGGAGCGACGGCTGGCCACCATGGCCGCCACCCGCGGCCTGACCCTCGCGCTGGGGGGCTGGCTGCCGGTGCCGGCGCTGCTGCTGGCCACGCCGTGGCTGGTCCGCCAGGAGCTGGGGCCGGGCGCGGTGCTCGGCGCCCTGGTCTACGTGACGCGGGGGGTGCAGCCGGCCCTGCACAGCCTGGTCCAGGGGGTCGCCGCCGGTGGTCTGCGGTTCGCCGTCACCCTCGACCGGCTCCTGAAGGCCGCCGCGTCGTCCGACGGCACCACCGACCGGCCGGGACCGCCGCCCGCCCCCTCCGCATCCCCCGGTGCGGCCGTCGCCTGCGGGTCGGCCAGCTGCGGGTCGGCCGGTGGGGACGCCGCCGCCTGCCCGGGCGCCGGCACGACCGTCGGCCGCGGGTCGGCCGGGTCGCTGCCACCGCCCCCGGCATCGCGGGCCGGGTCGGCGTTGTCGCTGCGTGCGGTGACCTTCCGGTACGGTCCGCACGCCGATCCGGTGCTCGACCACCTCGACCTCGAGGTGCCCGCCGGAGACCACCTGGTGATCGTGGGGGCCAGCGGGATCGGCAAGTCGACACTGGCGGGCCTGGTCGCCGGGGTGCTGCACCCGCAGTCCGGCACCGTCCACGTCGGCGGTTCGCCGGTGGCCGGGGCCACCCCGCGCCAGCTCGCCGACCGGCGGGTGCTCATCCCGCAGGAGGCGTACGTCTTCACCGGCACGCTCCGGGAGAACATCGACTATCTGGTCCCCGGCCTGCCGGACGACGCGATGGACCGGGCGGCGGCCCGGCTGGGCCTCACCGGCCTGCTCGCCCGCCTCGGCGGCTACGACGCGTTGCTGCGCCCGGCCGACCTGTCCGCGGGGGAACGCCAGCAGTTGGCGCTCCTACGGGCCTGGCTCTCCCCCGCCGCGCTGGTCATCCTCGACGAGGCGACCTGTCATCTCGATCCGGCGACCGAGGCCCGGCTGGAGGGTGCCTTCGCCGCCCGGCCCGGCACCCTCGTGGTGATCGCCCACCGGGTCAGCTCGGCGCTGCGCGCCCGGCGGGTACTGCTGCTCGATGGGCGGGCCGCGCTGCTGGACACCCATCAGGGACTGCTTGCCCGGTCCCCGGCCTACGGTGCTCTGGTCGGCTACGGCGACCAGGGGACCACGCCGCCGGAGGCGGTCACAACCAACCCGACTCGCGGGCGATCCGCACCGCTTCCCAGCGGGTCCGCGCCCCGGTCTTCGCCATGATCCGGGACAGGTGGTTGCGTACCGTTCCGGCCGACAGCACCAACCGCTCGGCGATCTCCTGGACCGGATGCCCCTCGGCCACCACGTCGAGCACCTCCCGTTCCCGGTTGGTCAACGGGCTGTCGGCGACCTCCAGGGCCGCGACCACCAGGTCGGGGTCGAGGACGACCCGCCCCTCCGCGAGCTGACGGACCCCGTCGACGATCCGACCGGGCGGCACCTCCCGGCTCAGGAAGCCGATCCGGTGGCCGTGCTCGGCGAGCAGCGGCCCCAGCCGACCGGCACGTCGCTGCTCCACCAGGACCAGCAGCGCCCCCACCGGTGGGCCGGCGGGCCGGGACGGCGACCCGGAGCCGGCATGTGCGGTGACAACCGGATCGGCACCCGGCTCCTCCCGGGCGGTCGGATCGGTGTCCAGCTCCCGGGCGGTCGGATCGGCGCCCGGTTTCTCCCGGGCGGTCGGGACGACGGCCCGCCTCTTCCCGGCGGCCGGGGCGGTGCCGGACTCCACCCGGGCGTCCAGCGGGGATTCGGCGGTGGGCTCGGCGGTAGCCAGGCGGACCAGTTCCGCCACGGTCAGCATGTCGAACTCGACCACGGCGACGTCGGGACGTTCGGCCCGGACAGCCGCCCTCAGCCGACGCGGACTGTCCACCTCGCCCACGATCTCGATGTCGTGTTCGGCGGAGAGCACCTGCGCGAGCGCCCCGCGGAGCAATCCGCCCTGGAGAGCGAGCAGCGTGCGAACCATAAGCGACTCCCGACATAAACCCCGTGTTGACGAAATGTGTGCACTCGATGACGCACGGTTGGGAATCTTATTGACTTCGTAACGTGTCCGACACCCCTTCCCACCGGCATTCAGATCCAGCCGGCGTCCTGCGCCCGCTGGACAGCCTCCCACCGGTTACGGGCACCGGTCTTGCGCAGCACCGCGGACAGGTGGTTTCGCACCGTGCCGGGGGCGAGGTGCAGCTGGCCGGCGATCTCCTTTGTCGACAGGCCACGGGCCGCAGCGGCGGTCACCTCGCGCTCCCGCTCGTTCAACGGATTGACCGCGGCGTCGAGCGCGGCCAACGCGGTCACCGGATCGATCGCCCGTCGCCCCTCGGCGACCAGCCGTAGCTGGTCCAGCAATTCCTGGGGCGGCACATCCTTGGCGATGACTCCACGCACCCGCGCCCCTAGTGCCCGGCGCAATACCCGGGCGGTCCGTCGGGAGGTCAGCACCACCACCGCGCACTCCGGTAGCCGCGCGTGCAGCTGCCCGGTCAGGGTCGCGGGGTCGTCGATCGCGTCCAGGTCGACCAGGACCACGTGCGGACGCCGGGTGATCACGCCCTCGGCGAGGTGGCGGTCAGGATCGCTCTCCCCGGCCAGTTCGAAGCCGGGGGTCGCGGCCAGCACCGCCGCCAACGCGGTACGCAACAGACCGGGCGGCCCCACCACCACCACCCGAATAGTCGGTGGACATGAGTTCGATTCCGGTTTTGCTGATCGGCCAGCATCCGAATCCGATGACAGCTGTTTCCGGCTCGTCAGTTCTTCCACTCATGACATTTTCCCAACGGAGAGCCAAATAAGCCACAACTGTCAGAATGACGACGGACTGGAGTCGCAAAAATGGATGAAGCCCGTCAGGAGTGGAGCATGCAGTAAGTCCCCGTTTTCCGGGACGCGCGATCTCGGCCCGGCCACCCCGTCGGGATCGACAAGGCAAGAGCAAGGGTCGACTCCCAGGAAAGGAGCACAACGCACAATACCCATCCCCTGTCCGGGGATGGGTATTTCCTGATTGCGTCACCGACGACGCTACGCAGTCGAGGGCCGACCCGGATGGGGCGGCCCTCGACTGAAAGATTGTCCGGCGGTGTCCTACTCTCCCACACCCTCCCGAGTGCAGTACCATCGGCGCTGGAGGGCTTAGCTTCCGGGTTCGGAATGTAACCGGGCGTTTCCCCTCCGCCATGACCGCCGTAACCTTATGAACATATCAAACAACACACACACCCACACCCAGCGTGTGAGGGGTTGTCTGGTATTTGTTCAGAGTTGCACAGTGGACGCGTAGCAGCCTTGTTGTCAAGTCCTCGGCCTATTAGTACCGGTCAACTGAACCCGTTACCGAGCTTACATTTCCGGCCTATCAACCCAGTCGTCTAGCTGGGGGCCTTACCCCCACAAAGTGGGATGGGATACCTCATCTTGAAGCAGGCTTCCCGCTTAGATGCTTTCAGCGGTTATCCCTTCCGAACGTAGCTAACCAGCCGTGCCCCTGGCGGGACAACTGGCACACCAGAGGTTCGTCCGTCCCGGTCCTCTCGTACTAGGGACAGCCCTTCTCAAGTATCCTACGCGCACGGCGGATAGGGACCGAACTGTCTCACGACGTTCTAAACCCAGCTCGCGTACCGCTTTAATGGGCGAACAGCCCAACCCTTGGGACCTGCTACAGCCCCAGGATGCGACGAGCCGACATCGAGGTGCCAAACCATCCCGTCGATATGGACTCTTGGGGAAGATCAGCCTGTTATCCCCGGGGTACCTTTTATCCGTTGAGCGACACCGCTTCCACACGCAAGTGCCGGATCACTAGTCCCGACTTTCGTCCCTGCTCGACCTGTCAGTCTCACAGTCAAGCTCCCTTGTGTACTTGCACTCAACACCTGATTGCCAACCAGGCTGAGGGAACCTTTGGGCGCCTCCGTTACCCTTTAGGAGGCAACCGCCCCAGTTAAACTACCCACCAGACACTGTCCCTGAACCGGATAACGGTCCGAAGTTAGATACCCAAATCAACCAGAGTGGTATTTCAAGATTGCCTCCACCCATACTGGCGTACAGGTTTCACCGGCTCCCACCTATCCTACACAAGCCCATTCAGATACCAATGTCAAGCTATAGTAAAGGTCCCGGGGTCTTTCCGTCCTGCCGCGCGTAACGAGCATCTTTACTCGTACTGCAATTTCGCCGGGCCTGTGGTTGAGACAGTGGGGAAGTCGTTACGCCATTCGTGCAGGTCGGAACTTACCCGACAAGGAATTTCGCTACCTTAGGATGGTTATAGTTACCACCGCCGTTTACTGGCGCTTAAGTTCTCCGCCTCGCCCCCAAAAGGAGCTAACAGGTCCCCTTAACGTTCCAGCACCGGGCAGGCGTCAGTCCATATACATCGAATTACTTCTTCGCATGGACCTGTGTTTTTAGTAAACAGTCGCTTCCCCCTGCTCTCTGCGGCCATACAACGCTCCACCCGCACGGGGCTTCACGTCTCCGGCCCCCCTTCTCCCTAAGTTACGGGGGCAATTTGCCGAGTTCCTTAACCACAGTTCGCCCGATCGCCTCGGTATTCTCTACCTGACCACCTGTGTCGGTTTGGGGTACGGGCCGCTAAGAACTCGCTAGAGGCTTTTCTCGGCAGCATAGGATCACTGACTTCACCTGAATCGGCTCGGCATCACGTCTCAGCCCTGTGTACCGCGGATTTACCTACGGCACGGCCTACACGCTTACCCCGGCACAACCACCGGCCGGGCTCAGCTACCTTCCTGCGTCACCCCATCGCTTGACTACTACCCACCAGGTTCCCAGCCTCCCCATTCTCGGTCCGAAAACCGCCAACAGTTCAGGTGGTTAGCACAGCAAGGTTCATCACGGGCGCTCCTTCGCGGGTACGGGAATATCAACCCGTTGTCCATCGACTACGCCTCTCGGCCTCGCCTTAGGTCCCGACTCACCCAGGGCGGATTAGCCTGGCCCTGGAACCCTTGGTCATCCGGCGGAAGGGTTTCTCACCCTTCTTTCGCTACTCATGCCTGCATTCTCACTCGTGCCGCGTCCACAACTAGGTCACCCCGCTGCTTCACCCCCGGCACGACGCTCCCCTACCCACCCACACACCTGCACCAGACACCAAAATGCCTGACGAAGTATCATGTGAGTGCCACAGCTTCGGCGGTGTGCTTGAGCCCCGCTACATTGTCGGCGCGGAACCACTTGACCAGTGAGCTATTACGCACTCTTTAAAGGATGGCTGCTTCTAAGCCAACCTCCTGGTTGTCTATGCGACCCCACATCCTTTTCCACTTAGCACACGCTTAGGGGCCTTAGCTGGTGATCTGGGCTGTTTCCCTCTCGACTACGAAGCTTATCCCCCGCAGTCTCACTGCCGCGCTCTCACTTACCGGCATTCGGAGTTTGGCTGATTTCGGTAAGCTTGTAGGCCCCCTAGACCATCCAGTGCTCTACCTCCGGCAAGAAACACACGACGCTGCACCTAAATGCATTTCGGGGAGAACCAGCTATCACGGAGTTTGATTGGCCTTTCACCCCTAACCACAGATCATCCCCCAACTTTTCAACGTTGGTGGGTTCGGCCCTCCACGCGGTCTTACCCGCGCTTCAGCCTGCCCATGGCTAGATCACTCCGCTTCGGGTCTAGAACATGCGACTACAACGCCCTCTTCAGACTCGCTTTCGCTACGGCTACCCCACACGGGTTAACCTCGCCACATGCCACTAACTCGCAGGCTCATTCTTCAAAAGGCACGCCGTCACCCCGCAAGGCTCCGACGGATTGTAGGCGAACGGTTTCAGGTACTATTTCACTCCCCTCCCGGGGTACTTTTCACCATTCCCTCACGGTACTCGTCCGCTATCGGTCACCAGGAAGTATTTAGGCTTACCAGGTGGTCCTGGCAGATTCACGGCAGATTTCAGGAGTCCGCCGCTACTCGGGAACACCCACAGAAGGTCAGCAACTTTCACCTACCGGACTCTCACCGCCTACGGTCAGCCATTCCAGACTGTTCGGCTAGCCACCAACTTGATAACTCCTCGAACAAGTGTCAGCCTGTTCAGCAGGGTCCCACAACCCCGACCACGCAACCCCTGACAGGTATCACACGCAACCGGTTTAGCCTACATCCGCTTTCGCTCGCCACTACTCACGGAATCACTATTTGTTTTCTCTTCCTACGGGTACTGAGATGTTTCACTTCCCCGCGTTCCCCCCATACACCCTATGTGTTCAGATGCAGGTGACACCACATGACTGGTGCCAGGTTTCCCCATTCGGACACCCTGGGATCACAGCTCGGTTGACAGCTCCCCCAGGCCTATCGCGGCCTCCCACGTCCTTCATCGGCTCCTGGTGCCAAGGCATCCACCGTTCGCCCTTGACAACTTGACCACAAAGATGCTCGCGTCCACTGTGCAATTCTCAACAAACAACCAACCCACAACCCCACGACCCCACACCAAACAGCCCCACAGGACCCGGTATGCGAGGCCAGGCCATGCCTGGCAACCTTCAACAAGCTTCCGCTCATCCAAAGGCTCCGAAAAAACAACCACGAGGATTGTTCCTTCAGGACCCAACAGGGTGCTCACCGCCAACCACCAGCCGCACCAGGAACCCGTTCCCACCACCCGAAGGCAGCTGTACTAGAAAACTCCCAGCCGTTGCCGGCAACCGACTAACCAGTGTCTCCGCCATCCGAGCACCCCGACCCGACATCCGCAGGCCGCGGGCTCCATACCAGCTTTCACTGGATGGTGCTCCTTAGAAAGGAGGTGATCCAGCCGCACCTTCCGGTACGGCTACCTTGTTACGACTTCGTCCCAATCGCCAGCCCCACCTTCGACGGCTCCCTCCACAAGGGTTGGGCCACCGGCTTCGGGTGTTGCCGACTTTCGTGACGTGACGGGCGGTGTGTACAAGGCCCGGGAACGTATTCACCGCAGCGTTGCTGATCTGCGATTACTAGCGACTCCGACTTCACGGGGTCGAGTTGCAGACCCCGATCCGAACTGAGACCGGCTTTTTGGGATTCGCTCCACCTCACGGCATCGCAACCCATTGTACCGGCCATTGTAGCATGCGTGAAGCCCTGGACATAAGGGGCATGATGACTTGACGTCATCCCCACCTTCCTCCGAGTTGACCCCGGCAGTCTTCGATGAGTCCCCGCCATAACGCGCTGGCAACATCGAACGAGGGTTGCGCTCGTTGCGGGACTTAACCCAACATCTCACGACACGAGCTGACGACAGCCATGCACCACCTGTGACCGCCCCCGAAGGACCTCCCATCTCTGGAAGTTTTGCGGCCATGTCAAACCCAGGTAAGGTTCTTCGCGTTGCATCGAATTAATCCGCATGCTCCGCCGCTTGTGCGGGCCCCCGTCAATTCCTTTGAGTTTTAGCCTTGCGGCCGTACTCCCCAGGCGGGGCGCTTAATGCGTTAGCTGCGGCACAGGAAACCGGAGAGGCCCCCCACACCTAGCGCCCAACGTTTACAGCGTGGACTACCAGGGTATCTAATCCTGTTCGCTCCCCACGCTTTCGCTCCTCAGCGTCAGTATCGGCCCAGAGACCCGCCTTCGCCACCGGTGTTCCTCCTGATATCTGCGCATTTCACCGCTACACCAGGAATTCCAGTCTCCCCTACCGAACTCTAGCCTGCCCGTATCGACCGCAGGCTTGGGGTTGAGCCCCAAGTTTTCACGGTCGACGCGACAAGCCGCCTACGAGCTCTTTACGCCCAATAAATCCGGACAACGCTCGCACCCTACGTCTTACCGCGGCTGCTGGCACGTAGTTGGCCGGTGCTTCTTCTGCAGGTACCGTCACTTGCGCTTCGTCCCTGCTGAAAGAGGTTTACAACCCGAAGGCCGTCATCCCTCACGCGGCGTCGCTGCATCAGGCTTCCGCCCATTGTGCAATATTCCCCACTGCTGCCTCCCGTAGGAGTCTGGGCCGTGTCTCAGTCCCAGTGTGGCCGGTCGCCCTCTCAGGCCGGCTACCCGTCGTCGCCTTGGTAGGCCATCACCCCACCAACAAGCTGATAGGCCGCGAGCCCATCCCAGGCCGAAAAACTTTCCACCCCCCACCATGCGGAAGAAGGTCATATCCGGTATTAGCCCCCGTTTCCGAGGGTTATCCCAAAGCCTAGGGCAGGTTACTCACGTGTTACTCACCCGTTCGCCGCTCGAGTACCCCGAAGGGCCTTTCCGCTCGACTTGCATGTGTTAAGCACGCCGCCAGCGTTCGTCCTGAGCCAGGATCAAACTCTCCAACAAAAATCTTGTCGAACAGCACATCCCGACAACAAACAACATGTTGCCAAAGGAATCCCCACCAACCAAACCCGAAAGCCCAGTCAGCACGGGGTATAAACAAATTGGCACTGGCTTATCAAGCACCCTGTTGAGTTCTCAAAGAACAACCACACACCACCCGAAACCCCGCAACCGCAGAGCCCCGACCTGGGGTATCTCGTCCACCGCGCCACACGCTCCCGCGCTTGGCACTTTTACTACGTTACCCGGTGGTATCCGCCATGTCAAACCGCTCTGTCGCGATCCACACCACTTCCACCACATTTTCCGCACACCACAAGCAACCCCGATGACATCGGGACGACTCGTGATTTCCGGCAGACCGGCCGCGGCGGTCACCCGCACACTCGCCCGATTTCCTGCCGGCGTCACACACTACCCGGTCGGTTTCGCCCCACCAAATCGACCCCTGGTCGATCCAGGACACCACCCGGACCAGACTCCACCGAAAGCAATCCGTGAAGTCGGCACCGCACTCCGCGCTCCGGCCTTCAGGGCATTCGCCCCGCTTCGTCCGTTCCGCGCTGACAGGAAGAAAGTTACGCGCCGACCGCGAGCACCGTCAAATCGAGCGGACGTCTCCCCGGCTGCCATACCGGTACCGCCTGGCGGACCGCGCCCTTCGGACGCCGGCAGGCCCTCCGACGATCGCCTGGAGCTGGGCAAAGACTACTGGGAGGACCGCCGGGTAGGCCGAACGGTCACATCCGGGAGCACGGTTGGCGTCGGTACGGCCGACATCAGTTCTCCCGAGCCGACAGCGGTGCGGCCTGCCAGGCCTACCGGCGGCCCTCCGGCCCGGCAGCGGCACGGCCGCTCCAGGCGGCCGCTCCAGGCGGGGGACGACACGACCGTGGCCCGTCACTCCGGTCGGCCCGCTCCGTGCACCGGTGTGGCCGGGCCAGCCGGCGTGGCCGGGCCAGCCGGCGTGGCCGACACCGGGGCCGGCGACCGGGCCGGAGGGCACACCCGCCGGGCCGGACGGGGCCGACCGGTCATCCGGATCGATGCGTGGACCGTACCGGGGTCCGGTCACCGGCGGCACCGGTCGCCGGTAGTGTCTCGCCCCATCGTGGCCCGCGGGGTCACCCACGCGGACCTGGGATCGCCGAGGATGACGGAGGCTGGCTATGTCCACCGGGGAGGAGTCGTCCGCGTCGCGTGACGACGGGACGTCACGGCCGAGCTTCGAGCTCGCGTTGCGCGGCTACGACAAGCGACAGGTGGACCGGTACGTCGAGCAGATGGACAGTGCGCTGTCCAGGCTGACCGCCGACCGTGCCCAGGCGGCCGGTCAGATCCAGGGGCTGACCACGCACATCCAGCGGCTGCAGGCGGAGCTGACCGAGCTGCGCCAACGTCCCACCCAGGTGGACCGGGCGTCCTTCCGCGACCTCGGGCCGATGGTGGACCAGATCCTCGCGTTGGCCGAGAAGCAGGCCGCCGTGATCACCGACTCGGCCGCCCAGCGGGCGAACCAGCTCCAGAGCGAGGCGGAGAAGACGCTCGGTGAGGCCCGGGACCGTACCGCGCAGGCGCTGCGGGACCTGGACGAGGAGTTGTCCGCCCGCCGGGACGAGCAGGAGAAGGCGTACCAGGAGCGGCGGTCGACGGTCGACGCCGAGCTGGCCGAGATCCGCGAACGGGCCGAGAAGCTGCGGGCCGAGGGGGAGGCCGCCCACGAGCGGGCCCAGCAGGAGGCGAAGCGGATCAGCGAGCAGACCGCCAAGCAGATCACCCAGACCCGGGCCGCCGCCGAGGCGTTGACCAAGGCCGCGCGTACCCAGATCCAGCAGGAGATCCAGGCGGCCCGGACCCAGAGCCAGCAGGAACTGGCCCAGTGGCAGGCCACCGTGGAGCGGGAGGTCGGCGAGCGGCGGGCCGCGGCCGAGCAGGAGCTGGCCGAGCAACGGGCGGCGGCGGAGCGGGAGCTGACCAGTCAGCACAGCGCCGCCGAGCAGCAGATCGCCGCCCTGATCGCCGAGGCACAGCAGTACGCCACCGAGGTCCGTCAGCGGGCCGACGAGCAGACCAGCGGCCAGCAGGAACAGCTGGCCGCGGTGCAGCGGGAGATCGCCGAGCGGCAGAAGGCCCTCACCGAGGCGCAGGGTGAGCTGGAGACGGCCCGCGCGCAGCTGGCCGAGATCCAGCAGGAGGGCGACACCACCGAGCGGGAGCTGGCGCGGGCCCGGCAGCGGTTGGAGGAGGTCCGTCGGGACCTGACCGCCGAGAGCCGGCGGCTGGACGAGGCCCGGCAGGCCGCCGAGAGTGTGGAACGGCACGCCAAGGATGTCCGGGCCCGGGTGCAGCGGGAGGCGAAGCGGGTCGCCGACCTGGCCGCCGCCGCGGTGATGGCCGCTGCCGCCGGGGGTGGCGAGACCGCCGAGTATCCGACCGTGGCGGCCCGACCGGCCGTCGAACCACCGGCCGCGGCCGGCAGCGAGCCGCCGGTCCACACCGGCAGCGAACCACCGGCCGGCAGGGTGCCGACCAACGCCTGACGGCAGCCGTACGGCCCGGAGCCAAATCGCTGTGCTCCGGGCCGGTGGGGACGTAGCCTGACGGCCCGTCCCCGCGACCCGATCGAAGGTGTATCTCCGTGCCCGTGCTCCGCGTGCCGACCGTCCGCCTCCCGCGTCCGTCCACGCATCCCCGGAGTCACCGACATGGACCTCGATCGTAGTTTCGTCATCCGCGAAGGCGACCTTCGCATCCTCAACCCGTTCGACGCCGACAAGCTCGCCACCCTGGGGCGGGCGATCCGGCTACGCCCCGACGACACCCTGCTCGACCTGTGCAGCGGCAAGGGTGAACTGCTCTGCACCTGGGCCCGGGCACACGGGGTCCGGGGTACCGGCGTCGACATCAGCACCGTGTTCACGGCCGCCGCCCGGCGGCGGGCGGTCGAACTCGCCGTGGCCGACCGGGTCCGGTTCGTGCACGACGACGCCGCCGGCTACCTCCACCCCGTGCCGGTCGACGTGGCCGCCTGCCTCGGCGCGAGCTGGATCGGCGGGGGCGTGACCGGCACCATCGACATCCTGGCACGGGCGCTGCGTCCGGGCGGGATGCTGCTGGTCGGCGAGCCGTACTGGCTACGGGAGCCGCCGGACCAGGAGACCGTCGTCGACTGTCACGCCACCGTCCGCGACGACTTTCACGACCTACCCGGCCTGGTCCACCGGATCCAGGCGCACGGGTGGGACGTGGTCGAGATGGTCCTCGCCGACCGGGACAGCTGGGACCGGTACGCCGCGGCCCACTGGCTCACCCTGCGCCGTTGGCTGGACGCCCATCCGGACGACGATCTCGCCGGGCGGTTCCGGCAGGAACTGACCGAGGACCCGCTCCGGCACGTCCGGCACCGGCGGGAGTACCTGGGTTGGGGCGTGTTCGCCCTGCTGCGGCGGTGAACCGGCGGTGGCGGCGTGCGCGGTCAGCCGGCGGCGATCTCGTCCAGCACCCGCTGCTGGAACGCGCGGGCCGCGGCGTCGTCCGGCAGCGGTCCGCCCGCGCGGGCGTCGACACAGCGTCGTACCAGCTCGGGATCCCGGCCGAGGGCGATCACCCGGTGGCCGGCGGCGACCTTCGACAACCAGTCGCCGTCGTGGAGCCGGACCAGTGCCCGGCAGGCCCCCAGCACCGCGTCCACCGTCGCCGGGGCGGGGTCGTCGCCCGGCGGGGCGGAGCGGGCCAGCCACCAGCGCAGCGCCGCCACCAGCAGGTCACGGAGGTCACCCGGGGACAGCTCGGCGAAGACCTCACCGGCCGGCGGCCCGGTCAGCGGACGTCCCCGCTGGTGCAGGATGCTGCGGTCCAGGCCGTACCAGAAACGGCCGTCCGCGGCGGGCCGGTCGGCGGGGGTGAGGGCGGCCCGGAACGGCATCCGTGACCCGGTGTTCAGCTCCACCTCGAACCCCGGCTCGGGGGTGCCCGAGCCGGCCACCGCCCGCGTGTAGGCCACCAGTTCCAGTCCCCGTGCCGGGCAGGGCAGCGCCTCGTGCCGCAGCCGGGACACCAGCTGCTCCCGTGCCCGCCGGGGCAGCGTGTCCCGGCAGACCACGGCCACGTCCACGTCGCTGCGGCCCGGCCGGTAGGCGTCGAGCGCCACCGAACCGGCGGCGTAGACCCCGACCAGGTCCGGGCCGAGCACGTCCTGCACGGCGGTGACCAGGCCGTCGAGGTAGCGGCGTACGACGGGGTCCATGGCCGCCATCCTGCCGCTGCCGCCGCGCTCCGGCCGGGCCGGGGTCCGGTGCGGCGGGTGCGGCCCGCCGCCCGGTGTGGTCCGACCGGCGGCCACCCCTGGCGCGGACGCCGTCGGTGGGACAGACTTGAGGCCCGACACCGAGGACGGGGGCATGGGCAGCTCCACACAGGACGATGCGGCGATGGAATTCGTGCGGGAACTGACCCACTGGCGGCACCAGCGGGGGATGTCCAAGAAGGAGCTCGCCGAGCGCACCGGCTTCGACCCGTCGTACGTCAGCCACATCGAGAACGGGCGGCATCAGCCCACCGAGGAATTCGCTCGCCGGGTCGAGCTGGTCCTGGACAGCGGCAACCGGATCTGGCAGCAGTACGTGGCCTTCGCCGACAGTCGGGGCCAGGGTGGACGCCGGTCGCCGCTCGGCCCGACCGCGGTTCCGCCACCGGCCGGTTCGCATCTGGTGATCGAGGACGAGCAGGCCTCCCTCTCGCTGGTCGACGGCGTGTACGAGTGCCGGTTCCGACGGGTGCTGCACAGTGTCGGCACCGAGCCGATCACCCGGCACACCGTGCAGATCGACATCGACCGTTTTCCGGATGATCCGGCCCGGTCCACCGCCTTCCACAGCCGTCACCCCCTCACCATCGACGAGGTCGGTTTCCGGGCCACCATCGGCACCGAGCAACCGGAGCCGATGCGGTGGCGGGTCAGCCGCAGCCGGGACGCCTTCCTCAAGATCGTGCTGTTGTTGGACGGCGGGGGAACCCCGGTGCCGCTCTATCCGGGGCAGCGCACCGTGGTGGACTACGCGTACCGGGTGCCGGCGTGGAAGTTCGGCGACTGGTTGCAGCGCGACATCCGGCTGCCCACCCGTAACCTGGTGATCCGGCTCGACTTTCCGGCCGAGACCGGTCCCACCGTCTGGGGCAGCGAGACCTCGTTCACCTCGGAGACCACCGCCGAGGTGCACCCGGACCGCCGCGAGCGGCAGGGTCGGGTCGCGTACGAGTGGGCGGTGTCCCGGCCCCGGCTGCGGGCCCAGTACCGGGTCGACTGGCGGTACGCCGATCCCCGGGCGGCCCTCGTCGACGCTCCGACGGATATCCGACCGTTGGCCTGCTGAGGCCGCCGCCGGAGCCGGGCCGACGCCGCCCGCCGGGGGGCCGGAAGTTCCCCTCGGACCGGCCGACACGGTGTCGTTTCCGACAGATCCGGCCGGTTGTCCCGACTCGGCATAGCGGTGCAGCGGGCGCGACCGTTAGGCTCAAAGGCTGAACGGGGTCGACGACAATATCGTTCCTGATCAATGCGGATTGCGAGTATTGGCTGGTTGTGGCACCGGAAGGCAGGCTGGAGTGACCCGAGAAGGTGAGCCTGGGCCTCGATTCGCCCACCGCGCGGACAACAAGCGGGTGGCGTACGAGGAGACCGGCGCTCCCGACGGGCTCCCCGTCTTCCTGATGCACGGCACACCGGGCAGCCGCCGGGGGCCGAAGCCCCGCGGGATCGTGCTCTACCGGTTGGGCATCCGGTTGATCGCCTACGACCGTCCCGGCTACGGCGACTCCGACCGGTTCGAGGGCCGCGACGTCGCCGACGCCGCCCGGGACGTGGAGGCCATCGCCGACCAGCTGGAGCTGGACCGGTTCGCGGTGGCCGGGCGCTCCGGGGGCGGGCCGCACGCGTTGGCCTGCGCCGCCGACGAGCGACTGCGCAGCCGGGTGACCCGGGTGGCGGTACTGGTGAGCCTCGCCCCGTCGGACGCCACCGGGCTGGACTGGTTCGACGGCATGAACCCCGACAACCAGCGGGGATTCGGCGCCGATCGACCCGACACCGACGCGGTGGTGGAGGAGATCCGGCAGCGTGCCACCCGGGCGGCCGAGGACCCCCGGTTCCTGCTGCGGGACCTGATGGCGCAGATGGGTCCACCGGACCGGCGGGCGATCAACGACGCGGCCCTGCGCGGGATCATCTTCGACACCTACCAGGAGGCGCTGCGCGCCGGCCCGTACGGGTGGATCGACGACGTGCTGGCGCTGCGCCGGAACTGGAAGTTCGACCTCGGCGCGATCGACACGACGGCCACGCCGGTCCGCCTCTGGCACGGCGCGGAGGACACCTTCGCCCCGGCCAGCCACGGTCGCTGGCTCGCCCGCCAGATTCCCGGTGCCGAGATCGAGGTGCAGCCGGACGCGGCACACTTCGACGCCATGCAGCAACTGCCGCGCATCCTCCGCTGGCTCACCGGGACGGACGCGCCGGTGGGCACCGACGTGCTCATCGGTGCCCGGCCCGGTCAGTAGGGGTGCGGGTCGAGGACCCGGCGCACGTACCGCCCGTCGCGGAGGACCACCACGCTGGGATGCTCCTGGCCGATCAGGTCGGCCAGCCGGTCGGCCAGCCGCACCCGGCCGATGCTCACCACTCCCCCGCTCGTCGCCTGGTGCGCGGTCTCCACGTTGCCGAGGCTGCGCAACGTGTCCGGGTGGTCGGGGCCCAGCGCCGCCGTCAGCCGGTCCACCACGGCCCGGAGCTTGACCAGCCCCTCCTCGTGCTGACCCCGCATGATCGTGAAGACCGCGACGTTGTTGTCCGCCCCCGTGCTGAACGGGTGCGCCGCGCCGAGCACCTCACGCAACCCGTCGGCGGCGGCGACGGTGACCGTGAACGCCTCGTCCCGGTCCGCGGTGTCCCACAGCGCCACCCCCCGGTTGATCCCGCACACCAGCGAGTACGGGTGCCGCGGGCCGAACACCTGGGCGAAGAGCTGCTCGATCTCGATCAAGTCGTGCCGGGCCTGCTCGTCCTGCCCTTCGAGCATCATGTTGGCCGCGCGGCTGAGCGCGGCGAGGAGGGTCTCCGGGTTGGTCGGCCCGAGGCTGGACCGTAGCCGTTCGGTGGCCTCGTCGAGCAGCCGGCCCGCCTCGGCGATCCGCCCGGTGCTGCGCAGCGACGCCGCCAGGTTGGCCTGGGCGGTGAGCACCGGCCGGCCGTGCTCGCCGAAGATCCGGCGGTACCCCTCGACCACCTCCCCCAGCAACGCCACCGAACCCTGGTAGTCGCCGATCTCCCGCAGGTCACGGGCGTAGTTGTTGGCGGACAGCAGGGTCCGCGGGTGCTCCGGGCCGAGGACGACCCGCAGGCGGCGGTAGGTGGCCTCGTCGCTGTCGCGCGCCCGCCCGAACTGGCCCATCAGCCGGTGGGAGGCGGCCAGGTTGTTGACCGCGTTGAGCGTCCGGTGATGGTCCTCGCCGAACACCTCGACACACGCGGAGTGACTGCGCACGTCCCGCTCGAGGGCGTCCTCGTACCGGCCGAGCGCCCGCAGGTCCGCCGCGTACCCGCCGGCGGTCATCAGGGTGTAGGGGTGGTTCGCACCGATCAGCTCCTCCTGCTGGCCCAGGGTTTCCTGGTCGAGGCGGAGGGCCTCGGCGAAGCGACCCAGACTCCGCAGCAGGTTGGCCCGGTTGAAGCGCAGGCTGAGCAGCTGGATGCGCAGGGTGCGGTGGGCGGCGGTCTCCGGGGACAGCCCTTCGAGCATGGTCGTCCAGGTCTTGTCCACCTGGTCGGCATACTGGGCGCCCTGCTCGAAGCCGCCGTTGAGGAAGATGTACCGGACCCGGTCGATGACCAGCTGACGTACCGTGTCGTCGTGGCAGGACACCGCCTCCGAACCGTCCAGGTGCGGCCACAGGTGCCGGTACCCGACCTGGAAGGCCGGATCGTCCACCTCGCCGGAGGGTCGTGAGCCGGCGAGGATCCGGTGCACGTCGTGCTTGACCTCCCGTAGCTCCGGTTCGGGCATCCGGGACCGCATCGCCGCCTGGAGCAGCCGGTGGATCTGGACCCGCTGGGCGTGCAGGTCCACCTTGATCAGCGCGAGCCGGTTGATCCGCTGGACCAGCGCGGCCGCGATGTCCCGCTCCGAGACCCGGTCGGTGACCTGGGCGGCGACCAGCGGATCGTGCGGGGCGATGACCTTCGCCACCTGGTCGCCGTAGAGCAGGTCGAGGGCGATGTCCGGGGCGAGCACCGAGCCGAGCTGCAACAGCCGGTAGGCGCCCGGGGACTGCTCCCGCAGACCGTCCAGCGAACGGCCCCACACGTCGCTGTCCGGACCGGTCCGCGCCAGGCCGGCCAGGTAGGTGGCGACCGAGTCGGGGCTCTCCGCCAGCCAGGCACCGGCCAGCGCCACCAGGATCGGGACGTCCTCCACCGCCTCGGCGACCTGCTGTGCCTCGGCGACCGTCATGCCCCGTCGGCCGGTCCGACCGATCAGGTGGGTGACGCTCTCGCCCCGCTGGAAGGCCTCCACGTCGACCGCCCGCGCCAGGTCCCCCCAGTCCGGGTTGCGGGTGGTCACCAGCACGTGCCCCTCACCGTGCGGGAGGAAGTCCCGGACGTGTTCGTACTGGTCGACGTTGTCGAAGACGACCAGCCAGCGACGAGGGGGCTCGTCGGCACCCCGCCGGCCGCCGTGGCCGAGCCAGTCCCGTACCGCCCGGATGTTGTCCGGCACGTTCTGCAGGTCCGGCAGGCCGAGCCGCCGGCCCAGGTCGGCGAAGCGGATGTCGATGAACTGCGCCGGGTCCGCGTCGATCCACCAGACGACGTCGTACGCGCCGTGGAAGCGGTAGGCGTACTCGGTGGCGAGCTGGGTCTTGCCGATGCCCGCGCCGCCCCGCAGCGCCACCGGAACCCGCTCCCGCGCCGCCGTCTTCAGCTCCTCGCGCAGCGCCAGCAGCAGCCGGTCCCGGCCGGTGAACCGGACGTTGCGCGCCGGGGCGTAGAAGACCAGCGGCTCGACGCCCGGGTACCGGGTGGCCGGCACCGGCCGGTCGCGCCCGTCGGAGGGGCGTCCGACCAGCTCCCACACCTGTTCGGCGGCGGCGGTGGCGCCCCGCTCGTAGACGGTGGCCCAGCTGCCCGGCGGGGTCTCCACCGACGGGGTGGTGTCGTCCAGGTGCAGGGCGAGCACGGGGGAACCGGCCTGCCGGACGGCCCCGCCCGCCGCCCGGCGGGCGGCGAGGTAGGACCGCGACACCAGGTGCAGCTCGCGGGAGGCCGCACCGGCCGGCGGCGTCGCCGGGACACCCAGCGGGGTGGCCAGCACCCGCAGGTCGACGGCGTGCAGCGCGGACTGCGTCCACTCCGCCCAGGCCTGGTCCTCCGGCGCGTAGCGCAGCACGATCAACTCGTCCACGATCACCGGCTTGCGCTCGAACCGCTGGACGGTCTGCCGCCGCAGCCCGTCGTCCATCCGGGGCAGACCGGTGACCGCGCCACCGGTGATGTGCCGGGCCAGCGCCTCGTACGCCGACAGCAGCCCGCGGCTGCCCGGCACGTCGCCGAAGGTCGCCAGGGTCTCCTCGTAGGCGTAGTACGCCCGGTAGGGCACCTCGACGGAGAGCCAGTAGTCCTGCCGTTCCAGCTCGGTCATGCCGCTGGGCAGCCCGACGAACCGCTGCATGGCCAGCGCCCGCCCGGCGTCGGTCTTGATCTTCTCGCCCTCGTCGACGCGCATCGGCACCGGCAGCACCCGGCGGGCCCGCCGTCCCTCGTAGCCACGGACCCGGGCGGCGACCGTGGCCGCGCCGTCGATGCCCTGGTCGCTGAGGGTGAAGCAGTCGACCAGCACGTCGGGCAGGTGGATGGTGCAGATCTCGGCGACGTCGCTGATCCCGGTGCGGCTGTCGATCAGGGTGAAGTCGTAGTGCCGCTTCATGTCCGCGCGGAGCGCGTCGAAGAACTGCGCCCCACCGAGCCGGTTGTAGAAGTTGTCCCAGTTCAGCCCGGTGACGCTGGTCGCGTAGTCGGGGTTGTGCCGGCCGGCGAGCAGCAGGTCCAGGGTGCCGCCGCCGGGGAACTCCCAGGTCACCGAGAAGGCGTACTTGTGGACCCGGGCGTACTGGCGGTGCCAGTCGCCGGGGCGGGTGTCCCCGCCCTCGGTCCGACGGCGGACGTTCTCCCACTCGTACTCCAGGATCAGGTCCATCACGCCACCGGTGGAGGCGACCTGCTCCGGGTCGAGGAACGGCGCGAAGAACCGGTGCAGTCCGGGGGATTCCAGGTCCCAGTCGGCGACGAGCACCCGGTGACCGTTCGCGGCGAGGATCCAGGCGGTGTTCGCCAGCGCCATGGTGCGACCGGTGCCACCCTTGTACGAGTAGAAGGTGACGACCTGGCCGTCGCGGGGTGGAGTCATCGTTCTGCCTTCCCTCGCCGTACGTCGAACGGTCCGGCCGGCCCCAGGCTCGGCTTCGGATCGTGCGGGCCCTCCGGCGGGTCGACCGGACCGTGCCGGAGGAACTGTTTGCGCGCCTCGGTCACCAGCAGCGGCGCACAGCGCTCGAACTCGTCGATGGTGCGTACCGGCAGTACCCGCGGAAACCTGGCGTCCTGCAAGCTACCGGCGATCGCCTCGGGTGTCGTTTCGCCACGCGCGTGGTCGGCGGCGATGACGAGCGGGACCACCCACGGCGGCAGCCCGTCGAGGGCGGCGCGGGCCGCGTCCACCCCGACCCCGGCGTCCACCAGCACCACCGCCGGGCTGCGCGACGCCCGGTCCCGGGCCTCGGCCAGCTCGACCACCCGGGTGGGCAGCCCCAGCCGCTCGGCGGTCGCGGCCACGTAGTCGGCCACCGCCAACTGGTGCTGGTCGCCGTACGGTCGCCAGCGCGCCCGGTCGGCGGCGAGCGTGGTCACCACCAGGGCGGTGCCCGGCCCGTCCGGGACCGGGCCGCTGGTCAGCGCCGCCGCCCGGGACGGCGCGAGCGGTTCGTGCTCGGCCACCGTGACGATCCGGTCGGCCAACGCCCCGAGCAGGCTGCGGTACTGCGCGCGGTAGGCGCTCAGCTTGCACAGTGCGCGCAGCCCGTTGTCGGCGTAGTCGGCGCGGTCGTCGGGGTCGCCCACCAGCTCCAGCGCATGGACGGTCTCCGGACGGTCCTCCCAGGACGGCAGCGGCATCCAGAGCACCGGCAGCACGTGCCGCTGCGCCCGCGCCGCCGACAACCGGACCAGCCGGCTGCGGAAGGACTCCCGTTCGCCCAGCGCCCACGCGTTGCGGAAGTAGTTCGGTGAGTAGAGCGGCACGAAGACGTGCGCGAGGCTCAGCGCGTCGGTGAGCATGCGGCGCAGGTCGACGCCGGGGCTGACCTGGCCGTCGAAGAAGCCCGCCTCGATCTCGGCGGCCCGGCGGGGATGGCCCCGGACCGCCTCGACGAGATCGTGGAAGAACTGGCCGACCCAGTAGTCGGTGTCCGGCCGGGCGGCGTCCGACAGCGGGACGGAGTGGGCGTAGCTGAGGAAGAAGTAGGTCTCCTGCCCGGCGACTCCGGCCGGGACGACGTCAGGCCAGCTCATGCCCGTCCTCCTCGAACCGGTCGTGCAGCAGCCGCAGGTCGGTCGGGACCATCGCCTCGACCCAGTGCGTGCGGTACGCCCGGGCGATCCGCTGGGCCAGCCGCCACACCACCGCGTCGTAGGCGTCCTTGCCGTTGCTGCCGAGGCTGAGCAGACCGTAGATGCCCTCCTCGTGGTACTGCGGGGCGATCTCCGAGGGTAGCCGGGTGGGGGTGAACATCTGCCGCCGCGACACGACCGCGGGCACCTGGGGACGTTCCACCACCGACCAGTTGACCGGGATCACCGGGGTCTCCCCCGCCGACGGTTCGGCGCCCGGGCGGGGTAGGGCCGTCCGCCGGGTGAACGCGTTCCACTCCCGGGCGCACCACTCGCTGCGCAGGTACTGCGGTGAGATCAGCGGAATGAAGACCTGGCAGTGGCCGGCGGCGAAGGCGAGGTCGTCGGTCCACAGCTGTCCCCCGTCGAGCATCCGGTCCATGAAGCCGGCCGTCCGGCCCGGACCCAGGCCGAGCAGCTCGACGACGTGGTCGGAGAGGTCGACGAAGAGCTGGAAGACCTTCTGGTTGGTGTCCCGTGGCGGCGCCCCCACCCGGTTGCGGCTGCGGGCATAGCTGAGGAAGAACACGGGGGCGCTCTCGTCCTCCCGGAACTGTTCCTCCACCACCTGCCGCTCCCGCCCGGTGTCGCCGCCCCCGGCCGACCACAGTATCGACAGGGGCCAAACCCGCGCTGTCCCGTTCACGCCAGTCGGTGCTCATCCATCCACTCCCGAGCGACGTCGACGGCGCGGCGCAGCCGGACGCGACGGCCGTCGGCCGCGCCGACCGGCCCGCACCGCACCGACCCGCCCGCCACCACGGCCGCGCCGATCAGCGGGAAGTCGCTGTCGTCGAGGTGCGGGGCCTGGAAGTCCCGGCGGATCCGCCGGCCCGCCGGGTCGCGGACATAGCACCGGTACGCCCGGCGCGGCGCGGGCCGCCGGCAGCGGTACTCGGCGAGGTGGAACGCCGTGCACACCGACCAGTCGACGCCCAGCAGCAGCACCAGGGCGTCGGCGGCGTACAGCGCCCCCAGCGGCGACCGGTCGCCGAGGTGGCAGTCCAGGTCGTGCCGGGCGGTCAGCGCCGCGGCGGCCGGACCGAGCGCGGCGAACGAGGTCTGCGGGTGGGCGCTGCGGCGGGCACCGGCCTGCCGGCGGACGTGCTCGGCGAACACCCCCATCCCCTGCGCCGGGCTGCGCGCCGGGTCGAACGGCTCGATGGCCGCCTCGACGGCGGCGGCCCGGGCCGGGGTCAGCCCCGCCGTGGCGGCCCGGAACGCCCGCGAGGTCACCGAGTTGCCGGCCGTCTGGGTCGGCACGACCACGGTGCCGTCGTCGCCGAGGACGTCCCGCAGCGCCGCGAGCAGGGTGGCCGGGCCACCCGGGCCGGGCCGGACCCGGGACAGTGCGCTGTGCACCAGCACCGTCGCGCCCGCCGGCACCCCGAGCGCCCGCAGGTCGGCGGCGAGGGTGAACCGGCCGGTCACCGCCAGTCGTCCAGGGTGGCGCGCATCCGGTGGACGAACCGTTCCCCGTCGGCGGTGAGACTGCCCAGCCCGAGCAGCGCGTCGACCGCGCCGTCGGTCCACTCGCGGTAGCGCCGGAAGTGCGCCGCCGCCGCGCTGCCGGGCCGGTGCCGCCACACGTCGGCGACGGCGAGGTGGGCGTAGACGCCGTGCAGCGCGCCCTCCACCGGGCGGGGGTCGTCGCGCCAGGGCACCCGCAGCCGCCGGGCGTCGGCGGGGTCGAACAGCTCGCACACGTCGAGGACCGCGTCGAGCTTCAGGTGCTGCACCTCGTGGACGAGCAGCACCGCCAGCGCGGCGTCGTCGACGACCGGGGTGACGGCCACCGCGCCGAACGCGGACCGGGCGGCGGCGCTGCGGGCCCGGCCGGACGGGTCGGGACGCAGCGGCACCACGGCGCGCAGCAGGGCGCGGACGCCGGCCGCGTAGCCGACGGCCTCGGTGTCGAGGCGGTGCACCGCCCGCTGCACCTGCCGCGTCCACCGGTCGGCGACCGCCGGGGTGAGCCGGGGGGCCACCGCCAGGTCGAAGCAGTCGCGGTACGGGTCGGTGTCCTCCAACAGGACGGGCCCGCCGTCGGTACGCACCGCCCGGGTCGGCTGCCACCGGTCCGGGTTCGCCCCGGCCCCCGGCCGGACCCGGACCCGGCGTCGGCCGGCCCGCAGCTCGACGACGCCCCCGGAGATGACGACGGGCACGGTGTCGGCACCGGCGTCGACCACGATCGCCCCGAGCGTGGGCAGGTGCACGGCGCCGGCCCGTACCGGCAGCACGAGGTCGACGTCGACACCGGCCCGGACCGCGGCGGCGGCGGCCACCGCGGCGAGGTGGGGCAGCTCACCGGTCGCGCCGGCCCGGCACCGCTGCGCCCACCGCCGGACGAAGGGGTGGCCGAGCACCCGGTCGACGGCCTCGGGCGCGGACACGTCCAGGTCCACCAGGAGACGCCAGCCGGCCGCCGCGACCGGGTCGGCGGCCGCCGCCGGGCTGAGCGCGACGGTCAGCGCCCGGGTGATGCCGTGGTGGACGGCGGCGAGGTGGGCCACCGACTCGGCGCTGCCCCGGCCGGAGCCGAGGTCGTCCAGGACGGCGGGGGGCAGGGTGTCGACCGGCCGGTCACCCTGCGGGTCGGCCGGGACGGCCGTGGCCCGGATCAACGCGGCCAGGTCGGCGCAGTAGGCCGACGGGTTGTCGAAGCCGGTGCCGGTCCGGTACCGGTGGGCGAGCAGACCGCCACCGCACCGACGGACCAGCGGGCACGATCGGCAGGTGGCGCAGAGCCCCGCCATTCCGGACTGCCGGACCACGATGCCGGGGTGGGCCGCCGCCTCGTCGACCCGGTGCCGGAACACGTCCAAGCCGGTGGCGGCGGCCCCGTGGAAGGCGGACTTGAGCGAGTCGACCTGCTCGAAGGTGCCGTCGGTCTCGACCACCACCAGGTCCACCGGGGCGAGCCCGACCGCCTCGGTGCCGGTGCTGCCACCGGTGGCGGTGGCCAGCAGCGACTCCAGCAGCCGGATCGGCACCGGCTGCCCGTCGGCCAGCCAGGCCCGGTGGATCGTCAACAGCCAGTCCGCGTACGGGGTGGCGGCCCCGTCGGGGCGGGCGGGTGGCCGGTCCCAGTTGGCGTGCGGCAGCAGGAAGTCGATCGCGGGCGGGTCCTCGGCGAGCAGTGCCCGGTAGACCCGGATCGGGTCGTTGGCCAGGTCGACGGTGCACAGCAGCCCGGCGTAGACGCCGCGGTACTCGGGACGACGCAGCAGCTCCAGCGCCCGTCGCACCTGGTCGTGGCTGCTCGCGCCGTTGGCGTACCGGCGGTGCCGGTCGTTGGCCGACCGGTCGCCGTCCAGGGAGATGCCCAGCCCGATGTCGTGGGTGACGAGGACGTCGGCGATCTCGGGGGTGAGCAGCACGCCGTTGGACTGCATCCGCAGGTCGAGGCGGGCCACCGGGCCGACGGCCCGTCGCAGGGTGACGGCGGTGGCGGCGATCCGGGTCGCGCCGGCGAGCAGGGGTTCCCCGCCGTGCAGGACCACCCGTACGGCCGGGAGCCGGTGGGCGGCGGCGTGCTCGGCGATCCGCCGGGCGGTGGCCTCGACCGTGCCGGGCGTCATCAGCCGGGGCTGACGACGCCACGACTGGTCGGGGTGCTCGTAGACGTAGCAGTGGTCACAGGAGAGGTCGCACCGGCTGGTCAGCTTGAGGACGTACTGACTGAGCGGGGCGATCGTTCCCGCGGGCGCGGCGGCGTCAGAGGTGCGAGCTGAAGGCGGCGACATCGACCCGGGTCGGGTGTGTTGCCCGATGATCGTCGATGCGGGCCACGGCGTTCGCCCGGTCGACCGCAATGCGGCCGAGCGGCGTGCGCCGCAGGTCGCTCAGCGGCGTCGGGAACGGATCGGACGGGGTTTGGGTGCGGTCCACGTCGGGCCCCCATCTGTGTCGGAGGTGGACGAACGTCCGTCCACGTCGACGGCCAATCACGGATATCGATGATGCTAGTCGCCACGACCCGTGATGTCACTGCTGCGCAGCGCCGTCTTCCTCGATCATTTTGGCCATCCAGGCCGCGTTGGAGTGGGCGATGATCCGTTCGGCCTCGGCCACCAACGCGTCGTCGTCGCTCCAGCCGTGCCCGGCCGCCCGGGTCAGCCGCAGCCGGGTCAGCTGGTCGGCCGTCCGGGCGTACTCGAGGTGCTGTTGCTCGTAGCGTTGGGCGGCCCCGTACCCGACCAGCGCCGTGGTGACCACCGTGGCGACCCCTACCCAGGCGGTGAGACCCAGGCCGTCACCGAGCACCCCGGTGACCGCGGAGAGCAGGGCGACCAGGACGGTCAGCACCGTCGCGGTCCGGCCGATCCGCGCGGCGGACCGGCCGGACCGCCGCGCGGCCGGCAGGTAGTAGCCGTCCACCTGCCGCTGCACCCGTTCGACGAGGTAGCTCGGCACGTCGGTGACGGCCGGCAGCGGTCGGTCGGCCGGCGGGTCGTCGAGGGTCTGCCCGACCAGGTCGCCGGCGTCCGCCATCAGCAGGTCGTAACGGCGCAGCAGGACGGCGTCGGCGTCGGCGTCGGCGTAGGGGGCGGCGCGGGCGAGGTAGCGGTACAGTTCCGCCTTCGACGCCTCGGAGACCGCCCGGAGCCGGGTCCAGGTGGCCACCGCCCCCCGGGACGACCAGCGCCCGGCCACCGGCACCAGCAGCAGCGACGCGCCGGCGACGATCGCCAGCACCCGGCCGGCGGCCGGCGCGGCCGTCGCCAGCATCGCCGCCGCGGTGCCGGCGACGGCGGCGACGGCGGTGAGGGCGGCGACCAGCCGTCGCCCCCGGGTGATCCGTCGCTTCACCCGTTCGGCGGCCTGCGACCAGAGTGCCTGCCTCCGCCAGACCTGGGTGGCGGCGAGGGTTCCGTCAATGTCCGGCACAGCCGCATGGTAGGCGATCGGTGCCCACCCGAGTCGTGCCCACCGGGCCGAGCACGACGGACATGACGACGTTGTCGTACTGCTGGCCGACCGGGCGTATGCGCAGCGGCCGCGCGTTCCGGCGAAAACCCTCAACTGGGACGGCCGGCCGGAAAAGATCCAGCGGGGATCACCTGTTCAGGGCGGGGCGCACGACCACCGTTCATCGATGGGCAACAGTGGTTTCGACCACCCGACCGAATGGTTGCCCCGGTCAACCCATTGATATGGATCTCCACCCGTGTGATCGTGCCTCCAGCGGTCGCCAACCCCCGGCGACTCGTGACGGACGGTCACCCCCACCGGGCCAGCCGGCAGCCCGGAGACCACCCGTCACCGCCATGCCTCAGCGCAGCACCGGCGCCGCGACCCCACCGGGCGCCGGCGCCGCCCGAGAACAGGAGCACCCCCCTTGAAGCTCTCACCCCGCCTCGTCGCGCTCTCCGGCGCGGTCGCGGCCGGTCTGATCGCCGCGGGCACCACCGCCGCGGTCCAGGCCGCGCCGGCACGTCCCGCGCCCGACCCGGCCCAGGCCCGCGCCACCGCCACCGGCGCGGCCGCCGCACTGGTCGCCAGCCGCCCCGGCTACCTGCACGCCAGCGCCGACGACGCGTTCGTGCAGCGGCCGGTCATCTCCTCCGAGGGCATCCAGTACGTGCCGTTCGAACGCACCTACAAGGGTCTGGCCGTGATCGGCGGCGACTTCGTCCTGGCGACCACCGCCACCGGGGAGGTCAGCTACGCCTCCGTCGCCCAGCAGCAGAGCATCGGCGACCTGTCCACCACGCCGAGGCTCACCGCCACCGCGGCCGAGCGGACCGCCCGCGCCCTGCTGCGGAAGGTCACCGGCGTCGAGGGCACCACGCTGGTCGTGCACACCCTCGGCGCCCGACCCGCACTGGCCTGGGAGACCACCGTCACCGGCACCGGCGCGGACGGCCCCAGCCGGCTCACCGTCGACGTGGACGCCGTCACCGGCGTGGTGCTCGGCACCCAGGAGCACGTCATGCGGGGCACCGGCACCGGGGCGTGGAACGGCCCGGTCACCCTGGCCACCACCCAGTCCGGCAGCACCTACTCGCTGAAGGACCCGGGCACCACCAACCTGAGCTGCCAGGACGCCGCGAACAACACGACCTTCTCCGGCCCGGACGACGTCTGGGGCAACGGCACCGGCACCAGCAGGGAGACCGGCTGCGTCGACGCGCTGTTCTCGGCGCAGACCGAGCACAAGATGCTGTCGCAGTGGCTGGGTCGCAACGGCGCGAACGGCAGCGGCGGCGCGTGGCCGATCCGGGTCGGCCTCAACGACCAGAACGCCTACTACGACGGCAGCCAGGTGCAGATCGGCAAGAACACCGCCGGGCAGTGGATCGGCTCGCTCGACGTGGTGGCCCACGAGATCGGCCACGGCATCGACGACACCACCCCCGGCGGCATCTCCCGGGGCAACACCCAGGAGTTCGTCGCCGACACCTTCGGCGCGGCCACCGAGTGGTTCGCCAACGAGCCGTCCACCTACGACGCACCGGACTTCCTGGTCGGCGAGAAGATCAACCTGGTCGGCAGCGGCCCGATCCGCAACATGTACAACCCGTCCGCGCTGGGCGACGCCAACTGCTACTCCAGCAGCATCCCGGGCCAGGAGGTGCACGCGGCGGCCGGCCCCGGCAACCACTGGTTCTACCTGCTGGCCATGGGCAGCAACCCGACCAACGGCCAGCCGACCAGCCCGACCTGCAACAGCAGCACGGTGACCGGCCTGGGCATCCAGAAGGCCATCAAGATCATGTACAACGCGATGCTGATCAAGACGACCAGCTCGTCCTACCTGAAGTACCGCACCTGGACGCTGCAGGCCGCCAAGACCCTCTACCCGGGCAGCTGCACGGAGTTCAACACCGTCAAGGCCGCCTGGGACGCGGTGAGCGTGCCCGCGCAGTCCGCCGACCCGACCTGCACCGGCGGCACCCCGACGCCCACCCCGACCGCGACCTCGACCCCGACGCCGACCCCCACCTCGGGCGTCTGCTCGGGCCAGAAGCTGACCAACCCCGGCTTCGAGTCCGGCGGCACCGGCTGGACCGCCACCTCGGGCGTGATCACCTCGTCGGCCAGCCAGGCCGCGCACGGTGGCTCCTACAAGGCGTGGCTCAACGGGTACGGCTCGACCCACACCGACACCGTCACCCAGTCGGTGGCCATCCCCGCCGGCTGCCGGGCCACCCTCTCCTTCTGGCTGCACATCGACACGGCCGAGTCGGGCAGCACGGCGTACGACAAGCTGACCGTCAAGGCCGGCGGCACCACCCTGGCGACGTACTCCAACGTCAACGCCGCGAGCGGCTACGTGCAGCGCAGCTTCGACGTCTCGGCGCTGGCCGGTGGCACCGTCACCATCTCGTTCAGCGGGGTGGAGGACAGCAGCCTGCAGACCTCCTTCGTGGTGGACGACACCGCGCTCACCCTGAGCTGACCCCGCACCGCCGGCAGCGGCCGGTCGTCGCCACCCGCGACGGCCGGCCGTCGGCGTTCCGGCCGCCGCATCTCGCCCGCAGATGCGACCCTCTCCAGACTTCCAATGGTGTCGTTGCGAGGGCTGATCACCCTTCCGGCCCGCACCTGCGAGCCGCTAGGGTGACCGGGTGAGTGTCTTCCGGATCCGCGAGGCCGCCGAGTTGCTCGGCGTCAGCGACGACACCGTGCGGCGCTGGGTGGACGCCGGCCGGCTGCCCGCCCAGCGGGACGCGCACGGCCACCGCCTCGTCGACGGCGTCGACCTGGCCGGCTTCGTCCGGGCCCAGTCCGCCGGGCCGGACGAGGGCGCCGAGTTCTCCTCGGCCCGCAACCGGCTCCGCGGGATCGTCACCGCCGTCGTCCGGGACACCGTGATGGCCCAGGTCGACATCCAGGCCGGGCCGTTCCGGATCGTCTCGCTGATGAGCCGGGAGGCGGTCGACGAGCTGGGGCTCACGGTCGGCTCGGTGGCCGTCGCGGTGATCAAGTCGACCACCGTCGTGGTCGAGCGGCCCACCCCGGTCGGTGCCGCCAGGGGACGGAGCCAGCCGTGACCCGTCCCGCCCGCGCCCTCGCCGGCCTGCTCGCCGCGACCGCCCTCGTCCTCGCCGGATGCGGTGCCGACACCCCGGCACCCGCCGCCGGCGGCGACCCGACCGGCACGGTGACCGTCTTCGCCGCCGCGTCGCTCACCGAGTCGTTCACCGCCCTCGGCCGGCGGTTCGAGGCGGACCACCCGGGCACCACGGTGACCTTCAACTTCGCCGGCAGCTCCGCGCTGGCCACCCAGATCACCCAGGGGGCGCCTGCCGACGTCTTCGCCTCCGCCGCCCCGAGGAACATGGCCACCGTCACCGACGCCGGCCACGCCGCCGGCACCCCCGCCGTCTTCGCCCGCAACCAGCTCGTCATCGCCGTACCCGAGGGCAACCCGCAGCGCGTCGTCGGGCTGGCCGACCTGACCCGGCCGGGGCTGAAGGTCGCCCTGTGCGCCGCCCAGGTGCCCTGCGGGGCGGCGGCGACCACCGCCCTGGACGCGGCCGGGGTCCGGCTCACCCCGGTCACCCTCGAACAGGACGTCAAGGGGGCGCTGGCCAAGGTGAAGCTCGGCGAGGTCGACGCCGCCCTGGTGTACCGCACCGACGCCCGGTCGGCCGACCTCGACGTCGACGGTGTCGAGTTCCCCGAGTCCGCCCGCGCCGTCAACGACTGTCCGATCGTGGTGCTGGCCGACGCGCCGAACCCGAACGCCGCCCGGGCCTTCGTCGAACTGGTCCGTTCCGCGCCCGGCCGGGCGGCCCTCACCGACGCCGGATTCCAGCCGCCGTCCGGCTCGTGAGCCCGCGTACCCGTCGGCGGCGCGGCACCGGTCAGCGGGTGCCGGTGGCGCTGCTCGCACCCGCCGCCCTCGGCCTGCTGTTCCTGGTGCTGCCGCTGGGTGGCCTGCTGCTGCGCACCCCGTGGACGTCGCTGGGGTCGCGGCTCACCGCGCCCGGGGTGCTCACCGCGCTGCGGCTGTCCGTCCAGTGCGCCACCTTCGCCACGCTGCTCTGCCTCGCCCTGGGCGTACCCCTGGCCTGGTTGCTGGCCCGGGTGGAGTTCCCCGGCCGGCGGCTGGTCCGGGCACTGGTCACCGTGCCGCTGGTGCTGCCGCCGGTGGTCGGCGGGGTGGCGCTGCTGCTGGTCCTCGGCCGGCGCGGGCCGCTCGGCGGCTGGCTGGACGCCACCTTCGGGGTCACCCTGCCGTTCACCACCACCGGCGTGGTGCTCGCCGAGGCGTTCGTGGCGATGCCGTTCCTGATCATCGCGGTGGAGGGGGCGCTGCGTGGCGCCGACCACCGCTACGAGGAGGCCGCCGCCACCCTGGGCGCCGGCCGGTGGACCACCTTCACCCGGGTCACCCTGCCGCTGGTCGCCCCGGGCATCGCCGCCGGGGCGGTGCTGTGCTGGGCGCGGGCGCTCGGCGAGTTCGGCGCCACCATCACCTTCGCCGGCAACTACCCGGGCCGGACCCAGACCATGCCGCTCGCGGTCTACCTGGCCCTGGAGACCGACCTGGAGGCCGCCGTCGTACTCAGCCTGGTGCTGCTCACGGTCTCGGTGGTGATCCTCGCCGGGCTGCGCGACCGCTGGATCACGGCTCCGTGACCGGCCCGCTGCTCGACGGTCACCTGGTCGTCGACCGGGCCGGTTTCCGGCTGGACGTCCGGCTGCGGATCGCCGCCGGTGAGGTGGTCGCGCTCCTCGGCCCGAACGGGGCCGGCAAGACCACCACGCTGCGCTCCCTCGCCGGGCTGCACCCGCTCACCGCCGGCTGGCTGCGCCTGGACGGGACCGAGCTGGACCGCCCGGACGCGCGGCGGTTCGTGCCGCCCGAGCGGCGACCGGTCGGCGTGGTGTTCCAGGACTACCTGCTCTTCCCGCACCTGACCGCCCGGGACAACGTCGCCTTCGGGCCCCGGCGGCAGGGGCTGCCCCGACGGGCCGCCCGGGAGCGGGCCACCGCCTGGCTGGAGCGGGTCGGCCTGAGCGCGCACGCCGGGCGGCGACCCCGGCAGCTCTCCGGCGGGCAGGCCCAGCGGGTGGCGCTGGCCCGGGCGCTCGCCGTCGACCCGACCCTGCTGCTGCTCGACGAGCCGCTGGCCGCGCTGGACGCCGGCACCCGGCTGGACGTCCGGGCCCACCTGCACCGCCACCTCACCGACCATCCCGGGGCCGCCCTGCTGGTCACCCACGATCCGCTGGACGCCCTGGCGCTGGCCGACCGGTTGGTCGTCGTCGAGGACGGCCGGGTGGTCCAGGAGGGGGATCCCGGCACCGTCACCACCCGGCCGCGCACCGAGTACGTGGCCCGGCTGGTCGGGCTCAACCTCTGCCGGGGCCGGGCGGACGGCCGGCGCGTCCACCTCGCCGACGGGTTCACCGTCCCGACCACCGACCGGCTCACCGGGGACGCCTTCGTGGTCTTCCCGCCCACCGCCGTCTCCCTGCGCCCGCAGCGGCCCGACGACCCACGGACCGACGACCCACGGACCGACGACCCACGGACCGACGGTGGCCCGCCGCACGGCTGGCCCGCCACCGTCGCCGGGGTGCACCGGCACGGGGACCGGCTGCGGGTGCGGCTCACCGGGGCGGTCGCCGCCGCCGCGGACGTCACCCCGGCGGTCGCCGCCGGGCTGCGGCTGCTCCCCGGGCAACGGGTCTGGGCGACCGTGGCGGCCGACGCGACCCGGGTGTACCCGGCCGGTCCGTGACGACACGCCCCGCCGACCACCCGGGCACCACGGGGCCGACCGCCCCGGTCACGGCTGGAACACGTCCGGCACGCCATCGCGGTCCAGGTCGACACGCTCCGCCTCGTGCACCCGCCGGTAGACCCGGCTCCGGGCGCGGAGGATGACACTGGCCAGCAGCGCCGACAGCAGCGAACCGGCCAGCACCGCGACCTTGGCGTGGTCGTCACGCGCGCTGCCCAGGCCGAAGGCGAGTTCCCCGATCAGCAGCGAGACGGTGAAGCCGATGCCGCCGAGCAGGGCGAGACCGAGCACGTCGAGCCAGGTGAGACCCTCGTCGAGGTCCGCGCGGGTGAACCGGGAGACCAGCCAGGTCGCGGCCAGGATGCCGACCGGCTTGCCGACGACCAGGCCGACGACGATGCCGACCGCCACCCGGTCGGTCAACGCGGTGGCCAGTCCGGCCAGCCCGCCGACGGTGACCCCGGCGGACAGGAACGCGAAGACCGGGACGGCGATGCCGGCGGAGATCGGCCGGATCCGGTGCTCGAAGTGTGCGGCCAGGCCGGGACCGGCGTCCGGGCCGCCCGCCGCCGCGCCCCGGGCCACCGGGACGGTGAAGGCGAGCAGCACGCCGGCCACGGTGGCGTGCACCCCCGACTCGTGCACCAGCACCCAGGTGAGGGCGGCGAACGGCAGCAGCAGCCACCACGAGCGGACGCGGCGCTGCACGAGGACCGCGAAGCCGGCCAGCGGCAGCAGCGCGCCCAGCAGCGGGACGACGGACAGGTCCGCGGTGTAGAAGACCGCGATGATCATGATGGCGATCAGGTCGTCGACCACCGCCAGGGTGAGCAGGAAGGTCCGCAACGCCGACGGCAGGAAACGGCCCACCACGGCGAGCACCGCCAGGGCGAAGGCGATGTCGGTGGCGGTCGGGACGGCCCACCCCCGGCCCGCGCCGTCGCCCACGCCAGCGGTGATCACGACGTACAGGACGGCGGGCACGATCACCCCGCCGAGGGCCGCCGCCACCGGCACCGCCGCCCGCCGGGGGTCGCGCAGGTCACCGGCGACGAACTCGCGTTTGAGCTCCAGCCCGGCGACGAAGAAGAACACCGCCAGCAGACCGTCGGCGGCCCAGGTCGCCACGCTGAGATCCAGGTGCCACGCGGCCGGGCCGACGGTGCTGTCCCGTAGTGCCTGGTACCCCCCCGACCAGGGGGAGTTCGACCAGATCAGCGCAACGAGCGCGCCGAGGAGCAGGAGCGCCCCACCGACGGTCTCCCTGCGGAGGATGGCGGCGACACGGCTGGTCTCGCCCCACGAGCGGCGGGCGAACAGGTTGGTGCGGCGGCGGTCGGCGGCGGGCACGGGAACTCCTCGTCGGCAGGGGTCGCGTCGTCCATCGCCGACCAGACTTCCCGGCACACCGGAACCCACCCTACCGGCACCCTGGCGAAACCCCACGACGTGCCCGTCGAGGGGTTCCCCGGCACCGCGCCGCCGCAGGACCCTGCACGGTCCCGGCCGGGTGGGTGCCCGGCCGGGACCGGAGCGGATCAGAGGGTACGGGCCAGCCGGTCGGCGAGCAGCCGGGCGAACCGGGCCGGGTCGGCCAGGTCGCCGCCCTCGGCCAGCAGCGCCGTGCCGTAGAGCAGCTCGGCCGCCTCGGTCAGCGACGACAGGTCGTCACCCCGCTGGTGGGCGGCCCGTAGACCGGTGACCAACGGGTGGGTCGGGTTGAGCTCCAGGATGCGCTTGATCGACGGCAGCTCCTGCCCCATCGCCCGGTACATCTTCTCCAGGGTCGGGGTGATGTCGTTCGCGTCGCCGACGATGCACGCGGGCGAGGTGGTCAGCCGGGAGGAGAGCCGGACCTCCTTCACCGTCTCGGAGAGCGCCTCGCCGAGGAAGGTGAGCAGCGTGGCGTACTCCTTGTTCTGCTGGTCCCGGGCGACCTCGGTGGCCTTGCGCTCCTCCTCGGTCTCCAGGTCCACCTGCCCCTTGGCGATGGAGCGCAGCGGCTTGCCGTCGAACTGGCCGACCCGCTCCACCCACACCTCGTCGACCGGGTCGGTGAGCAGCAGCACCTCGTAGCCCTTGGCCCGGAACGCCTCCAGGTGCGGGGAGTTCTCCAGCATGGTGCGGTTCTCGCCGGTGGCGTAGTAGATCTCGCCCTGGCCCTCCTTCATCCGCGCCACGTAGTCGCCCAGCGTGGTGGGCTCGGTGGCGTGGTGGGTGGAAGAGACCGTGACCAGGTCGAGGATGGTCTCGGTGTTGTCCGCGTCCTCCAGCAGACCCTCCTTGACCACCCGGCCGAACTCGGACCAGAAGGTGGCGAACCGCTCGGGGTTGCCGGCGCGCATCTCCTTGACCGTGCCGAGCACCTTGCGGACCAGCCGGCGGCGAACGATCTGGATCTGCCGGTCCTGCTGGAGGATCTCCCGGGAGATGTTCAGCGACAGGTCGTGGGCGTCCACCACGCCCCGGACGAAGCGCAGGTAGCTCGGCATCAGCGCGGCGCAGTCGTCCATCACGAAGACCCGCTTGACGTAGAGCTGCACCCCGCGACGCCCGTCGGCCTGGTAGAGGTCGTAGGGCGCGTGCGCGGGCAGGAACAGCAGCGCCTCGTACTCGAAGGTGCCCTCCCCGCGCATGTGGATGGTCTCCAGCGGGTCGGTCCAGTCGTGGCTGACGTGCCGGTAGAACTCCCGGTACTCCTCCTCGGCGACCTCGTCGCGCGAGCGCGCCCAGAGCGCCTTGCGGGAGTTCAGGGTCTCCACGGTGGGTTCGCCGCCGTCGACGCCCGGCACGGTGGTACGGATCGGCCAGGCGATGAAGTCGGAGTACCGCTTGACGATCTCCCGGATGGTGCTCCGGTCGGTGTAGTCGTGCAGGCTGTCCTCGTCGTCGGCGGGCTTGAGGTGCACGGTGACCGAGGTGCCCTGCGGGGCGTCGTCGACCGTCTCGACCACGTAGGTGCCCTCACCGGTGGACTCCCAGCGGGTGCCCTCGGTCTGCCCGGCCCGCCGGGTGAGCAGGGTCACCCGGTCGGCGACCATGAACGTCGAGTAGAACCCGACGCCGAACTGCCCGATCAGCTCGCCGCCGACGTTCTCCTTGGACTCCTTGAGCTTGCGCAGCAGCTCGGCGGTGCCGGAACGGGCGATCGTGCCGATCAGTGACACGACGTCCTCGCGGGACATGCCGATGCCGTTGTCCCGGATGGTGAGGGTCCGCGCCTCCGGGTCCGCCACCAGCTCGATGTGCAGGTCGGAGGTGTCGACGTCCAGGTCGGAGTCGACCAGCGACTCCAGCCGGAGCTTGTCCAACGCGTCGGAGGCGTTGGAGATCAACTCGCGCAGGAAGACGTCCTTGTGCGAGTAGATGGAGTGCACCATCAGGTGCAGCAGCTGGCGTGTCTCCGCCTGGAACTCCAGCGTCTCGGTCCGAGTGCTCACACCAACCTCCTCGTACGGGCGTGCCAGATCCGCGCAACAGAATAGAGGTGCCGTGGCGGCCCGGTCACGCCCGGTCGTCGTCCCGGCGAACCAGCAGGCAGGCTTGCGGGGTGCGTTCCGTCGCGCCGTCGAACTCCTGCGGGGCGCGACACATCCGGGCCCGCTCCGACAGCCCGGCGGCGTGCAGCAGGGCGGCCACCTGGTCCGGTTGGCGGCGACGGAAGGCCAGGGATACCGGGTCACCCCACGCCTCGGTGTAGCGGACCGTCTCGTCGCCGACCTGGAAGGCGACGAGCGCGTGCCCGCCGGGGGCGAGCACCCGGTGGAACCCGGCGAAGACCCGGGGCAGCCACTCGTCGGGCACGTGGATGACGCTGTACCAGGCGACCAGGCCGGCCAGGACGCCGTCGGCCACCGGCAGGTCCAGCATGGACCCCTCGACGAAACGCAGGTCGGGGTGGGCCAGCCGGCCCTGGGCCAGCATCCCCGGGGAGAGGTCGAGCCCGGTGACGCTCAGGTCGAGAGCGCGCAGGTGGCCGGTGATCCGGCCCGGGCCGCAGCCGACGTCGAGCACCGGTCCGCCCCCGCCGGCCAGGACGGTCTCGGCGAACGCGGCGAGCACGGCCCGGTCGACCGGGCGGGCGGCGAGTTCGGTCCGGAACCGGGTGGCGTACCCGGCGGCCATCGTGTCGTACGAGGCGCGGGTCTCGGCGAGGAAGTCGGCGTCGGTCACGGCCGCGGACCCTACCGGCCGGGCGGCGTCACCGGGGGCTGCGCCACACCGACCGACCCCGCTCCCGACGTCGGCCCCGGGGCACACCCGCGACCTCGACTCGGGGCGGCACACCCGCGACACGGCCGGGGGTCAGTGGGTGGTCGTCGGGCGGGTGACGTCGTGCACGTGGTGCTCCACGTCGTGCAGGAAGTAGACGGCGAAGCGACCGACGGTGAACACCGAACCGTTGCTGCGCCGGCCCGGCCTGGCCCACTGCGCGGGCGTGACGGCGTCGAACGCGGCGGCGGTCGCCTCGGCCTGGTCGGCGAGTTCCCCGGCCACCCGCGCCGGATCCTGGTGCAGGTAGTCGTCCTCGACGGCGGTGGCGTCCTGGTCCCAGTTGGGGAAGACCGGGTCGTCCTCGTCGAGCATCAGCGCCAGCCGGCCCCGGAAGATCCGGCAGGTGTCCCGCACGTGGCAGGCGTACTCCGTCGGCGACCAGACGGTCGGCGCGGGCCGCCGGGTCGCGTCGGGCCGGGACAGCACCGCCCGCCAGACCGGGACGGTGGCGCGCAGCCGGTCCCCGGTGGTGTCGGCCCGCTGCGGTACGAAGCCGCACTCGGCGCACCCGTCGTCGATAACGAAGGTCCAGTCCCGGTCCTCCGGGATGATCGCCGTCAGGTCGTCCATGCGGTGATCATGCCAGGTCGTCACGGACCGACGGGTCGGGCACGACCGGACGGTAGGGTGGACGCCGACGGACGGGCGGGGCGGGGAGGTCGTGGTGGCGCGGGACGCGGAGCGCAGGCCCATCGCCGTCAACAAGAAGGCCCGCCACGACTACACCGTCCTCAAGACCTACGAGGCGGGCCTGGTGCTGGCCGGCACCGAGGTGAAGTCGCTGCGGGAGGGGCGGGTGTCGCTGGTCGACGCGTTCGCCCAGGAACGCGACGGCGAGCTGATGCTGTACGGCCTGCACATCGCCGAGTACGGCTACGGCACCTGGACCAACCACCAGCCCCGGCGGACCCGCAAGCTGCTGCTGCACCGGGTGGAGATCGCCCGGATCCTGGAGAAGCTGCGCGACCCGGGGGTGACCCTGGTGCCGCTGTCGATGTACTTCAGCAACGGCTGGGCCAAGGTGGAGATCGGGCTGGCCCGGGGCCGCCGGTCATACGACAAGCGCCAGGTACTCGCCGAACGCGACGCGAACCGGGAGATCGCCCGGGAGTTGGGCCGCCGGCTCAAGGGCCGCCGCCCGGCCCACTGAGGCATGCGCTGGACGCGTACTGGCGGCGGCCGGCCGGGCGGCGCGCAATCTCCGCAAGCCATTTTTTCGGTACGCCGAAACGGCTGACCGCCCTGCGCCGGGCGCGTGGGTCGCCGCACGCGCTTTCCCGCACCAGGATCACCGACTTCAATTTCTAGCTGGTCATGCACGCTTTCTTGCGATCACCGCAAAGGCAGTTGGCCGCGATCTGCCATATAGGACGAATTCATTTATAGGACATAAAGTATAATATGGGACCACGAATCGGACAGCTGACAGTCTGTCACGTCGATGCGCTTCACCATGGTGGAGCGGCGCAAACAGGAGTTCGCCGCTTCCAACCATTCGGGGAGAAGTCATGCAAAGGCTCAAGCGAGCAACGATCACCGTCGGCGTGCTCATGGCGGCGACCGCGATCGTGCCCGTCATCTCGGCAGGTCCCGCCTCGGCCCATGCCGCTTGCGGAGTCTCGGCCGGCGACAAGGACAGCAGCACCTGGCGGGCCACCGGTGGCGGTGCCAACATGCGGTCCGGGTCCAGCACGTCGTGCAGCATCAAGGGCACGGCGGGTAGCGGACAGCGGTTGGACTACCACTGCTTCACTGTCGCGAACGACGGCTACACCTGGACCTTCCTCCGCAACGACAGCACGGGCAAGACCGGGTGGGTCCGGGACGACCTGCTGTCCGACGGCGGCAGCCTCGTCTGGTGCGGGTTCTAGTGCGGCAGCAGCCTCGCTGGACAAGGCATGTGTTCGGTCGAGGCGGCCCGGTGGCGACAAGCCGGTGTGCCTGGTGACCGCACAGTCTCCGCACATCGCATGATGGGCAGGTGACTGGGTCCGGCTCCCTGCCGCGTCATTCGTCAATGCGACGACAGGCCGAGTCGGCATCGATCGACGATGGCCCCCCGAGACAATCTCGGGGGGCCATTCCGCATCTCTTTGAAGGATCGCTGCCGCAGCCGATGGCATGCGTTCATTGAACCGGGCTCCACCGACGAAGAATGTCGTTGATCCGTCGTCTCCACAATTCTGGCAGGTGCAGGGAAAGCTCGGTGGAAAACCTCGCGACCACTGCGGTCAAAGAATCTCGGCGTCGATAGGCGTGCAGGGGAAGGTGAACTCCGACGTTTTGTGAGCTGGCGGGAATTGCTTCGATGCGCGCCGCCGCGGCCCGTGAATGTCGCACACGTGCTGTCGATTGATTGCGGACAGGTTGCCACGTCCCGAATGATTCACGTCGGGCTGCCGTCCGCCCCGGCGGTGTCGGCGGTGCCCGGTGAGCTGGCCAGCACCACCGCCGCGGCCACGGTGGCCAAGGTGGCCGCGACCGCCCAGGGCAGCCAGCCGGCGCGTACCCCGTCGCCGAGCAGCAGCACCCCGGCTAGCGACGGCACGACGATCTCGACCGCCCAGAGCACGGCGGTGACCGGCCCGACCTGCCCGTGCCGCAGCGCGTGCGCGTAGAGGATCGTCCCGGCCACCCCGGAGACGACCAGTCCCCAGCTGACCGGCTCCCGCAGCAGGTCCCACAGCGCCGTGCCGGGCTGGCCCAGCGGGTCGGTCGGCGGGGTGAACGCCCGCGCGCAGAGCGCGGTGATCCCCCAGGACACTCCGGCCAGGGTGGCGGCGACGATCGGCCGGGCCACCCGCAGGGCAGCGACCCCGGCGGCGGCGGTCAGCACCGCCGCGACGGCCAGGCCGTACCGCAGCGCCGTCGACGCGGCGACCGGCGGTTCGGGGCCGGCGGCCAGCGAGATCACGGTGAGGGCGGCGACGGTGAGCAGGATCGCCCCGGTGTCCCGGCGGCGCAGCCGCGCGCCGAGCACGATCCGGGCGATGACCACGGTGACGGCGAGGGAGCCGGCGGTCACCGACTGGACCGCGTACACGGGCAGCTTCTGGAGGGCGACCAGGGAGGCGAGCCAGGCCAGCGCGTCGCAGCCCAGCCCGGCGAGGTAGAGCGGGTGGCCGAGTGCCCGCAGGGTGCTGGCACCGCGCCGGGCCCCGACGGCCTGCAGGACCGAGCCGACACCGTAGCCGAGCGCCGCGCCGAGCGCGAAGGTCAGCGCGAGCCCGGACGTCACCGCCCCCTCCCGGCCCGGTCGGGCCCGGCCGCTACCGCCGATCCGCTCATCGACACCGCCTCCGGCTCGCGGGCCGGCCGGTCCCCCGGCCGAAGCTCCCGTCGGATTCTCCCCGCCCGACGTGCGGTCCGCAGCGCGTCGACCGTCGGCCCGCCGCGCCAGTTATACAAGAAGTCTTGTACTTCAAGTGTTGTTCTTCTACCGTGACGGCATGACCGAAGAGCCCACCCTGCACCTGACCGACCCCCGGGCGATGCGTGCGCTGGCCCACCCGACCCGGTTACGGCTGCTCGGCGAGCTGCGCGTGCGGGGCCCGCAGAGCGTCGGCATGCTCAGCGACGCCATCGATGAGGCGGTCGGCACGGTCAGCTACCACCTGGGCAAGCTGGCCGAGCACGGCTTCGTCGAGGAGGCCCCCGAGCACGCCCGGGACCGCCGCGAACGCTGGTGGCGCGCCACCCACGCCCGGACGTCCTGGGAGCCGGTCGAGCTGCTCGGCGACCCCGAGCGGCGGGCCGCCTCCGACCTGCTGCGCCGCGCGGTCCTCGACCGGTACACGGAACGGCTCGGCCACTACCTCGACGTCGAGGCGACCCTCGACCCGCAGTGGGTGCGCGGCACCGCCAGCAGCGACTCCTGGCTGCACCTGACCAGCGACGAACTGATCGAGCTGCGGGCCGACCTGGAGGCGCTGGCCGCCCGCTGGCAGGCCCGCAGCGACCCCGCCCGGCCGGGGGCCGCAACGGTGACGTTGATGTACCACGCCTTCCGGGACCAACGGTGACGAAAACCCGCCACCGCGCCCCGCTGGTCGGGCTGCTGGTCGGTCACGCCGTCTCGCTCACCGGCAACATGCTCACCCTGATCGCGCTGCCGCTCTACGTGCTCGCCGAGACCGGCTCACCCGCCGCCACCGGCCTGACCGGCGCGGTCGCCGCCGTACCGATGGTGCTCGGCGGCGCGCTCGGCGGGGTGCTGGTGGACCGGATCGGCTACCGCCGGGCCAGCGTCCTGGCCGATGTGGTCTCCGGGCTGACGGTCGCCGCGGTGCCGCTGCTCGACGTCACCGTCGGCCTGCCGTTCTGGGCACTGCTCGGGCTGGTCTTCGCCAGCGGCCTGCTCGACACCCCCGGACAGACCGCCCGCAACGCCCTGCTGCCGGAGGCGGCCACCGCCGCCGGCGTGCCTCTCGAACGGGCCGTCGGCTGGTACGAGGCGAGCGAGCGCGGTGCCCGGCTGATCGGCGCACCGGTGGCCGGGCTGCTCGTCGCCACCCTCGGCGCCCTCCCGGTGCTGGCCCTGGACGCCGCGACCTTCGCGGTCTCCGCGCTGGTCGTGACGGTGCTGGTGCCCCGCTCGCTGCGCCCGGCCCCGCCGACCGACCCGGCCGGCGGGGGCTACTGGCGGGACTTCGCCGCCGGGGTGCGCTTCCTGACCCGGGAGCCGCTGTTGCGGGCGGTGGTGCTGCTGGTGCTGGTGACCAACTTCTTGGACGCGACCAAGAGCAACGTGCTGCTGCCGGTGGTGGCCGACCGGGAACTCGGCGGAGCCACGGCGTTCGGCCTGCTGGTCGGCGCGATGGGTGGCGGCGCGCTGGCCGGCTCGCTGCTGTTCAGCGCGGTCGGCCACCGGCTGCCCCGCCGGGCCACCCTCGTCACCGCGTTCGCCCTGGCCGGTGCGCCACCCTTCTGGGCGCTGGCCGCCGCGCCGCCGCTGCCCTGGATCGTCGCGGTCTTCGCCACGTCCGGATTCGCCGCCGGTGCGATCAACCCGCTGCTCGGCGCGGTGGAGCTGGAACGGGTGCCGGCGCATTTGCGGGCCCGGGTGTTCGGGGTGATCGGGGCGGGCTGCTGGGCCGGCATCCCGCTGGGCGCGCTCGCCGCCGGGGTGGCCGCCGACCGCTTCGGCACCACACCTGTCCTGCTCACCGTGGGCTGCTGCTACCTCCTGGTGGTCCTCACCCCACTGCTGGGCGGCCCCTGGCGCACGATGAACCGCCCGATCACCCCCACCCGCCCGGCCCCCACCCCCACACCCGTCACCTGAGCCGAACCCCGCCCCCCGTTCCCGCCCCCCGTTCCCGTTCCCGGTTCCCGCCCCCGGTTCCCGTTCCCGGTTCCCGCCCCCGGTTCCCGTTCCCGGTTCCCGCCCCCGGTTCCCGTTCTCGGTGATCAAGAGGTTTGCGTCAACCTGAAGATCGAAGTTGACGCAAACCTCTTGATCAGCTGACGCAAACTTCTTGATCACCGGGGCGAGCGGGGCGGGGCGGGGCGGGGCGGGGCGGTGCGAGCGCGGCGGGGCGGGGCGGGGCGGGCGGGGCGGTGCGAGCGCGGCGGGGCGGGGCGGGCGGGGCGGGAAGTGGAGTCGAGTCGAGTGGGCACGACGCGTCTACCGGCGGGCGTGCCGGTCGTGGCACGGGTCGGGATCGCCCCGGGGGCGGGCGCGACGCGGGTCGGGCTGGGGGCGGGGGCGGGGGTGACGCGGGTCGGGCTGGGCAGCCGGGGTGACGCGGTCACCGTGGACGTCGGGTGTGCCCGGGGTCAGTCGCGGCGGAGGTCGGTGTGGGCGGCACGGAGCCGGTCGACGGCCGGGTCGGTGCCGGGCGGGACGTGCCGGTCCAGCTCGGCCCAGACCTCGGCCAACGCGTCGGTCACCGCCCGCAGCTCGGCGGCGTGCCGGCGGGCGCCCTGTCGGTGCGACTCCTCCAGGCGACGGGCCCAACCTGCGGTCACCGTGCCGAGGCGCTCGTCGTCGGCGCGGGCCTGGGCGGCACTGCGCGCGGCGGGGGCCGGCACGATCGCGGCGACCGGCCGGGTGTCGCCGTCACGGGTGACCAGGGTGACCGTGTCGGTCAGCTCGGCCATCGCGATCAGCTGGGTCAGCCGGGTACGCAGCTCGCGCAGCGGCACGGATCGGGGTTGACCACTGTGGTGGGACAGCGCGGGGGCAGCCATGCCCACATCCTCCGATCCGGGTACGACATTTATCGCCATGACGGTCCGGATGGGGGAACCAGGACGGTCCGGGTAGGGGGAAGCAGGCGGTCCGGGTGGGGTGGACCAGGCGTCCACCCCACCCGGGTCGGTCAGCTCGCCTGCAACGTCACGTCGTCGATGACGAAGCTGGTCTGCAGCGAGGAGTCCTCGGTGCCGGTGAACTTCAGGATCACCGTCTGGCCGGCGTACGCGCCCACGTCGAACGAGCGCAGCGTGTAGCCGGTCGCCTTGTTGAGGTTGGAGTACGTCGCCAGCGTGGTGCTGCCGACCTGGACCACCAGCTTGTCGTACGCCACGGTGGTGGTCCGCTCGGCGGTGTCGATGTGCAGGTAGAAGGCGAGGGTGTAGGAGGAGCAGCCGGCCGGCACGGTCACCGACTGGGAGAGCGTGTCGGTGCTGGTGCTGCCGTTGCCGTTGAGCCACGCCTTGTAGGAGCCACTGTTGGCCGGCTGGCTGGACGAGTTGGTGATCACGCCCGAGGTGGCCGTCCACGGGCTGGTGCCCGACTCGAAGCCGCCGTTGCCGACGACCTGCCCGCCGGTGCAGCTACCGGTGCCGGTGACGGTGACGGTGTAGCTGGCCGTCCGGGTGGCCGAGCCGGTGCCGGTCACGGTGAGGGTGAAGGTGCCGAGGGCGGCGCTCGACGACGCGCTGACCGTCATGGTGGCCGAGCCGCCGGAGGTGACCGACGACGGGCTGAACGAGACGCTCACGCCGCTGGGCGCACCGGAGGCCGACAGGGCGACGGTCTGGGCGCTGCCGCTGGTGGTCGCGGTGCTGACCGTGGCGGTGGTGGATCCGCCCCGGGCGACGCCGCCGGAGGTCGGGCTGACCGCGACGGAGAAGTCGTTGGTCGGGGTGCCGCCGCCGACCGCGAGGTCCCAGATGGCGTACGCGACGCCGTCGGCGCTGCGGTTGAGCCCGGTGGCGTTGATGTTGCTGGTGGTGTCGCAGGACGAGTGGTAGCACGGGTCGTACGCGGCGTTGGCGGTGCCGCCCCACTTGCTGGCCTGGGCGCTGGTCTTGCGGGCGCTGGCCCCCATCGCGTACCCGGAGGTGGGGATGCCGGCCTGCTGGAACGAGTAGTCGTCGGAGCGGCCCTGGCCCTCGGTGTTCTCCTCCGGCGACAGCCCGAGCGAGTCCCAGTACGCCTTGAGCGGCGCGGCCGTGGTGGAGGTGACCCGGTTGATGAAGTAGCCGCCGTTGGTCGAGGCGACCATGTCGAAGTTGTAGTAGCCCTTGATGTAGCCCTTCTGGGCGGTGGTCAGCGAGTTGACGTAGAACTTCGAGCCCTGCAGGCCCTGCTCCTCGCCGTTCCACCAGGCGAACCGGACCCGCTTGCTCATGCCCGGGTTCTGCTGGGCCAGCACCAGGGCGTTCTCCAGCAGCACCGACGAGCCGGAGCCGTTGTCGTTGATGCCCGGCCCGGCGGCCACGCCGTCGAGGTGCGCGCCGAACATGACCACGTCGTCGGCGGGGCCCTGCGGCCACTCGGCGATCACGTTGTTGCCCCGGTAGGTGCAGCTGGTGCAGGTCTGTTCGGTGACCGTGTAGCCGGCCGCCTGGAGCTTGGACTTCACGTAGGCGACCGAGGCGGTGTAGCCGGCCGAGCCGGCCCGCCGGTTGCCGCCGTTACTGGTGGCGATGCTCTGGAACTGGGCCAGGTGCGCCTGCACGTTGCTGACCGAGACGTCCGGCGCGGCGAGCGCGGCGACGGCCGGCGCGGCGGTGGCCGGCCGGGCGGTCGTGGTGGCCGAGGCCGGTGGCGCGGCCAGGGCGAACGTCACCGCGGTGACGGCGGCGATCGCCAGGGTTCTGCGCTTCATGCGTGCTCCTCATGGGGGTCGGCGGGGCATCCGCCCGGGCGTCACCGTCCCGTCTGTCGGCTACGACAAGGGGTGGACGGGAGCCCGCGGCCCGGGGGTGGGACCGCGGCGGAAACGCCGGGGAAGGAAACACTGACATGTATCAATCTGCGGGTCAATCCGTCGACCGGTGTCACATTCGCCGATGCCGGGGAGCGCACCGCCGGGAACCCGTCCCGACAAAGTCAGCGCGGGGTGTAGACAACGCATGTATACGCCGTGTGTATAGTCCCCCGCATGTCCATCGGCCAGACCTTCCTCGGCCTGCTGGAGGCGACCCCCCGGCACGGCTACGACATCAAACGGCGCTACGACGAACACTTCGGCCACTCCCGCCCGGTCGCCTACGGCCAGGTCTACGCGACCCTGTCCCGGCTGCTGCGCGGCGGCCTGGTCGAGGTGGAGGCGGTGGAGCCCGGCGAGGGCCCCGACCGCAAGCGGTACGCGATCACCGAGGCCGGCGTCGCCGACGTGGCCCAGTGGCTGGCCCGCCCGGAACAACCCGAGCCCTACCTGCAGAGCATCCTCTACACCAAGGTGGTGCTCGCCCTGCTCACCGGCCGTGCGGCGGCCGAACTGCTCGACGTGCAGCGCGCCGAGCACCTGCGCCTGATGCGGGAGCTGACCCGGCGCAAGCGCGACGGCGACCTCGCCGAGCAGTTGATCTGTGATCACGCGCTTTTCCACCTGGAGGCCGACTTGCGCTGGCTCGAACTCACCACCGCCCGCCTCGACGACCTGGCCGCACGGGTGCGCGCATGAGCGCCCCGCTGCTGGTCGCCGAGGGTCTGTACCGCAGCTTCGGCGAGACCGTCGCGCTGGTCGACGCCGGGCTGCGCATCGACGAGGGCGAGGTGGTCGCGGTGCTCGGGTCGTCCGGCTCCGGCAAGTCCACCCTGCTGCACTGCCTGGCCGGGATCGTCCGCCCCGACCGGGGCCGGGTCCTCTTCGACGGCCAGGACCTGGTGACGATGAGCGACACCCGGCGCAGCGCCCTGCGCCGGGAGGCCTTCGGGTTCGTCTTCCAGTTCGGCCAGCTGGTGCCCGAGCTGACCTGCCTGGAGAACGTCGCGCTGCCGCTGCGGCTGGCCCGCGTCCCCCGCCGCGAGGCCGAGCAGCGGGCCGGGCAGTGGCTGGAACGGCTGGAGGTCACCGAGGTGGCCGGCAAGCGCCCCGGCGAGGTCTCCGGAGGCCAGGGGCAACGCGTCGCGGTGGCCCGCGCGCTGGTCACCCGCCCCCGGGTGATCTTCGCCGACGAGCCGACCGGCGCGCTGGACTCGCTCAACGGCGAACGGGTCATGCGACTGCTCACCGAGGCCGCCCGGGACACCGGGGCGGCGGTGGTCCTGGTCACCCACGAGGCACGGGTGGCCGCGTACTCCGACCGGGAGGTCGTGGTGCGCGACGGGCGGACCCGCAGCCTGGAGGTGGCGGCGTGACCGGTCGGGGCGCGCTCGCGGACCTGGCGATGGGTGCCCGGATGGCGGTCACCGGCGGCCGGGAGGGTTGGACCCGGGCGCTGCTCACCGCCGTCGGCGTCGGGATCGGGGTGGCCATGCTGCTGCTGGCCACCGCCGTGCCCGGGGCGCTCGACGCCCGGCAGGCGCGCGGCGACGCCCGCGACGATCTGCGGTTCGGTGAGAAGATCGCGGCCGGTCCCGGCACCCTGCTGGTGCACGCGCTGGACACCGAGTTCCGGGGCCGGCCGGTGCGGGGCCGGCTGCTGCGGCCGGAGGGACCGGCCGCCCCCGTCCCGCCGGGGCTGACCGCCCTGCCCGCCCCCGGGGAGGTGGTCGTCTCCCCCGCCCTGCGCCGGCTGCTCGACTCCCCCGACGGCCCGCTGTTCACCCCCCGGCTGGGCGGCGCGCGGGTCACCGGGACCATCGCCGACGAGGGCCTCGCCGGCCCCAACGAACTGGCCTACTACCAGGGCGACGACCGGTTGACCGACACGTCCGGGGCGACCCGGCTGGACCGCTTCGGCGGCGGGCTGCCCGGCGAGGGTCTCGGCCCGGTGCTGATGCTGCTGGTGGCGGTCATCTTCGTGGTGCTGCTACTGCCCATCGCGGTGTTCCTCGGCTCGGCCGTGCGCTACGGCGGTGAGCGGCGCGACCGGCGGCTCGCCGCGCTGCGGCTGGTCGGCGCGGACACCACCATGGTCCGGCGGATCGCCGCCGGCGAGGCCGCCGCCGGTGCCCTGCTCGGAGTCGTCGTCGGCATCGGGTTCCTGCTCGCCGGCCGCCAGCTCGTCCCGCTGGTCACCCTCTACGACATCAGCGTGTACGCCGCCGACATCCGGCCCCCCACCGCGCTGCTGCTGGCCGTCGTGCTGGCCGTGCCGGCGCTGGCCGTGCTGGTGGCGATGCTGGCGCTGCGCGCGGTCGTGGTCGAGCCGCTCGGCGTGGCCCGGCGTAGCACCCCGGTCCGCCGCCGGCTCTGGTGGCGGCTGCTGCTGCCCGCCGCCGGCCTGGCCATGCTCCTGCCCGTCGCCGGCCTGCGCGAGGGCGACGGCGGGGTCACCAGATGGGTGGTGCCGGCCGGCGCGGTGCTGCTGCTGACCGGCACGGTCACCCTGCTGCCCTGGCTGACCGACCTGCTGGTCCGACGGCTGCACGGCGGCCCGGTGTCCTGGCAGCTGGCGGTCCGCCGGGTGCAGCTGGACAGCGCCACCTCGGCCCGGCTGGTCAACGGCATCGCCGTGGCCGTCGCCGGCACCATCGGCCTGCAGATGCTCTTCGCCGGGATCGCCGGGGACTTCACCACCGCCAGCGGGCAGGACACCTCCCGGGCGCAGGTGCAGGTGCAGTTCCAGGACCAGCCGGACCTGGCCCGGGTGCTGCGGCAGCTCGGCGGGGCCGACGGGGTGACCGCCGCGACCGGCACCCTCAGCGCCGGGGCCAACGCCGGCTCGTCGGACGGCCCACCGGTGGAGATCCGGGTCGGCGACTGCGCCGCGCTGGCCGAGTTCGCCCGCCTCGACCGGTGCGTGGACGGGGACACCTTCCTGGTGTCCGATCCGGGCGACCCGGCGGTCGTCCCCACCGGCACGGTGCTCACCGTCGAGGACGGGTCACGATGGCGGGTGCCCGCCACGGCGCGGCCCGCGACGGCCCGACCCGACCCGGCCGGCTGGATGGCGAACGCGGTGCTGGTCACCCCCGGCGCGGTCGGCTCGCGGACCCTCGGTCCGCTGCGCTCGACCGTCTACCTCCAGCTCGACCCGGCCGCCCCGGACGCGGTCGAACACGTCCGTAACGCCGTCGCCGCGATCGACCTCACCACGCCCGTGTCCGTGCTGTCCTCGACCATCGTGTCGCCCCGGTTCGCCGACATCCAACGCGGCCTGGCCATCGGCACGGTCGTCACCCTGCTGCTGATCGCCACCAGCATGCTCGTCGGTACGTTGGAGCAGCTGCGGGAACGCCGCCGCCTGCTGGCCATGCTGGTGGCGGTGGGCACCCGACGCAGCACCCTCGGCTGGTCCGTGCTGTGGCAGACCGCCCTGCCGGTCGGGGTCGGGCTGGTGCTGGCCACCGGCTTCGGGCTCGGCCTCGGCGCGGCCCTGCTGCGGATGGTGCAGGCCCCGGTCACGGTCGCCTGGCCGGTGGTCGGCTTCGCCGTCGGCCTCGGCGGGCTGGCCGTCCTGGCGATCAGCGGGCTGAGCATGCCGCTGCTGTGGAGGCTCACCCGCGCCGACGGGCTGCGCACCGAATGACCCGCCGGTCCGGGTCGGCGACGTCGCCGACCCGGACCAAGCGGTCAGCCAGCGTACGGGGTGGCGACGTCGAGGACCCAGGTGACGCCGAACCGGTCGGTGAGCATGCCGAACCCGGGTGCCCACGGCGACGGGCCGTACTCCTCGATCACCTGGGCGCCCTCGGCGAGCCGGTGCCAGAGCACACCGACTTCCTCGGCGCTGTCGCCCCGGACGGAGACGAAGAACTGCTCGCCGGTCAGCGTCGTGCCGTTCGCGCGGGTGGTGGCGGTCGGCGCGGCTACGGCGGGGGCACCGGCGGGCACGTCGTAGGCCATGATGGCGAAGCCGTTGTCGGCGGTGACCTGACCGAAGATCACCTTGTCGGCGTCCGGCAGGTCCTTCGGCATCCCCAGGTCGCCGTAGCTGACGACGGTGCGGTGGCCACCGAACACGGCCTGGTAGAACTCCAGCGCCGCACGGGCGTCACCCCGGAAGTTGAGGTGTGTGGTGGCGGAGATGGCCATGGTCGACTCCTTGCTGATGGTGCTCGACGCCCGGTAGTGGGCTGGTCAGGAGCAAGATTCGCAGCAGTAGGTGACAGGGTGTGGCACCTACTGCGGGCAGAATCGGACTCATGCCGACCACGTCCGCCCGACTGCTCGCCCTGCTGTCGCTGTTGCAGACCCGCCGGGACTGGTCCGGCACCGTGCTGGCCGAACGCCTCGGCATCAGCCTGCGTACCGTGCGCCGCGACGTCGACCGGCTGCGGGAACTGGGCTACCCCGTCGCCGCCGTCAAAGGTCCCGACGGTGGTTACCGGCTCGACGCCGGCACCGAACTGCCCCCGCTGCTGTTCGACGACGAGCAGGCCGTCGCCCTCACCGTCGCCCTCCAGGTCGCGGCGACCGGCGCGGACGGGGCGCTCGCGGACGCCGCCGCGCGGGCGCTGCACACCGTACGACAGGTGTTGCCGACCCGGCTGCGGCAGCGGGTCGGGGCGCTCAGCGTGACCGCCGTCGCGCGTCCCGCCGGCACGCCGACCGCGCCGGTCGACGGCGGGGTGCTGCTGGCGCTCGGTACCGCCGTGCAGACCCGCGAGATCCTGCGCTTCGACTACGGGTCCGGCGGCACCGACCGACCGGCCCGGCACGCCGAACCGCATCACGTCGTCACCTGGGACGGCCGGTGGTACCTGGTCGCCTGGGACCTCGACCGGGCCGACTGGCGGACCTTCCGCGTCGACCGGATCACCCTGCGCCCGCCGCACGGGCCCCGCTTCACCCCGAGGCCGCTGCCCGGCGGGGACGTCGCCACGTACCTCACCGGGGTCTTCCGGGGGTCGGCCGGCGGGTCGGCGGACTGGCCCTGCCGGGGCACGGTGCTCCTCGATCTGTCCGCGACGACCGTGGCCCGCTTCAACCGCGACGGCCTCGTCGAGGAGATCGCCCCCGACAGGTGCCGGCTCACCCTCGGTTCGTGGTCGTGGGTGAGCCTGGCCGCCGCCGTCGCCCGGTACGACGCCGGGATCACGGTGGTCGGCCCGCCGGCCCTCACCGAGGCGTTCGCGCTGCTCGCCGACCGGTTCGCCCGCACCGCCGCCGGGGAACGCCCGGACCCCGCCGCCCCGGCGCTAGCCGATCAGCAGCGGGAGCGCGGCGAAGGTGTGATCCCGCCACAGCAGCCGTGAGGTCTCCTCCGGGTACGCGACGACCACCGGCCGCTCGTCGAAGATCCGGGTACGGCGACCGGCGTCGTACGGCGGCCAGCCGGGGTCGCCGGTCGCTGCGAACGCCGTCCACGCCCCACGGAGCTGCCCGGACAGCTCATGCGCCGCCGGGGTGGGCGGATCGCCGATCAGCAGCGCGGGCTGCCCGCTGGTCAGGTTGCCGAAGACCAGCGGCACGTCCAGACCGTGACAGGCACCGAGGCCACCGCCCAGGCCCGGGGCCGGCCAGGTCAGCTCGTAGAGGTACGCCCGGCCGCCCCCGGCCAGGTGTGCATCGGCCAGGTGCAGGCTCGGCATCCGGAACAGCCAGTCGGCGTTGACCAGCTCGTACAACTGCTCGTCGGTGGCGTCCGGGAACGCCTCCCGGTAACGGGCGGCACCGTGCGGCCCCGGGGCCAGCATCCGCAGCGCCGTCCCGGTCTGCTCCGGGGTGACCTGGCCGAGCACGCCGTCGAGCAGGCTGAACAGCCGGTGCTCGTCCCGGGTGTGCCCGACGAGCAGGTCGACGTCCCGCGCGGCACCGTCGGCCAGTGCCCGCCACGGGGTCGCCGGCAGCACGTCCCCGTCGACGACCGGCGCGAACGGGATCGGCCGGTGGGTGATCGACCCCCACCGCTCCCGCCACCGGACGATACCGGCCGAGACCGCCTCGGCCACGGCCGGCAGCCGGGCCGGCGTCACCGTCGACAGCCCGGCCAGGGTCGGTGGTACCCCCAGCTCGGCGGCGCAGGCGGCGGTGACGTCGGCGGCCAGGTCGGGTGAGAAGAACGTCCCCGGGACGCTCTGCGCGACCGCGCGCCGGAACAGCCCGGCGGCGCGCGGCATGGCCAGCAGCGCGGCGACCGAGCCGCCGCCGGCCGACTGCCCGAAGACCGTCACCCGGCCCGGGTCGCCACCGAAGGCGCGGATGTTGTCCCGTACCCATTCCAGGGCCGCCACCTGGTCGAGCAGCCCCCGGTTGGCCGGTGCCCCGTCGAGCTGCCCGAAACCCTCGAAACCGAGGCGGTAGTTGAGCGTCACCACCACTGTCGCGCTGCGGGCGAGGTGCCCGCCGTCGTACTGCGGAAGGCCGGAACAGCCGACCAGGTAGCCACCTCCGGGGATCCACACCATCACCGGCAACCCCGCCGCCGGGTCCGGGTCCGGCGTCCACACGTTGAGCGTCAGCCAGTCGTCGCCGGTGTCCTGCGGGGACACCCCGAACGCGTCGGGCTGCGGAGGCGGCGGACCGTAGGCGACCGCCGGGCGTACGCCGTCCCAGTGGGATACCAGCTGCGGCGCGGCGAACCGGAGGGCATCGACCGGCGGCTCGGCGTACCGGATGCCGCGGAACACCGCCAGGCCCGCCTCCCGGCAGCCGCGCAGGACACCAGCCACGGTACGGACTTCCGGCTCGGACTCCGACGGCATGCTGGCCCCTCCCCGCTCCCGGTCGGCCGCAGCATCCCAGCGCCCGCCGACCACCGGCAAACCATTTAGCGCCCTTGACGGAGGTCGGTCGCAGGTCGACCCATCAGGTCAGCCCGGCGGGAGGCTCCACCGCGCCCACGACGCGTCGTCGCCGGTGGTCGGTCAGGCGTCGACGGTGATGTCAGGGGCCAGGTCGGCGAGGAGTCGGGCAACATGCTGGCGGATCTCGTCGCGGACCTCGCGGACGACGGACAGCGGCTGGCCGGCCGGGTCGGTGAGTTTCCAGTCCTCGTAGCGTGTGCCGGGGAAGACGGGGCAGGTGTCGCCGCAGCCCATGGTGACGATCACGTCGCTGGCCTCGGCGGCGTCCCGGTCGAGGAGCTTCGGCTGCTCGGCGGTGATGTCGATGCCGACCTCGCGCATGGCGTCGACCGCGACGGGGTTGACGTGTTCGGCGGGTGCGGAGCCTGCGGAGCGGACCTCGACGGTGTTCCCGGCGAGGTGGCGCAGCCAGCCGGCGGCCATCTGGGAGCGGCCGGCGTTGTGGACGCAGACGAACAGCACCGATGGCGTGGTGTGCCGGGCGGGGGTGCTCATGGGTGGTGGACCTCTTTTCGGTGCTGACGTGGCTAGGTGACGGTGGGGCTGCGGCGTTCGATGAGGATGACGTCGCGCCATCGGTCGTGGTGGCGGCCGAGGCGTTCGCGTACGCCGATGGCGCGGAAGCCGCAGGCGTGGTGCAGGGCGAGGCTGGCGGTGTTCTCGGGGAAGACCCCGGACTGGATGGTCCAGATGCCGGCCTGTTCGGTGGAGTCGATGAGTCGGTGGAGCAGGAGCCGGCCGACGCCCCGGCCCCGGGCGTCGGGGTGGACGTAGACGGAGTGCTCCACGACCCCGGCGTACACGCACCGGTCGGACACCGGTGTGCACGCGACCCAGCCGAGCACGCGGTCGGCAGCCGCGTGGTCGAGGGCGACCCAGCGGTGTCCGGGCAGGCGGGTGGCGGTGAACCGTGCCCAGGTGGGGGGTTCGGTCTCGAAGGTGGCGTCGCCGGTGGCGATCCCGTGCCGGTAGATGTCGAGCACCGCCGGGGCGTGTTCGTCGGTCATCGGCACGAGATCGGGTCGGGACGACCGGACGCCGGTCACGACGCGGCCCGTTCCGGCTGTGCCGGTGCCAGCTCGACCGCCACTGCGTCCCGCTGTCGGACGGTCGGATACCACCAGGTGGTCGCGACGACCGCGACCCCGACGGCGGCGAGCTGCGCGGCGACAAACCCGGCCGCCGAGGTGGGGGCGATGCCGGCGAAGGTGCCGGTGAACGTGCGGCCGATCGTGACGGCCGGGTTGGCGAACGAGGTGGAGGCGGTGAACCAGTACGCGCCACCGATCCACGCCCCGACCGCCGCCGGAGCGACCGCGGTCCGGCGGGTACGGGTGAGGGCGGCGATCAGCAGGAGGAGCCCGGCGGTCGCGACGACCTCGGCCAACCACAGTCCGCCCCCGTCGCGCCGGTGGGTGGAGATGGTGACGGCGGGCAACCCGAACATCAGGTGCGCCAGCACCGTGCCGCCGACCGCACCGAGCACCTGCGCCACGACGTACGCGCCGAGGTCACGGGTCGACAGGCCGGTTCCCGTACGGCGGGCCTGCCACCAGTCGGCGAGCGACACGACGGGGTTGAGGTGGGCACCGGACACCGGGCCGAAGATGAGGATCAGCGCGCCGAGGGCGAACGCGGTGGCGATGCTGTTCTCCAGCAGTTGCAGCCCCACATCGCCCGGCGACAGGCGGGTGGCGGCGATCCCGGAGCCGACCACGGCGGTGACGAGCAGGCCGGTGCCGACCAGTTCCGCCGACGCCCGACGCAGCACGGCGTGCGGCGGGTCGGGCGTCACCGGGCCGGCCCGGTCGACGCGGCGGCGGCCGAGACGTCCAGGAGCTGGGACAGGACGGCGAGGCGGGCCGGGACGATCCAGTAGTAGACCCAGGTCCCCCGGCGCTGGCAGTCGATCAACCCGGCCTCGCGCAGCACCTTCAGGTGGTGGGAGATCGTCGGGCCGGTCAGGGTGAACGCGTCGGTCAGCTCGCACACGCACACCTCGCCGCCGGCCCGCGCGGCGATCAGGGAGAGCAGCCGCAGCCGTACCGGGTCGCCGAGGGCCTTGAAGCCGCGTGCCAGACCGGCGGCGGCGTCCTCCGTGAGGGCCTCGGTGACCATCGGCGCGCAGCAGGCCGACGGGTCGGCGAGGACCGGCAGTTCTTGTCTCGACACCCGTCTAGTTTGACAAGCATCTAACCAGAGTGCAATCCTCTGCCTAGATAGTTATCTAAACAACAGGAGGTGTGGGATGTCCCGCGTCCAGCTCGCCCTGCGCGTCTCCGACCTGGAAGGGTCGATCGCGTTCTACTCGAAGCTGTTCGGCACCGAGCCGGCCAAGCGGCGGCCCGGCTACGCCAACTTCGCCATCGAGGAGCCCCCGCTGAAGCTGGTCCTGCTCGAAGGCGACCCGGACCAGGCCACCGCGCTCGACCATCTCGGCGTCGAGGTGTTCGACGGCGCGCAGGTCACCGCCGCCACCGACCGGCTCACCGAGGCCGGGCTGATCACCCTGACCGAGAACGACACCTCCTGCTGCTACGCCGTCCAGGACAAGGTCTGGGTCCGTGGACCCGGCGACGAGCGCTGGGAGGTGTACGTGGTCAAGGGCGACTCCGACCAGTACGGCACCTCCGCGCCGACCCCGCCCGCAACCGACGACGAACGCACGTGTTGCGAGACCACGTCCCGGAGCTGACGCCTGGGGGCTACACCGGGGGTGGGGTGAGCCAGCCGAGGGGTTGACCGCTGAGGGCGGCTTCCGCCAGGCGGTGGGCGCTGGCGGTCTTGAGTGCCGCGCGTGAGCTGTCGATCCAGCGTTGGGGATTTCGGTCCGGATGACGGGCACTCGCTAGAATCCGGGAAGCAGCTAAAAACAAGCTAACATATTCACGAAACGATAACGAATCGCCCCGACTTCACTTCAATCCCATCAGCTCTCATTCTCTCAAGAATCCGCCGGACCGGCCAACTATGGACGAATTTGGCCACCAAAGTGCCAGCTCCAGGCACCCTATTGATAATCGCGAGCCTGGCGACCATTAGGGATAACCGAGCCGCATGGATGACAATCAGCCCATCTGGAAAATCTCCGCGATCTGCGTGCTTAATATCATTGTAGGTATGCGCCAACGCCCGAGCAAGATCAACCAAGCTTTCCGCCACGGGGCCACTATCGATAGAAATAGAATCGAGCACACGGTAGAAGTAGGTCGCTGTGGCTGGAAGACCCGCTTCACCTACCGCCCCTCCCAGGACACCCCCGAGAGCTTCAATGCTCATTGATGAATTTATTACTTTATCTTCCGCAAATACACTTGATCGCTGAATCATTGACACGGCAGGAACGACAAAGCGTCGAGATCTCTCATACTCCCCAGCCCACCAAGCCAGAGATTGAGAAGAGAGCGCAGGGAGCGGGAGGACCGGCCAGTCAGAGCTTTTGCCGCCCACTCCAACTTTGTAGTGATCCGCAACCGTACCGGCAACCAGTATTCCCACTTCGTCCGCCCCATAGATTTTTCCATCGAGCGTCCGCACCGCGAAACGATGATCTCGAATCGTATGTCTAGTGAAATACGAACCGCTTCCCAGAATCAGCGATAGAAGGTCGCGAAACTTGCGGTGCTCCGCAAGGTGACGGGAAACCGGCTGCGGTTCCTGAAATCGGCTTTCAAGAACAGTTTCGTCTGAGATGTTGATTCCCCGCCCTCCCGCTCCACTTTGCCCCCAATGCGTTACAAGTCGCATACGAGCGGCACCCTGAAGCCAAGAGATCCCCTGCATCGACTCCACCTTGTACGCGATTCGAACAGTCCGCTCTCGGGTATTTTCTGAACGCTCCCTCTCCCATACAACCGACGACATCCCAGACCATTCAGCAAGGCCGTCAATGTGAGACGAGAGCTTTACTACTCGCAATTCATCATCGACGAGACCCGAACGCTCCTGAAGAACCGCCTCCCGCGCTCGGAGGCGGCCGATATCGAGGTATGCACCCTGAACTATTCTTGCCACCCGACAACCAAAAAGAGAAATTCGTAGATCTTCCGACCTGAAAAGAAGGTTCTCAGGCGGCTTCTCATCACCAAACCACTGCCTTGGAACTTTAAATTGCTCAGCACCGAATCCAATGTATGGAATTTCGGCGAGGACACCCAGCTTGGAATCAACCCACACCGCCCCTACAACACATGGCAGCTCATCGTCTTTTGCATGAATAAACACACCTGTCCGCTTTTCGCCCGGATTGAGAATTGGCTGGCTCATAGCTCACTCCTAACGGGGCTCCTGCTTGCACCTTTATCGCTTGCCGAACCTACGATAAGTGCTGCCCTCCGAAGAGGTTTCCACCACGTGCCCAACGCCCACGGCAACCGGCGGCACCTGACAGAAGCCCGATCACATCACCGTCAAGACCCTCACGACAAGTTGATGCAGACCACAACCTGCCGTACTGCCGGCATGCCGACTCCCGGGTGGTTGACTCGCGCGAGGCCGACGCGGGCGAGCCCATCCGGCGGGAGGGCTCCTTCCCGGAGTGAGGCAAGCGGTTCACCACCGTCGAGGAGGCTGTGCTCGCGGTGGTCAAGCGCAGCGGCGTGACCGAGCCGTTCCGGATCAAGATCATCAGTGGGGTGCGCAAGACACGCCAGGGGCGGGCGGTCGACGAGGACTCCATCGCCCTGCTGCCCCAGAAGGTCGAGGAGACCGTCCGGGCCAAGGGCACGGCCGAACTGCCGACCCACGACGCGGGACTGGCGATCCTGGGCCACTTCGCGACCTGGAACGAGGTGGCCTACCTGCGCTTCGCCAGCGTCTACCGCTCGTTCGACTCGCTCGCCGGGACTTCGAGACGAGATCAAGGCCGTCGGTCACCTAAGCCGGATGCCAGCCAGGCTGACGCAGCAATCAAGCGAGAGGAAAGTATGGCGCGTAGTACTAACCAGGGCGACTTCTGCACTCTTGCTCAAAAGAAAACCAAGAGCGAAGTTGTGGGAGTGCGGAGTGTGTGCTGCCGTTGCGGTAAGCCATGGCCTCACCGTCGGTGATCTCATGCTGAGGCAGGGGTCGCCTGACTTCGGCGACTGACCTCTGCGGTCAAAAGGCACCGGCTGGCTGATCGGGAGGGCTCTGCCTACTCGGCGACGAAGACGCCCACGCCAGGCAGGGTCTCGGTCATGCCCTTGATCCGTAGCACCTGCATGGCGCGGTCGATCACCGGCTCGGTAACGCCGTAGTGCTCGATCAACTCTCGTCGGCTGGGCAGCTTGGAGCCCGGCGGAAACTCGCCGGTAGCGATGCGTTCGGCAAGGTCGTCGGCGATCTGCTCGTAGCGGTAACGCGGTGGCACGGTGTTCCCCTCGGTTGGCAACACGAGTAGACCACCTACGCCAGCCCTTGACTACCCAACGGTACCTGTGGGAGGTTGCCCCAGAGGTCGATTCCCTCGGTTGGCACTGTGGGCCGCTCCTCACTGGCGTGGATGCCCGGGACGACCCCCGTGATCGGGCATCCACGCCCCGGACACATGCAGCACGAGGAGGCAAAGCAGTGCTCCACTCCGATCCCCGGACGCGGCGAACATCGAAGGCTCCGGCGAGCCGATGAGGCGCGTCTCCTACGACGGGTACGTCCTAGCGGTAGCGCTCTCCCTCGCCCGCCGGCATCGGCCTGTCTGGTCATGGCGGCAATGGCGACACGTCTGCCGCTGCGGAAGCGCCCTGCCTTGCCGAAGCCGCCACCGCATCCCGATCAACCGCGGCCACTGGCCCAGCCAGGGCGGCCCGCAATGACCCCACCGGACCCGACCCACTATCAAGTGGTCTGGGAGGAGCAGATCCGCCAGCACGAGCAAGGCCACCTCAGGAACGAGCGCCCCAAGGCTCGCATCGAACGCCTGATCTGACGCCAGAAGTACAGCAGCGACATACAGCGCCAGTGCCGGTCGAGCCCGACCGGTAGGAGCACCACCGGTCGCACGACCCCCGATCCGGCCGGCCTGTCGACAGTTCACCCTCGGAATCGACCCCGTAGGAGCGGCCCCATGCAGCACAAGTCTGTCGTCAACCGCTGGTCCCATCACCACACCCCGACAGACGGTCCCGTTGCCGGAGCCGGAGAGCGAGGGCGCTCGTGATCTCCAACGTCCTGTCGGTCCTGTTCGGGGGGTTGGTGCCGGGCTTCCTGCTCGGGCTGCTCGCGTTCCGGGTCAAGTCCCGGTGGTGTCCCCGCTGCGGCGAGTCCACCCACACCATGCCGGTGCCGGGGCACGACCGGTGACCGGCCCCGGCCGGCAGCGCACCGGCACCGGCAGCGAGCCGCCGATCGGACGGCGGATAGCCGAGTTACGGGCCCGCCGGGGCATGAGCCAGCAGGTCTTCGCCGACCGGATCGGCAAGTCGAAGAGCTGGGTCGACAAGGTCGAGCGGGGGGTGCGTACCCTCGATCGGCTCTCCGTCATCGAGACGGTGGCCGGGGCGCTCGGCGTCGCGCCGCAGCTCCTGCTCACCGGCCGGACGCCGCCGGCACCGGCCACCGACGTCGGTGCCGCCGTGGAACGGGTCCGGGCCGCCCTGGCCCGGCACGACGCTCCGGCGTCCGCCCCGGTCGGGGCGGCGGTGCGGCAGCTCGACGACCAGGCGGGCTACGCGTGGACGGCGTACCGCAACGGGCAGCACCCCCAGGTGTTGCGGATGCTGCCCGACCTGCTCGCCGACAGCCGCCACGCCTGCCACGTCAGCCTGGTGGACCCGCCCGTGCTCGCTCTGCTGGTGCGGGTCTACCGGCTCACCGCCCAGACCCTGGTCAAGCTCGGCGACGCGCACCTGGCCTGGCTGGCCGCCGACCGGGCCATGATGGCCGCCACCCGCGGTGACCCGATGCGGATGGGGCTCGCGGCGGTGTCGCTCGCGCAGGTGCTCCGCGCGCTGCGGCGGGGCCGGCTGGCCACGACCGCCGCGCTCACCGCCGTACGCCAGCTCGATCCGGCGGCGGCGGACGGCCACCCGCCGGCACGGGCACTGACCGGGACGTTGCTCGTCGAAGCCGCCCTCGCCGCCGCCGGTCACGGCGACGCCGTCACCGCCCACGACCTGACCGAACGCGCCGCCCACCTCGCCGCCGACCACGAACGGTACGACCAGGACGGCGCGACGTTCGGCCCCACCAGCGTCGACCTCGCCCGTGCCCTGACCGCGACCCGCCTCGGCGACCACCATCGGGCCGTCGCCCTGCACCGCCGGGCCACCGACCAGGAGGGTTGGCGGCGGCTCCCCGCCGAACACCGCGCCGCCCACCTCATCGACATCACCCGGGCCCACCTCGACCTCGGTGACCACGACGCCGCCGGGCGGGCCCTCGTCACCGCCGACCACATCGCCCCCGCCGAAGCCCGCACCCGCCCCGCCGCCAGAGCCGCCCTGACCGCCGTGCTCCGCGCCGGCCCCACCCCGGCCGACGTCACCCGCCTCGCCGCCACCATCGGCTTGACCCGCCCCTGACCTGTGCACCCGGTGGCCCGACCAGCCGTGGATCTCCTGTGGGGCAGCACAATGACGGCATGAATCTTGCCGCGGTCCGTGCGGATGTCGCAGTGATCGACGATCTGTTGCGGTACATCGCCGAGTGCCCGGTCGACCTCAACGATCCGAACTGGATGGCCGAGATCCGGCAAGCGCCGCCGCCGCTGGAAGAAGCCGGGGTGGCGGCCGAGGCGTCCGCCGCGCTCGATGCGCTGTTGGATGCGTACGAGACCGGCGGAGCGCCGGCCCGTGCGGAGGTCCGAGACATCTTTCGGGCCTACCCGTCCTTCCGCTGGGCCGCCCACCTACCGGTGGTGTGGAATTCGGTCGGGGAGTTCCGCCGACGACTCGTCCATGTCTCCGCGATGGATCAGGGTGCCGATCCGCGCGACGAGCTGATGACGATCTGGTCGCTGTGCAACCGAGCCCGCGAGTGCGCCATCGACGTCGAACCGGTGCTCCGCGAGGTGGCGAACCTGTCATCCGACGCGGATCTCCACGGGTTCGGCTCGATGCAGATGCTGATCATGCGAGGGCTGGAGGTACCCGACCTCGGCTAGAAACCGCGACAGGGAGCCTGGCGCGGTTGTTGCCCCGCTGTTACGTCACGGTGCGGGCGCTGTGGCACGGGTGGCGCACCGTCGACCTCTACCGGCCATCGTGGCCGGACACCGTCGACCGGGAGGTCACCATGCGTTCCACCAGGACCCTGATGGCGGTCACGGCCGTGCTGGCCGTGCTGCTCACCACCGTCGGCACGGCGACCGCCGCCGGCCGGCTCGGCACCCGCGTCACCGCCGCGCCCTACTGCGGGATCACCTGGGGCAGCGCCGGGAGGACCGGGGGCGACCTGAACCCGGCACCGCTGCTGACCACCCGCACCGGCCAGCAGGACTGCTACGACCGGCTGGTCTTCGAGTTCGACGGGAGTGCCGACGGCTACTCGGTCGGCTACGGCGAGGTGTTCACCGAGGGGCAGGGGTTGGCGATGTCGCCGTACACGGCGGGCGGGGCGGTGCTGCGGGTGCAGTTGCGGGAGCCGGCGCTCGGCTACCCGTACCGGGCCGGCGACCACGTGGCGACGGTGCTCGGCTACCGCACCCTGCGTGACGTCGTCTACGGCGGCACCTTCGAGGGCTACAGCACCTTCGCCGTGGGCGTCCGGGCGCAGTTGCCGTTCCGGGTGCTGCTGGTCGCCGGCCCCGGCACGCACAGCCGGATCGTGCTCGACGTGGCACACCAGTGGCAGGAGTGACCGCGACGGTGACCACCGGTCGGGCCGGGAACCGACGTCGATCGGCTCCCGGCACCGGCCGTTGCGCCGGGTCGCGACCGGCCGTCCCGGGACTACCCTGGGAACACCATGGACGGCCGGGTGCTGCTGGTCGAGGACGATGTCTCCATTCGGGAGGTCACCGCCCTCGGTCTACGCCGGGCCGGGTTCCGGGTCAGCACCGCCGCCGACGGCCGGACCGCGCTGGCCACCTGGCGGGCCCAACAGGTCGACCTGATCGTCCTGGACGTGCTGCTGCCCGGCCTCGACGGGTTGGAGGTCTGCCGGGCGGTCCGGCGCAGCAGCCAGCTGCCGATCCTGCTGCTCACCGACAGCACCGACCCCATCGACGTGGTGGTCGGCCTGGAGTGCGGGGCCGACGACTGCCTGCGTAAACCGTTCGACCTGGCGGAGTTGGTGGCCCGGGTCCGGGCGGCGCTGCGGCGGGGGTACACCGTACCCACCGAACCCGTGCTGACCGTCGGGCCGCTGGAGGTCGACCCGGCCCGCTTCGTGGCCCGCCGCGACGGACGGGAACTGCCCCTCACCGCCACCGAGTTCCGGCTGCTGACCGAGCTGGCCCGCCGGCCCGGTCAGGTGTTCACCCGGGAGGCGCTGCTGGACCGGGTGTGGCGGCACTCCCACCTCGGCGACTCCCGCCTGGTCGACGTGGCGGTGCAACGGTTGCGCGCCAAGGTCGACCACGACCCGACCGCGTCCCGGCTGGTCCGCACCGTACGCGGGGTCGGCTACAAACTCGACGCGGCGTGAGCCGCGGCGCTCAGGTGACGGCGGTGGCCATCCGGCGTACCGCCTCGGTGAGCAGCTCCGGGGAGGTGGCCAGGTTCAGCCGGACGTGGCCGGCGCCGCCGGTGCCGAAGTCCAGGCCGGAGTTGAGCGCCACCCGGCCCCGGTCGAGGAAGACGGCGGCGGGATCGTCGCCGAGGCCCAGCCCCCGACAGTCGAGCCAGGCGAGGTAGGTGGCCTGGCCGGGTCGGTACCGGACGGTCGGCAGGTGCTCGGCGAGGAGCGCGGCGAGAAGCCGACGGTTGTCGTCCAGACCGGTCAGCAGGGCGTCGAGCCAGTCACCTCCGTCCCGGAACGCGGCGGTGTGGGCGATCACCCCGAGGTGGCTGGTGCCGACGCTGACCTCGAAGGGAACCCGGGCGACGTCCCCGGCGGCGGCCGGGCCGGCGACGAGCAGCCCACCCCGCAGACCGGCCAGGTTCCACCCCTTGGAAGCGGACATCAGCGACAGGCCGCGCTCCGTGCCGGGCACCGAGAGGTACGGCACGAAACGCGCTCCCGCGCTGACCAGCGGCGCGTGGATCTCGTCGGCGACCACCCGCAGCCCGTACCGCCCGGCCAGCGCGGCGACGGCGGTCAACTCGTCGACGGTGTGCAGGACACCGGTCGGGTTGTGCGGGTTGCAGAGCAGGTACGCCGCCGGTCGACCGCCGGAGCGGGCCGCCCGGAACGCCTCTTCCAAGGTGCCGAGGTCGATCCGCAGGTCGTCGCCGAGCGGTGCCTCCACGATCCGGCGGCCGGCGTACCCGACGAACCCGTAGAACGGCGGGTAGACCGGGCAGTTGACGACCACCGCGTCACCGGGCCCGGTGAGCAGCCGCAACGCCTCGACCACGCCGTGCATCACGTCGGGCACCAGCGCGGTCCGCTCCACGGCCAGCCCGTCCCAGCCCCACCGACGTCGGGCGAACTCCGCCAGCGCCTCCGGGTACGCCGTGCCGGCGGTGTAGCCGGTGTCCCCGAGCGCGACGGCGTCGGTGATCGCCCGCGCGACCGGCTCGGCGAGCGGCACGTCCATCTCCGCCACCCAGAGCGGCAGCACGTCGTCCGGGTACTCCCGCCACTTGACGCTCGTCCGTCGCCGGAGCTGGTCCAGCCCAAGCTGGCGCAGGGGATTCGCCTGGTCCCGGGAGCCCTGGTGCGTACCACTCATGACGTGAAGACTATTCCGCCCGCTGCCCCCGCGCGGTCGCACGGCAGCCGGGCGGAGAGTGCCCCGACCAGGATTCGAACCTGGGCTCTCCGGTTTCGTAGACCGGCGCGCTGTCAGCTGCGCCACCGGGGCTCACGGCCGACGCCCGGGGGCGTCGACCGGTCTAACCCTTCACACAGACCACCTGCTTGAGGTGGGCCACCACCTCGACCAGGTCGTCCTGCTGGGCCATCACCGCGGTGATGTCCTTGTACGCGCCGGGGATCTCGTCGACCACCCCGGCGTCCTTGCGGCACTCCACCCCGGCGGTCTGCCGGACCAGGTCGGCGGTGTCGTACGTGCGCTTCGCCTGCCCCCGCGACATCCGCCGCCCGGCCCCGTGCGACGCCGAGCAGTACGCGTCCGGGTTCCCCCGACCCCGCACGATGTACGACCCGGTGCCCATCGACCCCGGGATGATCCCCAGGTCCCCCCGACCGGCCCGGATCGCCCCCTTGCGGGTCACCAGCACGTCCACCCCGTCGTAGCTCTCCTCCGCCACGTAGTTGTGGTGGCAGGAGATCGGCTCCCCGTAGCTGACCTGCGGGAAGGCGTCCCGCACCACGCCGCAGAGCATGGCCAGCATGACCGCCCGGTTGCGCCGGGCGTACTCCTGCGCCCACCACAGGTCCCGCCGGTAGGCGTCCATCTCCGGGGTGCCGGCGAGGAACACCGCCAGGTCCCGGTCGGGCAGGTCGGCGTTGTGCGGCAGGGTACGGGCCACCCCGATGTGCCGCTCGGCCAACTCCTTGCCGATGTTGCGGGAACCGGAGTGCAGCATCAGCCAGACCTGCCCGGCGTCCGGGCCGTCCTGCTCGACGCAGACCTCGATGAAGTGGTTGCCGCCGCCGAGGGTACCGAGCTGGTGCCGGGCCCGGGTCTCCAGCTGCGCCACCCGGCGGTCCAGGGCGGCGAACCGGCCCCAGAAGTCGTCCCAGCCGCGCTGCTCCAGACCCCGGACCCGACGCGGGTCGACCGGGTCCGCCCGCTTGGCGAAACCGACCGGCACCACCGCCTCGATCGCCGACCGCAGCGGCGCCAGGTTGTCCGGCAGGTCGGCGGCGGTGAGCGAGGTCCGGACCGCGCTCATCCCGCAGCCGATGTCCACCCCGACGGCGGCGGGCGAGACGGCCTGCCGCATCGCGATCACCGAGCCGACGGTGGCGCCCTTGCCGTAGTGCACGTCCGGCATCACGGCGACGCCCTGCACCCAGGGCAGCGCGCCGATGTTGCGCAACTGCTGCGCGGCCTGCGGCTCGATGCCGTACGGGTCGGTCCAGACCCGTACCGGCGCCTTCGTGCCCGGCAGCGGGGTGAATGCCATGGTCGTTCTCCTCGTTCGTGGGAGCAGGGGTGACAGGATTCGAACCTGCGACCGTCGGGTCGGGAATCCGGTGCGCCACCCGTTGAGCTACGCCCCTCGGCGGATGTCGGGGTCGAAAAAGCCGCCCGGTCCCCTGGTGGGGTGGGCGGCTGCGCACGTCGCGCCGGCGCTATCCGCGCCGCCACCCCGATCGCCACCGACAACCCCGGGCTCGTTCATCGGCCGGCAACAGCACGCCGCCGCGCGGTGTGGACCGCGTGGTCTCGGTGCTGAGGTACGGCGACACGGTGTGCTCCCCGGTTGGTCGGTGTGGCGTCGATGTCGAACCTAGGCGCGCACCCACCCGGGCCGCAACAGATATCGGAAGCTGCCGGCTATCGGGGCTCGCACATCCTGGACAGGGTGTCGAGCCAGGCGCTGCCCACGAGGGCGACCGGGTAGTGGGCCTCCCGGACCTGCCCGTCGGCGGTCTGCACGGAGAACCGCACCGACAGCGGCTCCGTCCCGGGTGTCTCGCCGCACTGGGACAGCACCACCACGCCGATCCAGCCGGTGCCGCCGGGCCGGATCAGCCGGGTCCGGCCGAGATCGTGGACGAGCACGGTGGGGCTCTCCACCCGGACCGACCGTACCGTGATCGGGGCCGGCCCGGCGTTGACCACGGCCAGCGACCCTTCGATCAGAGCCCGGCCCCCGGCGTTCGTACTGCCGCTGTCCGCGCTGGCGGGGATGGCCACCAGCGCGACGGTCGCGTCCCGCTCCTGCCGGGCGCGCGCCTCCCGCGACCTGTCGACCCCCCACCCGCCCAGCACCGCACCGGCCACCAGGGCGGCCACCAGGCCAAGGACGATCCGGGAACGGACGGTACGCCGGGCGCGGCCGGTGGTCGGCCCGACGGATCCGTCCCGGTACACGTCCAGGTCGATCACGGCATCCTCGGCGGACATGACGACAGCCTAGGTTCTCCCCGGGCGGTGCAGGCGTATCCGACCCCGGACCGCACCCGGTACGGTCCAGGACCATGGCATTGCTGCGGTGCGACTTCGACTCCGAGGCGCTGGGCATGGGCACGTCGATGACGGTGATCCTGCCGCAGCCCGACCCGGCCCGGCCCACGGCGGCGGCCGACGCGGACCCGCCGGTGCTCTACCTGCTGCACGGCCTCAGCGACGACGACACCGGCTGGACCCGCCAGACCTCGATCGAGCGCTACGTGTCGTCGCTGGGTCTGGCCGTGGTGATGCCCCAGGCGGGGCGCAGCTTCTATACCGACGAGACGCACGGCAACCGGTACTGGACCTTTCTCACCGAGGAGCTGCCCCGGGTCTGCCGGTCGTTCTTCCGGATCTCCGGCCGCCGGGAGGACACCTTCGTGGCCGGGCTGTCGATGGGCGGCTACGGGGCGGTGAAGTGGGCGCTGCGGCAGCCGGAACGGTTCGCCGCCGCGGCCAGCCTGTCGGGAGCGCTCAACGTCGCCCACCGCCGGCACGCCCCGGACCGCCCGCTCGACCCGGACGTCTGGCACACCGTCTGGGGGGACGCCCCGACCGCCGGCCCCGACGACGACACGGTGGCGCTGGTGGGCCGGGCCGGGGCCGACACCCCCCCGCTCTACGTCGCCTGCGGCACCGAGGACTTCCTCTACGACGACAACCAGCGTTTCGTCGCCGCCGCCCGGGACCGGGGTGTGCCGGTGACAGTGGACTTCTCCCCCGGCGACCACGACTGGCCGTACTGGGACGCCACGATCCGGGACGTGCTGGCCTGGCTGCCGCTGCGCACCCGGCCGCCGGCCGGCTGACCCGGCGGGCGCGCCGATGACGGCGCGTCAGCGGGGCAGGGACGACCGCGCCACCGGGAAGTCGAAGTAGGTGTCCGGGTAGGGCTCGTCGGCGTACCGGTAGTGCCACCACTCCCGGTCGTAGTTGACGAAACCCTGCTGCGTCATCAGGCTTTCCAGCAGCTGCCGGTGGGTCCGGGCGGTGCCGGTGACCCGGGCGTCGGCGGTGTGCGCGAGCGGGTCGAAGCAGTCGAAGCCGGTGCCCATGTCGAGGCTGCCGTCGGCGAACCGCCGGTCGGCCGGGTCGGTGCAGGCCACCAGCGGCTGACCCGGGGCGTACGAGGCGCGCGGCGGGGCCGGACGGGGTTCCAGGGTCAGGTCGAGGGTGCTGCCCCGGCTGTGCGCGGTGGGTGCGCCGAGGTAGCCGTCGGCGAACAGCCGTGACTTGGCCACCCGGGGATAGAACTCCGCTTTCGTCTGCTGCGCGGCGGGGTCCTTCGCCCACCGGACGAACTCGTCGGCGGCGCGCTGCGGGCGGTAGCAGTCGTACACCCGCAGGCTGAGCCGTTGGGCGCGGGCGGCGTCCTGCACCCGGCGCAGCGCCTCGGCAGCGGTACGGGTGAGCAGGCACAACGGCTCGTCGTAGCCGTCCACCGGGCGGCCGACGAAGTTGTGCGGGCCGGCGTACCGGATGTCCACGACGATGCTCGGGTCGACCTCGGACAGCAGCACCACGTCGGCCGGCGCACGCGGCCCGGTCGGGGTGGACAGGGCGGTCGGGGTGGGCGGCGTGGTCGGGGTAGGCAGGGCGGCGTCCGGCACCGGCTGCGGCGGCCGGTCGCAGCCCACCGCCACGGTCAGCACCGCGACGACCAGCAACCCGACCAGCACCCCCCGGAGGCGGTGCGCGCCGGGTCTCACCGTCGGCGGCGTCCGTCGTGGGGTCGGTGCCGCAGGGCGAACAGCAGCCCGGCGAGCCCGGCCACGACGGCCGCCAGGGAGACCGCGACCAGCGGACGTGACCAGGGGTGACCCGGCGGGTCGAGCCGGCCCGGACCACCGGCGGCGGCCAGCGGGGGCGGGGGGACGGCGGTCGCGGACGGGCCGGCGGTCAGCTCACCGGGGTTGACCAGGCGACCCACGGCCGCGCCCCGGGGCACCCCGAAGCCCCAGTCGAGCAGGGCCGCCCCCTGCTCCCAGCCCCGCTTGTCGACGACCTCCGCACCGAGCAGGGTGACCACCAGCCGTCGTCCGCCGCGTTCGGCGGCCCCGACGTAGGTGTGCCGGGCCAGGTCCGTGTAGCCGGTCTTCCCGCCCAGCGCCCCCGGGTAGCGGTAGAGCAGCTGGTTGTCGTTCTCGATCGGAAAGGCCTTCTCGCCCAGCGCCGGCTGGGCCGGGATCGTCACCTCCCGGGTGGTGTCGTAACGGCGGAAGGTGGCGTCGGCGAAGCAGGCCCGGGCGATCAGCGCCAGGTCGTACGCGCTGGTGAACTGGCCCGGCCCGTCCAGCCCGGAGGGGGTCACCGCGTGGGTCTGCAACGCGCCGAGGTGCCGGGCGTGCGCGTTCATCGCCTGCAGTCCGCCGGGCAGCCCGTCGGGGCCGCCGCCGAGTCGGGCCAGTGCGTTGGCCGCCTCGTTGCCGGACTTGAGCAGCAGGCCCAGCCAGAGCGTCTCGATCCGGTAGCGGCCGCCCTCGGCGAACCCCACGGCGGAGCTGCCGGGCTCGATGTCGAGGTCGCCGGCAGTGAGGGTGACCACCTGTCGGGGGTCGAGTGTCGGCAGCACGGTGGCGGCGAGCAGCAGCTTCTGCACGCTGGCCGGGGTGCCGTACTCGTGCGGGCCGCAGCCGCCGAGCACGTCGCCGCTGTCCAGGTCGGCGACCAGCCAGGAGGTGGCCTGCACGGCGGGCGGCACGCGCGTCCCGGTCGGCCGTACCTGCGCCCTGGTGGCCAGGGCGGGGCCGCCGACCGTGCGGGCGGCGGGATCCGCGCGCGGCGGCACCGGTCGGGGTGGCCGGGACGCCGCCGGCACGGGCGCGCACGGGCCGGTGGTCACCGCCCCGACGGCGGCGACGGCACCGGTGGGCACGCCGACCGGCGACAGCAGGAGGGCGGCGATGGCAACCGCGGTACGTCCCCGAACTCTCACGCTGACGAACGTAGTGATGCCGGGTCCGGCGATCCGGTGATCCGGCGAATTCCACCCGGCGGAGCGGGCCGGGTCGGTAGCATGCCGCCTCCGGCGCGGTGAATTTGCCGGTCAGCGCGGGTCGAGGCGGCAGGGGACGCGCCCGTCGGTCAGCCGGCCGGCGACGGGGAGGTGTCGACCACCGTCCATGGGGGTAGCGGAGGGTAGGACCGGTGAAGGAGGAGACCATGACCGACCCCCGTTACGCTCCGCTCGGCCTCGCGGTCGGCGGTGACCTGGTCGACGTCGACGACGTCGACACCCGTCCCGTGGTGGGCGCGGACGACGCCCGCGCCGACGCCGCCCGCGCCGGGGCGGAGGTGGACCTGTCCCACGCCGACCGGGACGGCGACGGCGTGCCGGTCGGTGCGGCCGACGCGGACGCCGACCGGGCCCGCGCGGCGGGCGAGGAGGGCTGACCTGCGGGCGGGGGCGAGTGGTCGCCCCCGCCCGTCAGGTGCGCCGGCCCGACGGGCCGGACCGCTCGGTGGCTCGGGGCCGGGCCGGACCGCTCAGCGGCCCCGGATGGCGCGGTGGATCTGCACCGGCAGGGCCGGAGCGCCGTCCACCGGGGCCGGGTCCTCCGGGGTGGGCGCGATGCCACCGGCGGCGATCCGGTCCAGGGTGGCCAGCCCGGCGGCGTCGATGCTGCCGAACACGGTGTAGTTGGGTCGCAGCGCCGAATCCGACTGGACCAGGAAGAACTGGCTGCCGTTGGTGTCCGGCCCGGCGTTGGCCATGGCGAGCGTGCCCCGGGCGTAGAGCCGCCGGACCCCGGTGGGGTCGGTCGGCGCGGGCGGCAGGTCGGTGGGCAGCTCGTCGCGGTAGCGGTAGCCCGGCCCGCCCTCACCGGTGCCGGACGGGTCGCCGCACTGGAGCACCTTCAGCGTCGGGTAGGCGGTCAACCGGTGGCAGGGGGTCCAGTCGTAGAACCGGTGCCGGGCCAGGTGCAGGAAGCTCTGCACGGTGCACGGGGCCTGCTCCCGGTCCAGGGTCAGGCCGATCGGCCCCTGGCTGGTGCGCAGGGTGACCCGGACCGTGCCGTGGTCCGGCGTCCGGCGCGGGTCGGGCGGCAGCGGCACCGGCCGGGCCGGCGGCTCGTCGGGGGTGGACGTGTACGCGCACGGGCCCTTGGTGGTCCGGGCGACGACCGGCCCGTCGGCGGGCGCGGCGACGGCGGCCGTACCACCGGCGACGACCAGCGTCGCCGAGGCCAGCGCCACCCCGGCGAGGCGGGCCAGCCGGCCGTGGGGGCGCGAGGCGGCGGCGGACGGTCGGGGTTCACTCGACACTGTGGGTCCTCCTGGACTCGTGGTACCGGAGAGACGGGGACACCCGCGGAAGCGGGTGGTACCGGAACGACCGGAGTCTATGGACGGACGGCTGTCAGTCCCAGGCGACGCGCCGCCGGACCCGCCGCCGGCTCCGGCGGCGGCGGATGACGAGCAGCACGGCCAGCACCCCGACCAGTCCCGCGACGCCACCGACCACCACGCCACCGGGCGGGTGCGGTGCGCCCACCGGCGGGCGGGCGGGCTCCGGGGCGGCGACCACCCGGGCGGGCGGCGACGCCGACGCGCTGGCGGCGGTCACCTCACCGGGGTCGACCAGCCGGCCCACCGAGGCGTCCCGGGGCAGGCCGAAACCCCAGTCGAGGAGCCGCGCCCCCTGCTCCCAGCCGCGCACCGGGCGGGCCTCCGCGCCGAGCAGGGTCACCACCAACCGTCGACCACCACGTTCGGCGGCCCCGACGTAGGTGTGCCGGGCCAGGTCCGTGAAGCCGGTCTTGCCGCCCAGCGCACCGGGGTACCGGTAGATCAACTGGTTCTCGTTCTGGATCTGGAAGCCGGGTTTACGCAACGCCGGCTGGGCCGGTATCTGGGTCCGCTCGGTCAACGCGTACCGGCGGAAGGTGGGGTCGGCGAAGCAGACCCGGGCGATCAACGCCAGGTCGTACGCGCTGGTGAACTGGCCCGGCCCGTCCAGCCCGGACGGGGTCACCGCGTGGGTCTGCCCCGCACCGAGGCGGCGTGCCTCGGCGTTCATCTCGCGTACCCCGGCTGACGCGCTGCCCGCGCCGAGGCGGGCCAGCAGGTTCGCCGCGTCGTTGCCGGACTGGAGCAGCAGGCCGAGCCAGGCGGTCTCGACCGGGTAGCGACCACCGACGAGCAGGCCCACCGCCGAGCTGCCCGGCTCGATGTCCAGGTCCGCGCGGGTCACCGTGACCACCTGCTTCGGGTTCAGCCGGGGCATCATGGTGGCGGCCAGCAGCAGCTTCTGCACGCTGGCCGGGGTGCCGTACTCGTGCGGGCCGCAACCGCCGAGGACCGCCCCGGTGTCCAGGTCGGCGACGAGCCAGGAGGCCGCGGTGACCGGGGGCGGCGTGGGCACGCCGGGCGGCACGGTCAGGCCCGGGGTGGCCAGTGCCTCGCCCCCCACCGCCTGCTGCGCGGGCACCGCCGGGGGCGGCACGGGCCGGGGCGGTCGGGTCACCTTCGGCGCGGGCAGCTTCGGGCACGGCACGACGGCGGCGCGGGCCGCCCCCGCAGGGACCGGGGCGGGCGTGCCCGCGGTGAGGAGGACGGCCGCGACGGCGGCGGCCACGACCCGGGCTCTCATGGAGAGGCACCCTACCGATGCGGGACGCCCGTGCCCCGGGGCCCGCCCGACCGGCCACCGCCGGCCCGTCCCGCCGAGAGGGCCGCCGCGGTGGCACTGGATCACCAATCGATTACCCAGGGTGGGGAAAAATGCCGCCCAGGGCCGCCCCTGGAAGCGTTTCCACCGACTCTGACCTGGCCTTTCTCTCCATCGCCACGCAGCGCGACGAGAGGCTCACGAAACCTCTTGAACGATCTCCGTGCGGTCGCCGTATCCATCGCCGCAAGGACGGATCGGGGCAGCCCCAGCGCCGCGGTCCTCGGGTGAACCCAGCCACCGTCGGGGCCCGGACGCGACACTCGTCGACGGCCCGCCGGAGATCAGAGGAGAGGTACATGGCCAGGCCAATGCGGAAGAATTCCGTCCTCAAGCTCGGCGGAGTCGGCGCCCTGGCGGTGCTGCTCCTGGGTGGCGGTCTGCAGCTCGCCTCCGCCGCCGAGAACACCGGCAGCAGCGCCGCGCAGACCGTGAACTGCCCCACGGTACGGGACAAGCTGCCGGCCATTCCGGCGGCCGCCGCCGCCGGGGTGGAGCGGGAACTGGCCAACCTGGACGAGGAGATCGCCCGGCAGAACGAGCGGCTGGCCAAGCAGGCCGCCAACCCGCAGGGCGGCGCGAACTTCATCAACAACGCCATCCTCGGCCCACTGAAGAGCAAGCGCGTCGCGGTGCTGGACCGCATCGAGATCAACTTCAACCGGGTCGGCGCCCAACGGCCCAACCTCGACAGCCTCGCCACCTGCGGGCTGAACGCCCCGGGCGTCGCCAGCGCGTTGAACAGCTCCGTCAAGGCCGGCAACGCCGCGACGGGCGGGAACAACACCACGGCCGCCGCCCAGACGGTGAACTGCCCGACGCCGCAGATCCCCGCCGTACCGGCCGCCGCCGCCGCGAACGTCCAGGCCGAACTGGCCAACCTCGACAAGCAGATCAGCGAGGCCAACGCCCGCCTCGCCCAGCAGGCCGCCAACCCCCAGGGCGGCGCGAACTTCATCAACAACGCCATCCTCGGCCCACTGAAGGACAAGCGCCAGGCCGCCCTCGACCGCATCGAGATCGCCTTCAACCGGGTCGGCGCCCAGCGCCCCAACCTCGACAACTTCGCCGCCTGCGGCCTGAACGGCGCAGGCGCGGGCAACGCCGGAGCCGGTAACGCCGGTGCGGGCAACGCCGGAGCCGGTAACGCCGGTGCGGGCAACGCCGGAGCCGGTAACGCGGGCGCGGGCAACGCCGGTGCGGGCAACGCCGGGGCCGCCCGGACGGTGAACTGCCCGACGCCGCAGATCCCCGCCGTACCGGCCGCCGCCGCCGCGAACGTCCAGGCCGAACTGGCCAACCTCGACAAGCAGATCAGCGAGGCCAACGCCCGCCTCGCCCAGCAGGCCGCCAACCCCCAGGGCGGCGCGAACTTCATCAACAACGCCATCCTCGGCCCACTGAAGGACAAGCGCCAGGCCGCCCTCGACCGCATCGAGATCGCCTTCAACCGGGTCGGCGCCCAGCGCCCCAACCTCGACAACTTCGCCGCCTGCGGCCTGAACTGACCCCCCGCCCACGAGCGGCCCGGCGGACCATCCGCCGGGCCGCTCGGCGTTCCCGGTCAGCCCTCGTCGACCGGCCCGGTCTCGGCCAGGTAGTCGTACAGTGCGGCGGAGGCCCGCAGCCGGCACAGGCTGCGGCGGTGCAGTTCCTGCTCCCGCCGGGCCAGCTCCGCCCGGACCCGGTCCGGTCGGCCCGTGCTGCGCAGCTCGTCGAGGACCGCGGTGACGATGTCGAACGGATAGCCACCCCGGCGTAGCAGCGCGACCACCTGGGCCGCCCGCCACTCGGCCGGGTCGTACACCCGGTAACCGGTGCCCCGCTGCCGGTGCGGCCGGAGCAGCCCGCGCTGCTCCCAGAGGCGCAGCTGCGAGGTACGCACGCCGAGTCGGGCGGCCACCACACCGATCCGGGCGTCCCGGCGGGGCGCCGCCGCCACCGGACTGCCCAGCACCGTCTCGAAGGCCCCCAGCACCCGGGCGATCTCGGCCCGCTCGCGGTCCAGCTCGGCGTGCCCGGCGTCGAGCGCGGCGAGCGCCGCCGGCAACTCGCCCCGGTGCACCGCGGCCAGCACCTCCCGGGTACGCGACCAGCCGTGCCCCTCGGCCATCCGGCGGGCCACCGCGAGCGCCCGTACGTGGTGTCCGGTGAGCATCCGGTAACCGCTCGCGGTGCGCCCGGCCGGCGGCAGCACCCCGTCGGCCAGGTAGTTGCGCACCTGCTGGGTGGAGATCCCTGCGCTCGCCGCGACGTCGACCATCCGCCACCGTCGCTCCGCCACCCGTCCACCCTAGTGGTTGTTCCGTGGTTTGAGACTTTCCACCCGAGTCGCCCCGGGCCGGAGCTCTTGCAGTCGACGAAAGTCCCTACAGGATCATGAATGAGAAAATTCAAGGTATGGAGCACTCAACCCAGCCCGCCGCCGACCGCCACGACGTGATCGAGGTCCGGGGCGCCCGGGAGAACAACCTGACCGGGGTGTCCGTCGACATCCCCAAGCGGCGGCTCACCGTCTTCACCGGCGTCTCCGGCTCGGGCAAGTCGTCCCTGGTGTTCGGTACCGTCGCCGCCGAGTCCCGCCGGCTGATCAACGAGACGTACAGCGCCTTCCTCCAGTCGTTCATGCCGACGCTGTCCCGCCCCGACGTCGACTCGCTGCGGAACCTGACCCCGGCGATCGTGGTCGACCAGGAGCGGATGGGGGCGAACTCCCGCTCCACCGTGGGCACCGCGACCGACGCGTACGCGATGCTCCGGATTCTGTTCAGCCGGCTCGGCGAACCGCACGTGGGCGGGGCCGGGGCGTTCAGTTTCAACCTCGCCGAGGGGATGTGCCCGACCTGCGAGGGGCTGGGCCGGGTCTCCGACCTGGACGTGTCGGCCATGGTGGACGTGGAGCGCTCGCTCAACGACGGGGCGATCCTGGTCCCGAACTTCGCCGTCGACTCCTGGTACTGGCAGATCATGGCCGGTTCCGGCCTGTTCGACCCGGACGTCAAGCTCCAGGACTTCACCGAGCAGCAGTGGGCGGACCTCCTGCACAAGCCGGCCACGAAGATCAAGGTGGGGAACAGCACCTGGACCTACGAGGGGCTGGCGGTGAAGGTCCGCCGGCTCTACCTGACCAAGGAACGGGACTCCATGCAGGCGCAGCACCGCGCCTTCGTGGAGCGGGCGGTCACCCTGAAGACCTGCACCGCCTGCGGTGGTGCCCGGCTCAACGCGGCGGCGCTGTCGTCACGGATCGCCGGACGCACCATCGCCGAGTGCGCGGCCCTGCAGATCAGCGACCTGGCGCGGATGATCGGCGGGATCGACGCCCCGTCGGTCGCGCCCCTGGTGGCCGACCTGCGCAACTGCCTGGACTCGCTGGTGGAGATCGGCCTGGGCTACCTCAGCCTGGACCGGGAGTCGGGCACCCTCTCCGGCGGCGAGGCGCAGCGGGTCAAGATGGTCCGCCACCTCGGCTCCAGCCTCTCCGACGTGACCTACGTCTTCGACGAACCGACGGTGGGGCTGCACCCGCACGACATCGCCCGGATGAACGACCTGCTGCGGCAGCTGCGGGACAAGGGCAACACGGTGCTGGTCGTGGAGCACAAGCCGGAGACGATCGCGATCGCCGACCAGGTGGTCGACCTCGGCCCGGGTGCCGGATCCGCGGGCGGTCGGATCTGTTACACCGGCGATGTCGCCGGACTGCGGCGCTCCGGCACGCTGACCGGCCGGCACCTCGACCACCGGGTGGCCCTGCGCCCGGCCGTCCGGCAGCCCACCGGCCACCTGGCGATCCGGGGTGCCGACCTGCACAACCTGCGCGACGTCGACGTCGACCTGCCGCTCGGGGTGCTCACCGTGGTCACCGGGGTGGCGGGGTCGGGCAAGAGTTCGCTGATCCACGGGTCGCTGCCCCGCCGGGACGGGGTCGTGGTGGTCGACCAGTCCCCCATCCGGGGCTCCCGGCGCAGCAACCCGGCCACCTGGACCGGGCTGCTCGACCCGATCCGCACCGCGTTCGCCCGCGCCAACGGGGTGAAGGCGGCGCTGTTCAGCGCCAACTCCGAGGGGGCCTGCCCGACCTGCAAGGGGATCGGGCTGGTCTACACCGACCTGGCGACGATGGCCGCCGTCGCCACCGTCTGCGAGGCGTGCGAGGGGCGGCGCTACACCCGCGAGGTGCTGGGGTACACGCTGCGCGGCCGGAACATCAGCGAGGTGCTCGGCATGTCGATGACCGAGGCGCGGGACTTCTTCCCCTCCGGGCCGGCCCGGGTCGTGCTGGACCGCCTCGCCGAGGTCGGTCTCGGCTACCTGACCCTGGGGCAGCCGCTCACCACGCTCTCCGGTGGGGAACGCCAACGGCTCAAGCTGGCCGTGCACATGGCGGAGAAGGCCGGCACCTACGTGCTGGACGAGCCGACCAGCGGCCTGCACCTGGCCGACGTGGATCAACTGCTCGCGCTGCTGGACCGCCTGGTCGACGCGGGCAACACGGTGGTCGTCATCGAGCACCACCAGGCGGTGATGGCGCACGCGGACTGGATCATCGACCTCGGCCCCGGGGCCGGTCACGACGGCGGGCGGATCGTCTTCACCGGCACCCCCGCCGACCTGGTCGCACGGGGCGACACCCTGACCGCCCGTCACCTGCGCGAGTACGTCGCCCGCCGGTAGCCGGCCCGGTCAGGGGGTGGGGAGCCGCTGCAGCCAGGCCCGCTGCCAGGGGGTCTCCACGGCCTTCGGGTGGTAGTGGTCGCGCACCCAGCGCACCGCCTGCCGGGCCGGCAGCCCGTCGAGGACCGCCAGGGCGGCCAGGGCGGTGCCGGTCCGGCCGATCCCGCCCCGGCAGGCCACCTCCACCCGCCGGCCGTCGTGCGCGCCGCGCAGCGCCTCACGCAGGGCGTCCAGGGCGTCCGCGCGGTCGAGCGGCAGCCAGAAGTCCGGCCACCGGATGCGCCGGTACGGCCAGTCGGGGGTCGGTCCCGGCGCCAGGATCAGGGCGAAGTCGGCGGGCGACACCACGTCGGCGACCCGCCGGCCGCGAACGGTCACGCCACTGGGCAACGTCACCACACCGGGAGAGCTGGACCAGTCCACACCGGTCATTCTGCCCGGTACGCACACAGCGCGCCGCCCCCGACCCGGCCGGGTCGGGGGCGGCGCGTGTCGACGTGCGGGTCGCCTCTCGGCGCGTGGCGCAACGCGGCTCCAGCCGGACGGAACTCCGCGAGGGCTGTTCAGATGAGGCCCGGGGACACCGAACACATCGACACCCCGCACAACACCGTGCCCGGCGGGCGCCTTCCCCGCACCGCGGTGACCCCGGTCACCCTCCCCACCCGACGGAGCGGGCGGGGAGAGGTGCGGGCGCGGCGGGGTCAGCTGTTCCAGTGTTCGGCGACGAGGTCGGCGGCCTGCTGTTCCCACTGGGCGTAGTGGTCGGGGTAGGCGGAGACCTGGACGGTCTGGGCGGCCTTGGTCAGGGGCATGTCCTGCCAGCCGTCGACCTGCTTGAGGCCCTTGAGGAACGCGGTGGTGGCGTACTCGGGGTCGGTGATCTGCTCGACGGTGCCCCAGCCGGAGGAGGGGCGCTGTTGGAACAGGCCCTGGGAGTCGTGGTCGTTGCGGTCGCCGAGGTGGCCGAGGTTCTCCAGCTTCGATTCCTGTAGGGCGGTGGCGATGGACACGACGGCGGCGCGTTCGTCCATGCCGGTCTTCTTGGTGGCGGCGATGATGGCCTTGACGTTGGCGGTCTGCTCGTCGTCGAGGTCGATGCGGGACTGCTCGCCCTGCACACCGTGCGGGATGAGCTTGTCCTTCGCGGGCTTGTCGGCCTGGACGGTCGTGGTGCCGGCGGTGGGGGTGGTGGCGTGGGCGTGGGTGGTGGGGCCGGCGAGGATGCCGCCGGTGAAGGCGAGGCCGGCGATGCCGAGGGCGGTCTTGCGCAGGATGGTGGTGTTCATGGGGGGCTCCTTCGGGGGTCGACACCCTGGCTCCCGGCCGGCGGGGGTCGGGGTGCGCCGGTCCGGGGGGACTGGCGCGGCGGGTGTGGGCACCACGTCGGGCGCTCGTGCGGGGGGTGGGGTGCGGGGGTGCGGCGGGGCCTGCCCGGGGGCGGCCTCTCGTGCCGAGTCAGGTGTAACGACCGGCGGCCCCGGGTCATTCCACCGGGGGCGGCGGGACCTGCCAGGCGGGGGTGGGACCTGCCGGGTTGGGGATCCGCCGGCTGGGGAGCCGCCGGCGGGGGTGCTGCTGCGGTCGTACGCAGGGTGTAACGCCGTCGACCCGGCCGGGATTCCGACCCGTAGGTGCCGCCGGTCACGGCGATCCGGTCAGACCACACCACATCCGACATTCGGCGCGGGATCCCCGGGGCACACCGCCCGTCGGACCACCGCAGGGGTCACCGGGCGATCCGGGACTCGACCTTCGCCGCGCAGGCGGTCACCACCGACCGGGCGTCCAGCCCCAGGCTCTCGATGGCGACCAGGGCGGTGAAGACCACGTCGGCCAACTCGGCGGCCACCTCCTCGTGGCTGTGCGTCACGCCCTTGCGGGGGTTCTGGCCGAGGACGCCGATCCACGCCCCGGCCGCCTCGCCGGCCTCCTCGCTGAGCTTGAGGATCCGGCAGGTCAGCTCGGTCTGGTCGGTGCCGTTGGCGGCGTCCAGCCAGGCACGGGCCGCACGGGCCGCGTTCCAGATCAGCTCGTCCATGCGCCCAGTCAACCGGACGCGGGTGCCCGCCGGCCCCAGCGGGGCCGGCGGGCACCTTCGCGTACCGGAGTGATCCGGGTCAGCGGGTCATGCCGAACCGGTGGCGACGCCGCCACCCGAAGGCGGTCAGCATCAGCACGACACCGGCGCCGACCAGCCCGCCGCCGACCTTCAGCGGCGTGCTCAGGTTGTCACCGGTGACCGGCAGGTGCGGGTGCTTCTTCTTCGGCAGCACGGTGATCGTCGTGCTGGCCGTACGACCCGAGGTACGCCCGGTCGCGGTGAAGGTGAGCCGCCCGACGTCGCTCGGCCGGTAGCTCACGGTGAAGTTGCCGTTCGCGTCGGTCTGCGCCGTGAAGTGCCGCGGCGCGGGCTGCGGCTGCGAATAGTCCACCTTCACCATCGCGACGGTGGTGCCGTCGCTGCGTCGGGCCGGCGCCTGCCCCGGCACGGCCGCGGCGAGGGGCGCCACGGTGACGTCGATGTCGACGATCTCGTTCGGCCCGAAGCCGGTGCCGGTGAGCACCACGGTCTCGCCGAGGAAGATGGTCGTCGGGTTGGCCGTCAGCGAGGGCGTGACGGGTGGGTACGGTGGCGGCTGCGGCGTGCTGTCGGCGGGTGGCTGCGGCTGAGCAGCCCCCGCGGCGGTCGGCACGGCCACGATGGCCAGACCGACCGTCAGCGCCATGAGAATGCGGGATAGCCGCATGATGGTCTCCTCCTACTGTTTGCAGCTAGGTGCGGGAACTACTTGGGTGGTCCATGGGGTGGCGGTCGGTGTGTGCCAGATGTCGGGGGTTCCGGCGGTGTTCCTGCTGGTCAGCAGGTCCACGTCGAGGGTTCGGGTGGCGTTGGGCGCGACGTCGACGGTCGCGATGGCGACCTGGCGGCGTCGTTCGGTCCCGCTGCCCAGCGAGATCGGTTTCCCGTCCAGCCGGGCGCCGAGGACCGTGCCGCCGGCCGGGCTGTAGATGGACACCAGGGTCCGGGCGGTGTACGGGTCGTCGGCCCTGGCCAGACCGAGCACCGACTTGCTGAGCCCGCTGTCGGGGGCCGAGGAGTGCAGGGTGAAGCGCAACCGGAGTTGCCGCCGCCCCTCGTCGGCGCAGTCACCCATGGTGAGGGTGGCCGCCGGCCGCAGGTAGTAGCCGAGCTTGGCGCCGCTGCCGTCGTTGAGGAAGACCCCGACGGTCGGTGCGGCCTCCTGTTCGGGAAGCACGCCGGCGAGCCGGGTGTCGTGGAACGTCCGCTGCTCCTCAGATCGGGCACTCCAGAACAATATCCGCCGTTCAGTGATGGAGCGGTCTAAAGCCGACAAAAGCCCTCTAGGGTTGACCTTCTTGGTGAGGAAGGCGTCGAAGACGGCGGACGCCGAGGCGGCGAAGAAGGCGTCCTGTCCGCTGTCGTCCCGCCCCTGATAGGCATCACTGAGCAGGGTGCGGACCACCTGACTGCTGACCAGGGTGGCGTCGCCCGGCACCCGCACCGGGCCGGTGGCCTGGAGCAGGTACGAGAGCATCACCGGGTCGACGGCCAGCACCCCGTCGACGGTCGCGCCGCTGTGCCGTCGGTACATCTCCCGGTAGAGCTTCGCGGCGGTCGGGAAGTGCGGTGTGAGGTTGACGTCGGCGGGATAGATGCCGGGCAGGTCGGTGTAGATGCGGCGCACCTCCTCGGCCACCGGCAGGGCGGGGGTGAAACGACCGAACTGGGCGCTGGTGCCCTGCTCCCGTAGCCGGATCCGCCCGTCGTCGGCATGGATCACCGCGTACGCGCCGAACATGCCGCCGGTGGCCCGCAGCTCGGCGAGGTTCTGCGAGAGCAGCAGGTAGCTGCGCGGTCCGTCCGCCCCGAGCAGGGCGGGCAGCACCCGGGCACCCCGTTGCGCCGCGCCGGTCAAGCCGGCCAGCCGGTCGATCTCGGTGCGCAGTTCGCCCAGCGCGGTGCGGAGCTGGCTGACCAGATCCTCGGCGGGTACCGCGTCGAGACCGACCCGGGACCTGCGGACGGCGGCGTCCGCCTCCGTCAGGCCCGCCGAGGCGGCCTGCAACCGGGCCAGGTCGAGCCGCCCCTGGGTCGGCACCAGGGTGGCCAGGTCGGTGCGGAGCAGGACCGGGAAGGCGTTCCGGGCGAGGTCGTCGATGGCGACCGCGATGCTCCGTACCGCCGCCACGTCGTCCCCGGCGTACGGGGCGTGCCGGGCGACCCACCAGCCGGGGTCGCCGGTGGCGGCCCGCGCCGCGCCGGCCTGCTCCTGCAACGCCGCCAGCGTGCGCTGGGCGCGGTCCAGGTCGCCGGCCAGCACCTGGGTGCTCAGCTCCCGGGCCAGCCCGGCCGCGTTGACCAGGTGCGCCCGCGCCTGCCAGCCACGGAACCCCACCCATCCCGCAGCGCCGAGCAGCACGGCCGTGACGACCAGGCCGACCAGCAGGACGCGACGGACCCGCCGCCGGGTCCGCCGGCGCAGCCGGCGTCGACCACGTCGTGACCCATGGCTCTCTGCCACGCCACACTCCGCTCCTACTTCGGGGGAAATGACCGTTCATGAGGTTTCTAGCACGAATGTCGGTGCTCTAGATTGATAACAGGTTCTTTGCCGCTTTAAGTCGGTTTACCGGGCACGATCCGGCCGGCCGGCGGTCGCCGCGACGTGGGTCAGCAGCGTCTCGATCCGGTCCACCCCGGCCCCCAGCGACATCTCCCGCAGGTACGTCTCCCGCCCCCGCCGGCCCATCTCCGCCCGCGCCGGTGGCGGGATCGTGGTGGCCAGCCAGAACCGGTCGGCCAGCGCGGCCCAGTCCTCCGGCGGGCAGGAGAGCCCGGCCCGGGCCCGCTCCACCAGCGCCGCGGTGTCACCCCCGGCCGAGGCCACCAGCGGCGCGGCGCAGGCCAGCGCGGACTGCACCTTGCTCGGCACCGTCCCGCGCAGCTCCGGAAGATCACGCAGGGTAACCAGCTGGTAGTCGGCGGCGGCGTACAGCTCGGGCATGTCGGTCGGCGAGCGCCGCTCCAGGAAACGGACGTTGCCGGCCCCCAGCTCCCCGGCGAGCCCCCGGACCCGCCGCTCCTGCGCGCCGGAGCCGACCAGCACCAGATCCATCCGGTCGTCGAGCGCCGCCGCCGCGCGGACCGCGGTCTCCAGCCCCTGGCGTACGCCGATCGTCCCGGCGTGCATGACCACGCAGCGGGCGTCCCGGCGTACCAGCTCCCAGGCGGCCCGGCCGGGGCGCACCGGTTGGAAGATCCGCTCGTCGGTCCAGTTGAGTACGGTGTGCACCCGCTCACCGGCGACCCCGTCGGCGAGCACCAGGTCCCGCATGGACGGTGCGGTGACCGCCAACGCATCGGCGGCGCGCAGCACCCGGCGCATCGTGGTGGCGACCCGGCCCTGCCCGTCCTCCCCGGCGGCCCCCTCCCCGGTCCAGAGGTCCTGCACGTGCAGGACCGTCGGCACCCGGCCGAGCAGCCGCAGCAACCCGGCCGTGGCGAAGGTGGTGGCGGGGAGCTGGAAGACGTACAGCACGTCGACGTCGGCCAGGTAGCGCCGTCCCACCAGGGCGGCGCTGCCCGCGAAGGAGAGATAGCCGGCCATCCGGGCGGCGGGTGAGGCGTCCCCACCGGCGTACCGCGGCACCCGGCGCACGGTCAACCGCTCGCTGCGGGTCAGGTGCCGCCAGCGCTGCCGCCAGCCCGGGTAGACGTGACCACCGGGATAGTCCGGGAACCCGGTCAGCACCCGGACCTCGTGCCCCCGACGGGCCAGCTCCTCGGCCAGGCTGCCGGGGATGAAGGCCGGTTCCGGCGGGAAGTGGTAGGACAGGATCCCGATCCTCATCGCCACCCGCTCCCCCGCCCCGCCGCCGACGCCCCACCCCACCGGGTGGTGGACCGGACGTCGGCGACGGAAACCGCGACGGCACTCACTGGGACAGCCGGGTGAGTTCCTGCGTCCGGTCCTCGACGGGGTGCAGGTCCTGGTCGCCGCGGTGGGCGGCGGCGCGGTCCGCCGGGACGGACGGCGTGGTGGTGGCCACCCGGTACGCCTCGTACTGGTAGGCGTCGACCCGGGCCACCTTCGCCATGTTGAGCACACAGCCGAGCAGCCGCACCGACACCGAGTGCAGGGAGCGGGCCGCCGCGGCGACCTGCGCCCGCGAGGTGCGGCCCTGCTGCGTGACCAGCAACGCGCCGTCGGCCTGCACGGCCACCACCACGCCGTCGGTGACGGCCAGCAGCGGCGCGGTGTCGATCACGACGATGTCGGCGGACTCGCGGAGCGCCAGCAGCAGATCCGCCATCGCCTTCGCACCGAGCAGCTCGCTGGGGTTCGGCGGGGTCGACCCGCTGGGCAGCACCAGCAGAGACTTGTCGCCCCAGCGTTGCACCACGTCACCGACCTGGACGTCGCCCACGAGCACGTCGGTCAGGCCGATCCCGCCGTCGATGCCGAGGTAGTCGGCGACCTTCGGGCGACGCAGGTCGGCGTCGACGAGCAGCACCCGCCAGCCCGCCTCGGCCAGGGCGATCGCCAGGTTGCAGGAGAGCGTGGTCTTCCCCTCGCCTTGCAACGCGCTGGTCACCGCGATCACCCGGGCCGGTTCGTGCACGTCCACGAACCGCAGGTTGGTCCGCAGCTTGCGGACCGCCTCCGCGCGGGCGGAGGTCGCCGCCTCGCCGACGATCAACGGCTTCGCCTTGGCGGCCACGTCGAACGGGATGTCGCCGAGCAGCGGGCTGCCGGTGGCCCGTTGCAGCCCGGCGGCGTCCCGCAGCCGGACGTCGACCATGCCGCGCAGCACCGCCAGGGCCGCGCCGAGCAGCAGCCCGACCAGCACCCCGAGGGCGATGTTGCGGTTCGGCTGCGGGGCGACCGGGCTGGCGCTGACCCGGGGGCCACCGACCACCTCGAGCCGGGTGGGGCCGGCCTTGCCGTCCGAGGTGGTCTCGATCTTCTGGACCAGCTCGACGAACTTCGCCGACAGAACCTCCGTCGTCTTCAGGGCGCGGGCCTGGTCGGTGTCGGTGACGTTGGCGCGCAGCAGCACGGTGCCGGTCTCGGTCGAGGTGGCCACCCGGTGCTGGATGTCGTCGGCGGTGAGACCGAGAGAGTTGTCGGCGACCATGGCCTGCGCCAGGCGGTCGCTGCGCAGCAGGTCGGCGTAGGACTTCACGCGCTGCTGGAGGAAGAGCTCGCCCTGGTAGGCGTTGGTGACGCCCTGGCTGGGGGCGGTGACGAAGAAGGTCACGGACGCCATGTACCGCGGCGGCGTACGGACCGTGACCAGGGCCGCGGCACCGACCGTGAGCATCAGGGTGACCAGGACGATCCACCAGTGTCGGCGGACCAGGCGCAGGCAGGTACGGACGTCCATCACGCCCTCCGTTCCGGCGGCGGAACGGCTAGCCGGTGAAAAAGCACGAAGTCTCCCTAGGTTCTGATAAGCACATGAGAGTATCTAAACCCTGCAAGTAGCCCGTTAAGCGGCAAACGCAATGTATACGATCGAAACCTCGTGCTCACGGTGAATCATCTCAATAACGGGACAAAACGTAGAGGACGCCCATGGATCACACCGACCCCCTCAACGACTCCATCACCCGACGCGACTGGGTCACCCGGCGTGCGAAGACCCTGTCCTTGCTAACGCTCGACACCGCCTCCTGGTGCGCGGGTTTCCTGGTCGCGTCCTGGGCCCGGTACGAATTCGGCATCACGCCGCGCCAGTGCGCGTCGGCCCTCGGCGCCGCCGGAGTCTGCGCCGTCGTCCACGCGGCGCTCGAACAGGTCCGCTTCACCGCCCGGGGTCGGCACCCGGTCGGCAGCGTCGGTGACGCACGCGACCTGGGCGGGATCGTGCTGATGACCGCGGTGGTCGCCCTGGCCGCGCTGCTGCCGATGACCGACCGACCGGTCCCGGCCAGCGTCCCGGTCCTCGGCGCGGCCGTCGCGCTGCTGGCGATGGGCGGCGGCCGGGTCTTCTACCGGTGGCGCCGCGACCGGGACGCCCGACCGGCCCGCTCGGCCGACCGGACGCTCATCTACGGGGTGGACGCGGCCAGCGAACGCCTGATCCGGGTGCTGCTCGGCGACCCCGCCAGCGGCTACCTGCCGGTCGGCCTGCTCGACGACGACCCGGAGCGGCAGGGGCTACGGGTGGCCGGGCTACGGGTGCTCGGCGGCCGCAACGAGCTGACCCAGGCGGTCCGGCGTACCCGGGCCAGCACGGTGATCTTCTCGATCAACGGCTCGGACGCCGCGCTGATGCGGGACGTCCGCAGCCGCACCCTCCAGTCGGGTGCGGCGTTCAAGGTGCTGCCTCCCGTCCGGGAGCTGCTGGACCGCCCGGTCACCGCCGACGCCGTCCGCGACCTGCAGCTCACCGACCTGCTCGGACGCGCCCAGCGGGTCGCCGAACTGACCGTGGAGCGCAGTGGCCTGGCCGGACGCCGGGTGCTGGTCACCGGGGCCGGTGGGTCGATCGGCTCGGAGCTGTGCCGGCAGATCGCCCGCTGCGACCCGGGAGAGCTGATGATGCTGGACCGGGACGAGTCCGCCCTGCACGCCCTGCAGATGTCCCTGCACGGCCGGGCCCTGCTGGACGGCCCGGAGCTGATCCTCGCCGACATCCGCGACGCCGACGCCATCACCCGGATCATCGCCGAACGGCAGCCCGACATCGTCTTCCACGCCGCCGCCCTCAAGCACCTCACCCTGCTGCAACGGCACCCGGGCGAGGCGATCAAGACGAACATCCAGGGCACCGTGAACGTGCTGGAGGCGTGCCGTGACGTCGCCGAGTTCGTGAACATCTCCACCGACAAGGCGGCCAACCCGATCAGCGTGCTCGGCTACTCCAAGCGGATCACCGAGCGGCTGACCGCGCACTACGCCGACCGGTACGGCGGCGCGTTCCTCAGCGTCCGGTTCGGCAACGTGCTCAGCAGCCGGGGTTCCGTGCTCACCGCCTTCCAGGCCCAGGTCCGGGCCGGGCTCCCGATCACCGTGACCCACCCGGACGTGACCCGGTACTTCATGACCCTCCAGGAGGCGGTGCACCTGGTCCTCCAGGCCGCCGTCGTCGGCCGGGGCGGCGAGGCGCTGGTGCTGGACATGGGCGAGCCGGTGCGGATCGCCGAGGTGGCCCAGCGCCTGGCCGCCGAAGCACCGAAGCCACCCGAGATCGTCTTCACCGGCCTGCGCCCCGGGGAGAAGCTGCACGAGGACCTGTTCGGCGTCGACGAGATCGACAGCCGCCCGCTGCACCCGCTCATCTCCCACGTCCGGGTGCCCCCGCTGGCCCCCGCGGAACTGGCCGGACTCGACCCGTACGGGGAGCCGGAGGAGCTGGTCAAGCGGCTGGCGGCATGCTGCGACCGCAGCCGTGCCCGGCTCGACGACGCCGCCCGGCCCGACGACGCCGCCCGGCTCTCGGCGCTGCCGGCGCCGCGCTGACCGGGCCGTCCGCCCGGCACCCCGTGCGGGGGCGCCGGGCGGACGCTGGTCACCGGCCGCGCCGCGGCGCGGGATCCCGCCCGTCCGGTTCCGTCTCCTGCAGTGCCTCGGCGACCGGCTCGGTCAGGTCGTCCCCCGGCACCGCCACCGCCTCGGCCCGGTCCTGCTCGTCGGGGCGGGCGTCCGCCGGGGTCTGCGGGGCGGTCGCCCCGCCCGCGAAGCCGTACTCGTTCGGCTCGTCGTGTCGCCGCATAGCGGGATCCTTCCCGTCACGTCCGGTTCGTGCCCTGCTCGCCCCGGTGGGGGCCTGGTTGTCTTACCCCCCGCCGGGGGTCGGTAGTCGGCGGGGGGACGGTCACCGCGGATCGCCGGTGCCCCCGGCCGCCCCGGCATGGAGCTGCCGTCGCTCGTGGCTGATCTCCCTGCGGAGCACGACGTTCAGGGCGGTCCGGATGGTGGCGATCGCCGCCAGCTGACCGAGCTGGGCGAAGCTCGGCGACACCGCGGTACGCAGGATGTCCGCCGCGAGCTGGAACTCCAGGCCGAGGGTCAGGAACCGGCCGAGGGAGAGCCGGATCGGGGTGAACACGGCGGCGCTGCGGTGCCTGAGCCCTTCGACCACGCACCGCAGCGCCGCCCAGAGCGCACCGGCGACGATGGTCGCCGCGCCGAGCGCCTCCACCACCCCCACCGCGACCAGGTCACCGTGCCGCAGCAGCTCGTCCAGCCTCACCGCGGGGCGTTACCCGCCCCCGGACCCGCTAGTCGGTGCTCAGGACAGTTCCCGCACCGCCTCCAGGATCAGCCACAGACCGCAGACGGCGAAGAGCACCGCGGCGCCGTACCGGATGGTCCGCTCCGGCAGGTGCCGGCCGAGCAGCCGGCCGACCAGGATGGCCAGCGCGTCGGCGGCCACCATGCCCAGCGTCGAGCCGAGCCAGGTGCCGAACCAGCCGTACTTGGTGGCCAGGGTGATCGTCGCGAGCATCGTCTTGTCGCCCAGCTCGGCCAGGAAGAACGCCACGCCCACGGCGAAGACGGCCGACTTGCCGGTCTTCTCCGCCTTGCGCTTCTCCTCCTCGGTGAGCTTGTCCCCGCGCAGCGTCCAGACCCCGAAGCCGAGGAACGCCAGACCGGCGACGAGGGAGATCCACCCGGTCGGCAACGCGGCGTTCAGGCCCACCCCGATCGCCACTGAGGCCAGGTGCACGATCGCGGTGGCGACGGTGATGCCGATCAGCACCGGGACCGTCCGGAACCGGGTGGCGAACGTGAGCGCCATCAGCTGGGACTTGTCCCCCAGCTCGGCGACGAAGATGACGCCGAAGCTGACCACCAGCGCGACGAGAAAACCGTCCATGAGAACCTTCCCGATCAGGCCGGGAAGAGGTATGGGGCGCCCTCGACCCGGCTGCGACAGCCTGAGTCGAAGGTCTCGCCCGCCCCATCCGGGGATGGGGCCGCGTGGCCGGGTGCGGAACGCACCAGTGTGTCGACCACGACATTGGGGGCTACTCCCCTTCGCGTCCGCCAGCCTAGCCGACCGGCCCGCCGCCCCGGGGCCGGGGTGCGCGGCGTCACCCCCACCCGCCGGCGGGCCGGGTGCGCGGCGTCACCCGACCCACCGGCGGGCCGGTCGGGTGACGCCCACCGGCCGGCGTGGCTCAACAGGCCCGCGCCAACGTCACCCCGAACAGGCCGTCGGGGTCGGTCCAGAACTCTGCCGGCACGAAGCCGGCCGCCGTCAGCTCGGCCGCGATCCCCTCCGGCCGGAACTTCGCCGACACCTCGGTACGCAGCTCCTCCCCCTCGGCGAAGTCGACACTCAGCCCGAGCGCCGCGATCCGCACCCGCATCGCACGGCCGGCCCGCAGCCGCATCTCGATCCACTCCCGGGCCGGATCCCAGACCGCGACGTGGGCGAACGCGGCCGGGTCGAAGTCGGCGGCCAGCTCCCGGTTGACCACCCGGAGCACGTTGCGGTTGAACTCGGCGGTGACCCCGGCGGCGTCGTCGTAGGCCGGCACGAGCACCGCCGGGTCCTTGACCAGGTCGGTGCCGACGAGCAGGTGGTCGTCCGGCTCCAGGGCCGCGCGCATCGCCGCCAGGAAGCCGGCCCGCTCGGCCGGCAGCAGGTTGCCGATGGTGCCGCCCAGGAAGGCCACCAACCGCCGGCCGCCGGTCGGCAACCGGTCCAGCTGCCGGGTGAAGTCACCGACGATGCCGCGTACCCGCAACGCCGGGTAGTCGGCGGCGATCTGCGCGGTGGACTGCCGCAGCGCGCTCACCGACACGTCCAGCGGCACGAAGGTGCCCAGCCCGCCCTGCCGGGTGAACGCGTCCAGCAGCAGCCGGGTCTTCTCCGACGAACCGGAGCCCAGCTCGATCAGCGTCTTCGCCCCGGTCGACGCCGCGACGTCGGCCGCCCGGGCGGCGAGCACCGCCCGTTCCGCCCGGGTCGGGTAGTACTCCGGCAGCCGGGTGATCTCCTCGAACAACTCGCTGCCCCGGGCGTCGTAGAACCACTTCGGTGGCAGCCACTTCGGATCGGCGGTCAGCCCGTCCCGCACGTCGGACCGCAGTGCCCGGTCGAGGTCCCGCTCCTCCAGGTAGATCTCCAGCGGTTCCGCGCTCATCAGTTCCCCTCTCCTGCGCCGACATCGTCCCGTTCCGTCCGGTCATTCCAGTGCGCCGAGGCGCGCCCGGTCACCTTCGAGCGCCGAGGCGCGCCCGGTCACCCCAGTGCGCCGAGGCGCACGCCGTCCGGCCCGGCCCGTACCCACCGCCCGTCCGGTACCTCCCGCCATTCGGGCGCGTCGTCCACCGGCTCGGAGGCCAGCAGCACCGCCCCGGAGGTGACCCGCACCGACAACGCGTGGTCCCACACGCTCGCCACCACCGACACCCCGTCGGTGAGCAGCAGGTTCAACCGGGAACCCGGTGCCGCGGCGGCCACCTCCCGTACCGTCGCGGTGACCGCCTCGTCCATCGACGCGCCGGCCCGCAGCCGGTGCCGGACCAGCGCCCACAGCAGCGCCGAGTCGGTCGGCGCGTCGAGGGTGAGCAGGTCCCGCACCGGCAGTGCACCGGCCGGCCCGAGCACCGAGTCCGGCCAGCCGCGCACCACCCCGTTGTGGCTGAACAGCCACCGCCCCTCGGCGAAGGGCGCGGCGGCGCTCTCCTGCACCGGCATGCCGGCCGTGCCGGAGCGCACCGCCGCCAGCACCGCGCCGGCGGTGGTCACCGCGGCCAGCTCGGGCAGGGTCGGATCGGACCAGATCGGACCCGCCCGCCGGTACCGCACCGGGGTCGCGGTGCCGGGATACCAACCGACGCCGAAGCCGTCCGCGTTGACCGTCCCGCCGCCCCGCATGTCCCGCGGCGCCCAGGACTGCCGCACCAGCGAGTGCGGCGGGTCGTAGAGCAGCGCCCGCAGGGTCACCGCAGGTCCGAGGTACGCCAGGTGCCGGCACATCAGGCGCCTCCGCCGGTCACCCGTGGGCCTCCTCGGGCCGGGCGTCGCGGGCACAGCGGAAGCCGCTGAAGATCTGCCGCCGGATCGGGTGGTCCCAGTTGCGGAAGGTGCCCCGGCAGGCCGCCCGGTCGGTGCCGAACGACCCGCCGCGCAACACCCGGTAGTCCCCGCCGAAGAACACCTCGGAGTACTCCCGGTAGGGGAAGACGGCGAACCCGGGGTGGCCGTGGAAGCCGCTGGCCGTCCACTCCCAGACGTCGCCGACGAGCTGGTGCACGCCGAGCGGCGACGCCCCCGCCGGGTACGCCCCGACCGGCGCCGGCCACAGGTGCCGCTGCCCCAGGTTGGCGTGCTCGGCGGTCGGCTCGTCGTCGCCCCACGGCCAGCGGCGGGACCGGCCGGTCGCCGGATCCCAGCGGGCCGCCTTCTCCCACTCCGCCTCGGTGGGCAGCCGTTTGCCGGCCCAGCTCGCGTACGCCTGCGCCTCGTGCCAGCAGACGTGCACCACCGGCTCGTCGTCGCGGACCGGCGCCCACCGGCCGAACCGCTGGTAGGCCCAGCCGTCGCCGTCGCGTCGCCAGTGCATCGGCGCGGTCAGTCCGGCCCCGGTGCGGTGCCGCCAGCCGGCCGCGCTCCACCAGCGCGGATCGTCGTACCCGCCGTCGGCGATGAACTCCCGGTACGCCCCGTTCGTCACCGGCGCCGCGTCGATGACGTACGCGGGCAGCTCGACGGTGTGGGCGGGCCGTTCATTGTCCAACGCCCACGGGTCGGTCGAGGTGCCCATGGTGAACGGTCCCGCCGGCACCAGCACCTCGGCGGCGGGCCGGGCCCGCGGCTCGGGGGGCGGTGGCGCGTCGAGCACCGGCGGGCCGGCCCGGAGCTGGTGGGTGGCGAGCATGGTCTCGTCGTGCTGCTGCTCGTGCTGCACGATCATGCCGAAGACGAACCCGTCGGCGACCAGCGCCCGGTCGGTGAACCGGATCCCGTCCAGCAGGTCGTGGACCTTGTCCCGGACGGTCGCCACGTATGCCCGCGCCTCGGCCGGGGGCAGCAGCGGCAGCGCCGGCCGGTCCTTGCGGGGCTGCTTGAAGGCGTCGTACAGGTTGTCGATGTCCTGGCGGACGGGCGTCCGCCCGCCCACGTCGCGGACCAGCCAGAGCTCCTCCTGGTTGCCCACGTGGGCGAGGTCCCAGACCAGCGGGGACATCAGGGTGGAGTGCTGGCGGACCAGGTCGTCGTCGTCGACGGCGGTGGTGAGCGCGTCGGTACGGGCCCGGGTGCGGGCCAGTTCGGCGGCGATCCGGCTGCGCAGCGATTCGGCCTCGGTGCCCGGCTGCTCGGTGGTGGTCACCGGTTCCCCCTCTCCGCGGCGGCGATCCGTCGCCGGATCCCGCGGTCGATCTCGTCGTGGGTCTGGGCCGGCAGGTCCAGTGCCGGCAGGTTCCGCCGGGCCAGGTCGAGCAGGGCAGCGGCGGCCGTGGCCAGCGGTGGATCGGCCAGGGCGTGCCGCGCCGCGCGGTGCCAGCGGTCGGCCACCGGGGTGGCGATCTCCCGGGCGGCCCGGACCGTCCGGTCGTCGTGCAGCAGCGCGGTCAGCACGGCCAGCGGGATCGTCCAGTCCCGGCCCGGCTGGGCGTCGAGGTAGCGGACCTCCAGGTAGCCGCGCGGGCGCACCGGCGGGAAGAGCGTGCTGACGTGGTAGTCCAGGTCGTCGGTGGTGGGTGGGAACGGCAGCGCTCCGGCGATCCAGTCGGCGAAGGTGACCCCCGGTGGCGGCGTCCAGTCCGGGCCGGCGTGCCGCAGGCAGAGCAGCGGCGCGGCGAGGACGTACTCGGTCCAGGCGGCCACCGGATCCCGGTCCGGCTGGTGCGCCGACCAGACCGGCCCGGTGCGGGCCGGGTCGATGTCCAGCCAGGCGGCCATCCGGGCCGAGGCCCAGCCGGTGGGTCGGCCGGCGTGCCGGTCGGCGGTGGCGAACGCCGCCACCAGCGGCGGTCCCATCGCGTGCACCGCCGCCCAACGGTCGGGCAGCCCGGCCGGCTCCCCGACGTCAAGGCAGACCTGGAGACCGGCGGTGCTGTACATCATGGTCTGCCCGGCCGGGCCGCGGCGGTCGAACACGCAACGCATGGCGCGGTAGCGCGGGGTGTCGACCACCGGGCGCGGGTTCCGCCACGGGTCGATGCCGCTGCGCCCGAGCACCAGCCCGGCCCGGCCGAGCAGGGCGTCGAGTTCGTCGATGTCGGCCTGGGTCGCCGAGACCAGCGCGGCGACCGAGGTTCGCGGCGCGGTGGACACCTCCACCTGGCCACCGGGCTCGACGGTCACGGTACTGCCGTGCCGGAGGGGGCGGGCCGGGCTGGTGTCGTCGAGGGTGGGTGGGCTGTGCGGCCCGAGTGCCGCCCGTAGCCGCGCCCGGTCCAGTGGCCGGGCGGGGTCGGCGGCGTCGTGGACGGTCCATTCCAGTTCGACGCCGGTGAGGGTCGGCGGCCCGGTCTTGAAGCAGATCCGGGCGAGATGTCCGGCGGCGCCGGACACCTCGCCGAGCACGATCGACCGGTCCAGCTCCGGCGATGTCACCACGGTGCGACCCCCTCCCGACAGGGGATCCGACCCCACCGGCCGGCCGGGCAGGCCGGCGGTGGAGACCGCCCCCGTCCCTCCATCCTCTGTCTAACGGACGGATACCGCAGGCCCGGGGAAAAGAAACATTCCGCGAAGCCTCGTCGACTAGTTCTTCGGGCCGGGGCTGGGCGTGCCGCCAGGGCCGCCGCCGGAGCCGGGGCCGGTGCCGCCCTTGGGACCGGCCCCGCCCTTGGGACCACCGGTGGCGGGGCCGGGCGCGGGATGGTCGGGGACGAGTTCCCGGCAGTACGCCTCCACCCGGTCGGCTCCACCGGCGGCATCGACCAGGCCGGCGAAACCGGGCTTGGTCAGCGCCTTCGCCCGCTGCTCGGGCGACTTGGCCAGGTAGGCCCGGCACTGTCCGGTCCACCTGCCGTCGCCCGCCGGCTTCCCATGGGGCGGGGTCGCGGGTGGGACGGCGGCACCCGGCGAGGTGCCCCCCGGTGCGGCGGTGGGTCGGCGCGACGGGTCCGTCCGGTGCGGGGTGGGGCTGGTGGATCCGGTGTCCGAGGCGGACGGGACGGGGCCGGGGGTCCGCTCGCCGGGCCGGTCGTCGAGGGTGACGGCGGCGAACGCCACCCCCGCGGTGGCGGTGGCGGCCAGCCCGGCGATCCAGGCCAGCACGCCGGTGGTCAGCCGACGCCGCCGCCGGACGCCGGACGCCGGGGCCACGGCTCCCTGCGCGGCCCGGAAGGCCGCCACCGCCGCCTGCTCGCCGGCCAGTTCCCCGGGTCGGGCCGGGGCCGCGGCGGCGGCCAGCAGCCGGGCGAGCGGATCGTCGGCGGACGGTGGCACGCCCGGGCCGGGCGCATCGAGCAACCGCTCGGCCTCGGCCCGGTCCACCGTCCGCCCGGGTCGGGCCGACCGGTGGAAGTTCATCCAGTTTCCCCTCACGTCAACCGTCCGCCGGTTCAACCTGGGACGCGTGCGGCGTCGGCCGGGGTCGGGGCGGGGCGGCCCGTTCGTCATCGGAGGGCTGCGCCGCGTCGGGCCGCTCCAGCAACGCCGCCAGCCTGCGCAGCCCCCGGTGCGCGGCCGTACGGACCGCGCCCGGTCGCCGGCCGAGGACCTGGCCGGCGGTCTGAGCGTCCAACCCGATCACCGCCCGCAGGAGCACGGCCTCGGCCTCCCGGGGCGGCAGAGTGGCGATCAGGGCCAGCGCGGACTCGGTCCCGATCGTCTCGCCGGCCCGCTCGGCGGTGTCGGCGTCCCCGGCGAGGTCGGTGAGCGCCTGCACCGGGACCGGCAGCGCCGGGCGGCGACGCTGCCGGCGGAGGTGGTCCATGGCCCGGTTCCGGGCGATCGTCACCGCCCAGCCGCGGAACTCGCCGCCGGTGAACCGGGACAGGTCCCGGGAGATCTGCAACCAGGTCTCGGAGGCGACGTCCTCGGCGTCGGGGCCGACGAGCGCGGTGAGATAGCGCAGCAGGCCGGGTTGCAGGCTGCGGTACAGCAACCGGAACGACTCCTCGTCACCGGCCTGCGCCGCGGCGACCGTCGCGGCCAGGTCATCGGTCATGGTCGTACCGCTCCCACCGGCCGACCGGCCCGCTGCCGGACGGACGCGGGCCGCAGCCCGGCAGGCGGTTCCTCTCGCGCACCTTCAGTCCCCCGCTGACCCCGATCACACCCCGGCACCGCAGGCCGAGGACCCGTCCGCACACCGCCGCGAGAATACGGCGTCGTCGATGGCGACGCGGTACGGGCAGCAGGGCGGCCAACACTAGGAGCACACCGCCGGTGGAGGCAAGTCGACGGCGCAGCGGTCGGGCGGGAGGGGTCCGGCCGGGTTGCCGGTGACGGCGAGTGGTCCACCGACCACCCAACGCCAGCGGCTTCGGCGGGCGGACCTGGGCGGGTCGCCCGGCGAGGACGCGGAAGGGATATCGGCATCTGCCGGACGGGAGGACCCTGGGTACGGTATGGGGGTGTTGTCATCCGAGCTCGTGCTCAGCGGTCGCTACCGCCTGGACGAACGTGTCGCCACCGGCGGTATGGGCGATGTGTGGCGGGCCACCGACCTGGTGCTCGGCCGCCAGGTCGCGGTGAAGGTACTGCTGCCGGCGCTCGTCTCGGACCCTGACTTCATCGCCCGGTTCCGCTCCGAGGCGCGGATCATGGCCGCGCTGCGCAACCCCGGCATCGTGCAGGTCTTCGACTGTGGCGAGGACCGCCTCGCCGACGGCACCCGGGCCGACTACCTGGTCATGGAGTTCGTCGAGGGCGAGCCGTTGTCCCGGCGGATCGAGTCGGCCGGTCACCTGGACGTGGCCGAGACGATGTCGATCGTGGCGCAGGTCGCACAGGCCCTGCACGCGGCGCACGCCGGCGGGATCGTGCACCGCGACGTCAAGCCGAGCAACCTGCTGGTGCAGGAGGACGGCACGGTGGTGCTGGTCGACTTCGGGGTCGCCCGCTCCACCAACGTGACGAGCATCACCAGCACCAACGCGGTGCCGGGCACCGCCCTCTACATGGCGCCGGAGCAGGCGTCCGGTCGGCCGGTCTCGGCCGCCACCGACATCTACGCCCTCGGCGCGGTGACGCACTGCTGTCTGACCGGGCAGCCGCCGTTCACCGGGGACAATCCGCTCCAGGTGGCCGTGCGGCACCTCGACGACGAGCCGCCGGAGTTGCCGGCCGACATTCCGGGGCCGGTCCGCGCCCTGGTGGCGCGGGCGCTGGCCAAGGATCCGGCGGACCGGTTCGCCACCGGTGCCGAGATGGCCGCCGCCGCCCGCGCCGCCACCGGAGACGGCACCGCCGCCCTGACCGCCCTGGTGACCCCGTCGCTGCGCGACCCGTCCGGGGCGAACGGCCCGCGCGTCGACCCGTCCCGCGCCCCGCGGACGGTGGTCGGCCCCGAGTCCCGGCGCAACCGCCGCGGCTCCCTGGTCGGCGCGCTGGCCGCGGTGCTGGTGGCGCTGACCGCCCTCGGTGCCGCGCTGGGCGCCACGAAGTCGCTCGACAGCGGCACGCCGAACATCCGCAACACCGGGCCGGCGGTGGCGCCCACCGACCAGAGCGCGGTCCCCACGGTGGTCGAGGAGACCGGCTCCGAGGAGCCGGACCGCACCAACCGCCCGGATTACCAGAACACGAAGCCGTCACCGTCGGTGTCGGTCAGCCCGACGCCGCTGCCGGGCGGCTCGTCCCTGCCGGCACCGACCAAGTCGGCCCCGACCACCCCGGTCGGCACGCCGCCGACCACCACGCCGGCCCCGGTGGACCCGCCGCCCACCACCACGCCGGCCCCGGTGGACCCGCCGCCGACCACGGCCGACTCCGGCGGCGGGGGCGGCAACAACCCGCCGCCGGCCGGCACCTGACCCGCTCCGGATCCGGAGCACCCGGAAATACCAAAACGGACTTAGATCGCCATATCGCCAGTTAGGCTCCTCGGCGGGACACATCTGCCACGGGAGCCCAGGTGAACACAGAGAAGCTCGTCGTCATCGGTCAGGGATACGTCGGACTGCCGCTGGCCATGCGCGCCGTCGAGGCCGGGCTGGACGTGGTCGGGCTGGACGTCGACGCCGACCGGATCAAGCGGCTCGCCTCCGGTGAGTCGTTCGTCGAGGACATCCCGGCCGACCGGCTCGGCCGCGCGCTGGCCAGCGGCCGGTACCGGCCGAGCACCGAGTACCCGGACGCCGAGGGCTTCGACATCTGCGTCATCACCGTCCCCACCCCGCTGCGCGAGGGTGCCCCCGATCTGAGCTACGTCGAGCAGGCCGGCACCGCCGTCGGCCCGTACGTCCGGCCCGGCTGCACCGTGGTGCTGGAGTCGACCACCTACCCGGGCACCACCGAGGACCTGCTCCGGCCGTTGCTGGAGGCGGCGAGCGGACTGCGCAGCCCGGGTGACTTCCACCTCGGCTACAGCCCGGAGCGGATCGACCCGGGCAACCCCACCTGGCGGCTGGAGAACACCCCGAAGGTGGTGTCCGGGGTCGACGCGGCGTCGCTGGCCCGGGTGGACGGCTTCTACCGCCGGCTGGTCGAGCGGACCGTGCCGGTCGACTCCACCCGGGTCGCCGAGCTGACCAAGCTGATCGAGAACACCTTCCGCCAGGTCAACATCGCGCTGATCAACGAGCTGGCGATGGCCTCCCATCACCTCGGCATCGACGCCTGGCAGGCCATCGAGGCCGCGTCGTCCAAGCCGTTCGGGTTCATGCCGTTCCGCCCCGGGCCGGGCGTCGGCGGGCACTGCCTGCCGATCGACCCCTGCTACCTGTCCTGGCAGGTCAAGCGCACCCTGGGTCGGCCGTTCCGGTTCATCGAGCTGGCCGACGACATCAACCACCAGATGCCCGAGCACGTGACCCAGCGGGTGATGGCCGGGTTGAACCGGATCGGCCGGCCGGTCAATGGTGCCCGGTTGCTGCTGCTCGGGCTCGCGTACAAGAAGAACACCGGCGACATGCGCGACTCGCCCGCGGTGGACGTGGCCCGACGGTTGCAGGCGCTCGGCGCGGACGTGCACGCGGTGGAGCCGTACGCCGCGCCGCAGCACATCCCGGGCGGGGTGGTGGTGGTCGACCTGACCGCCCGGGAGGTCGCGGCGGCGGACGCGGTGGTGCTGGTGACCGACCACGACAGCTTCGACTACGACCTGGTCACCCGGCACGCCCGGTACGTCTTCGACACCCGGGACCGGTGCCGGGGCGAGATGGTGGAACGGCTCTGACCACTCTCCGCCGGCCGGCGTGGCGTGACCCCGGCCGGCGGCCCGCGGCCGGGATCACTCCACGCCGAGCGCCTCGACCACCGGCCGGGACAGCGCCCGCCGGGCGGGCAGCACCGAGGCGGCCAGCGCGGCGAGCACCGCCACGACCAGGATCAGCCCGAGCCGCCCCCAGGGCAGCACCAGCGTGAAGCCCCCGCCCAGCCGGGCCACGAAGGCCACCGTCCCGGCGCTGACGGCCACCCCCAGCGCGGTGCCGAGCAGCGCGCCGACCAGCGCGGTCAGCACCGCCTCGACGGCCAGCAGCAGGCGCATCCGGCCCCGGGACAGCCCCACCGCGCGCAGCACGGCGTTCTCCCGGGTCCGCTCGACCACCGAGAGGCTGAGCGTGTTCGCGACGCCGACCAGGGCGATCACCACGGCCAGGCCGAGCAGCGCGGTGACGAAGGCGAGCAGCATGTCCACTGTGCCGGTGAGCGACTTCTTGTAGGCCGCCTGGTCCAGCAGGTTCACCGTGGGATACCGGGCGAGCACCGTCACGACGGCGGCGCGGGCCTGTGCGGCGGACACCCCTTCCGCCGGGTCGACCTCGACCAGGTGGCCGCGTTCACCGGGGTAGAGTGCGGTGAACGTGGCGTCGGCCAGGTCGACCACGTGCCCGGCGGGCACCCCGGGCGAGGTCGGGCCGTCGGCGGTGACCACGGCGGCCACCCGGAACGCACGCCCGGCGACGGTGACCGTCGAGCCCGCCCGCCATCCCCGGGCGGCGGCCAGTTCGCGGTGCACCAGCACCGACCCCGGCCCCAGGTCCGCGACGTCCCCGGCGTCCACCCCGGCGAGGGTACGCCGCACCAGCGCCGGATGCGCCGAGCGCACCTCGACACCGTCGACGACCCGGCTGCGCTGCTCGTGCACCACCCCCACCTCGGGCCGGGCGGCCAGCTCACCGGCGAGCCGGGCGGGCAGCTCACCCCCGAGGCCGGTGACCACGTAGTCCACGCCGATCCGGGCGTCGACCCCGCGCTCGATGCCCACCTTGACGCTGCCCGCGCCGACCACGAACGCCGAGACCAGCCCGATGCCGATCACCAGGGCGGTGGCGGTGGCCGACACCCGACGCGGGTTGCGGGCCGCGTTGGCCACGGCGAGCGCGCCGGTGGCCCCCAGCACCGGCCGCAACGGCAGGCCCAGCACCCGCACCAGCGCCGGCACCAACCACGGGCCGAACAGGACGATGCCGAAGAAGGTCAGCACCCCGCCCACGGCGACCAGGGCGATCTGGCCGACCGCGGCGGCCCCGGCCAGCGCGGCGAGGCCGGCGACACCGACCAGCGCGCCGACGGTCAACCGGATCCGCCCGGCGCCCCGGGCCGGCTGACCGGCGGCGGCGGTGAGGGCGGCTATCGGCGGCACCCGGGTGCCCTGCCAGGCGGGCAGCAGCGCGGACCCGACCGTGACCAGGGTGCCGAGCAGCAGGCTGAGCCCGATGGTCCGGGCGGTCAGCGTCAGGCCGTCGGAGACCGGCAGGTCGAGCCGGGGGGCCAGGGCCGCCGCCCCGGCGGCCAGCCCACCGCCGAGCGTCACCCCGAGCGCCGAGCCGACCAGGCCCAGCAGCACCGCCTCCAGCACCGCGGCCCGGAAGACCTGCCCCCGGCGGGCCCCCACCAGCCGCAGCAGCGCGGTCCGCCGGGCCCGCTGGGCGAGCACGATGGCGAACGTGTTGGCGATGACGAACCCGGCCACCACCACCGCCACCGCGGCGAAGAGGAGCAGCACCAGCCGGAACTGGTCGAGGTCACGCACCGCGTCCTCGACGGCCTCGTCGAGGATCCGCTGACGCGACTTCACCGTGGCGTCCCCGCCGACCACCGCGGTCACCCGGTCGGCCAGGGTCGCCCCGGGCACCCCCGGCACGCCGGCCACCATGATCCGGCCGTAGCCCGGTTCCCCGCTGGCCGCCAACGCGTCCGCGCCGACCAGCCCGACGAACGGTCCACCGACGTCCCGGCTGGTGCCGGCCACGTCGACCGTGCCGACCAGCGTGTACGGGCGGGCCGCGCCGGTGGCGCCGCCGACGCCGACCTCGCCGCCGAGCACGAAGCCCTCCTCGGCGACCGTGGGCGCGTCGAGGACCACCTCGCCGGGACGGTCGGGCAGCCGGCCGGCGACCACGTCGTAGGAGCGCAGCGCGGGTTCGGTGGGGATCGCGGCGAGCAACCCGACGCCGAGCACCGGACGGCCGTCGACGCCGACCACTCCGGCGGTGGTGGTCAGCTCACCGGCCGCCGCGGTCACCCCGTCGACCGTGCGGACCCGGTCTACCAGGGACGGCGGCAGGGCGGTCCGGCCGGCGTACACGCCCAGGTCGGTGTGCCGGTCGAAGGTGCCGGCCCGCTCGTACGCGCCGGCACGCATGCCGTCGGTGAGCATCAGCGTGCCGGCGAGGAAGGCGACACCGAGCACGATCGCCACCGAGGAGAGCAGCAGCCGCAGGGCGTCGGCGCGCAGCGTACGCAGGGTCAGTCGCCGCATCGCGGTCACCGCCGACCGGTGGCGGGAACCGTGACCGCGACGGACCGGCCGGGCGCCCGGGGGTCGGCGGCGGGCGGGACCGGCGCGCGGCGGCCGGCAGGGGTGACGGGAACGGACATCGGGACTCCCGGGCGACGGAATGCGGGTCGCCTCCGACGCTAGGCAGCGCCGGACCGGCCCGCGTCCACCCGGACGCTCGGGCCGGCTGCGCCGTAGGTCGTCCCCGACCGGGGCGACCCGTACGACCCGGGTCGCACCCGGGCTCAGCGACCCTGTCGCCCCCGAGCCAGCCGGCCCTGGTCGTACCCGGCTCAGCGGCCCTGGTCGCACCCGGTTCAGCCGCCGGGGGTGACCAGACCGCTCTCGTACGCCAGGACCACCACCTGGACCCGGTCGCGGAGCTGGAGCTTGGCCAGGATCCGGCCGACGTGGGTCTTCACGGTCGCCTCGGCGACGTGCACCCGGGCGGCGATCTCGGCGTTGGCCAGGCCCTGGGCGACCAGTAGCAGGATCTCCCGTTCCCGGTCGGTGAGCTGGGCCAGTCGCGGATCCTCGGCGGGGGCGGGACCGAGCCGGTCGGCGAACCGGTCCAGCAGCCGGCGGGTGATCGACGGGGCGACCACCGAGTCCCCCTCGGCGACCACCCGGATGGCGGCCAGCAGCTCCTCCGGGGGCACGTTCTTGAGCAGGAAGCCGCTGGCTCCGGCACGGAGCGCGGCGAACGCGTCGGCCTCGGTGTCGAAGGTGGTGAGCACCAGCACCCGGGGCCGGCCGTCGGTGGGGGCGGCGCAGATCCGGCGGGTCGCCTCCACCCCGTCCATGGTCGGCATCCGCAGGTCCATCACCACCACGTCGGCCTCGACCGTCGCCAGCACCCGCAGCGCGTCCGCGCCGTCGATCGCCTCGCCGACGACCTCCAGGTCAGGTTGGGAGTCCAGCACCATCTTGAAGCCGGCCCGGACCAGCGCCTGGTCGTCCACGATCACCACTCGTACGGTCATGCCGCGATCACCTCCGGGTCCGGGGTCGACGGTAGCGGCAGCCGGACCTCGACCTGCCACCCGCCACCGCTGCGCGGGCCGGCGACCAGCCGACCGTCGTACACCCCGACCCGTTCGCGCATCCCGACCAGGCCGTGGCCGCCGGAGGGGGCCGGACGGACCGGGGTACGCCCGCGCCCGTCGTCGGTCACCCGGACCACCAGGTCGTCCTCGACACCGAGCCCGACCGTGACGTCCGCGCCGACGCCGGCGTGCTTGAGGGCGTTGGTGAGGGCCTCCTGCACCACCCGGTAGACGGTCAGGTCGAGCCCGGGGGGCAGGGTGGCCGGCACGTCCTCGGCCCGGTAGCGGACCCGCAGGCCGGCGTCGCGGAACCGGCCCACCAGCGCGGGCAGCTCGGCGACGGTGGCGCGGCGGCGTTCCGGGTCGCCGGTGGGGGCGGTCGCGTCGGGGTCGGTCGCCGGCTCCGGCGGCTGGGGTTCCCGCAGTACGTCGACCAGCCGCCGCATCTCCTCCAGCGCCTGCCGTCCGGTGTCGGCGACCACCTTGACCGCGTGCCGGGCGGTCTCCGGATCCCGGTCGAACAGCAGCCGTGCCCCGTCGGCCTGGACGATCATCACGGCCATGCTGTGCGCCACCACGTCGTGCAGCTCGCGGGCGATCCGGGCCCGTTCGCCGACCACCGCCGCGCGGGCCTCCGCCTCGCGCTCCCGCTCCAGGGTGGCGGCCCGTTCCTCCAGGCTGAGCACGTAGAGGCGGCGGGTGCGGACGTTCAGCGCGGCCAGCCACACCCCGCCGGTGACCAGCCCGAAGTAGATCGCGGTGGCCCACCAGACGACGTTGGCCCCGGCCTGCGAGGCGGCCAGCAGCACCCCGACGGCGGCCACCGCCCCGGCCAGCACCCCGTCGCGCAGCCGGTCGGCGTACTTGACCACGCTGTAGAGGGCGATCAGCACGGCGAGGTCGTAGGGCAGTGGACCCCAGCCGGCGAGCACCTGGATCAGCGCCAGCCCGGCCACCACCGTCGCGACCAGTGACGGGTGGCCGCGGCGGAACAGCAGGGCTACCGCCATGGCGAGGCCGACCAGGGCGACCGCCCAGCCACCGGGCACGGCCGACGTCGCGGGTTGGGCCGCCGTGACCAGGATGGAGAGCACCACCAGGGCGCTGACGCCGACGTCGAAGGCGACGCCGCGCAGCGGGCGGCCAAAGAGGGTACGGCTCACGGTGACCGAGCGTAGTGCCCCGGCCCGGACGGCTGCCCCCGCTCGGCGGGTCCGACGCTCGGCGGGTCCGACGCTCGGCGGGTCCGGTCGGGGCGGCGGGTCCGGTCGGGGCGGCGGGTCCGGTCGGGGCGGGGGGTCCGGTCGGGGCGGCGGTCGACGCGGAGCGGGCCGGGCCGGTCGCCGGTCAGACCAGCTCGCGCAGCCGGGCGATCTCCACGGCCTGTTCGGTCGCGACCGCGTTGGCGAACTCGTTGAGCTGCTGGTCGGCACCGGCGGAGAGCAGTTCGGTGGCCATCGCCACCGCGCCCTCGTGGTGGGCCGTCATCAGCTGGACGAAGAGCCGGTCGAAGGCCGTCCCCCGGGCGTCGGTGAGTTGCCGGATCGCCGCGGGTGACGGCATGCCGCGCATCCCGCCGTGGTCGTGGCCGGGTTCGTCGGCGGGCAGGCCCCGGGTGTCGAGCCAGCCGCGCAGCAGCCCGATCTCCGGGCCCTGCGCGCCCCGGATCCGGGCGGCGATCGCCTTGACCTGCACGCTGGCGGCCCGCTCGGGGGCCAGCTCGGCCATCTGGAGGGCCTGCTGATGGTGCGGGATCATCATCCGGACGAACCAGACGTCGGGGGTGTTGTACCGGGGCGGGCCGGCGTCACGGGCCTGCTGCGCGGGCCGGGTCACGGCGGGCTCGCCCGGCCGGCCGGGCACGATCACCGCGGGGGCGTCGGTGGGGAGGGTGGGCGTCGGGGCGGCCGGGCGGCCCGCCGCCGGCTCCGGCCGGTCCTCCGGGCGCAGGGCGAGCCCGATCGACAGCAGAACGGCGACGGCGGCTGTGACGGCGAGCAGGATCCGTCCACGTCGGCCGGTCATGCGGCTCCCCCTCCGGTCGAGGTCGCCGCGATCGTATCCATTTACCATCACGATTATATGTGACGTGAATCACATCGACAGACTTCATTGACGCGTAAGGTATTCGGCACGCGTCGTCCCCTTTGAAGGGTTCTGCCGATGACCAGATTCCCCCTGCCCCGACGACGGCAGTTGAGAGCCGTCGGCCTCATCGCCGCGGGCCTGCTGGTGGCCGGCGTCGCCACCAGCCCGGCGGGCAACGCCGCACCGGCCACCACGACGCAGGGCGTACCTGCGGCGGCCCCGGGCCTCGGCGTGGACGAGATCTCCAGCAGCCCCAACCTGCGCCAGGTGGCCAACCTGCCCAAGCAGGCCCCCTTCGACACCACCGGCGCGTTCGGCACCGACATGGCCTTCCAGGGTCGGTACGCCTTCGTCGGCAACTACAACGGCTTCGTCGTCTACGACATCGGCCGCCCCAACGCCCCGACGATCGTCTCGCAGGTGCTCTGCCCCGGTTCGCAGAACGACATCTCGGTCTACGGCGACCTGCTCTTCCTCTCCACCGACTCCTCGCGTACCGACGACTCCTGCGCCAGCGCGACGCAGCCGGCGACGGTGAAGGAGTCCTGGGAGGGCATCAAGGTCTTCGACATCAGCGACAAGGCCAACCCGCGCTACCTGAAGTCGGTGGAGACCGCCTGCGGTTCGCACACCCACACCCTCGTGCCGGGCAAGGACCGCAGGACGGTCTACCTGTACGTGTCGTCGTACAGCCCGCGGGCCGACTACCCCGACTGCCAGCCGCCGCACGACTCGATCTCGATCGTCAAGGTCCCGGTGCACGAGCCCACCGAGGCCGCGGTGGTGGCCACGCCGAACCTCTTCCCGGACGGCGGCTACGAGGGCATCCCGGGGCAGACCTCGGCCACCACCGGATGCCACGACATCACCGCCTACCCGACCAGGGACCTGGCCGCCGGCGCCTGCATGGGCGACGGTGTCCTGCTGGACATCCGGGACCGCGAGGCGCCCCGGGTGATCAACCGGATCCGGGACACCGTCAACTTCTCGTTCTGGCACTCGGCCACCTTCAACAACGCCGGCACCAAGGTGGTCTTCACCGACGAGCTCGGTGGCGGCGGCGCGGCCACCTGCAACGAGGTCGTCGGCCCGACCCGGGGCGCGGACGCCGTCTACGACATCACCGGCCGGGGCGACGCCCGGAAGATGGTCTTCCGCAGCTACTACAAGATCCCCCGGGCCAACGCCGACACCGAGAACTGCGTGGCGCACAACGGCTCGCTGATCCCGGTGCTCGGCCGGGACGTCATGGTGCAGGCCTGGTACCAGGGCGGGGTCTCGGTCTGGGACTTCACCGACTCGACCCGGCCGAAGGAGATCGGCTTCTGGGAGCGCGGGCCGCTGTCGGACACCCAGCTCACCACCGGTGGGGCCTGGTCGACGTACTACTACAACGGGCACATCTACTCCAGCGACATCCAGAAGGGGCTGGACGTACTGAAGCTCAGCGACTGGCGGACCTGGACGGCCGACCTGGTCCGGATCCCCGAGCTGAACGTCCAGACCCAGGCCGGCTACCTGAGCTGGTGACCCGGCAGCCCGGACGGCCCGGCCACCACGGTCGGGCCGTTCGGGCGGTCCGGCGGCGGACCCGCGCCGGCTGTGCGAGGATCAGGCGCCGTGACACCTGCCGGCGGCCCGCCGCCCGTACCGACCGACCGCCCCCGCCGTCCACGGCTGCACCCGCTGGACCAGGTGGCGATCGGGCTGGCCCTGGCCGGCCTGGGCGCGGTGCTCACCGGCCTGCTCCCCCGGGCCGACGCCGCGGCGACGCTGCACCGCGTCCTGCCGCTGCTGCTCTTCCTCGGCGCGGTGGTGGTGCTCGCCGAGCTGACCGCCGTCGCCGGGGTGTTCGACGTGCTGGCCACCCGGCTGGCGATCGCCGCCCGGGGCAGCTTCGCCGCGCTGTTCCTGCTCTGCGTCGGGTTCGCCGCGCTCACCACCATCACCCTCAACCTGGACACCACCGCGGTGCTGCTCACGCCGGTGATGATCGCGCTGGCCCGTAAGCTGGGCACCGCCCCGGGGCCGCTGGCGATGACCACCGTCTGGCTGGCCAACACCGCCAGCCTGCTGCTGCCGGTGTCGAACCTCACCAATCTGCTCGCCGCCGACCGGGTCGACCTGACCCCGGCGGCGTACGCGGCCAGGATGGCGTTACCGCAGCTCGCGGCGATCGGGGTGACCATGGCGGGGCTGTGGTTCTGGCACTGGCGGCGGGGTCGGCGCGACGCGGACCGGTTCGCCCCGCCCACGCCGCACCGGCCCGAGGACCGGCTGCTGTTCGGCACGGCGGTCGCCGGATGCCTGCTGCTCGTCGCCGGCATCCTGGCCGGGGTGGAGATCGGCGTCGCCGCCGCCGTCGCCGCCGGGCTGGTGGTGCTCGGCTTCGCGGTCCGCTCCCGGCGGACCCTGCGCCCGGCGCTGCTGCCCTGGCGGCTGCTGGTCTTCGTGACCGGCCTGTTCCTGGTCGTGCAGACCCTCGGCCGGCACGGGCTGGACGACCTGGTGTCGGTGCTGCTCGGCGAGGCCGGGGGCACGGTGGGGGCGCTGCGGGCCGGGGGCACCGGCGCGTTCCTGGCCAACCTGGTCAACAACCTGCCCGCCTACCTGGCCGGCGAGGCGGTCCTCCCACCCGGCGACGAGACCCGGCTGCTGGCCCTGCTGATCGGCACCAACGTCGGCCCGCTGGCGGTGCCGTGGGCCTCGCTGGCCACCCTGCTGTGGTACGAGCGCTGCCGGGCCGCCGGGGTGACCGTGCCGCTGGGCCGGTTCGTGGCGACCAGCGCGGTGGTCGCGGTGCTCGCCACGCTGGCCGCGGTGCTGGCCCTGCTGGTGGCCGGCTGACCGCCGGCGGGAGCGCCCACGGCACCCCAGGGCCGGTCCCACCCCGGAGGGCGTGCCAGGGCCGGTCCGCGCGGCGGGTTGCCGGGGACGGCCTCAGCTGCCCATCTCGGCCTCGTACGCCGAGCGCAGCCGGGCCCGGGCGGCCGGGGCCAGGCAGACGTGCCAGGTGGACCCCTCGTCGATGACGTTCACCTCACCGGCGGCCTGTCGGGCCAGCAGGATCTCGGCCAGCACGTCCCGCGCGCCGAACCGGGCGTACCAGGCCAGCTCCACGTCCACCGCCCAGCCGAGGCAGTGGCCGCTGGGGAGCATGGCCGGGTACCCGAGCCGACGCAACCGGTACTGGTGTTCGGCGCTGTGCGCCAGGCTGGTCACCCACAGCGGCGGGGTGTCCGGCGGGGCGGACCGGGCGAACTCCCGGGCGAGGTCGTTGAGGAGCGCGACGATCTCCCGGCGGGTCCGCCGGAAGGGCACCCCGGCGGTACGCGGGGCGGCCTCCGGCACCAGCCGCTGCCGCAGGCCACGCACGCCGCGACCGAGGACACCCGCCGGCTGCTCCCGGTAGCGGAAGCCGAGCAGGCTGCGACGGCGCAGCCACTCCAGGTCGATCAGGTCGGGGTGGGTGTCGACCTGCTCGTCGGTGCGCAGCACCGGGGCGTCCCGCCACCACATGAGGTCGATGCGGGAGAGCAGGTAGATCCGGACCAGCGCGGTCAGGTCCGGGGCCGAGGCGCGGGCGTCGGGTTGGTGCCGGGCCAGCTCCAGCAGCAGGCTCTCGCGGGCGCCGAGCAGGCCCTGCTCGGTCGCGTCGAGCACGTCGGCGATGGCCGGTTCGCGCAGCCGCTCGTCGAGCAGCACCTGACGGGCGGCGGTGGCGGTGACGCCGGCCAGCGCGCCCACCTCGACCAGCAGTTCCGCGACCGCCGTCCGGTAGGCGTCGAGGTCGGGGGCGACCAGCCGGTCGGCACGGGTCGGCACGGGCGACCGCCGGGCCGGGGCGGGTGGGGTGACGCCGGGCTGGGGGCCGGGGCTTCGGCTGGGCACGCGCATGGTCGGTCCTCTCCCGGTACGCGGTGCGGATGAACCTGAACGCACCGTAAACGCTGTGAACCGGCAGAGAAGGAGCATTCCTCCCACGACCCCCGAAGGGCGACGTGCGGACACGGCCGCCGGGCACCGGACCACGACCCGCCCCGGCCGGTCGGTGGGAACGCCGGACCACCCCGGGCCGCCCGCCGTGCGGCGCGGGCGGCCCGGGGTGGACGTGGGGTCAGCGCAGCGTGCAGGCCGTCCCGTTCACGGCGAACCCGGTCGGGGTCGCGTTGGTGCCGGTGTACGAGGCGTTGAAGCCGAGGTTGACCGAGGCGTTCGGCGCGACCGCGCCGTTGTAGCTCTCGTTGGTCACCGTGACCTCGCTGCCGCTCTGGCTGAACCGGCCCGACCAGCCCTGGCTGATCTGCTGGTTACCGGTGAACCGGAAGGTCAGCCGCCACGACGACCAGGCGGCCGCGCTGGTGTTGGTCAGCGTGACGCTACCGGTGAAGCCGGTGCTCCAGCTGTTCGCCGAGTACGTCACCGCGCACCCGCCGGCCGGCGGCGGCGTGGTGGTAGGCGGGGGCGTGGTGGTCGGCGGCGGCGTCACCGTGGGGGTCGGCGTCGGGTCCGGCCCGGTGCCGGTGCCCGCCTGCTCGGCCGCCCAGTGCACCAGCCAGGCCATCGCCGAGTTCCAGTTGATCGCCACCTCGTTGACCGAGTACGCCCCGATGTCGTCGACGAAGCACTTCTGCGGCTTGCAGCCACCGAGCTGGGCCTGGACGACCGGGTCCTGCAACTCGCTGTTCGGGCCGCCGGAGAGCGAGCCGGGCGGCGCGGTGGGCAGTGAACCGTCGTTCTGGTTGGCCCAGAACCGGTGGTGCACGTTGCGCACCGGCTTGTCGCCGTAGCCGGCCACGTAGGACTGGTTGAGCGGGTTGCGGCCGAGCAGGTAGTCGTAGGCGGCGAAGGCCCCGTTGCGGTACTTCGTCGTGCGGGTCAGGTCGTAGGCCACCGCGAGGACGTTGGCGTTGTTGGCGACCGCGCCGTTGGAACCCCAGTAGTACGTGCCGTTGCCGCTGCCCGGGGCCGGGTAGCCCTGGTTGGCGATCTGGGCGAGCATCCGGTCGGCGAAGCCGACGATCGCCGAGCGGATCGCGCTCACGTCGCCACTGGCCAGACCGGTCGGCACCAGCGCCAGGGTGGTGTCGCCCAGCCCGGCCGTCCAGCTCCAGTCGTACGCGCCCCTGGTGAAACTGGCGCCCCGGGCGTGCGGGGAGCTGCTGAGGTCGTTGCGGTAGCCGGTGTTGCCGGTGGTGGCGTACAGCTCCGCCGCGGCCCAGTAGAACTCGTCGGTGACGGTGTTGTCCTCGTACGCGCCGCCGCCGGTGTTGTCGGTGGCGGGGGCCAGCCGGTTCGGGTTGGCCTTCGCCGCCGTGTACGCCTTCTCGGCGGCGGCCAGCGCCCGGGAGGCGAAGGCGGCGTCGAACGGCTTCCACAGCCGGGACGCCTGGGCGGCCACCGCGGCCATGTTGAGGGTGGCGGCGGTGCTCACCGGGGAGAGCAGCCGCGCCTCACTGTCCAGCTCGGGACGGGTGGGCAGCGCGGTCCAGTTCTGGTCATGGATCTTGTGGTGGACCATGCCGGCGTTGGTCCGGCCGTCCGGCACCTGCATCTTGAGCAGGAACTCCAACTCCCAGCGGGCCTCGTCGAGCACGTCCGGCACCCCGTTGGACCGCTCCGGGATGGCCAGCGTGCCGTCGGCGACGGCCGACCTGTCCGCCCCGGCGACGTGCAGGGTCCGCTCGTAGATGTTCTGGAGCTGCCAGGTGGCCAGGCCACCGTTGACCACGTACTTGCCCTGGTCACCGGCGTCGTACCAGCCACCGCGCACGTCCAGGGTGTAACCGCAGGAGGTGCGGCACGGCACGTTGTTGTCGCCCCGGTTCGGGGCGACGTTGACGTGCCCGGCCGGGCGGGCGTACCGGGAACCCACGTACTGGGCGTCGATCGGGGTGCCGCTGCGCTGGTGGTAGAAGAACGCCAGCGAGTCACCGCGCAGCCGGCGGACCGGGTCGGCGGAGATGTCGAACGGGTAGCTGTTGCTCCCACCGACCGACAGCACGTAGCCCGTGCCCGGGGTGTCGTAGGCGGAGAAGTCGGCGATGTGCACCGAATCGCCGGAGAGCGCGTCGGCGCCCCGTACCGTGGTCTGCCCGGAGGCGACCGTGGCGCCGCCGGCGTTGCGCAGCGTCCAGCCGAGCGGGGAGTTCGCGGAGTTCACGACGGTGGCCTGCTTGGGCAGCCCTGGCACGTAGGCGACCTGGTTGACCTTGACCGGTGAGCCGGGGTCGGGGGCGGCGGAGGCGAGCTGCGGCACGGCCGCGAGCCCGCCGAGGGCGAGCAGGGCGGCAGCCGCGAGCGCGACCGGACGCCGTCGGGGATGCTGGGGCATGGGGCCTCTTCCGGTGGTGATGGCAGTGACCATCCGACCGGGCTCCAGCGCAGCATTGATCCGCCGGGCGGTCGGACAGACCGTCGACGGGAGCGCTCCACCCACCATAGAGCAGCGTCATTCCGTTGGGAAGCCACCGCCCAACGGGTGCACCGTCCGGGTGTCGCCGTCGTAACTGCGCGCCGCGACGAACCGACCCGCCGGCCGGTCGCCGTCGACCACCGCGCGGGCCAGCCGCCGGTCGTGGTCGCGGAAGCGCAACGCCAGGCTCAGGTGCGGAATCCAGTGGCCCGGGGCGTGCCAGGGCCGCCGGCCGTCCGCGCCGTCGAGCGCGGCCCAGACCGCCCGGTGCAGGCCGGTCAGCGCCGCGGTGGGCCGCACGGGCCAGACCAACGGGGCGCTGCCGTCGAGCACCGTCGCCCGGTCCAGCCGCACCGGCAGGGGCAGCGCGTCGTCGAAGAGCCCGGCGAGCCGGTCCGCCGCGCCGGGCGGGAAGTCGTCCACCGCGGCCAGGGTCAGGTGCGGCCGGTTCGTCGGATGACCGTGCCGCGCCAGGCTGGGCAGCCCCGCCCCGGCCAACCGGCCCCAGGCGGCGCGGACCGCCTCCTCCAGCGCCGGACAGCAGAGCAGCTCGACCGTCCGCACGTCCGTCAGGCTATCGGGCGGTTCCCGCCGCCGCTGTGCCGACCGGCACGGTTGTGCCGGTCGGCGCAGCGGCCCGACGGGGGTGATGGAAAACTTTGCCCATGAGTTCCGCACCTACACCGACCGACCTCTCCGCGCCCGACGACTCCGACGGCGTACCCGCCTTCGTGGATCTCGGGCTGCGCGCCGAACTGCTGGGCGCCCTCGCCGCACTCGGCTACGAGGAGCCGACCCCGATCCAACGGGAGGCGATCCCGCTGCTGCTGGCCGGCCGGGACCTGCTCGGACAGGCCGCCACCGGTACGGGTAAGACCGCCGCGTTCGCCCTGCCCCTGTTGCAGCGGATGCCGGAGGACCGCAGCGGCGGCGACCCGGTGTCGCTGGTGCTGGTGCCCACCCGCGAGCTGGCCGTCCAGGTCTCCGAGGCGTTCCACCGGTACGGCAAGGATCTCGGTGCCCGGGTGCTGCCGATCTACGGTGGCCAGCCGATCGGCCGCCAGTTGCGCGCCCTGGACCTCGGGGTGGACGTGGTGGTGGCGACCCCGGGACGGGCGCTGGACCACATCGCCCGGGGCACCCTGCGGCTGGGGTCGTTGGCCACGGTGGTGCTGGACGAGGCCGACGAGATGCTCGACATGGGTTTCGCCGAGGACATCGAGGCGATCCTGGAGCACGCCCCCGCGCAACGCCAGACGGTGCTCTTCTCGGCCACCATGCCGGCCCGGATCGACGGCCTGGCCCGTAAGCACCTGACCGACCCGGAGCGGATCCAGATCGGCCGCGAGCAACCGGTGGCCGGCGAGGCCCCCCGGGTGCGGCAGAGCGCGTACATCGTCACCCGGGCGCACAAGCCGGCGGTGCTGGGTCGGGTGCTGGACGTGGAGTCCCCGACCGCGGCGATCGTGTTCTGTCGCAGCCGGGAGGAGGTCGACCGGCTGACCGAGACCATGAACGGGCGGGGCTACCGGGCCGAGGCGCTGCACGGCGGGATGAGCCAGGAGCAGCGGGACCGGGTGATGGGCCGGCTGCGCGCCGGGACCGCCGACCTGCTGGTGGCCACCGACGTGGCGGCCCGCGGGCTGGACGTCGAGCAGCTCACCCACGTGGTCAACTACGACGTGCCGTCGGCGCCGGAGTCGTACGTGCACCGGATCGGCCGGGTGGGTCGGGCCGGTCGGGAAGGGGTGGCGATCACCCTCGCCGAGCCCCGGGAGCACCGGATGCTCAAGACCATCGAACGGGTCACCGGCCAGCGGATCGACATCGACAAGATCCCGACGGTGGCGGACCTGCGGACCCGCCGGATGGCGCTGACCCAGGCGGCGCTGCGGGAGAGCCTGCTGGAGGACGACCTGGATCCGTTCCGGGTGATCGTGGAGTCGCTGTCGGACGAGTTCGACCTGATGGAGGTGGCGCTGGCGGCCGTCAAGCTGGCCCACGAGGCGGCCCTGCCCGGCTCCGACGACGAGGAGGAGATCCCGCAGGTGACGGTCCGCCCGCCCCGCGAGTCCCGGCCCGGGTTCGACGGCCGGGGCGGCGACCGGCGCGGCGGGGGCGGCCGCCCCCGTACCGGCGGCACCGCGCAGGTCTTCATCGGCCTGGGTCGCCGCGCCGGGGTCCGCCCGCAGGACCTGGTCGGTGCGATCACCGGGGAGACCCGGGTGAGCGGCCGGGACATCGGCTCGATCGAGATCGCCGACCGGTTCTCCCTCGTGGAGGTGCCGCAGGCTGTCGCCGACGAGGTGATCGCGGGACTGCGCAACAGCACCATCAAGGGCCGCAAGGCGACCGTACGGCGCGACCGCGGCGGCGAGGGGCACTGACACCCCCGGGTGACCGGCCCGCGCCCGGGACGGGGCGCGGGCCGGTCGCGGGTGCTCAGAGCGGGTACGGCCCGAACCGGCCCCAGGCCACGATCGCCGCCAGCACCAGCAGCACCGCGGTCAGCGCGGTGCCGGGGTGTTCCTTGGCCCGGGCGTGCACCACGACCGCGCCGGCCATCACGATCACCAGCCCGACGGCGGCCAGCGGGGTGAGCACCGTGGCGATGCCGGTGAGGCCGGGCAGGACCAACCCGACCGCGGCCAGCACCTCGGCCGCGCCGAGCGCCTTGACCTGGGCGGGTGGCACGTTCTCCACCCAGCTCATCCGGTCGCGCAGCTTCTCCTTGGGTTGGCTCAGCTTGGTCAGTCCCGCGCCGGCGAAGAGTGCGGCGAGCAGGATCTGCAGGATCCACAGGAACACGTTCACGGAAGATCGCCTCCGGGGGGTGCCACCGTGCGGTGACGGATGCGGGAAACGGGAACGTCCAGGCTACGGGCCGGTCCGCCCCCGACGCCCGGACGGGACGTCGGGAACGGACCGGTCGTCAGAGGGGACGGTGTTCGGACGGGACGGTGTGTCGGACGGGACGCCTCAGGCGGCGCCGACCGGCTGACCGCCGAGCGCCCCGGCCTCGATCTCGGCCGGGCGCAACGCCAGGGCCAGCACGTCCGCCACGTCGGCCAGGGTGTGCACGGTCAGCGCCTCGCGGACCTCGGTGGGCAGGTCGTCGAGGTCCGGTTCGTTCCGGGCCGGGATGATCACCTCGGTCAGTCCGGCCCGGTGCGCGGCGAGCAGCTTCTGCTTGACCCCGCCGATCGGCAGCACCCGCCCGGAGAGCGTCACCTCGCCGGTCATCCCGAACTCGGGCCGCACCGGCCGGCCGGTCACCAGGGAGGCCAGCGCGGTGACCATGGTGATGCCGGCGCTCGGTCCGTCCTTGGGCACCGCGCCCGCCGGGACGTGCAGGTGGATCCGGTGTCCGGCGAGGACGTTCGGGTCCAGCCCGTACCGCCGTCCGTTGGCCCGCAGGTACGACCAGGCGATGTGCGCCGACTCCTTCATCACGTCGCCGAGCTGCCCGGTCAGGGTCAACCCGGGCTCACCCTCCATGCTGGTCGCCTCGATGAAGAGCACGTCGCCACCCGCGCCGGTGACCGCCAGGCCGGTGGCCACGCCGGGCACCGCCGTCCGCTCCGCCGACTCCGGGGTGAACTTCGGCCGGCCCAGGTAACGGGCCAGGTTGCCGGTGTCCACCCGGACCGGGGCCGGGTCGGTGGCCAGGGTGACCGCGACCTTACGCAGGATCTTCGCCAGCGCCCGTTCGAGCTGCCGTACGCCGGCCTCCCGGGTGTACTCCCCCGCGATCCGGGCGAGTGCCTCGTCGGCCACGGTGGCCTCGTCGGTGGTCAGCCCGGCCCGCTGGAGCTGCCGGGGCAGCAGGTGGTCGCGGGCGATGGCGACCTTCTCGTCCTCGGTGTAACCGTCCAGGGTGACCAGTTCCATCCGGTCCAGCAGCGGGCCGGGGACGGTCTCCACCACGTTGGCGGTGGCCAGGAACAGCACGTCGGACAGGTCGAGGTCGACCTCCAGGTAGTGGTCCCGGAAGGTGTGGTTCTGCGCCGGGTCGAGCACCTCCAGCAGGGCGGCGGCCGGATCGCCGGCGTACCCGACGGCCAGCTTGTCCACCTCGTCGAGGAGCACCACCGGGTTCATCGAGCCGGCCTCGCGCAGGGCACGGACGATCCGGCCGGGCAGCGCGCCCACGTAGGTGCGCCGGTGGCCGCGGATCTCGGCCTCGTCGCGGACGCCGCCGAGCGACACCCGGACGAAGTTGCGGCCCAACGCACGGGCCACCGACTCACCGAGGCTGGTCTTGCCGACGCCGGGCGGACCGGCGAGGGCGAGCACCGCGCCGGAGCCGCGTCCGCCGACCACGCCGAGGTTGCGCTCGGCCCGACGGTTGCGCACCGCCAGGTACTCCAGGATGCGGTCCTTCACGTCGGCCAGGCCGGCGTGGTCGGCGTCGAGCACCGCGCGGGCCGCCGCCAGGTCGGTGTTGTCCTCGGTACGGGTGCTCCACGGCATCTCCAGCACCGTGTCCAGCCAGGTGCGGATCCAGCCGGCCTCCGGGGAGGCGTCGCTGGCCCGCTCCAGCTTGCCGACCTCGCGCAGCGCCGCCTCGCGGACCTTGTCCGGCAGGTCGGCGGACTCCACCCGGGAACGGTAGTCGGCGGAACCGTCCGGCTCGTCCTCGCCCAGTTCCTTGCGGATCGCGGAGAGCTGCTGGCGGAGCAGGAACTCCCGCTGGGACTTCTCCAGCCCCTCCCGGACGTCGCTGTTGATCTGCTCGGTCACCTCCTGCTCGGCCAGGTGCTCCTTCACCCAACCGACCAGGAGCTCCAGCCGGGCGGTGACGTCGGGCGCGGCCAGCAGCTCGGTCTTCTGCGGCAGGCTGAGCCAGGGCGCGTAGCCGGCCGCGTCGGCGAGTTCGGACAGGTCGGTCATCCGTTCCATCGCGTCGATGACCTGCCAGGCGCCCCGCTGCTGGAGGACCGAGGTCATCAGGGCGCGGTACTCCCGGGCCAGGTCGCGGGCGCGACCGGCGGGAGCGGGTTCGTCGAGTCGGGTGGCCTCCACCCAGAGGGCCGCGCCGGGGCCGGGAACCCCGGAGCCGATCCGGGCCCGGGCCAGGCCGCGCACCACCGCGGCGGGTTCACCGTCGGGGAGCCGGCCCACCTTCTCGATGGTGGCGATCGTGCCGACGGGGCCGTACTCGCCGTCGATGCGCGGCACGGCGAGCAGGGTCTTGTCGCCGCTGGCCCGCGCCGCGTCCACGGCGGCCTGGGTGGTCGGGTCCAGGGTCACCGGGATGACCATGCCGGGCAGCAGGACGACGTCGGTGAGGGGAAGTACCGGAAGGGTTGCCATCGGACACCTGCCATCGGGTCTAGTTGAGCGTGTCTCACTCAAGTCACAAACCGTGCCCCGTGTTCCACCCTGTGACCCAGGACACACTCCGGATGCCGCCGACCGCAGTGCCCAGCATTGCCCGGTGCGGGATTTCCCAGGATTGGCGCGACCCGCCAAATGAAGGAGAGGCATTTTGTTGCGGATTTGCCGTCAGATACGTCAAACTCTTAGCACACCCCGCTCAACACAGGGAGTAATGGCGATGGCAAGGAAAGTAATCACCGTTCTGACCGACGACCTCGACGGCGGAAAGGCCGATCGGACCGTCGAGTTCAGCCTGGACGGGGCGGCGTACACCATCGACCTCTCCGACGAGAACGCGGGGGTGCTGCGCAAGGCGCTGGACGCCTACATCACCGCTGGCCGTCGAATGGGGCGCGGTGTGGTCGAGGCCGGCCGTCCGGCCCGCCGCCCAGCTCGGGCCGGTGTCTCGGGAATGGATCGCGAGCAGAACCGGGCGATCCGGGAATGGGCCACCAAGAACGGCCACGAGATTTCCGAGCGCGGCCGCATCCCGGTCTCGGTCGTGGAGGCGTGGAAGAACCGCTGACCGGCAGGTCGGATCACGATCGGGTGCGCCGGGGTCACGCTGGGATATCAGCGTGCCCCCGGCGCATTTGCGCTGTACACAATTTCCACGCGGTGGCGGGGCGGCGAAAACCGTTGCCGACCCACCCCGGAGGGACGACACAGAGCTGCGGGCCGCCCCGGGGTCTCCCCCGGGACGGCCCGCAGCCGTCGTCCGTGTCGGTCAGTTGACCCGGATACGCACCACGTCGAAGGCGGGGGTCTGGTTGGCCCGCTCCATCATCGGCACCCGGTGCGAGCCGTCACCGGCCCAGACCGCGCACTGCGCCGTACCCGACTGCGGCAGGCCCGGGATCTGGATGGTCACGTCGTCGGACTGGTTGCCGCCCTTACCGTCCTCGGTGGCCACGAAGAACGCCGGGACGTCCTGCGGGTTGGACGGCGCCTGGTTGGTGTTCTGCAGCATCCGGCAGGCGGTGTGGAAGTGACCACGGGTCAGGCCCTGCCCGTTGAGTACCGAGCTCTCCAGGTAGTAACCGCCCTGCCCGGCCGCCAGGAAGCGGTCCCGGACCAGGTTACGGGTGGAGACCTTCAGGCTGAAGGCCTGGTTGCGCTGCACCTGGTTCGGGAACTGCGTGATCAGCAGCGACGGGTTGTTGGCCGCCGCGCCGACCTCGCCGAACGCGGTGCTGACGCAGCGGTTGCCGTTCTGGAAGCCGTCGTGCGGCTGCAACCGGCTGTTGGCGCAGTCCTTGGCGAGCACGCCCAGCGCGTTGCCGTTGTTGCCGTTCTGGCCGCCGTTGTTGTTGCCGCCGTTGTTGTTGCCGCCGTTCTGACCGCCGTTGTTCTGGCCGCCGTTCTGGCCGCCGTTGTTGTTGCCGCCGTTGTTCTGGCCGCCGTTGTTGGCCGCCACCTGGCAGCCGGCGAGCTGCTCCAGGCCCTGCGGGCGCTGGGCGAACCGGCCGATCGCGGTGGCGATCCGGTTCAACGCGGACCGACGCTTGTCGGCCAGCGGGCCGAGGATGGCGTTGTCGATGAACGCCTTCCCGTTGCGCCCCTCGGCGGCCAACCGCTTGTTGGCGTCGTCGATCTGGGTCTTGAGCAGGGCCAGTTCCTTGTCCACCTCGGCCTTGGCCTGGGCCGGGATCTGCGGCAGCCGCGGGGTGACCTCCGGGCAGGCCACCGTGGAGGCCAGCGTGGTCACCGGGGCGTTGCCGGCCTTGACCGCCTGGCATTCGGCGACGGACATCTGCCCGTCACCCCAGTGGTTCCGAACCCAGCGACCGTTCTGCCACGTCTGGGTGGTGCTGCCGCGCCCGCTCGGCGAGGTGGCACCGGGGCTCGGTGCGACGCAGGCCGACGAGACGTTGCGGGTCTGCTGCCGCGGCTTGTCCCCGGCCGATGAGATCTGGGTGACGGCGGCGATACCGCCGAAGACGACGAGCGCACCGACCGCCGCCAGCAGCCGCTTGCTCCGCGCGTTACCGGATGACCGGCGTGCCCCTGTGGACCTGCGCATCGAATTGCTCTCCTTCTCGATCCGGTACCTGACTCGTGTCCCCGACGAGGAGACGCCCATTCGGGTCCGTCGCCCCCGTCGAGGGGCACTGCGACGTTCCGGTCGCACGTCGATGGCCGACGATGCCTTTCCGCACCGTCCGCCGCGTCGGGTGGCGCGGCTGGGAAGATCCTGTCCATTCCCGCTTAGGTACGGGCCGGCTCGGGCGAAGGTTCAACACGATCCGAAGGAACCGGGACTGTTTTCCGGGCGGGCCGGAATGTCACCAACCGTCGCCGGTAAATGACGGCGGGTCGTTCCGGTGGGTCAGTCCACGCAGAGATGGTCGAAGGCGAACGGCGTACTCAGCTCGTCACGCCGGTTCCGCAGGGCACGGATCTGTCGGCGCAGCTCGTCCCGGTCGAGCAGGGTGGCGTCGTCGCACTCGACGTCGGCCAGCCGGTCGCCCACCGCCACGGCCGCGAGATCCTCGGCCAGCCGGCCGGGATCCACCCCGCAGTCAAGCCGGCTGCCGTGCACGGTGACCCGTTCCACCAGGCACCGGCCGGGCCGCACCTCGACCCAGCTCCAGCCCTCGGCCACCGCACCGTGCCAGCGCACGTGCAGTCCGCGCACGATCGGGTCACTGAGCCGCCGCGACACGTACGCCTCGACGGCCGCCGCCCGGGACAGCGCGCCGAGATCGTTGACCGGGCCGGTGCGCCCGTCCGGCAGCCGGCCGACGATGTCGCGGTAGTCGACCCGGGCGTCGTCCGGCTCGTCCGGGGCCGCACCGGCGGTGTAGGCACGCGCGTCGACCAGGTACGTGACGATCCGGCGGCCGTGTCCGGCGGCCCGCAGCGTCGGCGAGCCGATCCGTAGCACCGGCAGGCCCACCGCCGCGCACACCGCCGCGCACGTCCGCTCGGCCCGCTGCCGCGCCGAACCGGCCGCCGCGACGGGGCCGACGGTCAGGGCGAACAACGGGACACCGGTGCCGGCGGCGCAGACGACGTGGTCGAACTCCTCCCGCACGGCCGAACTCCACTGGTGCCCGGTGACCCCGGCCGGCCGCCGCGCCACCAGGTCACCGAGCCGACGGGGGCCGTACACCGCCTGCCCGGCCCGGACGACCAGCGGCGCGGCACCGGCCGGCACCGGCCGCAGCCGGGCGTCGTCGGTGGCGGTACGCGTCATCGTCGGTCGGTCCGTCCGTGCTGGGGAGGGTGACCGCAGGAGTCTAGGACGCCGGACCCGGTTCCCGCCTCGCCGGTACCGCCGGGACCGGGCGGCACGTGCGGGCACCGACCGGTGTCTCTACGCTCACGGGGTGCTGCACGACGGACCGGCCCCCCAACTGTTGACCAAACGGAGTCTCGTCACGGTCTCCCACGCCATCGAGCGGTCGGCGCTGACCACCGCCGAGGACGGCCCGCTGGTGGTGATCGCCCTGTTCCAGCGGATGCCGTACTTCCTGCGGGAGCAGGAGCGCTACCGTCGGATCACCGCGGGCGCGGCGGTCACCGTGGTCGGGCTGGTCGGACAGACACCGCCGGAGCTGCCGCCCGGTGGGTACGCGGTGGCGCTGGCGGAGACCGAGGAGCTGGCCCAGGAGTGGAGCGTGGTCGCGTTGACCCCCCGGTTCGGGGCCAGCCTGGTGGCTCGGGACCAGCGGGCGGTGACGGTCGCCGGCACCCTGGAGGAGGGGCGGCTCTTCTCCGGCCACTGGGGGTTCCGGCGGGACGAGGCGCTGCACGAGGTGATCCGGCTGCGGGCGCTGCTCGGCGACCGGCTGCCCCCGGCCGCGCTGACCGCGATCGACCAGGTGCTGCGCCGGGTCCTGGACCTGCCGGCGACCCCCGGCGAGAGCCGCGCCGAGGCGGCGCTGCGGCTGATGGCCGAGCGGGTCGACCGCGCCCACCACGGCGGGCCAGAACGGGCCGCCGTGGTGGAGGAGGGCGCGTCCGGCCTGGTCGACGAGGCGACGCTGCACCGCTGGACGGGGCGGGACGGGGTGACCGCCGCCGGCACCCTGCCGGTGGCGCTGATCGGGGTACGGGTCGGTGAGCCGGCCGGCGCCCCGGAGCGCTTCGGACGGCGCAGCGCGGCCCGGGAGGCGCAGGCGGTGATCGCCGCGTTGACCGCTCCGCTGCGCCCGGTCGACCGGGCGGTCCGCCTCGCCCCCGACGAGTACCTGCTGGTCCTGCCGTCGCTGAGCCGGCAGGAGGCGCTGGCGGTGGCCAGCCAGGTGCACACCTCGGTGGCCGGGCTGGCCCGGTCGTACCCGTTCGTGTCCTTCGCGGTGCACACGGCGGTCACGGTGACCGACCGACGGCCGCTGCCGGTGGCCGACGTCCGGCACGCCGTCGACTGGGCGGCCCGGGAGGGCGTCCCGGTGGCCACGGTCGCCCGGGAGGCCGTCGCGAGCGCCGTGCCCTGAGCGGGGGGGGGACACCGGGGTGGCCCCTCGGGGACGGGGCGGTGGGGGCGGACTCAGGCCACCGGGGTCACTCCACCCGGCGTCCGGGCCGCCGCCTCGTCGTCCAGGTCGTACCCGATGGTGCTGGTGACCTGGACCACCCCGCTGACCTGGCCGGCGAGCTTCACCGCCAGCTCGGCGGCGGTCCGCCGGTCCAGCCGGCCGTCCAACCGCACCGCGCCGTCGCGGACCTGCACGGTGACCAACCCGTCCCGGACCGCCAACACCCGCCGCAGCACCTCCTGCACCACGTCCTCGCGGATCTCGGCGTCGCTGCGCAGATGCACCCGGAGCAGGTCGCTGCGGGTGACGATGCCGACCAGCCGGCCCAGGTCGTCGAGGACCGGCAGCCGCTTGACCGCCTCCCGGTCCATCAGCCGGGCCGCCGCCGGCAGTGACGCCCCCGGGTGGGTGGTGACCGCCGGCGCGGTCATCAGCTCCCCCGCCAGCAGCGCCTCCGCCTTCTCCCGGGAGGCCCGGCGTCGCCGCCCGACGAAGACCCGCCGCTCCTCCTGCGCCCCGGAATGCTCCACCTTGTGCAGCAGGTCCGCCTCGGACACCACCCCCAGCACGCGCCGGAACCCGTCCACCACCGGCACCGCGCTGATGCCGCGCCGGACCAGCACGTCGACGATCGCCCGGTAGGGGGTCTCCTCCCCCACCGTGGCGACCTCCCGGGTCATCACGTCCTCCACCTGCCACGTCCTCATCACGACCTCCTCGGGGCTCTCGCGACCGACGCTAGGGCCGGCCCCACCCGTCGGGGCAGAGGCGGACGGACCGGGGCCGGCGGGGCCGAAGGTCCCGCCCCGAGGCCGGTGCCGGGGGACTTAGGTCCCGCCCCGGCACGGACCGGTCGGCCCTGCCGGGACGGCCGCCGTCGGCGTGGAATGTAACTGCCACCGGGAAGTGCGGTGCCAGGCAGAGAAGGGACGTGGAGACCATGACCGCGACGATCGAGCGGAACACCACCGCCGGGACCATCGCACCGGTGGCGGGAACCGAGACCACCCGGCAGCGGGCCGCCCGGTACGTCTGGGCCGGCACCCGGATCGCCCTCGGCTGGATCTTCCTCTGGGCGTTCCTGGACAAGCTGTTCGGCCTCGGTCACGAGACCGAGACGAAGAACGCCTGGATCAACGGCGGCAGCCCGACCAAGGGTTTCCTCGCCTTCGGCGCAAAGGGTCCGTTCCAGGGGCTCTACCAAGACATCGCCGGCGCGGCCTGGGCCGACTGGCTGTTCATGATCGGCCTGGCCGGCATCGGGGTGGCCCTGCTGCTCGGCATCGGGATGCGGCTCGCCGCGGTCGCCGGTGGCCTGCTCATGGTGCTGATGTGGACCGCCGTCCTGCCTCCCGCGAACAACCCCTTCATGGACGACCACCTGATCTACGCCGCGGTGCTGGCCGGTCTCGCCCTGGTCGGCGCGGGGAACACCCTCGGTCTCGGCCGGGTCTGGGCCACGCTCCCGCTGGTGCGCCGGTTCGACTGGCTCAGGTGACCGACCGCCCGGCGAGGGGCGCCACCTCGACGGTGGCGCCCCTCGCCGGGCGTCCGCCCCGGGTCGGGATTCCCGGCCCCGGGACCGCCGGGAATCGGCCCGTCACGATCGGGCAGGATCGACACCGACCGGACGATCGTGCGACGACGGAGGAGACAGCGATGAACACGCCCCAGGCAGGCAAGCCGGAGATCGGTCCGATCGAGGGCGCCCCGCCGGCCGACCTCGTGATCGAGGACCTCACGGTCGGCGACGGCCCCGAGGCCCAGCCGGGTCAGCTGGCCAACGTGCACTACGTCGGGGTGTCCCACTCCACCGGCCGTGAGTTCGACGCCTCCTGGAACCGGGGCGAGGCCTTCGAGTTCCCGCTCGGCGGCGGCCAGGTCATCGCCGGCTGGGACCAGGGCGTGGTGGGCATGAAGGTCGGCGGCCGTCGCCGGCTCACCATCCCGCCGCACCTGGGCTACGGCAGCCGGGGCGCGGGCGGCGTCATCAAGCCGAACGAGACCCTGGTCTTCGTCGTCGACCTGATCGGCGTCCGCTGACCTGCGGTGGGGTCGCCGGCACCGCCCGGCGGCCCCACCGGCACGTCTACCGGACCCGGCGCGGGCCGGAGGCGGGATCGTGGCGGTCAGGCGCAGGCGGCCAGGGGGCGGTACGTGACCTCGACCGGGGCGTCGCCGTGCCGGACCGCGATGATCCGGTGCAGGCCGGTGGCCCGCAGCACCCGGGCGACCACCGGATCGGGGTCGACCACCACCAGCTCACCGCCGCGGGCCCGCACCCTGAGGTGGGCGGCGACCAGAGCCCGCACCCCGGCGGCGGAGAGCACCTGCACGCCGGAGAGGTCGAGCCGGAGCACCGGACGGGCCGGTGCGGCCCAGAGCGCCGCCCGGAACGCGCCGACGGTGGCGATGTCGATCTCGCCGACCGCGCGCAGCTCGGCCACGTCGTCGGCCACCCTGAGCCGCACGTGGAAGCGGTCGTCCTCGCCCTGCGTCATGCCCCGAATCTAGCCCGTCCCCCCGACATTTCCGCCCTGCCCAGGGCGGGTCTCCGGGTAGTCCCAGGGTCGCCCCGGAGCCGACCCCTACTCCTCCTCAGGGTGGAGAGCCGCCGGCCACGCGCAGCCGCACCCGAGGAGCCCGTAAGGCGTACGGACCCCGGGCGGGAGGCGGTACGTCCGACCCACCGGTGACCGACGGGCCGGACGTACCGCGATTCGTCCTCCCCGGCCGGTGTCAGCCGCCGCTGGGCGACGGCGCGGGCGACGAACCGCCGGCGACCGCCCCCGGGTGCGACGGGCCGGTGGTGGGCGCCGGCTTCAGACCCGGCGGTACGGGCAGCGCGCTGCCCCGGGCGAACTCGGCCCAGCTGGTGTTCCAGGCCGTCCAGCCGTTGCCCGGCCGCAGCGGCACCTCGGTGCCCTTCACGGTGACCAGGTCGCCGACCTGGGTGACGCCCATCAGCCAGTCGGCGGCGGTGGACGAGACGTTGGCGCACCCGTGCGAGACGTTGGTGTACCCCTGGTCCCCCTCCGACCAGGGCGCGGCGTGGATGAACTCGCCGCCCCAGGTGAGGCGCTGGGCGTCCTCGACGTCGACCACGTAGCCGCCGTCCGGCTCACCCCGGGTGTCGAACCGGGTCTGCTGGTGCTTCTCCATGATCACCATCTTGCCGCTGGAGCTCGGCGTGCTCGGCTTGCCCAGGCTGACCGGGATCCGGCGGACCAGCCGGCCGTCCTGGAAGACCGACATCTGCTTGGTGGCGTTGTCGATGTCCAGGGCCACCTGCCGGCCGATCTTCGAGGTGGACCGCCGGTCGGCGTCGCCGACGTACTCCTTGCCGATCGGCAGCCCCTCCAGGGCGGACCGGACGCTGATCGTCGTCCCGCTGCGCCAGAAGTCCGGCGCGCGGTAGTACACCTGACTGCCGTCCTCCAGCCACGACCAGGTGCCCGGCTGCGGCGGATCGGTCTTCACGAACAATCGTCGCTGCACGGCGGCCCGGGCCTCGCGGGGAATTGCCGGTTCGAAAGCCACCGTCACCGGCATCGCGGTGCCGTACGTCTGGTTACCGGCGAAATAGAGCACACTGGTCAACGCCTGCCGGTTCGTATTCGTCGCCGTGGTGAACGTGGTCCGCCCGACGGTCGTCCGGCCCGCGTCACCGGTCGCGGTCACCTCCGCGGTGTACGTCCGGCCGCCGGCCAGCGGGGCCGCCGGCACCCAGCTCGACCCGTCCTCCCTCGGCTCCCCGGCGACGGCCTTCCCCTTGTCGTCGGTGAGCTTCACGCTGGTCACCCGCCCGCGCTGCACAACGGTGCCGATCTCGGCGCTGACCGGAACGTCCTTCGCCCGGTCGGCGGGCGTCACCGACACCGTGGGACCGGACGCCCCGCCGGTGGCCGCGCCGGCCGGCCGCTCCCGCTCGGCGGTGCACCCGCCGAGGGCCAACGGCGCGGCTGCGATGGTCACCGTCAGAAGCGTCAATCGCCGCCTCAGGTCCATATTCCGTCCCCCATTTCCAGTCCCCTTGGCCACATTCTGTACGGCGTTTCTCGGGCCGGGTCGTGCTTTTCGGGGAACCGGTCGGTCGACGCCGGGCATATGGACCCCGGCGATGTCGGACGGGGCGCAGTGGCACCGATGTCCGGGATCGCCCGTGCCGGGGCGGCACGGATCGTCAGTCCCAGTCCTGGTCACCGTGGTTGCGCAGCCAGCGTCCACCGACCGGCGGGGTGTCCAGCCGGAGCGCCGCCACCGCGTTGCCGGCCAGGTCGTTGTCCTCGACCCGGCAACTGACACAACTGCCCCGGGCGGTGATCCAGAAACCGTGGGTCTGGGTGCGCTCGTCGTGGTTGTCCCAGATCCGGTTGCCCCGCACCGTCGCCCCGTCGAACGCCGCGTCGATCGCGATGCCGGCCCGGGTCGGCGGCGCGGCCGGCAGCTCGTACGGGGTGCCCGGCAGCGGGGTGTCCCCGCTCCAGGCGGTGTAGGCGTCGGGGCGGACCGGGGCGAGGTGCAGCTCGGTGGCGGTGTTGGCGGCCACCACCGCGACCCGCTGGCCGACCCGCAGCACCTTGCCCCGGTGGCTGTCCGGCGCCCAGGTCGCCGAGCGGTCGACCAGGGAGCGTTCGGCGTAGCGGACCGACTCGCCGCCACCGCGGGACGCCTCCGCGCACTGCCGGCCGTTGTTGCGGATGCGGTTGTCGAGCAGCATCGCGTCGGTCATCGGGCGGTCCACCCGGACGGCGTCCAGGCCGTTGCCCCAGAACTCGTTGCTCTCCACCACCACGTCCTGCGCCGGGTGCGGGTAGCCCCGGCCGAGATCGTGCTGGTGGTAGCCGTACCCGCCGTTGTCGCTGATCCGGTTGCCGCGCACCGTGTACGGCCCCGGGGTGTTGCCCACGCTGACCCCGTCGCCCACGTTGCCGTCGATCACGCAGTCGGTGAGCAGGCCGCCCCGGCCGGCGACACCGGCGGTGCCGTTGCCCGAGACGTCGTAGCCGGCCTCCAGGTTGCCGGTCATCGTGCAGCCGGTGACGATCAGCCCGTCGGCGCCCCAGTCGGAGATGCCGAACCGGTTGCCCTGGCTGTGGCAGCCCACGATCCGGTAGCCGCGCGGCGGCGTCCAGTAGTCCTTCTGGAGTTCGAGGAAGATGCCGTTGGTGCCGTTGGCCAGGGCGGTGCAGTTGGCGATGGTGAGCCGCTCCATGTCGCCCCAACCGCCGATCCCGATGCCGATGCCCGCGCCGCCCATCTGCTCGCCGTTGTCCAGCCGGCCGCAGCCGACCACCACCACCCCGTCGATCAGGGTGTCCTGGAGGAAGTCGCAGCCCAGCCCGCTCGCCCCGGTGTGGTGGATGTAGAGGTTGCGGAACACCCCGCGCACCACGTACTGCAGGCCCAGGCCCTTGGCCAGGTAGTTGTACTCGGCCATGGCCACCCCGGAGCCGTCGATCTCGAAGTCGGCGAAGGTGCAGTCGGCGATGTGCCGGTCCCGGTCCGCGCCGTGTTGGAGCACCGTCCAGAACGCCAGCGGGGTCGGGTCGCTGCGGTTGCCCTCGTTGCTGAGCAGGAACCGGGTGGCGGCCGGACCGGCGCCGATCAGGGACACCCCGCTGCGCCACACCGTGCCGGCGTCCCGGATGGAGTAGATGCCCGGCGGGCACCAGATCACCCGGGCCCGCCCGTCGGCCGCGTATCCGGCACCGAGCCGGTCCACCAGGGCGGCCAGCGCCGGCTGGTCGTTGGTCACCCCGTCCCCGGTCAGGCCGTAGTCGTGGGCGTCGCACCACAGCGGCGCACCGGCGACGGGCGGACGGCGGTCCCGCAGGGCGACGGGCAGACCCTGGTACGGCACGGGGAACTCCTCTCGGCGGCACGGCCACGACCGACCCGGTGCGGCCACGACCGGCACAGGGCCGCCACGACCGATGTGGCATGGCCACGACCGACGGCGGTTTCCCGGCCCGCCGACCGGAAAACCCCACCGCGACCCGCCGGTCCGGACGAAGCGGACGAACGCCCGGCGCAACGACGGAGCCGGCCACCCCGCCCAGGGGTGACCGGCTCCGGGCGTACCGCTCAGACGTTCGCCACCAGCAGCGCCGGCTGCTCGACGCAGTCGGCGACGTGCCGCAGGAAACCACCGGCCACCCCGCCGTCGCAGACCCGGTGGTCGAAGGTCAGGCTGAGCTGGGTGACCTTGCGGACCGCCAGCTGCCCGTCGACCACCCACGGCTTGTCCACGATCCGTCCGACCCCGAGCAGCGCGGCCTCCGGATGGTTGATGATCGGGGTGGAACCGTCCACTCCGAACACCCCGTAGTTGTTCAGGGTGAAGGTGCCACCGGTGAGCCGGGCCGGCGGCAGGGTGCCGGCGCGGGCGGCGGCGGTCGTCTCGGCCAGGGCGGTGGCCAGCTCCCGGGTGGTGAGCCGCTGGGCGTCGCGCAGCACCGGGACGAGCAGTCCCCGGTCGGTCTGCGCGGCGATGCCCAGATGCACCCCGGCCGACTGGACGATCCGCTGCCCCTCGGTGTCGACGTGCGCGTTGAGCTGCGGGAACCGCCGCAGCCCGCTGAGGCAGATCCGGGCCAGCAGGGCCAGCACGCTGACCGGGGCGTCCGGGGTGGCCGCGTTGATCGCCGCCCGGGTCGCCAGCAGCGCGGTGGCGTCCGCGTCGACCCAGATGGTCACCTCGGGGATCTCCCGGCGGCTGCGGGAGAGCTTGTCGGCGATCACCCGACGGATGCCGGTCAGCGGGATGACCACGTCGGATGCGTCGGCCGGGGCCGGCTCGCCGTGCGCCGCCGCGCCGGCGGCGGGCCGGCCGAGGTCGCCGGTGTGCTGCTGCGGCACGGCGGCCAGGGCGGCCTCCACGTCGGCCCGGCGGATCACGCCGCCGGGGCCGGTGCCGCGCAGCCCGGTCAGGGCCACCCCGTGCTCGCGGGCGAGCCGGCGCACGATCGGCGAGATGACCAGGGGTGCCGTCGCGGCGGCCGGGGCGGTGCCGTCCCCGACCGGCGGGACGACGCCGTCGGTGGACATCCCGGAGGCCGGGGCGTCCCCACCCGCGTCGGCCGGGATTCTCGGCGCGGACGACGGGCCGACCGTCCCCACGGGGGCGGGGGGCACGGGGGACACGGCAGCTTCGGCCGCCGGCTCCGGCGCCAGGGTCAGCCGGGGGCGTCGCCGCCGCCGGGTGCCGCCGTGGCCGGTGCCGTACCCGATCAGGACGTTGCCGGAGCCGGCCCGCTCCTCCTCGCGGTAGGTGGCGTGCCCGGCGGGCTCGTCGCCGCCGTCGGCCGGCGCGATCGTGATCAGCGGTTGGCCGACCGGGCGCGCCTCGCCGGCCGCGCCGTGCAGCGCGACGACCCGGCCGGCGTACGGGCAGGGCACGTCGACCACGGCCTTGGCGGTCTCCACCTCCACCACGCTCTGGTCCACGGTGACCAGGTCACCGACGGCGACCTTCCACTCGACGATCTCGGCCTCGCTCAGCCCCTCGCCCAGGTCGGGCAGGAGGAAGACCCTGGTGCCGGCGACGGCCCGCCCGGCGGTGCGGGCGCTCACGCCGCGCTCCCCTGGGCCAGCCAGCGCGGATCGGGCCGGTCGTCCCACTGGAGGCGGGCCACGGTGTCGAGCACCCGGTCCACCCCGGGCAGGTGGGTGTGCTCCAGCATCGGCGCGGGGTAGGGGATGTCCAGCCCGGACACCCGCAGCACCGGGGCGTGCAGGGCGTGGAAGCAGCGTTCCTGCACCCGGGCGGCGATCTCCGCGCCGACCCCGGCGAAGCCCTGCGCCTCGGTGACCACCAGACAGCGGCCGGTCCGGCGGACCGAGGCGGTGACCGTGGCGTCGTCGAACGGCACGATGGTCCGCACGTCGACCACCTCGAGGTCCCAGCCGTCCTCCCGGGCGGCCTCGGCGGCCTCCAGTGCGACCGGCACCGCCGGGCCGTACGCGACCAGGGTGGCGTCGGTGCCGGGCCGACGGATGACGGCCCGGCCGAACGGCGCGGTCCGGGCCGGCAGCTCGGCCTCGCCGCTGGCGAAGTAGAGCTTCTTGGGCTCCAGGAACACCACCGGGTCCGGGTCGGCGATCGCCTCCCGCAGCAGCGAGTACGCGTCCTCGACCGTCGCCGGGGTGACCACCTTCAGGCCGGGGGTGTGCGCGTAGTACGCCTCGGACGAGTCACAGTGGTGCTCCACCCCGCCGATCCCACCGGCGTACGGCACCCGGATGACCATCGGCACGCTCAGCGCGCCCCGGGTCCGGTTCCGCAGCTTCGCCACGTGCGAGGCGATCTGCTCGAAGGCCGGGTAGGCGAACGCGTCGAACTGCATCTCGACCACGGGCCGCAGCCCGGACATGGCCAGGCCGACAGCGAACCCGACGATGCCGGCCTCGGCGAGCGGGGTGTCGAAGCAGCGCTTGTCACCGAACCGGGCCTGCAACCCGTCGGTGATCCGGAAGACCCCGCCGAGCTGCCCGACGTCCTCGCCGAAGACGAGCACCCGCTCGTCGTCGAGCATCGCGTCGGCGAGCGCCGCGTTGAGGGCCTTCGCCATGGTCATGGTGGCCATCAGGCGTCTCCCTCCGCGTCGGCGGCCAGCTCGGCCCGGACCATCTCCCGCTGCTCCACCAGTTGCGGGGTCGGCTCGGCGAAGACGTGGTCGAACAAGCTCAGCGGGTCGACGACGGGTTGCGCGTTCATCCGCTCCCGCAGGTCGGCGGCGTACCGCTCGCCCTCGGCGGCGACCTCCGCGACGGCCGCGTCGTCCAGCTCACCCCGGCCGCGCAGGTACGCCTCCAGCCGGGCCACCGGGTCGCGGTCCCGCCACGCCTCCACCTCGTCGGGATCCCGGTAGCGGCTCGCGTCGTCGGCGTTGGTGTGCGCCTCCATCCGGTAGGTGTGCGCCTCGACCAGGTACGGCCCGTGCCCGGCGCGGGCGTGCGCCACCGCCCGGCTGAGCACCGCGAGGACGGCCACCGGGTCGTTGCCGTCGACCTGTTCGCTGGGCACCCCGTAGCCGACGCCCTTGTAGGCCAGGCTCGGCGCGGCGGTCTGCCGGGACAGCGGGACGCTGATCGCGTACTTGTTGTTCTGCACGAAGTAGACGACCGGGGCCTTGAACACGGCGGCGAAGTTGAGCCCCTCGTGGAAGTCGCCCTCGCTGGTCGCGCCGTCGCCGATGAAGGCCAGCGCCACGGTGTCCCGCCCCTGGTAGGACTCGCCGTAGGCCAGGCCGGCGGCGTGCACGCACTGGGTCGCCAGCGGAGTGCACTGCGGCGCGGTGCGGACCACCGTCGGGTCGTACCCGCAGTGCCAGTCGCCGCGCAGCAGGGTCAGCACCTCGACCGGGTCGATGCCCCGGGCGGTCAGCGCCATCGACTCCCGGTAGGTGGGGAAGACCCAGTCGTCGTCGCGCAGCGCGAGCACCGCCCCCACCTGGCAGGCCTCCTGCCCCCGGGAGGACGGGTAGACGGCGAGCCGCCCCTGCTTGGTCAGCGCGGTGGCCTGCGCGTCGAAACGGCGGCCGACGACCATCCGGCGGTACATCTCGCGCAACACCCCGGCGGGCGGCTCGGGCAGGTCGGCGCGGGGCGGCAGCGGGGTGCCGTCGGGGGCGAGCAGCCGCACCGGCTCGATCTGCGGGAGCAGGCCGGCGGTGGGGTCGGGGGCGACCGGGGTGGCCGGTCGACGGGTACGCGGGGATGCCCTGCGGACCGCCTGGGGTGTGGTCGTCACGGCGGGGACCTCCTGGACGTGTGGTGGACCTATGCTCCTGCCGTTGGATGATTGACTCAACATCCGTGGTGAACGCGGGACGATTGGCCTACCGGGGAGTATCTGATGAGCCAGCAGACCAGCCCACAGCCGGGCCCGCCGGGCGGAACGGGACGTTCGGTCACCCCGCTGGACGAGGTGGACCGACGGGTCCTCGACGAGCTGACCCGGGACGGCCGGCTGTCCATGCGTACGCTCGCCGAGCGGGTGCACGTCTCGCGCACCAACGCGTACGCCCGGGTGGAGCGGCTGCTGCGGGACGGGGTGATCACCGGGTTCCGGGCCCGGGTGGCTCCCGAGCCGGCCGGGCTGGGCACCTCGGCGTACATCTCGCTGACCATCCAGCAGAACACCTGGCGGGAGGTGTCGGCAGAGCTGGCCCGGGTGCGCTACATCGAGCACGTGGCGCTGCTCAGCGGGGAGCACGACGTGCTGGCCCTGGTCCGCGCGCCCGACAACGCCACCCTGCGGGACGTGGTGCTGAGCCGGGTGCAGGGCATCGCCGGGGTGCTCTCCACCCGGACCTGGCTGGTCTTCGACGAGTTCGACGGGGCCGGCAGCCCCTGGGCCTGATCGGCCGGCCGGGCGGTCAGTGTTCCGGTGGGGCGGCCAGGCCGGCGCGGTCGGCCAGCGCCAGCAGCGGCTCCAGCGAGTAGCGGTCGCCGTCCAGGCCGGCGTGCGGGTCGCCGCGCTCGGCGAACCGGGCCGGCATGCTCAGCACGTCGAAGTCCTCCGGCCGGGCGTCGTCCAACTCGGCCCAGTCCAGCGGGGCCGACACCAGCGCCGCCGGGGTGGGCCGGATCGAGTACGCCGAGGTCACCGTGTGGTCACGGGCCATCTGGTTGTAGTCGATGAAGACCGGCTTGTCCCGCTGGTCGCGCCACCAGGTGGTGGTGACCAGGTCGGGCAGCCGCCGCGCCAGCTCGTGCCCGAGGGCGAGCACCGCGCGCCGGCACTCGCCGAAGCTCCACCGGGGCTCGATGGAGAGGTAGACGTGCAGGCCGCGCCCGCCTGTCGTCTTCGGATAGCCGACCATGCCCAGCTCGGCGAGGAAGGCCCGGACCTCGTGCGCCACCGGTACCACCCGGTCGAAGCCGACCCCCGGCATCGGATCGAGGTCGATCCGGAGCTGGTCGGGGCGCTCCACGTCGGCCGCCGTCACCGGCCACGGATGGAACCGCAGGGTGCCCAGGTTGGCCGCCCAGATCACCACCGCCAGCTCGCCCGGCGCGATCTCGTCGGCGGTACGACCGCTGGGGAAGGTGAGGTGCGCCGTACGCACCCAGTCGGGAGCACCGGCCGGCAGCCGTTTCTGATAGAAGGCGTCACCCCGGTTGTCCTGCCGGGTGCCGACCGTCGCGCCTTCGAACACGCCGCGCGGCCAGCGTTCCAGCATCGTCGGCCGGTCCCGCAGGGCGCGCAGGACGCCGTCGCCGACGGCCAGGAAGTAGCCGATCACGTCCCGCTTGGTCAGCCCGCGCTCGGGAAAATACGGCTTGTCGGGGCTGGAGATGCGGACCAGCCGCTCTCCCACCCGGATCTCCTCGGCCGCCGTCGCCACGCTCACACGGTAACGGCCACCCCCGACACCCGGAGCCGGCTCACCGGATCGCGACCGGGCCGTTCAGCGTTCGTCGTCGTCCGCGCCGCGCGGTTGGTTCGGCCGGTACCGCCGGATCCACGCGTCGACTGCCGCCCGGTCCCAGACGCGGACCTTGCCGCTGGCCACCGTGTCGATCGGCGGCGGGAAGGTCGGGCGGTTGGTGATCTCGGTGGCCCTGGTGCGCGACACGCCACCGAGCATGTCCGCGATGTCGGAGAGGGCTACGAGTCTCACGATGAAACCCTAGGACCTGTCCCGGGTTCCTGCGGAGGGCTACGCCTCGGGTTGCCCGACGTAGGTTCCGCGCTGCGGCACGGTGTAGACCAGTCCACGCTCGCGTAGCTCCGCAACGGCACGTCGGGCGGTCCCCCGGGCCACCCCGAACTCCTGCACGATCGCCGCTTCGCTCGGAATCGGCCGGTGCGCCACGAGGTCACCGTTGCTGATCCGACCGGCCAGGATGTTCGCCACCTGGCGGTAGACCGGCACCGGCCCGTCTGGATCGATCACGAGACGAAGCTAATCGAGCGTAGACGAGGCAGATTTTTTGGATACGTGCCTAGACGTTCATGCTTGTACATAACTACGGTGAGTGGCAGCTCATGACGATCAGTCATCTGAGTTGCCGGTAGCGGTCCGGGTGCCTGATCGGAGATCGGTGCCCGGACCTGCCTGTCCCCAGAAAGGGCCGACCATGCCGATGGACGAACCGATCTCGCCCGCCCTGGTCATCTGGACCGCCCACCGGGTGTTGGCCCAGCACCACGAGGCCCCGGACGGGCCGCCACCGCTGCGCCGCTGCTTCCAGTGCCGCGACGGCGAATGCCACATGCTGACCTGGGCGCGCGAGGTGCTCCGGGCTCACCGGCAACCGCCGCCGCTGCCCCACTAGGCTCGCCGCCATGGCGACCTATCTCGACGTACACCCGGAGAACCCGCAGCCCCGGACGATCGCCCGGGTGGTCGACCTGCTGCGCGGCGACGGCCTGATCGCCTATCCGACCGACTCGTGCTTCGCGCTGGGCTGCCAGCTCGGCAACCGGGACGGCCTCGACCGGATCCGGGAGATCCGGCAGCTCGACAGCAAGCACCACTTCACCCTGGTGTGCCGGGACTTCGCGCAGCTCGGCCAGTTCGTGCACATCAACAACGCGGTGTTCCGGTCGCTGAAGGCGGCCACCCCGGGCAGCTACACGTTCATCCTGCCCGCCACCAAGGAGGTGCCGCGCCGGCTGCTGCATCCGAAGAAGAAGACCGTCGGGGTACGCATCCCCGACCACCCGGTCGCGCAGGCGCTGCTGGCGGCGCTGGGTGAGCCGTTGGTGTCGAGCACCCTGCTGCTGCCCGGCGAGTCCGAACCGATGACCCAGGGTTGGGAGATCAAGGAACGGCTCGACCACGCGATCGACGCGGTGATCGACTCCGGCGAGTGCGGCACGCTGCCCACCACCGTGGTCGACTTCTCGGCCGACGAGCCGGAGATCGTCCGCTACGGCGCGGGCGACCCGACCCGCTTCGAGTAGCCGCGCGTCGACCCCGCGTCACCCCCGCCGCCTCGACCGGCCTGTTACCCCTGCTCTGCTGCGCGGCCAGCCGTCGACCTGGTCAGAAACCGGCAGGCGGCAGCGGTAGCGGCTCGACGACCGGGTCGACGTCACGGGCAGTGTGGACGGGTGCCGGTCGGGCCGGACCCGTCGTCCGGCTGTGTCGGCGGCCCGCGCCCGCCGGCCCGGCGTGTCGGGCCACCTCGCAGGTGACCAGGTGGATCGGGGCCGGCGGCACGGCGAACTTCCCCGGCCCCCAGCGCACCCAGAGGGCGACCCGGCCGGCGGCGGCCTCCGCCGCGAGCTTCTCCCAGGTGCGCCGCCGATCGGTGTGGTCGACCTCGACGACCACCGGCGGCCCGTCCCGGCGGGCACACGCCACGTCCAGCACCGAGTGCCGGTCGGACATCGGCGGGGGCAGCGGCAGCACGCTCGCCGCCCGGCGGTAGGACCGCCAGCCCTGCTCGGCGGCCCAGGCCAGCACGGCGTCGATGATCCGCCCGGTCACCTCGTCGGTGCCCAGGTCGGTGAACTCCAGCCGGCTCAGCCACTCGGTGAGCGATGCCGCCACCCGTTCGCCGCCCGCCCCACCATCCACCCCGCCGTCCACCACACTGTCCATCCCGCCGTCCACGCGCGCAGGGTATCGCCCGCCCCGCCCCACTCCACCACCCGAACCCCACCACTCCCACCCCACCACCCCCCACTCGGGGAGCGCCGCCTCCGCCGCCGGGAGTCCTTGAGATCTTGGAAGATTCTGGCCCTCAGGGGGGCCACTTGCCACCAAGATCTCCCGGCGGCAGGGCCACTGACCGACTGGGTGGCAGGCCGACGCGCGGGCCACGGCGGGGCGGGTGGACGGGGCGGGGCGGGCCACGGCGGGGCGGGCCACGGCGGGGCGGGGCGGGGCGGGGCGGGTGGGCGGTTATCGGGGTGGAGGCGGGGGTAGGCATGGGGGCATGGCGGAACTGGCGGCGCTGTGGATCGTCCGGCACGGTGAGAGCACGGCGAACGTCGCCGCCTCGACAGCCGAGGCGAACGGCGCGGAGCTGATCGACCTGACCCACCGGGACGCCGACGTGCCCCTGTCGGACACCGGCGAGGAGCAGGCCCGGGCCACCGCCCGCTGGCTGGCCGGGCTGCCGCAGCGGCACCGGCCCGACGTGGCGGTCGTCTCGCCGTACCGGCGGGCGGCGCGGACGGCCGAGCTGGCGCTCGCCGGCACCGGCATCCCGGCCAGCGTCGACGAGCGGCTGCGCGACCGGGAACTGGGCATCCTCGACGGGCTCACCGGGCGCGGGGTGGCCCACCGGTTCCCCGAGGAGGCGGCCCGTCGGCAACGGCTCGGCAAGTTCTACTACCGCCCACCGGGCGGCGAATCCTGGACCGACGTGGCGCTGCGGCTGCGTACCCTCCTCGGCGACCTGCGCCGCGACCACGAGGGGCGGCGGGTGCTGCTGTTCGGGCACGACGCCCTGGTGTTCCTGCTCCGTTACCTGGTGGAGGGGCTGACCGAGGCCGAGCTGATGGGGCTGACCCGGGAGCACGTGATCGCCAACTGCTCGGTGACCGGCTGGTCGGCGGACGCCGGGGGCCGACTCGTCCCGGACATCTTCAACGACGTCACCCACCTGCACGCGCAGGGCACCCCACCCACGACGGAGGACGAGATCCATGCCGAACCGGTCTGAGACCCGGGTCATCACCCCCGGGCTGCTACGGGACTGGGCGCTGCCGGTGCCGACCGGCGGCAAGGACAACCGGGGCACCGTGCTGGTCGTCGGCGGATCGCGGTTCACCCCGGGCGCGGTGCTGCTGGCCGGGGTGGCCGCGCTGCGCGCCGGGGCCGGAGTGCTGCAACTGGCCACTGCCGAGTCCACCGCCGCCGCACTGAGCATCCAGGTGCCCGAGGCCATGGTGGTGGGCCTGCCGGAGACCGCCGACGGCGCGGTCGCCGGTGACCCGGGCGACCGGCTCGGTGAGCTGGTCGAGCGGGCCGACGTGGTGACCGTCGGGCCGGGCCTCAACGACATCGACCAGACCCGCGCGCTGCTGCGCCTGGTGCTGTCGGCGGCCGGGCCGCACACCGCACTGGTCTTCGACGCGTACGCGCTGGGCGCGCTCAGCCACGACCCGGACCTGCTGGTCGGCGCGGACCGGAAGGTGGTGCTGACCCCCAACCTGACCGAGGCCCGGCACCTGCTCGGCCGCGACCCCGGCGACGACCTGGACGCCGACTCCCGCGAGCTGGCCCGCCGGTACGAGGCGGTGGTCTCCCTCTACGGGCACATCGCCACCCCCGACGGCCAGGGCTGGCGGGAGGAGAGCGGCGACGCCGGGCTGGGCACCTCGGGCAGCGGCGACGTGCGGGCCGGGCTGCTCGCCGGGCTGCTCTCGCGGGGCGCGGAACCCGCTCAGGCGGCCTGCTGGGCGGCGTGGGTGCACGCGGTCAGCGGGCAGCGGCTGGTGCCCCGGTTCGGCCGGATCGGGTTCCTCGCCCGCGAGCTGCTCGACGAGATCCCGCACACCATCGCCACCGTGTGAGGGTGTCGGACATTCGCCGCCCGCGATCCGTTTCCGCAGTTCATCCCGGGGTACCGGGATTGCCGTCAGCTGATCAAGGAGGTTCACCGTGTCCACCGACGCCATCGTCCTGCTCAAAGAGGACCACAAGGAGATGCGCCGCCTCTTCCGCGAGTTCGAGAAGGCGCAGGAGGGGCCGGCCAGCCGCCGCCGCACGGTGGTCGACGAGATCGTGGCCGCCCTGACGACGCACACCTACCTGGAGAACGAGGTGATGTACCCCGAGGTCCGCAAGCTCCTGCCGGACCTGGAGGACGACATCCTGGAGTCGTACGAGGAGCATCACGTCGCCGACGTACTCTGCGCCGAGCTGGCCGCGATGGACGCCGACGACGACCACTTCGTCGCCAAGACCACGGTGCTGATCGAGAACGTCGAGCACCACGTCGAGGAGGAGGAGCAGGAGTGGTTCCCGAAGGTGCGGGAGGCACTCGGCCGCAACCAGCTCCAGGAGATCGGCGAGCGGATGATCGCGCTGCGCCCGGACGCGCCCCGATCCCCCAGCGACCCCAAGGCGGTCAGGAGCGCCCGGCACGCCACCACCGCCTGACCCGCGCATTCGACCCGCGCCACGTCCCGAGGGGCCTGACCGGATGGTCGGGCCCCTCGCCGCGCGTGCGGGTGCCTGCGGTTGCGCCCCGCGCGAGGCAGGTCAGCGCGGTCCGGACGACTCCGCCGCCCCGGCCCGTCGCCGGCCGGCGGCGAGCGCGGCCTCGTTGCCGACCGCCCAGTCGGCGAGGCCGGACAGCGGGCCGAGCAGGCTCTGCCCGAGCGGGGTGAGCCGGTACTCGACGCTGGGCGGGACGGTGGGATGAACCTCGCGCAGCACCAGACCGGCGGACTCCAGACCGCGCAGGGTACGGGTCAGCATGCGTTGGCTGATCCCCCCGATGGCGCGGTGCAGCTCGTTGAAGCGGTACGGCTGACGACCCAGCAGGACCAGCACCAGCATCGACCACTTGTCGCTGAGCAGCCGCAGCAGCCCGGTGACCGGGCAGCCGTCGTACTCGTCGACCGGCACGGGCATCGGCAGGGCCGTCGCCACCAGGGAACGAACATCCGTGTTCGGTACGGACATGACACTGCCTTCTTCCGCTGTCACCGGCCTTCGCAGAGGATTGTGCCGGTCACGATCCGGGGTCGACGTCCGGTGCCGTACGGGGACCGCGGGGCGACGGGAAGGGGCGGTATGCGGGTCACGGTCATCAGCGGCGGCACCGACGGTATCGGCCGGGGCACGCTCGAAGCCCGGCTCCGACGCGGGGACGAGGTCGTCGCCATCGGCAGCAACCCCGCGAAGGGGCGATCCGTGCAGGCGCTCTCCGACCGGGCGCATTTCCTCCGGGCGGACCTGCGCTCGGTGGCGGAGACCCGCCGGGTCGTCGACGTCATCCGGCACCGGTGGCCGACGGTGGACGCCCTGGTGTTGTGCGCCAACCGGCAGTCGCCCCGGCGGGTGGTCACCGACGAGGGCCTGGAGCAGACCTTCGCGCTGTACTACCTGAGCCGTTACCTGCTCAGCCACGGCCTGCGCGATCAGCTCGACACCGCCGAACGGCCAGTCGTCGTCAACGTGGCCGGCGTCGGCGTCACCCGTGGTGCGATCCACTGGGACGACCTCCAGCTCGCCGACGGGTACGGCATGGTCGACGCGCAGTTGCAGGCGGGCCGGGCGAACGACCTGCTCGGAGTGGATTTCGCGGCCCGCTCCGGCGGCCGGACCCGGTACGTGCTCTACCACCCCGGCTTCACCCGCAGCGGCGACCTGTCCACCCTGCCGGCACCGGTCCGTGGGGTGATCCGGGCGGCGTCGGTGTTCGCCAGGCCGGTCGGGACGTCGATCCGCCCCATCGTGAGGTGGATCGACGACCCGCCGTCGGACGCCCTGACCGCCAACGACCGGGGCCGACCCGTGCCACCGTCGACCCGGACGCTCGATCCCGTCGCCGCCCGCCGCCTCGGCGCGGTGACCGAGGAGCTGCTCACCCGCCTCGACGCCGGCTGAGGAGGAGCTGCTCACCCGCCTCGACGCCGGCTGGCCGGTGGTTCACCAGGCGGTCAGCGGGGTGCCCTCCGGGGCCGGCAGAATCCGCCGCACCCGACCCGGTGGGAGGCGGCGCTGCCGCCACTCCCGGGGGTAGCCCACCGAGACCTCCTCGAACCGCACCCCGTCCTTCCAGGTGGTACGCGGGATGTGCAGGTGCCCGTAGACGACCGCGGCGGCGGCGAACCGGCGGTGCCAGTCGGCGGTGGCGTCCGTCCCGCACCACTGCGCGAAGATCGGGTAGCGCAGCACCTCGGTCGGGTGGCGGTCCAGCGGCCAGTGGTTGACCAGCACGGTGGGCAGCGCCGGATCCCGGGCGGCCAACCGGCGGGCGGTCTGGTCCAGCCGGGCCGCGCACCACTCCTGCCGACTCGGGTACGGGTCGGGGTGCAGCAGGAACTCGTCGGTGCAGACGATCCCGGTCTCGTACGCCTCCGCCAGGGCGGCCTCCCGGGTGTCGAACCCGGGCGGTCGCCAGCTGTAGTCGTACAGCAGGAACAGCGGTGCCACCAGCGTCGGGCCGCCCGGCCCCCGCCACACCCGGTAGTCGTCCTCGGGGGTGACCACGCCCAGCTCCCGGCACCGCCGCACCAGCAGCTCGTAGCGGGCCACCCCGCGCAGGGTCACCGGGTCGGCCGGCGGGGTCCACAGCTCGTGGTTGCCGGGTGCCCAGATGACGGTGTCGAAGCGCTCGGCGAGCAGACCGAGCGCCCACTCGATGTCGGCCACGGTGTCCGCCACGTCACCGGCGACGATCAGCCAGTCCCGTGGCGAGGTGGGTCGTAGCGCCTCGACCAGGGCACGGTTCTCCGCGTACCCGACGTGAAGGTCGCTGATCGCGACCAGACTGCCCTCGGTGTCCTCCCCCAGCATCCGCCGATCGTATGGCAGAAGGTCATCCGGCACCGGGTGCGCGGCAGCGGCGCCGGAGGTGCTCCGGACGCCTCCGCCGGGCACCCGGTAGGATCGTCGCGGGCCGTGACTGGCGCGTGGGGATGGAGCACCATCGGGAAGCGGCCCCGTCATGAGGACGCACGCCGAGCGCCTGGGCCTTCCGTACGCCACCTGGAGGTCGCATGTCGCTGAACGCCGAATCCACCGCCTTCCGCAGCGCGCTCGAGGTGATCCGGGCCGTCGAGCCCCGGGTGGCCGACGCCATCGGCGCGGAGCTGGCCGACCAGCGGGAGTCGTTGAAGCTGATCGCCAGCGAGAACTACGCCTCCCCGGCGACCCTGCTGACCATGGGCAACTGGTTCAGCGACAAGTACGCCGAGGGCACCGTCGGCCGTCGCTTCTACGCCGGCTGCCAGAACGTCGACACCGTCGAGGCGCTCGCCGCCGAACACGCCAGGGAGCTGTTCGGGGCCGCCCACGCCTACGTGCAGCCGCACTCCGGCATCGACGCCAACCTGGTCGCCTTCTGGGCCATCCTGGCCGACCGGGTCGAGTCCCCCGCGCTCAAGAAGGCCCAGGTACGCCAGGTCAACGACCTGACCGAGGCGGACTGGTTCGCGCTGCGCCGCGAGCTGGGCAACCAGCGGATGCTCGGCATGTCGCTGGACGCCGGCGGCCACCTCACCCACGGTTTCCGGCCGAACATCTCCGGCAAGATGTTCGACCAGCGCAGCTACGGCACCGATCCGGCCACCGGCCTGATCGACTACGACCGGGTCGCCGAGGCCGCCCGGGAGTTCAAGCCGCTGATCCTGGTCGCCGGCTACTCGGCGTACCCCCGGAAGGTCAACTTCCGGATCATGCGGGAGATCGCCGACTCGGTCGGCGCGACCTTCATGGTCGACATGGCGCACTTCGCCGGCCTGGTCGCCGGGAAGGTCTTCACCGGCGACTTCGACCCGGTGCCGCACGCGCACATCGTCACCACCACCACCCACAAGTCGCTGCGCGGCCCGCGCGGCGGCATGGTGCTCTGCGGCCCGGAGCTGGCCGACCAGGTGGACCGGGGCTGCCCGATGGTGCTCGGCGGCCCGCTGCCGCACGTGATGGCGGCCAAGGCGGTCGCGCTGGCCGAGGCCCGTCGGCCCGACTTCGCCGACTACGCCCAGCGGATCGTCGACAACGCGCAGGCCCTCGCCGAGGGGCTGCTGCGCCGGGGCACCACCCTGGTCACCGGCGGCACCGACAACCACCTGGTGCTGCTCGACGTCTCCGGCTACGGGCTGACCGGCAGGCAGGCCGAGCAGGCGCTGCTCGACTCGGGCATCGTCACCAACCGTAACGCCGTCCCGCAGGACCGCAACGGCGCCTGGTACACCTCGGGCATCCGGATCGGCACCCCCGCGCTGACCAGCCGGGGTCTGGGCACCGCCGAGATGGACGTCACCGCCGAGCTAATCCACACCGTGCTCAGCCAGACCACGCCGGGGGCCAACGCCGACGGCACCCCGTCGAAGGCCAAGTACGTCCTCGACCCGGCGGTCGCCGACAAGATCAGTAAGCAGGCCACCGACCTGCTCGCCGGCTTCCCCCTCTACCCCACCATCACCCTGAGCTGACCCACCCTCCCCCTCGTTCCCCCTCCCCCTCCCCTTCCCCCGCCTGATCGTGGTGATCAAGAGGTTCAGGTCACGAAGCCTCCCGTCGCTGACCGAAACCTCTTGATCACCCACGCCCACCACCAGCCTCTCCGGTTGATCAAGAGGTTTCGGTCAGCGGCGGCGGGTGGGGTGACCTGAACCTCTTGATCAACCGGAGAGGGGCGGGCGGGGCGGGCGGGGCGGCGACGAGGGAGGGAGGGAGGGAGGGAGGGAGGGAGCGGGGGTGGGGGTGGGAGCGGGGGTGGAGGGTTAGGGGAGGGGGCGCTTGAGGTGGTAGCGGTGGACCTCGGTGCTGCCCTGGATGTTGTTGACGTCCTCGGCGGCGGAGACCAGCTCCCAGCCCTCCCGACCCACCCGGTTCAGGTGGGCGATGGCGGTGTCGCCGTAGGCGGTGACGTCGGTGCGTGAGCCGTCCGGGCCGTACCAGACGAACGAGACGTGGAACTGGCGTCCCTGCCCCTGGTAGCGGCGGACCAACAGGGCGTACTCCCAAGCGATCATGCGTCCATTATGGCCATCCGACCATCCATCGCACAGCACAGCAGGTGGCGGCTCGACGACACCGGGTGGTGACCACCTACCGTGGACCGCCCGCCGGGAAGGCAGCAGAGCGGCAAGGCGGGACAACCGCAGGACCGCATGCCGGGACGCCGCAGGACCGCACGCCCGGACAACGGCAAGACCGCACGCCCGGACAACCGCAGGACCGCATGCCGGGACGGCGGCATGCCGTCCGGGTGCGACGGCGGGAGCCGGTCGGGCCACCGTCGCCGCTCGTCCCACGGTCAGCGGTCACCGGGCGGGGAGGCGGGCCAGTTCGTCGGTGATCAGGGCGGCCAGCCGGTCCAGGCCGAGGTCGATCTGCTCCGGGGTGACCGCGCTGACCGAGAGCCGCAGCGCGTCGACCGGGCGACCGTCGTCGTAGAAGTGCGCCATCGGGGTCCAGAGCACGCCGTACCGCTCGGCGGAGCGCCGCAGTAGCGCGTCGTCGACCGGGAACGGCACGGTGACCACGACGAAGAAGCCGCCGGCCGGGGCGTTCCAGCGCACCGGCGAGCCGGCCGGGAAGCGTCGGCGCAGCCCGGCCAGCAGGTGGTCGCGGTTGCGGGTGTACGCGGCCCGTTCCCGCCGGTTCGCGGCGACCAGCGAGCAGCCGTGCTCCAGCAGCGCCCCGCCGATCACGGCCTGGGCCAGCGGGGACGTGTTCACCGTGACCATGCTCTTGATCTTGGCGAGCTGGTCGGCGAACAGCCCCACCGCGCCGTCGGCACCGGCGACCCGCTGGTCGGCCACCAGGTAGCCGATCCGGGCGCCGGGCAGCACCGTCTTGGCGAACGAGCCGAGGTAGACCACCCGACGCCGGGTGTCCAGCGCCTTCAGCGTCGGCCGCCGGTCGGCGTCCCCGGCCGGGAACAGCCCGTACGGATTGTCCTCGATGAGCAGCAGGTCCTCCTCGGCGGCCAGGTCGAGCAGCCGTCGCCGGTCGACCACCGGGATGCTGGTGCCGGAGGGGTTGGCGAAGTCGGGCATGACGTAGCAGGCCCGGGGACGCCACCCCTCGGTGCGCGCCCGGCGCAGCTGGAGCCGCAGGTCGGCCAGGTCGATCCCGGTCGGGCCACCGGCCACCGGCCGGACCGGCAGGTCCACCAGCCGGGCCGCGCCGGTCAGGCCCACGTACGTCGGGGCGACGGCGAGCAGCACGTCGGACGGCCCGGCCCGCAGCGCCCGGAGCACCAGCAGCATCGCCTCCTGGCAGCCGACGGTCACCACCACCGCCTCGTCGTCGACGTGGACGTCCTCGTCGACGGCGAGGTTACGGGCGATCAGATGGTGGATGATCCCCTTCGTCCGGCCGTACTGGAACAGGGTGCGGCGGACCTGCTCGGGCTGCTGCCCGAGGTCGTCGGCGAGGTGCCGGCGGAACCGGTCCAGCCAGCGCCCGGGCGCGTCGTCGTCGAAGAACTCCTCGTACGGCCGCCCGGCCGCCAGCGACACCGCGTCGGGCCATTGCCCGGCGACCTCGTTGAGGAAGTTCATCGAGTTCAGCGCCGGGTCGTCGACCGCCGGGTGCAGGGTCGCCAGATCGAGGTCCAGGTCCACCGGGTCAGCCTCCGGTCAGGGTACGCAGCCGCCGGGCCTGCCCCGGGTCGGCGCAGCCGGTCAGGGTCAGCCCGTCGCGCAGCTCCACGGCGAGCAGGTCGAGGGCGGCCTGTGCCCCGGCCCGGCCACCGGCCGCCAACGCCCAGAGCAGGGGGCGGCCGAGCAGCACCCCGGTCGCGCCGAGGGCGAGGGCACGCAGCACGTCGGTGCCGGACCGTACCCCGCTGTCCACCAGCACCTCGATCCGGTCGCCGACGGCCGCGACCACCTCGGGCAGCATGGTGGCGGTGGCCGGCGCCCCGTCGAACTGCCGGCCGCCGTGGTTCGAGACCACCACCGCGTCCACGCCGGCGTCGGCGGCGCGGACCGCGTCGCGCGGGTCGAGGATACCCTTGACCAGCAGCGGCAACCGGGTACGACCCCGCAGCCAGGCCAGGTCAGCCCAGGTGAGCACGGGGGCGAAGACGGCGCCGGTGTGCACGGCGACGGCGGACACCCCGGGGGTGCCGGCGTGCGCCAGGTCGTCGCGGCCGCCGGGCAGGTTGGCGGCGATCACCTCCGGCGGCAGGGCGAAGCCGTTGCGGGCGTCGCGCAGCCGCCGGCCGAGCACCGGCACGTCCACGGTGACCATCAGCGCGGCACAGCCGGCGGCGTGTGCCCGGTCGAGCAGGTCGGCGACCAGCGCCCGGTCACGCAGCCAGTAGAGCTGGAACCAGACCGGCCCGTCGGTGGCGGCGACGACCTCCTCGATCGGCGCGCTGCTCAACGTGCTGAGCACATAGGGAACCCCGGCCGCGCCGGCCGCCGCCGCGAGGGCCGGCTCGCCGTCGGGGTGCAGCAGCCGCTGGTACGCCATCGGGGCGACCGCCACCGGCATGGACTGCGCCCGGCCGAGCAGCACCGCGTCGGTGCGCGGCTGTTCCACCCCGGCGAGCACCCGGGGCAGCACGGCGACCCGGTCCAGGGCGGCCCGGTTGGCGGCCAGGGTGGTCTCCACGCCGCTGCCTCCGCTGACGAAATCCCAGACCTCGGCCGGGAGCACCTCGCGGGCCAGATCGGCGAAGTCGGCCAGGCTGACCGGAGACTGGTCGAGCTGCCCGTCAGCGGGCCGGGGCGCCACCGTCACCGGCCCTCCCCCACCGAGGCGGCACCCGGGGTCTCGACCGGAGCAGCAGCCGGGGTCTCGACCTGGGCAGCAGGCGGGGCAGGGGGCAGCCCGAAGACGTCCCGGAGGAAAGCGGCGGCCTCGTCCTGGGCGCGGCGGCCGGCGTCGAAGATCCCGGGCATGGCGAAGAAGCCGTGGATCATGCCGGGATAGCGGCTGGCCCGCACCGGCACCCCGGCCTCCCGCAACCGCTGCGCGTAGCGCTCCCCCTCGTCGCGCAGCGGATCGTGCTCGGCGGTGAGCACCAGGGCCGGGGGCAGGCCGGACAGGTCGTCGGCGAGCAGCGGCGAGGCCAACGGGTCGGCCGCGTCCGCCGGGTCGGCCAGGTAGTGACCGCGGTACCAGTCGACGGAGTGCCGGTTGAACAGGAGCGGATCCTGGTCGTCGGCAGGCCGGTCGGCGTCCGGTCCGTCCCCGGCGGGCCGGTGGGCGGCGCGCTGGTCGGTGTTGGGATAGACCAGCAACTGCCCGGCCAGCCGGGGGCCGCCCTCGGCGCGGGCCAGCAGGGTCACCGCCGCCGCCAGGTTGCCGCCGGCGCTGTCCCCGCCCACCGCCAGCCGGTCCGGGTCCGCCCCCAGGTCGGCGGCGTGCTCGGCCAGCCACCGGGTGGCCGCGTGACAGTCCAGCACGGCCGCTGGAAAGGGGTTTTCCGGGGCCAGCCGGTAGCCGACCGTCACCACCTGGCATCCGGTGGCGTTGGCCAGCCGGCGGCAGATCCCGTCGGCGGTCTCCACGCTGCCCAGCGTCCAGCCGCCGCCGAAGAAGTAGACCAGGGTGGGCAGCGGGCCGGCACCGGCCGGACGGTACACCCGCAGTGGCAGCTCACCACCGGGACCGGGGACGGTCGCGTCGCGTACCTCGTGGACCGGCTCGACGTCGCCGCCGCCGGCCCGGATCGCGGCGAGGTCGGCGGCGCGGGCCTCGGCGAGGGTCTGGGTGTACAGCGGCGGGGTGCCGGTGGCGGCCCGCGCGGCCCGGTAGGCGACCACCTGGGGATCGAGGGACATGGGCTGACTCCTATCCGCCGGTGGTGACGAAGAGCTTGTCGATGCCGCGCAGGAACAGGCTCCCGCTGTAGTCGGCCTGCCGGCTGACCGCGAGCCGGGGGAACCGGGCGAACAGCCGGGGCAGGCCGATCCGGCCCTCCAGGCGGGACACCGCCGAACCGAGGCAGAAGTGCGGACCGACACCGAAGGCCAACGAGGGCGGGCCGGCGCGGCGCGGATCGAACCGGTCCGGCCCGGGGAAGCGGCGCGGGTCGCGGTTGGCCCCCGCGATGATCAGCAGCACGTTCTCGTCCCGGGCGACCGGCACCCCGCCCAGGTCGGTGTCGCGGGGCGCGGCGCGGGCCAGGAAGTGCACCGGGCTCTCCAGCCGCAGCACCTCGTCCACGCAGCCCTGCGCCAGGGTGTCGTCGCCGGGCAGCGCGGCCACGGTGTCCGGGTGGTCCAGCAGCACCGGCAGTCCGTTGCTGAACATGTAGACGGTGGTGACGAAGCTGGCGTTGAACAGCACGATCAGGTTGCTGATCAGCTCCTCCTCGGTCAGGTCGACCCCGCCGGAGTCCAGCGCCTCGACCAGCCCGGAGATCAGGTCGTCGCCGGGTCGGCCCCGGCGGTGCGCGATCAGGTCCCGGTACAACGCCCGCAGCTCCTCGGCGGCCTGGTTGGCCAGCGCCAACCGCTGCGGGGTCTTGCCGGCGACGTCGAGGAACTCGTCGATCCAGTCGACCCGCTGCCGGTACCAGGCCAGCTCGCTCTCGGGCAGGCCGATGAACTCGGCCATCACCAGGGCCGGCGCCGGGTAGGCGAAGTCCGCCACGAAGTCGACCTCGCCGCCGTCGGCGCCCGCGTCCGCCATCCGGTCCAGCAGGGTGTCGACCACCCGGACGATCACCGGCTCCAGGGCGCCCAGCCGGCGCGGGGTGAAGGTACGGGCGAAGACGCCGCGCATCCGGCCGTGGTCGGGCGGGTTGACGAACATCATCGACGACTGGAAGGTGCGCAGGATCTCCTGGTCCTGCCAGCCCGGCGGGGCCTGCTTGTACCACTCCGGGTCGCGCAGCACCTGGTCGACCAGGTCGTAGCCGACGGCCACCGCGGAGATCGTGCTGTGCTCCGGGCGGGTCGGGATGGCGCTGATCGGCCCGTGCTCGTGCAGGGCGGCGTACCACGGGTAGGGGTGTTGCCGGCCGGCGTCGCTGTAGAGGCCGGTCATGATCTCGTCGACGTCCACGATGGTGCTTCCTCCCCAGGAAATGACCGGTGGGGCGGCGGGTCACCCCCGCCGCCCCGCCGGTGTCACAGACCGAGCAGTCGAAGGGGTACGGCGTCCGCCAACGCCTGGTTGCCGGCGTCGTTCGGGTGGATGTGGTCACCGGCGTCGTACGCCGGCAGCAGCCGGCTCGGCTGGGCCGGGTCGCGCAGTACCGCGTCGAAGTCGAGCAGCCCGTCGAACTCGGCCGCTCCCGGGCCGCGCAGCCAGGTGTTCACCGCCTGTCGGGTGGTCTCCTTCTCCGGGGTCCACACCCCGGGGTTGCCGTGCCCCTCGTACGGGGTGAGGGTGACCGCGAGGCTGCGCAGGCCGCGCGCCTTGGCCTGCTTGTTGATCTGCCGCAGCGAGGCGACGATCCGGTCGGCGGAGTCGTCGGACATCCAGATGTCGTTGATGCCGAGGTGGGTCACCAGGGTCTTCACCCCGGTCTGCGGGAAGACGTCCTCGTTGAGCCGGGCCAGCGCGTTCGGGCCCAGCTCGTAGTAGCCGGGGAAACCACCCGCGCCGGGCTCGGTGCCCTCGTGGTTGAGCCGGTTGCCGGCCAGGCTCAGGTTGAGCACCCCCGGGGTACGCACCTCGGGACGGGCCGCGACCAGCCGCCCGGCGAGCAGCTCCGGCCAGCGCTTGTTGGCGTTGACGGTGCTGCCGTTGGCGTCCCCGATCGAGTCGCTGAGCACCACCACCGCGCCGGGGCTCTGCGGCCGCAGCACGTCGATGCCGGACAGGAACATCCAGCAGCAGTCCGGGCGGATGGTGAAGCCGGCGCCGTCGGCGGCGGTGGTCAGGTCGTTCGCCCCGATGAAGGTGGTGACCTTGGACTGGCCGTGGAAGGTGACCGGCCCGGTGAGCACCGGGAAGTGCAGGGTGACGATCAGGTCCTCCTGCTCGCCCACCGGGTAGGTCAGCGGGTCGCTGAGCAGCTCGGCGCCCTTGTTCATGGTCGCCGAGGTGGACCCGCCGAACTTCAGCTCGCGCAGGGTGCCCGGGAGGATGTCCGAGCGGTCGGTGAGGGTGGCGGCGTTCGGGCGGGCGACGGTGGCGTGCCCCACCTGCACCGCCTGCTCGCCGTAGAGGTTGCTCAGCCGGACCCGCAGCCGCTCGCCACCCACGGTGGTCCGCACGGTCATCCGGATGCTCTGGTTGTTCAGGCCGGTGTTGGTCAGCCCGGCGGTGTTGCCGCGGGTGACCGCCGCGGCCCAGGTGCCCGCCCACTGCGGCCGGGCGGCAGCCTCACCGCCGTCGGAGTCGGACGGACCGGCGCTGGCCACCACCGCCGGGGCGCTCACGACCAGCAACACGGCCGCGGACGCTATGACCTGCCATCTCTTCGGGGTCGACATTGAACCTCCATGGTTGGCCGCCCAGGGCCGGCGTCCATCGACGGCACCGCCCGGACGATGGTCCAGAAACCTAGCCGTGCCGTCTGACAGGCGTCAATCGCCCCGATAGACATGATCAAATGTCCATGGTGGCCGGCCCCTCGCCGTTCGGCCCTGTCCCCCGGCGACGCCGTCGGCCTAGGCTCGCAGACGGCGGCGGTGCGGTCGCCCACTCCCCGCACCCCGTCGCGGACCGGGCCGTGACCTGCCCGGACGCCATCCCGGCCGGTCGGCACGGCAGGCCCACCGGCCCGCCGACGACCCGCCGCTCGACCTGGGGGCTGTGCGATGACCGACGGGGCCGACGTTTCCACCACCTACGTGCACGACGCACTGGAGCTGTTCGCCCGCTTCGGCGACCGGGAGGCGCTGGTCGGCGACGGACGCCGGCTGACCTACCCGCAGGTCGCCGCCGAGGTACGCGGGCTGGCCCACGCCCTCACCGGCCACGGGGTACGGCCCGGCGCGGCGGTGCTGGTCATGCTGGGCAACGCCGTCGAGGGTCCGCTGCTCCAGCTCGCCCTGCACCTGCTCGGCTGCCGGAGCATGTGGATCGCCCCGGTCACCTCCCGGCGGGAGATCGACGAGTTCGTCCGGCTGGCCCGCCCCGACGTGTTCGTGCACCACGCGTACGCCCCGGACGGGCTGGGCGGTCAGATCGCCGCCTCGCTGCCCGGGGTGCCGGTGCTGCGGCTGGGTGTGGAGCTGACCGCGGACGCCCCGCCGGTCGAGCTGCCCGCCGTGGTGGGCGTCCCGGAGTCGTTCCTCCAGACCAGCGGCACCACCGGCACCCCCAAGCTGGTGCACCACCGGGAGAGCTTCTACCGGCAGGTGCTGGCGTTGGCGGCCGATTTCCGCGCTGCCGGCTTCCCGCTGCTGCGGCACCTGTCGCACTCCCCGATGTGGCTGGCCAGCGGGCAGATCACCACCCTGTTCAACCTGTTCACCGGCGGGGTGCTCTTCCTGCGCCAGCAGTGGGATCCGGCCGCGTTCATCGCCACCGTGGACGCCGAGCGGCTCACCTCGACCTTCGTCACCCCGCCGATGCTCTACGAGGTGCTCGACCATCCGGCCCTGCCCGGGGCGGACTTCTCCGCGATGTTCATGTTCAACGTGGGCGCGGGACCGGCCGCGCCCGCCCGGCTGCGCCAGGCCATCGCCCGGTTCGGGCCGTGCCTGCGCATCGTGTACGGGCTGAGCGAGGCGGTGGTGATCTGCGCCCAGCCCGGCCTGACCGAGGACCCGGTGCACCCGGAGCGGCTGGGCTCCTGCGGCCGGCCGTACGGCGACGTCACGGTGGAGATCCGCGACGCCGACGGGCGGGTGCTACCGGCCGGTGCCGACGGCGAGGTGTGGGTGCGGACGAAGCTGAGCTTCCACGGCTACCACGGTCAGCCCGAACTGACCGCCGAGACGCTGGTCGACGGCTGGGTGCGGACCCGCGACATCGGCCACCTCGACGACGACGGCTTCCTCTACCTCGTCGACCGGTTACAGGACCGCATCCTCACCCGGCAGCGCAGCTGGCCGATCTACTCCCGGCCGATCGAGGACGTGCTCGCCGGGCATCAGCAGGTGCGCGCGGCGGCGGTGATCGGGGTGCCCGACCCGGTCGCGGGGGAGCTGCCGTACGCGTACGTGGTGCGGACGCCGGGGGCGACGGTGACCGGGGCGGAGCTGATCGGGCTGGTCACCGCCGAGCTGAGTGACACCTGGGCGCCGGGCGTGGTGGAGTTCGTCGACGCGTTGCCGCTGAACCGGTCGGCGAAGGTGGACAAGCGGGCGCTGCGGGACCGGTACGCGGCCGGGCGTCCCGCCGACCCGGTCGGCAGCCCGTCGTGACCGCCGACGCCGACACCGGCCCCCGGACGACCACCGACCCCGTGCCCGACCCGTGGCCGGCCACCGACCCCGGGGCTGGTCCTGCCACCGATCCCGGGGCTGGTCCTGCCACCGACCCCGGGGCTGGTCCTACCGCCGACCCCGGTGCCGGTGCCGGTGCCCAGCCGCACACCGGCCGGCGGGGGACGTCGGCCGGGGGGATGCCGGCGGGAGAGGTCGGGTCGCCGGCCCGGCGGGCCGCACGGCGGGAACTGGTCACCCTGGTCGCCGCCGACCTGATCTCCAACCTGGGCAGTCGCATCTCGGTGGTGGCCATTCCCTGGCTGGTGCTCACCACCACCGGCAGCCCGGCCAAGATGGGCATCGTCGCGGCGGCGGAGTTCCTTCCGTACATGCTCTCCAGCTCGCTGGCCACCCCCTGGGCGGACCGGTTCGGGGTACGGCGTACCTCCATCGTGGTGGACGCGGCGAGCGCGGCCGTCATCGCGGTGGTGGCGCTGGCACCGTGGCTGGGGTTCGGGGCGCTGGTCGCCCTCGTCGCGGTGGCCGGCGGACTGCGCGGCATCGGCGACCGGGTCAAGCACGTCATGTTTCGGCCGGCGGCCCAGCGCGCCGGGGTGGAGCTGATCCGGCTGACCTCCACCTACGACGGTCTGCTGCGCGGGGTGGCCCTGTTCGGCACGGTCGTCGGCGGCCTGCTCATCGACTGGGTGGGGGTGACCCGGGCGATCTGGATCGACGCGGGGACCTTCGCGCTCTGTGCGCTGCTGGTCGGGGTGCTGGTCCGGCCGCCCGCCGCCGACGCCCCGGTCGCCCCCCGCGAGGGCTACTTCCGGGCGCTGGGTACCGGCTTCGGCTACCTGCGCACCGACCGGGTGCTGCTGACCATGCTGGTGGTGGTCTCCGCGTTGAACATGTTCGCCGCCGCCAACACGGCGGTCTGGGTACCGCTGTGGGTCCGCGACGAACTCGGCGACCCGGCCGGCTTCGGCCTGGTGCTGGGGGTGTTCGCCGGGGGCGCGTTGCTCGGCAACGTGGTCTTCACCGTGCTCGGCCCCCGGCTGCCCCGCACCCTGGTGTTCGCCGCCGGGGCGGCGCTGAGCGGCGCACCCCGACTGCTGGTCCTGGCGCTGACCGACCATCTGGTGGTGGTGCTGGTGGTGACGTTCCTGTCCGGGGTCGGGATCGCGGCGGTCAACCCGCTGCTCGGCGCCACCCTCTACGAACGGGTGCCGGACGAGTTGCAGACCCGGGTGCTGGGGATCTCGGGTTCGCTGGCGTTCGTCGGGCTGCCGGTGGGCGCGCTGCTCGGCGGCTGGTCGGTGGCGTCCCTGGGGCTGCGGCCGGCCCTGCTGGTGATGGCGGTGGTGTGCGCGGTGCTGACCGTGCTGCCCCTGGTCGCCGGGCCGCTGCGGATGGGCCGCTCCACACCCCCGACGGCGACCACGGCGACCTGACCGGGGCCGTCCGCCGGCCCGACCCCGGGAACGGTTTTCCGGGAGCCGCCCGCCGACCGGCGCCGGTTCAGCGCTGGTGGCGCAGCAACACCAGGCCGTTGCCGAACGCCCGGGTCTCGATCAGTCGCAGGTCGTCGTGGCGCTCCGCCGGCCCGGACAGCAGGTTGCCCCGGCCGGTCAGCACCGGGTGGACGAAGATCCGGCACTCGCATCGCCCACTCCGTTACCCGGTCGCCACCGGTCCCCGTGGCCCGGTGCCGGCAACCTACCGGCGAGGGCGGTCAGAATCCGGCGACCGAGGCTGCTCGGCGCACCCGGACGACCATCAGGCGATCGGCGCGGTCACGGAGATCGACGCCACCGGTCGGGTCGGCTACATTGCCGCCCATGTCATCGACGTTGACCGAAGCCACCGATCCGTACTGCCTGCGTGAGGGGGAGAGCGCCGCGCTGTTGCACGGCCATCCGTGGCACCGGTTCGTGGTGCTCGGCGACAGCGTCGCCGAGGGGATGTGTGAACCGGTCGACGGGTACCCCGACGTGCAGTGGGCGGACCGGATCGCCGCCGAACTGTCGGCGGTGCGCCCCGGGTTGGCGTACCTGAATCTGGGTCGGCGCGGGCTGCGGGCGCAGCAGGTCCGGGCCGGGCAGTTGGACCGGGCGCTGGCCTTCTCGCCCGACCTGGCGCTGGTGGCCTGCGGTGGCAACGACGCCTTCCGGACGGCGTTCGACCCGGACGCGGTCGACACCGAGCTGAGTGCGATCGTCGGCGCGTTGCGCGACGCCGGAGCGGACGTCATCACGGTGGGCATGTTCGACGTCTCGCACAGCCCGGCCGTCCCGCCGGCGCTGCGCCCCGGCCTCAACACCCGGATGCGGCTGCTCTCCTCGCGTACCGGCCGGCTCGCCGACCGGCTGGGCGCGTTGCACGTGCACCTGACCGATCATCCGGCCGGCAGCGACCCGTCGATGTACAGCAGCGACGGCCGACACGGCAGCGCCCGCAGCGACGCCATCGCCGCAGCGGAGACGATCCGCCGCCTCGGCGCCCACCTGGCCACCCGGCTCCCCCACCACCCCAACCCCTGACGCCCACCCACTCCTCCGCTCCCTCACCCCAACCGGGCGAGGCAGGTCCCTCACCCCAACCGGGCGAGGCGGGTTGGTGATCAAGAGTTTCAGGTCACCAACCCGCCGCGAGGCTGACGCAAACCTCTTGATCAGCCCCGGAAGGGGGCCGGAGGGCGCGGGGGAGGGAAGGCAAGGCTGTCAGGGGGTCAGGAGGATGCCGGTGAGGAGGACGCCTCGGGCGAGGTTGAGGACCTCGTCGCAGCCGGGGTAGCCGACCCGGGCCAGGGCGCCGGAGCCGGTGCGGCCGAACAGGTACGGGGCGATGCTGTACGGCACCTCGGCGGTCACCGTCTCGCCGGTCTCGATCTGCACGAAGTCCATCGCCACCCGGTCGGCGGGCATGTACCGCTGGAGGATGTCGCCGCCCCGGTCGAGGGCGGCGCGCAGCCCGTCCGCCCACTCCCCCGGGCTCAGCTCCCGGCCGATGAGCACCCCCTGGCCGGCCGAACCGTCGGCCGGCTTGGCGACCAGGTTCTCCCGGTCGGCCAGCGCCCGGTCCAGTTCGGCGGCGGTGAACGCCACGGTGTGTGGCACGTACCGGCGGATCAGGGCCTGGTCGGCGGCGGGCAGCAGGTCGAGGTCCTGGTAGAGCCAGGCAAAGTTGATCTTGTTGCCGAGCAGCCAGGCGGCGGCGCTGACGAACATCGGCAGGGTGCCCGCGTCGAGCGCCCCGGCCACCGCCGTCAGCCCGGCACTCGGGGTGACCCGGTTGGGCACGAAGAGCCGGAACAGCGCGTCCACCGGGGCGCCGTCGACCACCAGCCGCCGGTCGGCGTCCAGGGTGGCCGTGGCGACCGGGGCGATGACCAGGTCGATGCCGAACGGGCGGGCCTGGTCGACCAGCGGTGACAGGATCCGGATGAACGTCTCCGGGTCGTCCAGCCCCGGGTAGTCGGCCTCGAAGTCCATCAGCAGCGCCACCCGGGCCCCCTCGGGCAGGCCCAGCTCGCTGCGGATCGCCACGAACCGCTGGTCCAGCAGGGACGGCGCGGGGCGGACCGACAGGCCGTCGAGCAGCCCCCGCTCCCGGTAGAGCGCGCCGAACCGCTGGATCACCGTGTCGGCGTCGAAACCGCCGCCCAGGCTGCTGTCGATGTTGTACTCGACGATCCGCGGCTCCCCGCCGGAGAACAGCACGTCCGGCCGGTACGCGGCCAGCAGCGCCTCGGTCAGCGGCTCGTCCTCGTCGAGCAGCCGGGTCTGCCCCGCCGGCACCCCGAGCAACGCGCGCAGCTCACCGGCGGTGGCCGCGCGCCGGCGGCAGGCGTCCAGGACGAGCTGGGCGATCCGGTCGCAGACCTCGTTCAGCTCGCGGAACGCGTCGGCGGCCAGCACCGGCGGCCGGGCCAGCCGCCACTGCTTGTTGTACGTCGCCCGACCGTGGAAGATCCGCTCCCACTCCTGCGCCCCCGCGGCGACCATCGCGGTACGGGTCGACTCCGGCAGCTCCGCCCAGGCCCGGCCGGGCTCCGGCCACGGGTAGTTCACATCGATCATGGACAGTCCTTGGTCACGTGGTGGATGGCGGCGGTCAGGGCGGCCCGGCCGGGCTGTACCGCCCGGTCGAGTCCGGGCGCGAACGGCAGCACCGCGCCGTCCGGCCGGGTGACCCGACGCGGCGGCGCGGTCAGCGGCACCCGCTCCAGCACCGAGGTGATGATCTCGGCGGCGATGCCGCAGGAGCGGTTGGAGTCGTCGACCACCACCAGCCGACCGGTGCGCGACACCGAGTCGACCAGCGCGTCGAGGTCGAACGGGTAGAGCGTGCGCGGGTCGAACACCTCCACCGACACCTGGTCGGCCAGCTCCTCGGCGACGGCCAGCGCGTCGTGCACCAGGTGCCCCACGGCGACCACGGTGACGTCGTCGCCGGCCCGGCGGACCACCCCCCGCCCGAGCGGCACCGGGGCGAGGGTGGCGAAGTCCACGTCGTCGCGGACGTCCAGCGCGGCGGCCGGGGCGAAGACCACCACCGGGTCGTCGTGCCGGATCGCCGACGCCAGCAGCCCGTACGCGTCCGCCGGGGTGGCCGGCACCACGGTGACGATCCCGACGTGCGCGAAGAGGGAGTACGGGTGGTCGGAGTGCTGCCCCGCCCAGCCCGTCCGGGAACCGGAGCCCGGCACCAGGTATGTCACCGGCACCGAGCACTGCCCGCCGGTCATCATCGGGAACTTGTGCGCGTGGTTGACGATCTGCTCGAAGACCAGGAACAGCAGCGACGGGATCTGGAACTCCACCACCGGCCGCAGCCCGGCCAGTGCGGCCCCCGTGGCGAAGCTGGTGAACGCCTGCTCCGACAGCGGGGTGTCCAGCACCCGGTCCGGCCCGAACCGCTTCAGCAGGCCCGGGGTGACGTTCGACGCGCCCACCCGGATGTCCTCGCCGAGCAGGAACACCGACTCGTCCCGGGTCATCTCGTCGGTCAGCGCCCGGGTCAGCGCCTTGCGGTACGACAGCCGTGGCATCAGCTACCTCCCCGGGCGGTCAGCCCACTGGCGTAGAGGTGGTCCAGCGCCCCGGCCGGGTCGGGCTCCGGGCCGGCCAGCGCGAACGCGACGGCCGCGTCGAGGGTCGCCTCCACCTCGGCGTCGACGGCCTCCCGGGCGGCGGCCGGCAGCCGGGCACCCTGGATCTCCACCGGATCCCGGGACCGGCCGTCGGCCACCTCCTGCGGCGTGCGGTAGTCGAGGCGTACCGAGTGTTCGAAGGTGTGGTGGGCGTCGAACCGGTAGGTACAGGCCTCGACCAGCTCCGGCCCGCCGCCGTCGCGCATCCGCGCGACGGCGGCGGCGGTGACCCGCCGGACCGCCTCCGGGTCCTGCCCGTCGACGACCACGGCCGGGATGCCGAACGCCTCGGCCCGGCCGGTGATGGTGCCGGCGACCGCGCCGGCCACCGGCATGGTGGTGGCGTAGCCGTTGTTCTCGCAGACCAGCAGCACCGGCACCCGCCAGAGCGCGGCCAGGTTGAACGCCTCCAGCAGCATCCCCTCGTTGACCGCACCGTCGCCGAAGAAGCTCGCCCCGAACACCGCGTTGCCGCGCTGCCGGTGCGCCCACACCGCGCCGGTGAGGATGGCCGGGGACGCGCCGACGATGGCGTTCGCGCCGAGCACCCCGATGGACAGGTCCGCCGCGTGCATCGAGCCGCCCCGGCCCCGGTTCAGTCCGGTTTCCCGGCCGCACAGTTCGGCCATCATCCGGGCCGGGTCGGCACCCTTGGCGAGCACGTGCCCGTGCCCGCGGTGGGTGCCGGTGACCAGGTCCCCCTCGCCGAGGGCGGCGCACACGCCGGCGGCGATCCCCTCCTGACCGAGGTAGGGGTGGATGCCGCCGACGATGTGCCCGGAGCGGACCAGGGCGATGGCCCGCTCCTCGAACCGACGGATCAGCCGTACCGTGCGGTAGAGCCGGGCCGGGTCGGCGTCGGTCACCGGTCGCGGCCCTCCTTGACGGCGGCAAGGATGTCGTCCCAGAGCTGCGCGCGGGCGGTCAGCGCCAGGTTGACCGTGTCCGCGCACTCCTGCCACTTGGTGTCGTCGTCGCCGCACAGGTCGGCGAGCATCTGCATCGCCATCGGGGTGTGCTGCTCGCCGTCGACCTCGATGTGCCGCTCCAGGTAGTCGACGAAGGTGTGCAGCCGGTTGCTGCGCTCGTTGACCGCGACGACCTGGGTGAACATGTCGGGGATCAGGTCCTCCCGGCCGAACGCGAAGGCGGCGGCCTGGCAGTGCACCGGGGTCGAGGAGATGATCTGCCAGGTGGTGGCGGCGAACGCCCGCGACGGCGCGGGCACGCCGGCCTCGACCAGCGCGTCGGTCACCGACGCCCCGCCGCGCAGCAGCTCCACCAGCCGGTCGACGGCGGTGGTGTCGGCACCGGCCTCACCCATCCCCCGCACGTACAGCTCGAAGTGGCTGATGAAGCCCTCGCCCAGCTCGTCGCTCTCCTCCACCATCACGATGTCGTTGATCAACCGGCGGCTGCCGGTCGGCCCGGTGGGGATCCAGGGCACGTCGACGCAGGTGAGCTGCCGCTGCAACGACTTCAGCAGGGACATGAAGTCCCAGACCGCGAAGACGTGGTGCTCCATGAAGGTCACCAGCGCCTCGTGGGTGTCCAGGTTGGCGTAGAGCGGGTGCTTGACCACCACCTCGCGACGGGCGGTCACCGCCTGCTCCAGCCGCTCGATGCCCGGGTGTGTCTTACCCCAGTCGTACCGTGACATGTTCTAGCCTTCCTGCTGGGCGCGCTCGCGCCAGATGACCGGGCAGTAGTCGGGATCCGCGTAGTCCGGCCGCCCCTCGGGGGTACGGCGGACCAGCACGTCGTGGTTGTACGCGGCGAGGGTGCCGTCGGAGAGCGGGAACTCCCGGTGGGCGTTGTCGCCGTCCTGCAGGTGCAGCGAGATCGCCCGACGCGGGCGTCCGCTGACGTTGGGGCCGCTGCCGTGATAGGTGCGGCAGTGGTGGAAACTCAGGTGTCCCTTGGGGATCACCATCGGGATCTTGCGGATCTGTGCGCCGTTGTGCGCCGCGTTCTCGGCCAGCATCTCCTCCAGCTGGTCGCGGTCGCGCTCGGCGAAGTGCCGGACCACGGTGTCGTCCGCGCCGGTCTCCGACCACCGGTGCGAACCGTCGACCATGGTGATGGTGCCCATCTCCTCCCCGCAGTCGTGGAACGGGATGAACGCGGTGAGCATCTTCTCCGACGACGAGGACGACCAGTAGTGCTTGTCGAAGTGCCAGGGCACGATGTTCGACGGCTCACCGGAGATCGGCGGCTTGTAGATCAGGGTCGACTGGAAGATCCGGATCTCGTCGGCCCGGGCCAGCCGGGCGGCCACCGCGCCGATCAGCGGCTTGCGCAGGATCGCGGCGATGCCGTCGTGCTCGTAGTGGACGTAGTCGTTGTGCCGCTGCACCGGCCCCTTCGACGGCTCCCAGTAGGCCAGCTTCGGCGGGCGGACCGGCAGCGTGCGGTCCCGCTCGCCGTCGTAGTAGCGGTCGGTGGCCGCGGTCAGCGCGTCCACCTCGGCGTCGGTGAGCAGCTTCTTCGACAGATACCAGCCGTGCTCGGCGTAGTGGCGCACCTCCTCGTCCGAGGGGAGCAGCGCCTCCTCCTCGGCGGTCAACGTCGGATGCGTCGTGGTCATGCCCAACTCCTCATGCCGTGCCGGCCGCGACGGCGGGGGTCGCCCCCGCCACGGCCAGCTCCCGTTCCTTGGCCTCGTAGAGCGCCCTGATGTTGCCGCTGCCGAAGGTGCGCGCCCCGCGCCGCTCGATGAGTTCGAGGAACAGGGTGCGCCGGACGTGCATCGACTCGGTGAAGATCTGCAAGAGCTGACCGCCGTGGTCGGCGTCGACCAGGATGCTGAGGTCCCGCAGCTGGTCCAGGGGCGCGTCGACCTTGCCGACCCGCTGCTCCAGCGTGTCGTAGTAGGCGGCGGGGGTGCCGGCGAACCGCACCCCGCGCGCCCCGAGCGCGCCGACCGCGCCGACGATGTCGTCGGTGCGCAGCCCCAGGTGCTGCACCCCGGCCCCGTGGTGCTCGGTGAGGAACGCGTCGATCTGACCGGGACGCCGGCCGGCGTCCGGCTCCAGCAGCACCAGGGTGACCCGCCCGGAGGCGTCCTGCACCACCTTGGAGTTCATCGCCTGGCCGGCGACCTCGATGTGCTCCTCGAAGATCTGCGCGAAACCGAAGACCCGCTCGTAGTGCGCGACGGTGGCGTCGAGCTGACCGGGCGGTACACAGACCGCCAGGTGGTCGATCTCGGCGAGCAGCCGCGGGTCGGCCCCGCCGGGCGGCGCCGCCTCGATCCCGCCGGGCAGGAAGTCGTCGGCGTCGCCGCGCCGCTCCACCAGCCGGTGCAGCACGTCCCCGAAGCCGCCCACCTCGGCGGTCACCACCTCGGCGTCCGCGCCGGTCCAGGTGCGCGGTGGGGTCACCGGCGTGGCACCCCGCTCCACCAGCTCCGCGTACGCCCCGGCGGCGTCGCCGACCTCCACCGCCACCACCGCGATCCCGTCACCGTGCCGGGACACGTACTGCGAGGCGGGGTGCTCGGCGGTGAGGCCGGTGGTCAGCAGCATCCGGATGTCGGCCTGGCCCAGCAGCAGGGAGCGCTGCCCGGCCAGCCCGGTCTCCGGCCCGCCCTGCCCCCGCAGGGTGAAGCCGACGGCGGTCCCGAAGTAGAAGGCCGCCTGTCGGGCGTCCCCCACGTACAGTTCAATGTGGTCTATTCGACGAATGTCCATCTCTCCAGCCCTTCCCCATGTCCCCCCGTGACTGCCGTCCGGGCACGTGCGGCCCGGGTCGCAGGACCGATCACCTCCCCGGCACGGCGGGTCGGGCATCGGCGCCGGTGGTCCGCCGCAGCAGCAGGCTCACGTTCTGCCCGCCGAATCCGAAGGAGTTGGTGAGCGCGAGATCGGTCCGGGTGTCCCGGGGGGTTTCCCGGACGTGGTCCGCCGGGCAGTCCGGGTCCGGATCGTCCAGGTGGTACGTCGGCGGCAGCAGACCGGCCCGCAGCGCCAACGCGCACGCCGCCGCCTCGACCACCCCGGACGCCCCGAGCAAGTGCCCGGTGAGCGCCTTGGTGGAACTGACCGGTACCCCGCCGACGCCGAAGACCTTGCCCAGCGCGGCGCTCTCGGCGATGTCCCCGAGTTTGGTGCCGGTGCCGTGGGCGTTGACGTAGCCGACCTCGGCCGGTGCGACGTTTCCGCTGGCCAGGGCGGCGCGCATGCAGTCGGCCGCGCCCTCGCCGTCGGGCCGGGGGATGGTCGGGTGGTGGGCGTCGGTGGTGCTGCCGTAGCCGGCCACCTCCGCGTACGTCCGGGCCCCCCGGGCGGCGGCGTGCTCGGCGCGTTCCAGCACCAGCAGCGCGGCGCCCTCGGCGAGCACGAACCCGTTGCGCCGCCGGTCGAACGGCCGGCTCGCCTCGGCCGGGTCGGCCCAGCCGCGGGCCAGCGCGCGGGCGTTGCCGAAGGTGTCGGCGAAGGTCGGGAAGAGCGGCGCCTCGCTGGCCCCGCAGAGCACCACGTCGGCCTCACCGGCCCGGATCAGCCGGGCCGCGTCGGCGACCGCCTGTGCCCCGGAGGCGCAGGCCGTGCCGACCGCCGAGCTGTAGCCCCGGATGCCGTGGGCGATGGCGATCCGCGCCGACGCCATGTTGGGCAGGATCCCGGTCAGCAGGTACGGGCTGACCGCCGAGCGGCCCCGGGCGACCCGGGCGATCACCTGGCTCTCCAGGGTGGCCATCCCGCCGACCCCGCCGACGATGACGCCGATCCGCCCCGGGTCGACGTCCCGGCCCACCTCGATGCCCGCGTCGGCGAGCGCGTCGGCGGCGGTGAGCAGGGCGAACAGCACCACCCGGTCGAGCACCCTGGTCTCCGGCCCGGTGGCGACGGTCCGCGCGTCGATCGGCGGGAGCACCCCGGCGACCTCCAGCGACGCGGCGGCCGGGTGCCCCTCGGGCGGTCGGCTCAACCCGGAGCGGCCGGTGGTCAACGCGGCGAAGGTGGCGTCCACGCCCCGTCCGACCGGGCTGAACAGGCCCATCCCGGTGATCATGACGGTCATGACGACGACCCGGCGAGATAGCGCTCGCGCAGCGCCACCTTGCGGACCTTGCCGGTGACGGTGACCGGGATGTCGTCGGCGCGGACCGGCACCACCCGGCGCAGGGTCGCCCCCACGTCCGCCCCGAGCGCGGCCCGGATCGTCGCGGCGCGGTCGACGGCCGGGTCGGCCCCGGCGGCCAGCTCCAGCAGCACGTCGGTGGTGACCGTGTCGCCGTCGGCGACGATCAGCACGGTGCAGTCGGCGACGTCCGGGCAGGCGGCGAGGATCCGCTCCTCGGACAGCGCGGTGAAGAACCGCCGCCCGTCGGGCAGCGTCACCGAGTCCACCGCCCGGTCCAGGTGGTAGTAGCGACCGTCGGCGTCGGCGTGGACCAGGTCACCGGTCAGGTACCAGCCGCGCAGCCGGAAACGGTAGCTGGTGACCGAGTCGTTCCAGTAGCCCCGGAACAGCGACGGCGAGTCGACGCCGAGGAACCCCACCTGGCCGGGGGGCAGCTCGTTGCCCTCGGCGTCGAGGACGGCCACCCTGGCGAACCGGTAGGGCCGGCCCACGCAGCGGCCGTACCGGTCGGTGTCGACGGTGTGCGTGATGTGGAAGATCGAGTGCCCCATCTCGCTGGAGCCGAGGCCGTCGATGAAGACCGAACCGGGAACCCGGGTGACGCCCTGCCGGGTGGACACGTCCCGCGAGCCGACCGCGACGAGCCGGCGGACGTGCGGCTCGTGCGAGCAGTCGCCGGTGTTGAACCACAGCCGCACCGACTCCAGGTCGTACCCGCCGAGGTCGAAGCGGGCCAGCTCGGCCCAGGTCACCGAGAAGCCGAAGACGCCGTCGGGCCGCCACCGCCCGATGGCGTCGAGGACCCGCTCGCCGCCCTGCTCGGACAGCAGGAGCATCTCCGCCCGGTTGCCCAGTGCCTGGTTGACCATGAGCACCGTCGCGGTGTGCGGGGCGGGCAGCGCGTTGAGGATCCGGCGGGTGCCCTGCGCCTGCGGCATGGACAGCAGGTGCCGGGTGGCGGCGAAGAGGCTGGCGTGCGAGTGCAGCACCGCCTTCGGCACCCCGGTGGTGCCGGAGGTGTGGGTGATGACGATCGGGTCGTCGGGGTGGTGCCGGTAGTGGGCCGGGGCCTGCGCCGGGTCACCGCCGCCGGCCTGTTCCGGGGTGCCCAGCAGCGGTACGCCGAGGTCGTGCCCGGCCAGCAGGTCGGTGTGGGCGGTGTCGGCGAGCACCCCGACGCCGCGCAGCCGGCGGACGTACTCGGCGGCGATCTCGGGGCGCAGCTTGCCGTTCATCAGCGCCGGGATCGCGCCGAGCCGGGTCAGCGCCAGGAAGCTCAGCACCATGTCGGCGGCGGCGGTGGCCCAGACGGCGACCGGGTCACGCGGTCGCACCCCCCGGGCGTGCAGCCAGGACGCCCGGGCGGCGACCCGTTCGTCGAGCTGGCCCAGGGTGAGCGGCTGCCCGGCCGGACGTCCGTCGACCGGGGTGTCGAAGGTCAGCCCCGGTCCCTGTGGGTCCGCGCCGTGGGCCAGTACCCGGGCCAGCACGTTGCCGGCGCCGAGCTGCGGGTCGGCGGCGAGCGCACCCCGCAGTCCCCTCGTCCTCATGGACCGTCTCCTCCCCCCAGCAGCACCGCGACCGCACCGGTGGGCGTCGCGTCGGGTGCCTCGTCGATCAGGACCAGCAACGCCTCGTCGGCGTCGCCGTCGTACAGCAGCAGTTCCGCCTCGGCGGTCGCGTCGGCGCGGGGGTCACCGGTCGGGCTCAGGCAGACCACCGGGCCGGTCAGCCCCCACCGCGCGGCGACCTGCCCGGCCACGCTGTTGGGCACCGACTGGAAGAAGAACAGCGGGCCGACCCGTCCCCCGGCGGCGACGACGGACCGGACGTGCGTGGCGCTGGGCCGGTCACCGGCCGCGCTGACCAGCACCACCGCGCACCGGGTGCCGGCCGGGGCCGGGGTGGGCCGGCGGTGCAGGCAGCGTGCGGCCGCCGCCGCGACCAGCGGCGCGAACGTCGAGTGCACGAACCCGGGCAGCGGTGGCGGCGGTCCGTCACCCGGCTCCGGCCAGCGCGCCTGCGCCAGCACCCGGGATGCGCCGTGGCCGGCCGGACGGCCCGGGACGATCCCGGGCCCCGGGCCGCGCGTGCCGGTCACGGCGCACCGACCAGCAGGGCGGTGTTCGCGCCACCGAAGGCGGCGTTGAGGCTGAGGGCGTACCGGCTGGTCACCGGGCGGGGCGCGGCGACGACCACGTCCAGCGGGCAGGCCGGGTCGGGGCCGAGCCAGCCGGCGTTGACCGGCAGCTTCCCGTGCCGCAGCGCGGCCACGGTGACCACCAGTTCGAGCAGTCCGGACGCTTCCAGCGCGTGCCCGTGCAGGGCCTTGGTGGAGCTGACCGGCACCTGTCCGGCCCGCTCCCCCAGCGCCGATCGCAGCGCCGCCGCCTCGGAGGCGTCGCTGTATCCGGTGCCGGTGGCGTTCGCGTTGACGTAGCCGACCACCCCGGCGGGCAGGTCGGCGCGGTGCAGTGCCGCACCGATCGCCCGGGCCAGCCCACCACCCTGCGGGTCGGGCTGGCAGGGGTGGTGCGCGTCGCCGGCCCGCCCCCAGCCGGCCAGCGTCGCCACCGGGTCGCCGCCCCGGGCGCGCAGCGCGGCGGCGGACTCCAGCACGACCGCGGCCACCCCGTCGCCGAGCAGCAACCCGGTGCGCCCGGTGCTGAACGGGCGGACCGCGCCGTCGACGGCGAGCGCCCGGCCGGTGTCGAAGAGCGCGAACTGGTCCGGCTCGACCAGGTAGCCGGCGGCCACCACGACCCGGTCGGTGTCCCCCCGGCGGATCGTCGCGGCGGCGTCGGCCACCGCGCTGGTCGCCGAGACGCAGGCGGTGGTGTAGACCCGGGTCGGGCCGCCGAGCCCGCACCGGCGGGCCAACCGGGCGGCCAGCGTGGGCAGTTCCGGCCAGGCCGGACCGTCGTCGGCCCGCTCACCGCCGGCCCACCACGGGTCGTCGGTCTCCGCGACCGGTCGGTCGTCGGCGTACGGGCCGGGCAGCGTGGCGGGGCCGCCGTGGGTGGCCAGGAACAGCGCCGACCCGGCCCGCTGCGCGGGGTCGAGCCCGGCCGCGTCGCAGGCGGCGTCGACCGCGCCCGCCAGCTCCTGCGGCAGGGTGGCCACGTCGGGCCGGGTGGCCGCGACGGTCACCCGGCGGCCGGTGGTGTCGAAGCGGCGGACCGGCCGGAACGCCGGCGTTCCGGACAGCACCCCGGCCAGCAGCGCGTCCACCCCCCTGCCGAGGGCGCTGACCGCGTACGTGCCGGAGATCGTGACGGACGCCCGCTCAACCATCAGCGGCGGCGGTCAGCGAGGTGTGGAACACGGTCAGGGCGTCGTCCACGGTACGGATGCCGGCGAGCTGGTCGTCGGTGAGGTCCATCCGGACGTCGTAGCGCTGTTCGACCAGGTGCACCAGCCAGGCCAGCTCCATCGAGCCGAGCCGGTGCGGGATCTGGTCGGCGGGTTTGCCGGTGAGTTCGGCGAGCATGCCCACCAGGTCAGCTCGCCCCAGGTCGGGCTGACCGGACATCAGCGGTTGTCGGTGGTCGCCCCGGCGACCCGCTCGGCGACCATGGTGGTGAACTCCCCCACCGTCATCAGGGCCAGCTTCTCCGACTCGTCGTCGGCGAACCGCAGCCCGTAGCGGTCCTCCACCCGGACGGACAGGTCGGACAGCGCGAGGGACTCCAGGTCCACCCCGGAGGGGCCGAGGGTGGTGTCGTCGTCGATGCCGTCGACGTCGTAGTTCATGTCCTGAAGCTGGTCGATGACGAAGGTGCGGACCTCGTCTCGCATGGCGGTAACCTCTCTCGGTGGGCGAGTCGCCGGTGCCCGGTCGGGGCATCGGGCACGGGTGGTGCGGGCGTACCACCGACGGTCGGCCGGTGGTGACGCGGTGCTGCCGCCCCGGCGGTCCCCGGGGAGCGTCCGGTGGGCGGGGTGCAGCGGACCGGTCACGGCGTCACCGTGCGCAGCACGTCCAGCGAGCGGACCAGCTTGCCGGTGGTGGTCCGGGGCAGCTGTGCCACCAGGTGCAGGGTGCGCGGACGCTTGTAGCCGGCCAGCCGTTCGGCGAGCAGCGTGTCCAGCGTGTCCTCGGTCAGCGGCCCGTCGGGCTGCACGTACGCGGTGATCCCGTCGTCGTAGGCGACCACGGCGGCGGCCACCCCGGGCAGCCCGGTGAGGGTCGCCTCGACCTCGGTGAGATCGACCTTCAGGCCCCCCACGGAGACCTGCGAGTCGAGCCGGCCCCGGACGGTGACCAGACCGGTGGCCGGGTCGACGGTGCCGGCGTCGCGGGTCCGCAGCCAGCCGTCGGCCCAGCGGTCGGGGTCGCTGAGCCCCACGTACGGCGAGGCGGGGCAGCTGATCAGCAGCTCGCCGCCGGACTCGCGGACCTCGATGCCGGGCGCGGGCGCGATGGCCGGTCGGTGCAGGCCGTGCAGGTCGGTGCCGATGACGCCGACCTCGGTCATCCCGTACATGTTGCCCAGGGGTACGCCGTACCGGTCGGTGAACGCCTGCACGACGGCCGGCGGGACGAGCTCCCCGCCGGTGGTCATCCGCGCGAACTGGGGCAGCGGCCGGTCGGGGCGGGTGGAGGCGAGGAGTCCGATGTGGAAGGGCACGCCCAGCACGGTGGCCGGGGTGTCCTGGGCGGCGATGGCGGCCAGCACGGCGTCGCCGCCGAGCCGCTGCGGCGGGACCAGCTCGACGCGGGCGTGCAGGCCGTAGAGCAGCCCGCCGACCAGACCGAGCACGTGCACCATGGACGGCAGCAGGATGATCCGCTCGCCGGGCCGCGCCACCCCGTCGATCCGGGTGTAGCGGTGCACCTCGGCGACCAGGTCGGCGGCGGTGCGTCCGATCACCTTGGACGGTCCGGTGGAGCCGGAGCTGAGCTGGATCACCGCGTGGCCGCTGACCGCGGGGCGGTCCGCGTAGCCGGTGACGGTCTCGGTGACGTCGACGAAGACCTTCAGCGCGCCCCCGCCGGTGCGCGCCGGCGACACCACCACCTGCGGGGTGAGCCGCCGCAACGCCCGGTCGACCTCGTGGTCGGTGAGCCGGTGGTCGAGCAGGACGGCCTGGCCCCCGCAACGCCAGGTCGCCAGCAGGTTGACCACGTAGGACAGTGACGGGGGCAGGCGCAGCGCGACGGCCCCACCGGGACGCAGTCCGGCGGCGCTCAGCCGGTCCTGCGCCGCGGTGACCAGGCGGTGCAGGGTGGCCCGGTCGACCGGCTCGGGCAGTCGGAGACAAACGTCGGTCGGACGGCCGGCGAACAACACGTCGTCCACCCAACCGGGGTCTTGCGCCGCAGGATCTTCCGTCGGGCGATTACTGGTCACCGCCGGCCACCGTCCAGCATAGAATCGGGCTGAATCCACCCAAAAGTGATGTCTCTTGGCGTGCTCACGGAACCCTACGACAGCCGCGAACAGCATTACTAGATGCGAATGGCTAGATCAGAAAAGGCGGCCGGTTGGATTGCCGCCGCTCGATCGGCGGGGCAGGATCAGGCGCGTGCGCCGGCCCGCGACCGTACCGCCGGCCCCGCCGTGCCCGCCCCTCCGCAGTGGATCGATGCACGATCGGGCAGCTCGGCGGGTGGCCGGACCGGGGCGGGCGCCGGGAACACCAGATCAGATTGCCGTCCCACCCATCGTCCCCGCGTGTCGGCCACCTTCCCGCAATCTGATCACGCGACGGAGCGCGCCACGACGGGCAGGCCCGGACCCGGCGCGGGCGGACCGGCGCGGGCTGGCAGGTGAGGGAGGCGGGCGGGGCCAGGTGAGGACCGACGGACCGGGGGCGCGGGGGTGGCAGGGGCGGCGGGCGGGGGTGTCAGGCCGGCGGGGGTGCGCCGTGGAGCACCAGCGCGCTGTTGAACCCGTCGAAGCCCCGCGCGCAGACCAGCGCCACCCGGCTGCCGGGCCGGCGGGGGGCACGCAGGAAGTCCAGCTCGCAACCGGGGGCAGGATCGACCGGCCCCGCCGAGACGGGCAGCGTGTCGTGGTGGAAGGCGAGCAGGGCGGTCGCCACGTCCAGGGCCGACCCGCCCTGGTGCGCCCGGCCGGTCAACGACTTGTGGGTGCTCACCGGTGGCGGCCGGTCACCGAAGACCGCCCGCAGCGCCGTCGCCTCGCTCCGGTCGTAGCGGGCCACCCCGAGCGCGTCGGGGACGACCAGATCCACCTCGTCGGCGGTGTTCCCGGCGCGGGCCAGCGCCAACCGCATCGCCCGCGCGTACGTCGCCGGGTCACCGGCGGTGTCCGGGCCGGTGTGCACGGCGTCGTGGGTGGCCGCCCAGCCGGTCACCTCACCGTAGACCCGGGCACCCCGGGCCAGCGCGTGCTCCCGCTCCTCCACCACGAAGACCGCGCCCCCCTCGGCGGGCACGTAGCCGCCGGCCGCCCGGTCGAACGGCCGGTACGCCAGCGCCGGGTCGCCGACCTCGCTGAGCAGCCCGCAACGGAGCTGACAGGCCAGCGCGTACGGGCTCAGCGGGCACTCGGTCGCCCCGGCGATCACCACCGACGTGCCCCGCCGGATGGTGCGTACCGCGTGCGCCAGGCTGTCCAGCCCGCCGGCGGCCTCGGCGACCAGCACCCCGGACGGCCCCTTGAACTGGTGGTGGATGGAGAGCTGCCCGACGCTGGCCGCATAGAACCAGGCGATCGACTGGTACGCCCCGACGGTCCGGCTCGACCCGCCCCAGAGTCGTTGCAGCTCCCGCTGCCCGAACAGGTTCCCGCCGGACGAGCTGGCCAGGGTGACCGCCCAGTCGTACGGGTCCGGGGCACGGGCGGGCAGCCCGGCGTCGGCGAGCGCCAACGCGGTGGCGGCGAAGCCGAGCTGGGTCCACCGGTCGGTCTGCACGAGCTGCCGGGCGTCGACGTAGGCGGCCGGGGCGAACCCGGGCACCTCCCCGCCGATCCGCGTCGGGTAGCCGGCCGGGTCGAACAGGGTGATCGGCCCGGTCCGCCGGATCCCCCCGGTCACCGTCCGCCAGTGGGCGTCGACGCCGATGCCGCTGGGCGCGACCACACCGATCCCGGTGACCACCGCCCGCACCTGCTCCCGGCCCGCTCCACCGGACCGGGCCGGACCGGACGCCCGACCGGGAGCGGTCGTGCGGGGCTCCGTGGCCGGCGCGGTCACGACGCCGCCGCCAGCCGACGGAACAGCATCGCGGACTGGAAACCACCGAAGCCGCTGCCGACCGACAGGGCCACGTCGACCGGGGTCTCCCGGGCCACGTTCGGCACGTAGTCCAGGTCGCACTCCGGATCCCGGGTGGTCCAGTTGGCCGTCGGCGGCACCACCCCGTACTCGATGGCCAGCGCGCAGGCGGCCATCTCGATGGCGCCGATCGCGCCCAGCGAGTGCCCCACCATCGACTTGATCGAACTGACCGGCACCCGGTACGCCGTCGGGCCGAGCGCCCGCTTGAACGCCGCCGTCTCGTGCCGGTCGTTCTGCCGGGTGCCGGAGCCGTGCGCGCTGACGTAGGAGACCGCCGACGGGTCGAGCCGCGCCTGCCGCAGCGCCGCCGTGATGGCCAGACCCATCTCCACCCCGTCGGGCCGCAGCCCGGTCATGTGGAAGCCGTTGCTACGACCGGCGTAGCCGGCCACCTCGCAGTAGACGTGCGCGCCGCGCCGTCGGGCGTGCCCCCACTCCTCCAGCACCAGCACCGCCGCCCCCTCGGCGAGCACGAAACCCTGCCGGTGGGCGTCGAAGGGCCGGCTGGCGTGCGCCGGGTCGTCGTTGTCCGGGCTGGTCGCCCGGATCGCGTCGAACGAGGCGACGGTGACCGGGGAGATCGGCGAGTCGGCCGCCCCGGCCAGCACGATGTCCGCCTCCCCGTCGGCGACGAGCTGGTGGGCGTAGCCGATGGCGTCGATGCCGGAGGTGCAACCGGTGGAGATCACCTGCGCCGGCCCGTGCAGCCCGTGCCGGCAGGCCACGTCGGCGGCGAGGCTGCTCGGCACCAGCGCCTGGTAGAGGTACGGCCCGCCGAGGGCGTGGTCGACCAGCCAGTGCCGGCCCGAGTCGCTGACCCGCACGTACTCCTTCTCCAGGGCGGTGGTGCCGCCGACGGCGGTCCCCAGCACCACCCCGGCGACGTCCCGGTCGGCGTCGGTCAGCTCCAGGCCGCTGTCGGCCAGCGCCTCGGCGGCGCAGGCGAGCGCGAACTGCGCGTACCGGTCCGAGCGCTGCCGCTGCGCCGGGGTGAGCCCGGCCGCGTCCGGGTCGAAGTCGCACTCCGCGGCGATCTGCGACCGGTACGGCGACGGGTCGAACAGGCTGATCCGTCGGGTGGCCGTCCGGCCCTCGGCGAGGGTCTTCCAGAACCGGTCCCGGGTGACGCCGCCCGGGGCGACCACCCCGATCCCGGTCACCACCGTGCGCCGGCCGGTCACGACGGTCCCCGCTGCTCCACCAGCTCGGTGTCGACGTGGCCGAGCTCCGGGCGGGGGGCGAGCGGACCGAGGTGGAAGACCACCTCGGCGGTGGCGTCCCCGGTGTTGCGCAACCGGTGCCGCACGTTCCGCGGCACGAACAGCGCCTCCCCGGCGGCCAGCGGCACCGGCTCGTCGTCCAGGTCGACGGTGATCGCGCCCCGGACGAGATAGAGGAACTCCTCGCTGTACGGGTGGTAGTGCTCGGCTACCCGGTCACCGGGAGCCACCGTCACCACCCCCAGGAAACCCGAGGTGCTGCCGACGGTACGCGGGCCGAGCAGCACCCGCAGCTCCCCGCCGCGCCGCCGGTCGGCGGGCACGTCCCGGGCCGCGACCAGTCCGGTGGTGACCTCACTCATCGCCGGCCTCCGCGTGCGCCCGCTCGATCCGCTCCTTGATCAGCGCCAGTTGCGTCCGGCTGTTGGTGTTGATCCGCTCGGTCATCGCCGCGTCGTCCACCGGGGCGGTCGGCTTCATCGCGAAGTCCTGTACCCAGGTCATCCGGGTGCCCGCAGGCTCGGTGTCGTAGTACCAGTGGATCCGCATGTACTCGAACGGGCCGGTCTCCACCCGCCGGGCCCGCACCTGCCAGGTCGTCGGGTCGGCGGTGCGTTCGCTGACCCAGCTCCAGGCGACGCCGTTCTCGTCGGGGTGCATGGTGAGCCGGAAGCGCACCGTGTCTCCCTCGTGGTGCAGGATCTCCACAACCGCGTACTCGGTGAACAGCTCGGTCCAGCGCGGCACGTCGTTGGTGATCTCCCAGACCAGCGGCAGCGGCGCGGCGATGACAATGCTGTTCTCGGTGTGCCCGACGCCGGGGGCCGCCGGGTCGCCGAGCGCCGGGCCGGCGGGACCGGCGGCGGCCACCAGGTCGGCCACGCCGGCGATGCTGAGCCGCCCGGCCTGTTCGGGGATGCGTACCCGCCAGCGGTCGGCGACCACGGCGGACAGTTCCAGCAGCGCCAGCGAGTCCATCCCCAACTCCTCCAGGGTGGCGGCGGGCGCGCGGGCGGCGGCATCGGCGTCGAGGCCGCAGTGGGTCACCAGGATCTCGGTGATCTCACCGGTGAGCGGTCGGCCGTGGGTGACGGTCATCTCGGGTCCTCCTCGGTTACGGGTCCAGCGCTGCTCCCCGGCGGCCGTCGCCGCGCGGGCCACCCGGCGGTCGGGACGATCAGCGGACGGTCCATCGGTGCGGCCTCCCCACGGCGTACCTCCACCGGGCGACTGGCCCCGGTGTCCGACACCCTGCGGCCGGTCCCGTCACCCGGGCGTCACCCGACAGCCCGTCTCATGGTGACGGTGCGTTGACGCATGCTGTGTAACAGCTATGCGCTCGCTGTCCATCGCGACGACACTTCGCAGTTCAGGAGCATTGCGGCCCAGTCGCGATGCTTACACCTTCATTGACCGAGAGTAATCACATTGGTAGTGTTCGTGCCGGTCGGCCCGGCAGGCACGGCGCCGTCGCGGAGCGACCAGGCCACGGCGTCGCGGGAGACCGCGTCGAGGCACCGGACGGGCTGAACCCAGGTTCTCCGTGCAGGGGGTGCGCCAGTGACCGGTCAGGCCAGCCCGCCGACCAGCGACGTCCCGGGCGACCCACCCGTACACCTGCATCTGCTCGGCGGTTTCCGGCTGTTGCACGGCGACACCCCCGTGGTGGTGCCCCGGGGGCTGCAACGGGTGATCGCCGTGATCGGGCTGCGCCCCGGCGCCACCCGCAGCAACCTGGCTGGTCTGCTCTGGCCGGACGTGCCGGAGGAGCGGGCGCTGTCGTCCCTGCGCACCGCCCTGTGGCGGCTCCGCCAGGACCCGTGCTGCCCGCTGCTGGCCAGCGGTGACACCGTCCGTCTCGACCCGACGGTCCGGCTCGACGTGGACGACCTCGTCGCCGCCGCGGCCCGGGTCCGCAGCGGCGGCGACCCGCACGCCGCCGCCCTCGCGCTCGCCGCCGGCACCCGCGACCTGCTCCCCGGCTGGTACGACGACTGGGTGCTGCTGGACCGGGAACGGCTGCGCCAGCTCCGCCTGCACATGCTGGAACAACTCGCCGCCGACCAGCTCGAGGCCGGCCGGCACGGCGAGGCGTTGCAGGCCGCCCTGGAGGCGATGGCCGCTGAACCGCTCCGCGAGACGCCGCACCGCCTGGTGGTACGCATCCACCTCGCCGAGGGCAACGCGTTCGAGGCGGTGCACGCCTTCTACGTCTACCGGGACCTGCTCATGCGGGAGCTGCGGCTGGAACCGTCCCCCGCGATGTGCGCCCTGGTCGACGAGACTCTCGCGCCGATCCGGCAGGCCACCCGCCGCACCCCGGCCACCCGCCGTCACGATCCCTCCGGGCGGCGTGACGAGCAGGTGACAGCACCACCGCCAGGGTGGACCCACCGTGAGCCCCGCACCGACCGGGGCACACCACCGGCGAGAGGGGTCCGATGAGCCGTCTGGTGATCGTCAGCAGGATCATTCCCGGCGCGGAGGGGCGGGTCGCCCAGATCTTCGCCGAGTCCGACGCGACCGAACTACCCGCTCTCACCGGGCTGCGGCACCGCTCCCTGTACCGCCTGCACGACCTGTGCGTGCACCTGATGGAGACCACCGACGTGGACGTCGACACCCTGGTCACCGCCCACCACCACCCGCTGTACCAGCGGACCAACGAGCGGCTGTCGGCACACACGTCGTCGTACCTGCCGACCTGGCGGTCGCCCCGGGACGCGCCGGCCGGCTGCTTCTACAGCTGGGACGTCGCCGACGCGACCACCCCGGAGGCCCTGCGCTGAGCGTCACCACCGTCACCGCCGGGGTGAGCCGTCGCCGGCCGGTAGGGCCGGGGTGAACCGTCGCCGGCCGGTACCGCCGGGGTGAGCCGTCGCCGCTGGTAGGGCCGGCTGCGGCGGGTGCGGCCGCGACGACACCGCGTCGCGGTGTCGGCACCGCCCGACACCGGGCATTCCACCTGCGCAACGAGGGGCGGTCCTCCCTGTCGTCCGACATACGCGTATGCGAAGCTGCGGCGGGTCTTCGCGTTTTCCTCGCGACGACGACATACGCAATAGGGAGGTAGCCGTGCCGTCGACTTTCGGGCAATGGCTGATCGTGATTCTGGCCCTGCTGGTCGGCCTGGCCGGCGGGTGGGCGCTGTGGGGACGGCAGAAGCCGACCGTGACAGCGCCCATCGTGGAGGGTGACCCGGTCGTCGGGCTCTCCCCCGAGGAGAAGGCCGCCGCCACGATCGACGCCCCGCGCCCGGACGCCACGGTCGACGCCGCCCCGCTGCCCGCCGCCGTCGTGGACGAGCCCGCCCCGCACCAGGCCACCACCGCGCCGGCCACCGGTGACGCCGCCGCGACCACCGGCCCCACCGCACCCGTCGACGACACCCCCCTGGCCGACCGGGTCACGACCGACCCGACCCCGGTCGACCAGGTTCCCGTAGCCGTCGACGAGGTTCCTGTCGACCACGCGTCGGCCGACCAGGTTCCGGCCCTCGACGGTACGCGCACCACCGTCGCCGCCGACCGGCCCGTCCCGCTGACCGACATCGAGGACGAGCCGGCCGCCGCCGACCGCACCGGCGCTGACCCGTCGGCCCCGGTCACCGTCACCGACGGGAGCACCGTGTCGGTCCCCGCCCCCCGGACCGCCGTCGAGGACACCCCCGAACCGGCCGCCGACCTGCCGGAGCCGACCCCGGCCGACGCCGAACCCACCGCCACCGGACCGGCCGCGGACGACCCGGTGACCGAGCGGCCCGCCGAGCCGACGGCCGAGGCCGCACCGGCCGACCCGGTGCCGGCCGACCCGGCGACCGCGCCGGACCCGGCCACCCGTACGCCGATCACCGGCGCGGAGCCGGAGCCGGCCATGTCCGACGACGCGCCGGCCGCCGCCGACACCGACGACGCGCGGGCCGCCCTGGTCACCGCGCCGGAGTCCACCACCCCGGCCGCCGCCGGCACCGACGACGCGCCGGCAACCCCGGCAGCCGCGCCGGAGCGCACCGACCCGGTCGCCGCCGACGTGGATGGCGCGCCGGCAGGCGTTGCGGCGGTGGTCCCGACGCAGCGCACCGACCCGGACCGCGCCCCCGTCGCGGGCACCGCCCCTCTCCAGGACGCCGCCCTTCTCCAGGACGCCGCCACCGGGCAGGACGAGCCGGCGGACGACTTCCGCCGCATCCAGGGCGTCGGCCCGAAGATCGCCGCCGCCCTCCAGGCTGCCGGTGTCCGCACCTACCGGCAGCTCGCCGAACTCGACGAGGCGAGCCTGCGGGACACGATCCGCGCCGCAGGGCTGCGCGCCACCGCCAGCCTGGCCACCTGGCCGCAGCAGGCGAGGGTACTGGCCGGTGCGGGTGCCGAGGCCACCCGGGTGCTGCCGACGCCGACCGGAGGCGACGCCCAGGGCTGATCGGCTCGGCCGCGGGGGCCGGTGGGGCGTACCCGGCACGTGCCTACCGGCCCGCGCACCCACCGGCCGGAAACTGACCGTTCCGGAATACCGTTTATCCGGTCCCGACCGGTGGGTACATGGGCGTCACCTCAAATACAACACCAGCCGGGAGGCACCCCCATGCGCGGTTCGTCGATCCTCGGAGTCATCGTCGTCATCTGGTTGATCATCGGTGCTGTCGCCGCCGGTCAGCGCGGTTACTACGGAAACGACGACACCAACTGTGCCGAGGCCGGCACCATCCTGGTGACCATCGTGGCCGGGCCGCTCAACTACATCGGCGCCAACCCGAAGATCGACTGCAAGCTCCCCGAGCCTTCGAAGTAGACCGCGCCCGCCCGGCCCGCGCCCACCCCTCGGGGCGCGGGCCGCCTCATGTCCGCTCCAGATCACTACCCTGTCGCCCACCCCACACCCGCTAACCTTCCTAGGAACCCACCCTGTATCCTCGACCACCCCGCCCATCGACGCCCATCACTCGTCGATCAAGAGGTAACGGTCAGCATGGCGCGCTCTGGTGACCTGAACCTCTTGATCACCGGCGCAAGCACGGGCCGGGCCGGGGGCGGGGGCGGGGCCGGAGCGGGGGCGGGGCGGGGGCGGGGGCGGGGGCGGGGCGGGGGCGGGAGGACGGGCGGGAGCGGGGTCAGCCGGCTACGTGGATGCCGGGGCGGCGGGAGGGGTCGGGTTCGCTCTTGCGGATGATCTCCCGGACCACCGGTGGGGTGTCGCCGCGGCCCAGGATCAGGTAGCGCAGCAGATGGGCGATCGGGTTCCCCTCCGACCACTCGAAGTGGGCGTGCGGACGGACGCCGGTGCCGTCGCGCAGCGCCAGCAGGATCGCGGCGATCGCGTTCGGCACCGCCGGGCTGCCGGCCCGCAGCACCCGGAACCCGCCCACCTCGACCCCGCGCACCCGGAGCACCCGACTGAACTCCGAGGGATCCACCACGTCGATCTCCAGGAAGAGCACGTCGGAGGCGCCGGGCACCGGGTTCATGCCCCGTTGCGCCCGCTCCTTGACCCGGTACTCCTTGAGCGCGCCGCTGTCGCGCTTGTGGGCGATCAGGTGCAACCGGCCGTCGTGGGCCAGCGACTCGGCGACGAAGCGGCGGGCCGGCTCGTCGAACTCGATCCGCTCGGCCCGCAGCTCGGTGGTCCGGGTGACCCGGGAGACCAGCGAGACCACGACGATGCCGGCGACGAACAGTCCGGAGATGGCGATCCCGTCCGGCTTCGCGATCACGTTCTCGGTCAACGCGTAGAGCAGCATCGCGGTCAGCACCGTGAAGCCGACCGCGGCGAACCGGTGGTGGGCCCGGACCGCCGCGATGGTCACCGCGACCGCGCCGGAGACCATCATCGCCAGGATCCCGGTGGCGTACGCGCCGGCCTGGGCGTTCACGTCGGCCCGGAAGGCGACGGTGAGGATGATGCTGATCAGCGTGTACACCAGGACCACCGGCCGGACCGCCCGCCCCCACTCGGGCGCCATCCCGTACGACGGCAGGTAACGCGGCACGATGTTGATCAGGCCGGCCATCGCCGACGCCCCGGCGAACCAGAGGATCAACACGCTGCTGATGTCGTAGACCGTGCCGAAGCCCTCCCCGAGGTGCGCGTGGGCGAGCCAGGCCAACGCCCGGCCGTTCGCCGCGCCCCCGGGTTGGAACTCGCGCGGCGGGATCAGCACGGTGGTGACGAACGCGGTGGCCAGCAGGTACACCGACATGATCAACGCGGCGGCGGTGAGCAGCCGCCGGGTGTTGCGGATCCGCGCGGCCAGCCGCTGCTGGCGATCCGCACCCGCCCCACGGACCAGCGGCATCATGCTCACCCCGGTCTCGAAGCCGGACAGGCCGAGGACCAGCAGCGGGAAGGCCAGCACGGCAGGGCCGAGCACGGCACCGAACCCGTCGCCCCCGGCGGTCAGCGCGGCCGTCCAGTCCTTTACGGCGGCCGGGTCGGCGGCGATCTCGGCCAGACCGGCCGCCACGGTCACCGCGTTGAGCGCGAGAAAGACCACGACCAGCGGTACGGCCACCAGCACCGCCTCGCTGAACCCGAGCAGGAACACCCCGCCGAGGACGAGCAGCAGCGCCACCGTCACCAGTACGGCCGTCCCGGTGCCGTGCGGCGCCGACGACGGCAGGTACGGGTTCTCCAGCAGATGCACCGTCGCGTCGGCGGCGGACAGGGTGATCGTGACGATCCACGAGGTGGCGACGAAACCGAGCAGCACCAGCACGAAGAGCTTGCCCCGCCAGAACGGCAGCAGCCGCTCCAGCATCGCCACCGAACCCTGCCCGTGCGGGCTCTCCCGGGCGACCCGGCGGTACATCGGCAGCATCCCGAACAGGGTGAGCGCCACGATCAACAGGGTGGCCAGCGGGGAGAGCGCGCCGGCGGCCAGCGCCGCGATACCCGGCAGGTAGGACAGGGTCGAGAAGTAGTCGACGCCGGTCAGGCACATCACCTGCCACCAGGGGTGCCGGCGCTGGCTGCCCTCCTCGGTCTCCGGGCCGACCGGCTGCACCCGGTGCGCGAAGAGCCACCGGCGAAGGCCGCCCTGGGGTCGCGCCGGCCGGGCGTGGCTCTCCACGCACTCCGGCAGCCGCACCGGCCCCGGCCGGGTGCGCTCGCCCTGGCCGGCGGACCGGGCCTCCCGCAGCGCCCGCCCGTGCCCCGGCGACGGCGTGCTCCCCCGTCGTTCCCGGGGCCGCCGTTCGCGTGCGCCGTCCCGCCCGTCCACCATCCCCCCGACCGCCCTGGTAGCCCCTGTTCCCGACGGTAGGCGCTGGCACCGGCTCCGCCGGCCGGAACGGGGAAGCCGGGGGATCCCTCAGGCCGGGCGCATCGTCAGGCCGGGTGGGCGGCGCCCGGTGGCGCGACGGACAGTGCCCCCAGCAGGGCGTCGGGGTCGGTGACGGTCACCGTGGCCGCCGGGTGGCGCAGCCACCGGCCGGGGGCCAGCCCCGGCACCGGCGAGCCGAACCGCAGGCACACCCCGGCCGTGGTGCCGGTACCGAAGGTCACCCCGCCGTCGGCCAGCGACAGGTGCGGCCCGACCACCCGCCACCAGCGGTACGGCCCACCGCGCCGGGCACCGACCACGTTCCCCCGCGCGGTACGCAGCCGCCAGGGGCCGAACCGGATCGCCACCGTCTCGTCGTCGACCACCACGGCACAGGTCCGCGGCCGGATGCCGAGCAGCGCCAGCGGGGCCTGGAACCTCGGGTCGAACCGGAACGCGAACCGGTGTACGGGCATGGCCGACGGATACCCGGTGCACGCCACCCGACACCCGGCCCCGCCGACGGGTGACCCGGACTCCTGGAGCGCGGACCGGCAGCGGCCACGGACCGGACCGGCACACCGGCCCCCATGCCCGGACCGACACGCACTCCGGCCAGCATCCCGGCCCCGTGCCCGGACCGGCGGGTGACGGCGGGAAGGTGTCAGGTCAGGGCGCGGGTCCAGTCGTCGACGTGTGCGGTCAGGTGGTCGGCGACCGACCGCCAGTAGGGGCCGTCCTCGGCGTGGATCCTGGCCCACGGCTGCACGCCGTCCCGGGCGCCGTCGCGCAGCAGGTCGTACATCGCGCGGGCCCGGGGACCGAGGGTCGCGGCGAGCGCGGGGCGCTCCGCCGCCGGCAGGCCGTAGCCGTCGACCAGGACCCGCAGCCGGTGGGCCGACTCCGCGACCGGCCGGTCGGGGCGCATCCCGGCCATCGCCTGCGCGGCGTACGCCAGCTCCCAGCGGCGGGTGCCGGGGCCGGCGCCGTCCCAGTCGATCAGCACCCAACCGCGCGGGGCGCGGACCAGGTTCCACGGTGCCGCGTCGTGGTGGCAGATCAGATCCGTGCCGTCGGGGCGGATCGGCACCTGCCACCGGGCCGACGCCGGGGGCACGAAGTCGGCCACCGCGCGGTGCAGGTCGGCCAGCAGGCGACCGATCGAGGCCAGCTCGCCGGTCCGGTACCGGCCGGCGGGGTGTCCGCACTCTCCCGGCACGTACTCCAGCACCTGACGGCCCTGGTCGTCACGGCCCAGCGGCCGGGGCGCACCGTCGAAGCCGGCGTCGTGCAGGTGGGTCAGCAGTGCGTCGACCGCATCGGTCCACGGGCCGACCGGCCGGCGGACGGTGTCACCGACCCGGACCACCCCGGTGGTCACGTTGCCGGGCAGCGGCTGTTCGTCGGGGCGCATCGCACCATCCTGGCCGAACGGACGCGTCCCCGCGCGCCGGTTTCCCGGCGCGCGGGGACCCCCCGTCGCGGCTGCTACTGCAGGAACGCCCCCAGTGGTGACAGCAGCAGCCGGCCGAGCGCAGCGGCGTTGTCGTCCAGCCGGGTGCGCTCGCCGTCACGGGCCTGCGGATCGTGCCGGCAACGCCAGATCTTCTGCGCGTTGCGCCAGGCCACGTCCCTGGTGTATTCGACCAGTTCGCCCTGGTACCAGTCGTCGATGTCCCCGTTGAGCATGTCGAGGAGCAGCTGCCACCGCTCCAGGTAGCCGCGCCGCAGCGAGGGGATCTTGTCGGCGAAGATGTCGTTGATCTTGAGGTAGTCCCGGTGCTGCTCGGTGCCGTCCACCGGCTCGGACTCCAGGTGGTCGAACGTGGTCACCAGGGCGAACGGCAGGTCGAAGTTGATGTGCGCGTTCACCCCCGCCGCCGCCGACGGCAACGGCCGGGCGTCCGGGCCGCGCATCCGCTGGAACAGGCAGGACCAGGCGCGCGGGGTGGTCGGGCTCGACTCGGTCCACAACCGCATCGCGTCGAAGTAGCGGGCCGCGAACTCGACGTCCAGCCGGGACAGGAAGACCGGGTCGGCGAAGTAGTCGTCGTAGAGCCCCTCCAGCACCCGGCTGGTGATGGTCAGGTAGAGCCGGTTGAAGTCGGCCAGCGGGCAGCTCCGCTCCAACGGCGGCATCCGGACCAGCAGATCCTGGAGCTTGGTGAGGTGGTCGACCACCGCCGGTACGTCCTCCGGATGATCGGCGAGCAGGTCGACGATGTCCGCGTGGACGGGCCCCCAGACCGGTTCCCTCATGACTCCTCCACAGTGGTCGGGGCAGCGCCGCGCCGTCGTTGTCGAGGGACAGCCTGTCAGCGCCGGTGTCGTACCGGATCAGTAGAACGACGTATTCGACACCGCGCCGGACGTACGCTCACGCGCCCCGGGTGCGCAGGTGGATGGCGCTGGCCTGCACCCTCGTCCGCACCTGGAGCTTGTCGAAGATGTGCGACACGTGCACGCCGATGGTGCGTTCGCTGATGAACAGCCGCTGGCCGATCTCCCGGTTGGTCAGCCCCTCGGCCACCGCGGCGAGCACCTCACGTTCCCGTGCGGTCAGCGTGGTCAGCTCGTCAGCGTCCGACCCGACCGGTGCGCCGGCCCCGTCCGCCCCGCCGGCACGGGTGCGGCCCGCCCCGACCGGCCGGCTCCGCCCCGCCCGCGCACGCGGGACACCCGTGGCCGGCGCGGACGGGGCGCGCTCGGTCAACTCCACCCGGGCCCGCCCGGCCAACGTCCTGATCTCGCTGGTCAGCGGCACGGCCCCCAGGCCCTGCGCCATCTCGTGGGCCTCCCGCAGCAGCCGGCCCACGGCCTTGCCCCGGCTCCGCCGGGCCAGCAACGCCTCGGCCTGCCGCAGTCGCGAGTAGGCCGCCGGGTAGGGATGGTGCCGCTTGTCCCACTCCGCCGCCGACCGGGCCCAGGCCTCCGGGTCGCCCCGCCCGTCGAGCCGGGTCAGCTCGGCCATGCTCAACACCAGGAAACCGTCGGCGCTGAGCCGGACCGGACCGGCGGCCGTCCTGCTCTTGCTGGCCACCCGGTCGAGCGCGTCGCGCAGCCGGCGGACCGCCGTGGGGTCCACCGCGACGGTCCGGCTGGCGTGCGCCTCCGCCTCGGCCCGCAGCCCGTGCCAGGCCAGCGTGCCCAGCAGCACCACGTCGTCGGAGCGGCTCTCGGTCAGCCCCCGCTGCACCGCCTGCCGGGCCACGTCATGCCGGCCCTGCCACATCGCCAGCCCGGCGCGCAGGATCAGCATCGGCAGCACGTGCCGGGGTGCGCCACCACCGGCGAGCATGGTCGCCACCGCCTCCAGGTCCCGGTCGGAGGCCTCGACGTCGCCGTACCCGACGGAGAGCCGGCAGCGGGCCAGCAGCAGCTCCACCGCGTCGGCCCCGGACGGACGGTGCCGCAGCGCCGCCGCGACCACCTTCTCCGCCTCGGCCCACTGGCCGACCCGGAACAGCCCGTTGGTGGCGATGGCCAGCAGCCGGGTCTCGTAGGTGCGGCCCAGCCCCAGCTCGGCGACCCGCTCGGCGCCCCGCCGGGCCACCACCACCCCCTCTTCGAGGATGTTCAGCGGCCCGGTCATCAGCTCCGCCAGATGCAGGTACGCGCAGGCCACGTCCTCGGGGCCACCGGAGCGCTCGGCGGTGTCCAGCGCCCGGCGGACCACCGTCAGGCCCGCGTCCGGGTCCTCCAGGAACGCCTCACTGAAGCCCAGCGCGGAGCTGGCCAGTACCACCTCGGTGGTGCTGCCGCCGACCGTCGCCGCCAGCTCCAGCGCCTCGCGGGCGCGTTGCCCGGCGTCGGCGTACCGGCCCAGGTGCAGCAGCAGCTCGGCGAGGCGGGCGGCGGCCGTCGTCCGTTCCCGGGTGGTGCACTCGGCGGATTCCAGCACGCTGCGGTACTCCGCCTCGGCGGGGGCGGACCGGCCCGCCGCGGCGAGGTAGCGGGCCCGCCGGATGCGCAGCCCGCAGGACGGGTCGAGCGGTTCGCCGCCGGTCAGCTCGGTCAGCAGGGACAGCGCGCGGGCGTGCTCGCCGCTCTGGTGGGCGGTCTCGGCGGCGTGCTCCAGCAGCACCGCCCGGTCCACCTCGGGCGGGGTCGCCCCCGGTCCGCTGACCGGGGTGGCGGCGAGCTGCAACGCCGCCGTCCAGTGCCGGTGCGCCTCGGCGAAACCGTAGAGCCGTTCGGCCTCCCCGGCGGCGGCCATCGCCGCCGGCAGGGCGCGTCCGGGCTCGCCGGCCAGCCGCCAGTGGTGTGCCAGCCGCGCCTGGTGCAGCTCCGCCGGTGCCCGGGTGAGCGCCTCGGCGTACCGCCGGTGCAGGCCGGTCCGCTCCGCCGGGAGCAGCTCGTGGGCGAGCACCTCGGCGACCAGCCGGTGCCGCAGCCGGTAGCCGTCGTCCGCACCGACGAGCAGCCGGTGGGCGACCGCCTCCCGAAGCGCCTCGATCAGCTCCGCCTCGGGCAGGCCGAGCACCTCGGCGAGCAGCCAGTGCTCGACCGGTTCGACACCGACGGCGACCGCGTGCACCGCCGCGTGCGCGTGCCGGGGCAGTGCGTCCACCCGGGACAGGAAGATCTCGCGCAGCGTGTCGGACAGCCCGGCGCGGCCGTCGCGCAGGTCACGGGCCAGCTCCTCGACCACGAACGGGTTGCCGCCGCTGCGCTGCCAGATCTGCTCGGCGGCCTCCGGCGCCAGCGGCGTACCGACGATCTCGACGGCCAGCCGGTCGGTGTCGGCCCGGTCGAGCGGGGCCAGGTCGAGCACCCGCACCGACCGCAGCCGGCGCAGCTCGGTGAGCACCCGACGCAGTGGATGTGCCCCCTGCAACGACTCGGCCCGCACCGCCGCCAGCACCGACAGTTGCAGGTCACCGAGGCCGGCGAGCAGATAGAGCAGCAGTTGCCGGGTGGTCCGGTCCACCCACTGGAGGTCGTCGAGGACGAGCACCAGCGGACGCCCCTGGGCGATCATGCTCAGCCCCCGGGAGACCCGCTCCAGCAGTGCCCCGGCGCTGTCGGCTCCCCCGGTCTCCTCGACGAAGGTCCGCAGCAGGCCGCGCACCGTCGACGAGGTGCGGGCCTGGCCGGCGGCGAGCTCGGCGTCGAACCGGCGCAGCGCCTGGAGCACCGGGTGCAGCGGTGAGGCGTCGCCGATGTCCAGGCAGGAGCCGGTGAGCACCACCGCCCCCGCGTCCCGTAACCGGGCCGCCGCCTCGGTGAGCAGGCGGGTCTTGCCCACCCCGCTCTCGCCGCTGACGAAGACCGCGGCGGTCTGCCCGGGACCGATGTCGTGGTGGAGCGCGGCGCACAGCACCGCCAGCTGGTCGGCGCGGCCGACGAGCGGTGCGGTGTCCACATCGCTGGCCATGTCCGCAGCCTAGTCACAGGTCCCCGCACCCTTCTACGGGCTTAATCCCTCACCGGTACCTCTCGCGTCGACATTGCGACTAAAGGTGCTGTCGCGCCGACATACGTCGTTCGGCAGATCCCCCGTCAGCCCGGTGGTGGAAGTCTCCGATCGTCGTCAACACCACTGCGGATGAAGGGTGGGTGGGATGCCACTGTCCACGGTCGGTACCGGTCGGGAAGACGTCACCACGTCGCCCTGGCCGGTACCGCAGGAACGGCGGACACTGACGGTGCTCTTCGCCGACATCGTCGGGTCGACCGCGCTGACCGAACGGCTGGACCCGGAGGACGTCCGGGCGGTGCAGTTCGCCTACTTCGACATCGTCGCCGGTGTGCTGCGCCGCTGGCAGGGCACGGTGGAGAAGTACGTCGGTGATGCGGTGATGGCCTTGTTCGGCGCCCGTACCTCCGACGGGCTCGACGGCTACCGGGCCGTCCGGGCCGCCCTGGAGATCCAGACCGCGCTGGACCGGCGGGTGCTCCCCGGCGGGGTGCGGCTGCGGGTCCGGGTCGGCGTCGCCACCGGCGAGGCGGTGGTCGACCTGGCCGGCGTCCGCGACGGCGGCCACGGCATGGCCTCCGGCGCGGTCCTCACCACCGCCGCCCGCATCCAGGAGTACGCCCCGGCGGGTGGCGTGGTCGTCTGCGCCGCCACCCACCGGGCCACCGCCGGCCTGGTCGACCAGCACGCCCTCGCCCCGGCCACCCTCACCGGCAAGGCGCTGCCGGTCGACGTCTGGCGGGTCACCCGCACCGGACACCCGCGCCCCACCCGGCACCACGGCCCGCTGATCGGCCGGCGGCGCGAGGTCGCCACCGTCCGTGACCAGCTCACCCGCGCCGCCCGCGAGCACCGTCCACGGTGGGTGGCCCTGGTCGGGCCGGACGGCATCGGTCGCAGCCGGCTGCTGGCCGAGCTGCGTCACCGGCTGCCGGAGGTCGACGGCACCCCGGTGTGCTGGACGGTGGCGCACTGCCCGCCGTACCCGGAGCAGGTGCTCGGGCCGGTCGCGGAGCTGCTGCGGGACCTCGCGGGGCTGGCCGCCACCGACCCGGCGGAGACCGTCCACGCCCGGCTGGCCGCCCTGGTCGAGGGCCTGCTCCCGGCGCACCGGGCGGCGGTGACGGTGGCGGCGCTCGGCGCGCTGCTGGCCGCCCCGGACCGGTCGGCGGAGACCGGGGCCGCAGCGGTACGCCAGGTGCTGCTCGCCCTGGCCGCCCGCCGACCGGTGGTGGTCGGCGTGGACGACCTGGACCGGGCCGCCCCGCAGGTGAACCACTTCCTGCACACGCTGTTCGCCACCGCGACCGCCCGGGGGCTGCCGCTGGCGGTGCTGGCCACCCACCGGCCGGAGCACGTGGACCCGCTTCCGCTGCCGGGGCACCGCCGCCAGCCGGTGGAACTGCCACCGTTGGACACCGTCCACACCGGCCGGCTGCTGCGCCGGCTGGTCGCGCGGGCCGGTCGGCCGGCCACGGACGTCGTCCGGCTGGTGCCACTGGTCGCCGGCCGCCCCGGCTACGCCGCCGCCTACGTCGACGCCGCGCGACCGGGCACGCCGCAGCCGCCGGCCGGCCGGTCGGCCGAACCGGCGCTGCCCGAGTCGCTGCGCCGCCGCGCCGCCGCCCGGCTGGACCGGTGCGACGGCCCGCACCGGGCGGTGCTGATGGCCGCCGCGACCCTCGACGGCGAGTTCACCGCGTCGGCGGTGGCCGGGCTGCTCGGCTGGACGCCCGGTCGGGTGGCGGACAGTCTGCGCCGGCTCACCGACGCCGGGCTGGTCCGGCCCGGCGCGCGGGGCGGCCACGTCATCGCCGACCCGGCCCTGCGCCGCTGCGCGTCCGACCGACTGCCCCGGACGGTCCGCGCCGACTTCGCCCGGCGGGCCGGCACCGCCCTTCCGGCCGCCCACGCCGACCTCGCCCGGCGGGCCGGCACCGCTCTCCCGCCCGGCCGCGGCGACCTCGCCCGCCGGGCCGGCACCGCCCTCCCCGCCGCGTCCGCCGGCCGCGGCGACCTCGCCCACCGGGCCGCGCCCGGCCGGCCGGCCGCACCCGCCCACCGGGTCGGGGTCGGGGTCGGGCGGAAGGTCCCGGGCATCCGGTCGATCGGCGGGTCGACCACGGGCATCCGGTCGCCGTGGCGGCGGACGGTCGTCACGGCGCCGGCCGGTGACGCCTTCCGGCTGCGAACGGTCCCCCCGGACGCCATCCCGTCCCACGACCCCCGCCGGGTGCGGGTCGACGTCGACGGACCACGCCGGTTCGACCCGCTGCGGCGGTCCGGAGGGTCCGGGGACCGCGATCCACGGCCCGGCGCCGGGGTGGCGCACGCGGGCGCGGTAATCGTGCCGCTACCGGTCCGGGTGGCCGCCGCGCCGGCCGGTCCCCGACCGGGCACCGGTGGCCGGCGACGACGGGGCGAAGGGGTGCCGCGCCCGGCCGTACCGTTACCGGCGCGGGCCGCCTGACCGTGACCGGCGCTCAGCGGATCGCCCCGGTGGCCGGTGGGGGCGGGTCGTCACGCATGGCGCGTACCGCCGCACCGGCGAAGAGACACGCGGCGTGGTGACCGGGGGCCACCTCGACCGCGGGCGGATCCGTCTCGGCGCAGTCGGGACGGGCCTGCGGGCAGCGGGTCCGGAACCGGCAGCCGCTCGGCGGGTCGGTCGGGCTGGGCAGCTCACCGCGCAGGATGATCCGTCGCCGGTCGCGCTCCACCCGGGGGTCGGCCACCGGGATCGCCGACAGCAGGGCCGCCGTGTACGGGTGCGCCGGCTCCCGCCAGAGCTGCGCCGGAGTGCCCGTCTCCACGATGCGTCCCAGGTGCATCACGGCGATCCGGTCGCTCAGGTGCTCCACGGCGGCCAGGTCGTGCGCGATGAACAGGTAGGTCAGCCCGAGGTCACGTTGCAGCCGGCGCAGCAGGTTCATGATCTGCGCCTGCACGCTCAGGTCGAGCGACGCGATCGGTTCGTCGAGGACGATCAGGTCGGGCTCACCGGCCAGCGCCCGGGCGATCCCGACCCGCTGGCGCTGGCCGCCGGAGAGTTCGTGCGGGTGCCGGCCGGCCGTCTCGGGTCGTAGCCCCACCAGGTCGAGCAGCTCGGCGACCCGACGTCGACGGGCCTCGGCGCTGCCCGCGAGCCGGTGGACGACCAGCGGCTCGGCGATGCTGGCGCCGACGGTGCGGCGCGGGTCCAGCGACGCCTGCGGGTCCTGGAACACCATCGCCACCCGGCGACGCAGCCCGCGTAGCCGACGACGCGACCAGCCGGTGACGTCCTGTCCGCCGACCCGGATCCGCCCGGCGGTCGGGTCGACCAGTCGCAGCAGCGCCAGACCGGCGGTCGACTTGCCGCTGCCGGACTCACCCACCAGCCCCAGCGTCTCGCCGGCCCGCACCGCCAGCGACACCCCGTCCACCGCACGGACGGGTGGGCCGCCCGGGCTGGGAAACCAGACGGTCAGGTCGTCGAGTTCGGCGACGGGTGCCGTACTCATCAGCCCTCCGGGATGGGTCGGTCGTGGCCCGTGCCGGCGGTCGACACACCGGTGGGGTGGCCGTCGCCGACGGACGCACGGTCCCGGGCGGCCGGGTCGTCGCCGGTGGCGGGGCAGAAGGTGCGGACCCGGTGCGCGGGGGCGATCGGGATCAGCGGCGGCAGTTCGTGGGCGCAGCGGGGGTCGCCGCGCACCGGGCAGCGGGGCCAGAAGGCGCACCCCGGCGGCAGGGCGAGCGGGCTGGGCGGCGCACCGGGGATCGCGGCCAGCTCCTCCCCCGCCATGCCGGGCCGGGGCCGGGCGGCCAGCAGACCCCGGGTGTACGGGTGGCCCGGCGCGGCGAAGACCGCGTCGACCGGCCCCTGCTCCACGATCCGCCCGCCGTACATCACCGCGACGGTGTCGGCGATCCCGGCCACCACGCCGAGGTCGTGGGTGATCCAGACGACCGCGGTGCCGAGCCGGCGGCGCAGGTCGGCGACGAGCTCGACGATCTGCGCCTGGGTGGTGACGTCCAACGCGGTGGTCGGCTCGTCGGCGATCAGCAGCTCCGGCTCGCAGGCCAGCGCCATCGCGATGACCACCCGTTGCCGCATCCCGCCGGAGAACTGGTGCGGATGGGCGTCCACCCGGCGTTCGGGCGACGGGATGCCGACCAGGTCGAGCAGCTCGACGGCGCGGGACCGGGCCTGCCGGCGGGTCATCCCGAGATGCTCCTCGCACGCCTCGGTGACCTGCCGGCCGACGGTCAGCACCGGGTTGAGGGTGGTCATCGGGTCCTGGAAGACGAAGCCGACGTGCCGGCCGCGCCAGCGGCGGCGGTCCGCGCCGGACATGGCGGTCAGCTCCCGGCCCAGCAGCCGGACCCGGCCGGTGACCGTGGCGGAACGCGGGGCCAGGCCGGTGGCGGCGAGCACGGTCATGCTCTTGCCGCTGCCGGACTCGCCGACCAGGGCGAGGGTCTGCCCGGGGGACACCGACCAGTCGACGCCCGCGACCGCCCGGGCCGGGCCGTCGCGGGTGCCGAGGGTCACCGTCAGGTCGCTGATCTCCAGCACCGGCGCGTCCCCGGCGGCCCGGGGCGACGGCACGACGGGTCCGCTCACCGGATGCTCCTGCGGGCTTCGCCGAGGGTGAGCCGACGGGGGTCGAGCACGTCCCGCAGCGCGTCGCCGACCAGGTTGAAGGCGAGCACGGTCAGGAAGATCGCCGCGCCGGGGAAGACCCCCAGCCACCAGGCGTCGGTGACGAACCCGCGCCCGTCGTAGAGCATCCGGCCCCAGGCCGGCGCGGGTGGCTGGACGCCCAGCCCGAGGAAGGACAGCGCCGCCTCGGACAGGATCGCGAAGGCCAGCGACAGCGAGGTCTGCACGATCAGCGGCGCGGCGACGTTGGGCAGCACGTGCCGGCGCAGGATGCGCAGGTCCGAGGTGCCGATGGAGACGGCGGCCCGGACGAAGACCTGTTCCCGGACGGCGAGCACGCCGGCCCGGGTCACCCGGGCGAAGATCGGGGTGTAGACCACCCCGATGGCGACCATCGCGGTGACCAGCCCCGGGCCGAGCACCGCGACGATCGCCACGGCGAGCAGCAGCACGGGGAAGGCGAACAACACGTCCATGCCGCGCATGAGGACGGTGTCCGCCCAGCCGCCGTACCAGCCGGCCAGCAGGCCGACGGTCACCCCCACGGCCAGGGCGATACCGACGCTGACCAGACCCACCTGCAACGACACCCGGGCCGCCACCAGCACCCGGCTGAGCACGTCGCGGCCCAGCTCGTCGGTGCCGAACGGGTGCGCGCCGCTGGGTGGGCGGAGCATCCGGTCGACGTCCACGTCGTTGATCCCGGCCGGCGCGAGCCACTGCCCGGCCAGCCCGACCACCAGCAGGACCAGCAGCACCACCGTGCCGGCGACGGCCGGCGGGTCGTGCCGCAGCGCGGTCAGCGTACGCCGCAGGGCACCCGCCGGGGCCACCGTCGGCCACGGGTTCCCGTCGACCGGGCCGCCCGGCGGCGGGGTGACGGACGACGGGTCGCGAGCGCCGTGCCACGCGCCGGTGGGCGGCGTCCGGTCCCGGGCGCTCATCGCAGCCTGATCCTCGGGTCGAGGCGGGCGTACAGGACGTCCACCAGCAGGTTCGTCAGCAGGAAGAGGGTGGCCACGAAGAGCACCGCGCCCTGCAGCACCGGATAGTCCCGGGCCTGCACGGCGTCGTAGGTGAGCCGGCCGATGCCCGGCCAGGCGAACAGCACCTCGATCACGATCACCCCGCCGACCAGGCTGGCCAACTGCACCCCCACCACGGTGACCACCGGGATCAGCGCGTTGCGCAGCACGTGCCGGACGACCACCACCCGCCGGCGCAGCCCCTTGGCCTCGGCGGTACGGACGTAGTCCTCGGCGAGCACCTCGAGCACCGAGGAGCGGATGAAGCGGGTGAGGATGGAGGCGGTGACCAGGCCGACGGCGGCGGCGGGCAGCGCCACGTGGGACGCCCAGCCCGCCGGGTCGTCGGTGAGCGCCACGTAGCCCGACGGCGGCAGCCAGCCGAGCACCCCGGCGAAGAGCAGGATGCCCATGATGCCCGTCCAGAAGTCGGGGACGGAGACCCCGAACTGGCTGAACACCCGGGCGGCGTGGTCGACGAACGAGCCGCTGCGCACCGCGGAGAGCACGCCGAGGGGGAAGGCGACCAGCAGGGCGAGCAGCACGGCGGTCACCGCCAGCGACCCGGTGGCGGGGAGCCGCTCCAGCACGATCGTGGTGACCGGCTGGCCGCTGCGGAAGCTGACCCCGAGGTCACCGGTGAGCGCATGGCCGACGTAGCTGAGGTACTGCACCACCAGCGGCCGGTCCAGCCCCGAGCGTTCCCGCAGCGCGTCGTAGGTCTGCTGGTCGAAGCGGGTGCCGAGGGAGACCCGGACCGGGTCGCCGGGGACCAGTTGCAGCAGCAGGAAGACCACCAGGGTCACCCCGAGCAGGACGACGACCGACTGGAGCAGTCGCCGCAGGACGAAGCGTCCCACCCCGCCCCCCTCAGCGGCCCAGGGCGACGTCACGGAACCGGATCGCCCGGTCGGTGCGGACCCGGTAGCCGGTGACCTTCGTCGACCAGCCCTGCACCACGTCCGGGTTGTAGAGGTAGATGTAGCTGGCGTCGTCGACGATCTGCTTGGCCGCCCGGGCGTACGTCTGCTGGCGTACCCCCTTGTCGGTCTGGGTGCGGGCCTGGTCGAGCAGGGTGTCCACGGTGGGGTTGCTGTACCCGTGGAAGTTGAACGTGCCGCCGGTGCGGTGCTGGGCGTAGTAGAAGTCGTCCGGATCGATGTTGCCGAGCCAGCCGAGCAGGAAGGCGTCGAAGTTCCCCTTGCCCTGCTCGTCGAGCCACTGGGCGAAGTCCAGGGTACGGATCTTCACGGTGATCCCGACCTCGGCGAGCTGGGCCGCGATCACCTGCGCGGCGGTGACCGTCTGCGGGTACTCGCTGGTCACCATCAGGTCCATGGTGCGGCCCGTGACGCCGGCCCCACCGAGCAGCCGCCGGGCCTGCTCCGGATCGTGCCGGTACGGTGCGTAGTCGTAGTACCAGGAGCTGCCCCGGGGGATCGCGGTCTGGTTGGCGGTGGCCTGCCCGAACGTGGCGGCCTTGGTGATCGCCTCCCGGTCCAGGGCGAACGCGACGGCCCGGCGGACGTTCGCGTCGTCGTACGGCTTGCGCCGCTCGTTGAGGGCGAGGTACCAGTAGTCGGTCGAGGGGGTGGTCTCGACGGTCACCCCGCCGGCCTCCTTCAGCGCCGGCACCTGCTGCGGCGGCAGGTTGTCGGTCCACTGCACCTCACCGCCGCGCAGGTTCTGCAGGGCGACCGTCGGGTCCTTGACGAAGGTGAAGGTGACCCCGTCGAGCTTCGGTTTCTGCCCCCAGTAGGCGTCGTTGCGGGCCAGCCTGATCGTGTCGCCGGCGGTGTAACCGGCCACCGTGAACGGTCCGCTGCCCACCGGCCTGGTCTTGATCGCGCCGGACTCCACGTTGGACTTCTCGACGATCGCCACGCCCTTGTACCCGCCGAGGTTGGCCAGCAGGTTCGGCGTCGGCGCGGTCAGCGTGACCACCACCGTCGCCGGGTCGGGCGCGGTCACCGACCTGACGGCGGCGAACCGGAACGACGCGTTCAGCTTCTCCCTCATGATCCGCTGGTACGAGTAGACGACGTCCTCCGAGGTCAGCGGTGACCCGTCGGAGAAGGTCACGCCCTCGCGGAGGGTGAACGTCCAGGTGAGCTGGTCGCTGCTGGTGGTCCACCTGGTGGCCAGCGCCGGCCCCATGGTCAGGTCGGCGTCCGGCTCGACGAGCGTGTCGTAGACGTTCTCCAGCACCTCGAAGCTGTGGTAGGCCGAGGTCCTGTGCGGGTCGAGCTGGTCCGGCTCGCCGCCGATGGCGGCGGTGAGCGTGCCCCCGGCCGCCGGGCCGGCGGACGGGCCGCCCCCGTCGACGTCGACGCTCTCCCCCGCGCTGCACCCGGCGAGGCCGGTCAGGGCGACGACGAGCGCCGCCGCGGTGATCCTCGATCTGGTCATGGACACGGTCACCCTCCGTCGCCTGGCAGATCAGAACGCGAGTCTTCTCCGCCAATGAGGACGATGTCAATGAATCAGCGCAATTCCCCGATCACCGGCCGTCCGTCCGATCGGGACCGCGCAGCGTGGACCGTGGACCGTGGACACCACGGTGCACCGGTTACCGTTTCCTGTCCACCGCCGGTCAAACCTCATTCCACCGAAGGGATCCGGACCGCCGCCGGACAGGCCTGGCCACCACGGACCCGCCCCGGCCGGGTGGCGGTACGGCTCAGCTCTCGACCGGGCGGTGGAGGGTACGGCTCAGCTCTCGACCGGCCGGTCGAGGGTGCGGCTGCGGCCACGGAACTCGGCCACCACCTCGTCTCCCCGGGAAACGGTGACGTCGTAGATGCCGCTGCGGCCGTACCGGACACGTTCGGTGGCGTACGCGGTCAACAGGTCGCCCTGGCGGACCGGACGCAGGAAACTGATCTCACCGCCGGCCGCGACCGTCGCCGGGCCGTGGGTGTTGCAGGCCAGCGCGAAAGCGGTGTCGGCGAGCAGGAACAGGAAACCGCCGTGGCCGATCCGGTGCCCGTTGACCATCCCGGCGGTCACCCGCATCCGGGCCACCGCCGCCCCGTCGCCGACGGAGACCAGCTCGATGCCGAGGCCCCGGGACGCCACGTCGGCGTCGAACATGTCGTGGGCGGCCGTCCGGCCCGCCCCGGGTTCCTCCGCCACCCGCCCGCCGGGCTCCTCGGTCCCGGTCCCGCCGGGATTCTCCGTCACGGCCCCGGCGGGGGCCTCCGTCACGGTTCCGGCGGGGGCCTCCGTCACGGTTCCGCCGGGAGCCTCCGTCACCTCCCCGGGCGGGTCCGGGAGCCGGCCGTCCCGCCACCCGTCGGTCCGCTCGACGGCATCCGGATCGCTGGGGCGTGGGCTACGGTCCGGCACGGTTCCTCCTGGGTCACCCGGCGCGACGCCCGGGGCCGACGCCGGTCGCCGCTGCCGACCGTACGCCGCCGGGCGGCGACCACCCGTCGCGGGTGCCGGGCGCGATCCGGCCACCCGCCCCACCATCATCTCCTCCGGCCATCCGCCCCACCACAACCTGCTCCGGCAACCCGCCCCACCGCCACCTCCTCCGGCCGCCGGGACCGGCGGGCGGGGTTATGCTCACGGACGTGCCGGCGGTGCGGCCTGCCGTCCCGGCCCCGGCCGGGACGACCGCGCCGGACGCGCCGACGGCCGCCGGTGGTGCACGTACCGGTGGGGAGGGCTCCCGATGTCGCGATGGTCGCGGCGCGTCGACCCCGACGTCGACCTGCGCGTTCCGGCCGACCGGGGTGAGCTGACCGCGCACCCGGCCGCCGTGCTCGGCGCGATCGCCGCCGGTGGGATGCTGGGCGCGCTCGCCCGCGCCGGGGTGCAGACCGCCCTGCCCCACGCGCCGACCGGGTTCCCCTGGTCCACCTTCGCCGTGAACGTCACCGGCTGCCTGCTGATCGGGGCGCTGATGGGGGTGCTCGGCCGGCGTCGGGCCGGTCCGCTGGTCCGGCCGTTCCTCGCCGTCGGGGTGCTCGGCGGCTTCACCACCTTCTCCGCGTACGTGGTGGACGTGCACCGGGCGCTGGCCGCCGGGGCCGCCGGGACGGCCCTGGGCTACCTGGCCGCCACCCTGGTCGGCGGACTGCTGGCGGTCGCCGTCGGTGACGCCCTGGTCGCCCGGTGGTGGGGCACGGACGCCGGCCGGGGCCGCCGCGCGCCCGGATCCGGCCGGAGCGACCGGCGGCCCGGATCCGGGCGGAGCGACCGGCGGCCCGGATCCGGCCGGAGCGGTCGACGCGCCGGGTGGGGACGGGACGACCGGCCGCCGGGTCCGGGCCGGCCGCAGCGGGAGGTCCGCCGGTGACCGTGCTGCTCATCGCGCTGGGCGCGGCCCTCGGTGCGCCCCTGCGCTACCTCACCGACCGGGCCGTGCAGGCCCGGCACGACTCCCGGTTCCCGTGGGGGACGCTGACCGTCAACGTCGCCGGCTCGCTGCTGCTCGGCGCGGTGGTCGGGGCACCCGTCGGGCCGGCGGTGACCGCGCTGGTCGGCACCGGCTTCTGCGGCGCGCTGACCACCTGGTCCACCTTCGGCTACGAGACCGTACGACTGGCCCGCACCGACGCCCGGCGGCAGGCGGTGGCCAACGCCCTGGCCAGTGTCGTCGCCGGTCTGGGCGCGGCCAGCCTCGGCTTCGCCCTGGCCCGGGCGCTCACCGGCTGACCGGCCTCAGCGGACCGTCGTCACGTCCCGCCCGGTGGTGTGACCGTGCCGGTGCCGGCCGTCGTGGCCGTGGCCGCCAATCCCGTGCTGGCCGTCGGGACCGTGCTGACCGGCGTGGTCGCCGTGGTCGTGCCGGCCGGTGTGGTCGTGGCCGGCGTGCCCGTGCTGGCCGGCGTGGTCGTGATGGTGATGGTGGTGGCCGTGGCCGTCGACCGGGTCGTCGGGGTGGTCGTGCGGGGTCTGCGGGCGGCCCACCTTGTCGGCGAAGCCGGGCATCAGCACCCGGTACGCACAGGTGTCGCAGTTCATCCGGATGTCCCCCCGCAGCGCCTCGGCGTGCCGTTCCAGCACCAGGTCGGCCAGGGCGTCGCAGTCACCGATCAGGTCGGCGACCCGGACGTCCAGGTCGGGACGGTCCGCGGCGAACGCCTGCGACTGGGCCACGATCCGGTCCGGCAGAACCCCGGCGAACAGGAAGTACGGGGCCACCACGATCCGGCGGGCACCCAGCCGGACCAGCCGGTCGAGCACCGCCGGCACGGACGGCTCGGCCAGCGAGATGAACCCCGGTTCGACGCCGGCGTAGCCGCGCCCCTCCCACAGCAGCCGGGCCACCTTCGCCACCTCGGCGTTGGCGTCCGGGTCGGTGGCGCCGCGCCCGATCAGCGCCACCCACGTGCCGGCCCGGTCCGCCCCGTCCAGCGCGGCGTCGATCCGCTGCTCCAGGACGGCGTGCAGCAGCGGGTGCGGGCCGAGCGGCCGGCCGTACCGGTACGTCAGGCCGGCGTGCCGCTCCTGCTCGCGGGCCATCGCGGCCGGGATGTCGCCCTTGCCGTGGCCGGCGGCGGTGAGCACCAGCGGCAACGCGACCAGCGACCGGTGGCCCCGGGAGACCAGCGCGGTGACCGCGTCGGTCAACGGCGGCCGGGACAGCTCGATGAAGCCACCCTCGACGTCGCCCCCGGCCCGGTCCCGGACCCGGTCGACGAGGGCGGCGAACTGGTCGACCCCGGCCGCGCTGCGCGTACCGTGCCCGACGATGACCAGTGCGGTCATTTTTCCTCCTGGTAGAGCAGGGCGTTGAGGGCGGCGGCGGCGACCGCCGAGCCGCCCTTCTCGCCGACGTTGGACACGGCGGGCAGGCCGCTGGCCCGCAACGCCGCCTTGGACTCGGCGGCCCCGACGAAGCCGACCGGCAACCCGACCACCAGCGCCGGGGCGGCGCCCACCGTGATCAGTTCGACCAGAGCGGTCGGGGCGCAGCCGACCACCCAGACCGCCCCCGGGCCGACCCGCTCCAGGGCGATCCGGACGGCCGCCGCCGACCGGGTCAGCCCGGACCGCCGGGCCAGGGCGGCGGCGGCCGGTTCGGCGACCGGGCAGACGATCTCCCGCCCCGCCCGGGTGATCCCGGCGGCGACCATCGCCACGTCGGTGACGATCGGCGCACCGGCCCGCAGCGCGGCCAGCCCACCGGCCAGCGCCGCCTCGTCGCAGACCAGGTCGGCGACGTAGTCGAGATCGGCGCTGGCGTGCACCACCCGCTCGACGACCGCGCGGGTCAACGGCGGCAGCCGCCCCAGGTCGACCCGTTCCCGCAGGATCCGGTACGACTCCTGTTCGATCGGATGGACGACCCGGCTCACCGCCCGCCTCCGGCGGCCGGTCGGTCGATGACGGTCATGGCGCTCCTCGTCGCTCGGTGGTGACCCGGATCGCGTCCACCGGGCAGATCTCCAGACACTCCAGGCAGCCGGTGCAGCGGTCGGCCCGGACGGTCAGCCCGCCGGGCACCGGGCGGATCGCCCGGGTGGGGCAGGTCCGCAGGCAGGCCCCGCAGCCCTGACAGGCGTCGATGACTACCGGCGCTGCGACCGGGCCGCCCGCCACCACCGGAGCCGTCCCGGGTCGGGGCGCGGCGACCGGGCCGGTCGGGGACACGGCGGGGGTCATCCGCGCCACCGGTAGCCCCGGGGGGTGACCATCCGGCCGCCGACCAGCCGGGTCTGCGAGCTGCCGACCACCACCAGGCCGTACATGTCGACCACGCCCGGGTCGAAGGTGGCCAGGGTGGCCAGGTGGACCTGCTCGTCGGGTCGGCTGGCGTTGCGGACCACACCGACCGGGGTGTGCGGCGGACGGTGCTCGGCGAACGTCGCCAGCACCGCGCCGAGCTGCCAGTCCCGGGCCCGGCTGCGCGGGTTGTAGAGCAGCGCGACCAGGTCCGCCTCGGCGGCGGCGGCGACCCGCCGTTCGATCGCCGCCCAGGGCGTGTGCAGGTCGGACAGGCTCAGGTAGACGTGGTCGTGTCCGATCGGCGCGCCGAGCAGCGCGGCGGCGGCCAGCGCGGCGGTCACCCCGGGCACCCCGACCACGTCGATCCGCTCGTCGGCGTACTCCAGGGCGGGGCTGGCCATCGCGTACACCCCGGCGTCGCCCGAGCCGACCAGCGCGACGGCGTGCCCGGCGGCGGCCTCGGCGACCGCGCTGCGGGCCCGTTCCTCCTCCGCGCCGAGCCCGCTGGCCAGCACCCGGGTGCCCGGCCGCAGCAGGTCGCGGACCTGGTCGACGTACTGGTCGAGGCCGACGACCACGGCGGCCCGGCGCAGCTCGGCGACGGCACGCGGGGTGCGCAGGTCGGCCGCGCCGGGGCCCAGGCCGACGATCGCCAACCGGCCGCGTGGGGACTGCCGGGCGACCGCGACGGTGGCCATCGCCGAGGCGGTCTTCGGCACCAGCAGGGTGCCGCCGTCGTGCAGCGCCGCCGCCTCGGCGACGCTGGGCGTGCCGACAGCGGCCCGGACCACCTCACTGGGGTGCGGCACGTCGACCGTGGCCAGCTCCACCGCCGGCCAGGTCCGCAGGGGTACGCCGAGCGCGTCGGCGGTGGCCCGGATGCCCTCCTCGTCGGCCTTCACGTCGACACTGGCCAGACAGCGCAGACTGGCCGGGCTCAACCCGGCGGCGGCGAACGCCCGGCGCAGCAGCGCCGCGACCTCGGCGGCCGGCACCCCCCGGCTCGATCCCACCCCGGCGACCAGGGACGGCGGTCGCAGCACGACGGTCCGGTCGTCCACCGGCACGATCCGGTCGGTGACCAGCACCCGGTAGCCGCCGGACTCCGGGCCGGTCGCGGTGGGGTCCACACCCGCCGGGGTTCCGCGGTGGACGTTCGGCGGCAGGGCGGGCAGCGGCCAGACCGCGTCGGCGACCAGCCGGACCGGTTCCCCGTCGAGGATCGCCCGGGACACCGCGGCCACCGCCCCCTCGACCGGCCAGCCGAGGGTGTCCAGGCCGGGCAGGTCGACCGCGTCGGTGGCGGTGGTGACCACCGGCCGGGCGTCGAGCAGCGCGGCCACCTCGGCGGCGAGCGCGTTCGCGCCCCCGGCGTGGCCACCGAGCAGGGCGACGGCGTGCCGGGCGGCCTCGTCGACCACCACCACCGCCGGATCGGTGCGCTTGTCGTCGAGCAGCGGTGCCAGGATCCGTACCACCGCCCCGGTGGCCAGGAAGACCACCACCGCGTCGTACGCCGCCCAGGCGGCGCGCAGCGCGTCGGCGACCCCGTCGGCCTCGACCAGCCGGGCGTGCGGCCAGGCGTCGGCCAGGGTCCGGGCGTGCCGACGACCGGCGGCGGTGGCCGCGACGAGTCCCACCCGGTGCGGGCCGACGCCGGTCACCGGTGCTCCCCGGGTCGACGTGGTGCGGTGCCGGTCACGGGCGGTCGCCCGTGCCGACGTGGTGCGGTGACGGTCACGGGCGCTCCCCGGTGAGGACGACCACCGGGTTGGTGGCCGCGAGTCGGATGGATCCGTCGGGCAGGTCGGCCAGGCGGGCGGCGGTGAGCTGGCTGCCGGTGACCGTGTAGCCGGCGGCGCGCAGCAGGTGCACGGCCGGGGCGATCCGGTCCAGGGCGGCGAGGGTGACCACCACCCGGGCGGGGCGGCGGTCGGCGACGGCGGTCAGCACGGCGGTCCCCCCGCCTCCGACGAAGACGGCGTCCGGGTCGGGCAACCCGCGCAGGACGGCCGGGGCGTCACCGGTGACCACCCGCACGTCGACACCGTGCCGGGCGGCGTTGACCGCGATCGGCGCCGCCGGATCCCGCTCCACGGCGATCACCGCCGCGCCGAGCAGCGCGCACTCGATGCCGACCGAGCCGCTGCCCGCGCCGACGTCCCAGACCAGCCGACCGAGCCGGGGCCGCAGCCGGGCGACGGCCAGCGCCCGTACCTCGGCCTTCGTGATCATCGAGTCCCGGTGCCGGTACGCCGACTCGGGCAGCGCCCAGCCGTCGGCGGGCGCGGCGGCCGGCTGGTTGTCCGCCCGCACCGGCCCGACACCGGCCGGCGTCGCGGGATCGGCGTCGGGGCCGGCAGGGGCCGCCAGGCTGAGCAGGACGTGCGGATCGGCCCAGCGGCGGGCGGCGGCCTGTTCCGGGGTAGCCCAGGTGACCCGCTCGGCGGCGCTGCCGAGGTGTTCGGCCACCACCAGCCGGCGGGACCAACCGGCCAGCCCGGCCCCGATCTCGGTGGCACCGGCACCCGGCGCGGTGAGCACGGCGACGGCCGGTAGCGCCCGGCAGGCGTGCAGGGCCGGACCCAGGTCCCGGCCGTGGGCGGTGACCACCACCGCGCCGTCCCAGTCGAGCCCGGCGCGGGCGAACGCGGCGGCCACGCTGGACACCGCCGGCAGCACCCGCACCGGCAGCCCGGCGGCGCGCAGCCGGCGTACCACGCCGAAGAAGCCGGGGTCGCCGCTGGCCAGCACCACGGTCGGCAGCCCGGCGGCGTGGGCGGCGGTGAGCCGGTCCAGCGCGGGGGTGAGCGGCCCGAGGACGACGGTCTCGACGTCGGGCGGCACCGGCACGGCGGCCAGGTGCCGGGCCGCCCCGACCACCAGCCCGGCCCCGGCCAGGGCGGCCAGCGCCGCAGGTGGCCACGGCCGACCGGCCGCGTCGACCCCCAGCACCAGCACCGGCACCGCGCCGCCGGCCACCGGCACGGACCGCGCCGCGCCGTCCGCCGCCGGATCCCGGCCGGTCATGCCGGCCACCGGCCGGAGGAGGCCACCAGATGGTCGCCGGTGAAGTCGACCATCGCCACGTCGACGGTGAGCGCCGGCCCGGCGAAGCGGCGCAGCACCTGCCGGACCCGGCCGCAGAGCAGGTCACCGGCGGGACGCAGCAGGCCGGCGGCCTCCCACAGCTCGTACGCGTGCCGCCCGGTGTTCGCCGCGACCACCGCCGCCACCAGGTCGGCGTCGCCACCGGCCTCGGCGGTCACCGCACCGAGCAGCGACAGGTCCACCTTCGACCGGGTGTAGTGGGTCATCAGGATGCCGGCGGCGAGCTTCGCCAGCTTGCCGGCCATCCCGACGAAGACCACCCCGGTCATCGCGTCGCCGACGGCGGCGGTGACGGCCGCGCCGGTGAAGTCGCCGACCTCGACGAAACACACCTCGGGCAGCTCCGGCAGCAACGCGCGGGCGGCCCGTTCGGTGCGCCCACCGGTGCACAGCACCACGGTCCGCTGGCCCTGGGCGGCCATCACGTGCACCGCCTGCACCACGCTGGCCCGCCAGGAGGCGGTGGAGAACGGCCGGACGATCCCGGTGGTGCCGAGGATCGAGATGCCGCCGACGATGCCGAGCCGCCGGTTGGTGGTCTTGCGGGCCATCACCTCGCCGTCCGGGACGCTGATCACCACCCGGACCCCCACCTCGGTCAGGTCGACCACCTCGGCGACGGCCTGGCCGATCATCCGCCGGGGCGTGTCGTTGATGGCCGGCCCACCGACGGCGAGGCCGAGCCCGGGGCGGGTGACGGTGCCGACGCCCGGGCCACCGGCCAGGTCCAGGCCGGGGCGGGGCCGCCAGCCGACGGTGGCGGTGAGGTGGGCGCCGTGGGTGACGTCCGGGTCGTCCCCGGCGTCCTTGACCACCACCGCCTCTGCCGTCGGCCCGGGCCGGGCGGTCAGGTCGCAGCGGGCCACCGGGAAGGTCACCCGCCGGCCGGCGGGCAGCCCGATCTCCACCTCCCGCTGGGGCACCCCGGTGAGCAGCGCGGTCACCGCGGCCTTCGCCGCCGCCGTCGCGCACGCGCCGGTGGTCCAGCCGGTACGCAGCGCGACCGGCCGGACCTTCGCGGTACGCGGCAGGTCCGGCTCCCGCAGCGGCGGCTCGGGGTACGTCACGGTGCCGCGTCCTCCGCGGCGGCACGGGACCGGCGCAGCTCGGCGCGGGCGGTCGGCTCGGCCCGGCGGAAGGTGTGGAAGTGCCCGGGGTGGTAGAGGTGGGAGCGGGTGCCGCTGGCGGCGAGCGCCGGTCCGACCAGGAACAGGGTGTGCTTCCACAGCCGGTGTTCCTTGACGGTGGCCGCCAGGTCGCCGAGCGCGCACCGCACCACCAGCTCGTCCGGCCAGGTCGCCTGGTAGGCCACCACGACCGGGGTGTCGGCCGGGTAGCCCCCGGCCAGCAGTTCCGTCTGGGCCTGCCCGGCACGGGCGGCGGAGAGGAACAGCGCCATGGTGGTGCCGTGCCGGGCGAAGTCGCGGACCCGCTCCCCCGCCGGCATCGGCGTCTTGCCCCCCTCCAGCCGGGTGAGGATCACCGACTGGGCCACCTCGGGGATGGTCAGCTCCCGGCCGACGATCGCGGCGACGGCGGTGAACGAGGAGACTCCGGGGACGATCTCCACGGCCAGGTCGAGGGCGAGGCACAGGTCGAGCTGTTCCTGCACGGCACCCCAGAGCGCCGGGTCGCCGGAGTGGATCCGGGCCACGGTGAGCCGGTCGGCGGCGGCCCGCCGGTACAGCGGCAGCACCCCCTCGATCGGCAGCTGCGACGAGTCGACGATCTCGGCGTCGGGGCGGGCGTGGGCCAGCACGTCGGCGTGCACCAGGCTGGCCGCCCAGACCACCACGTCGGCGGCGGCGATCACCCGGGCGGCGCGCAGGGTGAGCAGGTCGGCGGCGCCGGGCCCGGCCCCCACGAACCACACTTTTCCGGTGGGCGTCACAGTTTTCCTCCCCGCCCGTCCCGGCGGGCCGGGACCAGCAGCGTCGACAGGTACGGCAGGTCGCCGTCGGCCGGCCCGACCGGTCCGACCCACTCGTCGGGCAGGCCGAGGCCCCGACCGAGCACCGCGTCGTCGAGCCGGTCGTGCCGGCGCAGCTCGTCGACGAGTTCCCGGTGCCGACGCCAGCCCTTGTAGACCACGACGGTGCCCGGACCGGCGAGGGCGTCGGTGACCAGCTCCGGGCCGGCGGTGGCGGGCAGCAGGGTCAGCGGCTCCCGCCCCTGGCAGAGCGGGACGCCGCTGCGGGCGGCCAGCTCCTGCATGGCGGTGACGCCCGGCACGGTCCGCACCCGTACCGCCGGCTGCAGGGCGCGGACGCCGTCGGCCAGGTACGTGAAGGTGGAGTAGACGTTGGGGTCGCCGATGGTGGCGAAGGCGACCGACCGGGCGCCCGCGTCGATCGCGTCGACGACGGCGCGGGCGGCCGCGTCCCAGGCGGCCTCCCGGCGCGCGGTCACCCCGCCCCGGTCGTCGAGGGCGAACGGCAGCCGGCGCAGCCGGTCCGCCGGCACGTGCGCGCGGACCGTCGTCTCGGCCCGGCCGGGGGGCGTGGCCGGGTCCGCCGCCAGCCGGTCCAGCACCGGTACGACCACCAGGTCGGCCTCGGCCAGCACCCGCACCGCCCGGAGGGTGAGCAGTTCCGGGTCACCCGGCCCGACCCCCACCCCGGTCAGCGTGGCGGGCGGCGGCGCGCTCCCCACAGCGGCGGCTTCAGCGGGCGTGCTCCCCGCACCGGCCACGTCAGCGGGCGGACGACCCGCACCGGCGGCGGTCACCGGGCCGCCGCCTCGACCAGCCGGCGAGCGGCCCGGGGGTGACCCGCCCAGTGGGTGTGCAGGTAGGAGGCGTGCACCTGGCCGGTGACGAAACCGTGGCCGGTGCCGTCCCAGTGCCAGGCGGGCCGGTCGCCGTGCCCGGGGTCGGTGACGGTGCGGTGGAACTCGTGGCCGCGTACCGGCTCACCGGCCGGGTGGACCGGGGAGTCGGTGGCGGCGACCGCCTCGCGGTAGCCGAGGGTGAGCCGGCCGGTCATCCGGGCGTGGTGGTCGAGCCGGCCGCACATCGGCACCCCGTCCAGGGAACGGCCGAGGTAGAGCAGCCCGGCGCACTCGGCGACCACCGGTCCGGCGAAGTCGGCCAGCTCGGCGCGGAGCCCGGTGTTGGCGCTCAGCGCCTCCACGTGCACCTCGGGGAAGCCGCCACCGATGACCACCGCCCGGGTGCCGGCGGGCAGGGCCGGATCCCGCAGCGGGTCGAACGGCGCCACCGTCGCCCCGGCCGCGGTGAGCAGTTCGGTGGTCTCGGCGTACGAGAAGGTGAAGGCCGCTCCGGCGGCGACCGCGACGACCGGACGGTCCCCGCCGGTCGGGCCGCCGACGGCCGTCACCGGATCCCAGGCGTCCACTGTCAACGGGGGTGCGCTGCGGGCCAGGGCGAGCACCGCGTCGAGGTCGACGGTGGCCTCGACGAGCCCGGCGAGCGCCTCGACCACGGCCAGCGACTCCGGGGCCCGTTCGGCGACCGGCACCAGCCCCAGGTGCCGGGCCGGCGCGGCCACCTCGACGGCCCGGGTGACCGCCCCGAGCACCGGCACGTCCACCTCGGCCAGCGCGTCGCGCAGCAGGGTCTCGTGCCGGGGCGAGCCGACCCGGTTGAGGATCACCCCGCCGATCCGTACCGCCGGGTCGAAGGCGCGCATGCCGAGCACCAGCGCGGCGGCCGACCGCCCCTGCGCGGTGGTGTCCAGGACCAGCAGCACGGGCGCGTCGACCAGTGTGGCGACGTGGGCGGTGGAGGCGTACCCGGCCCGGCCGACCGCCCCGTCGTGCAGCCCCATCACCCCTTCGACCACCGCGACGTCGGCGGGGACGGGGACGCTCGCGCCGTGCCGCAGCAGCGGGACGACCAACTCCTCGCCGACCAGCCACGGGTCCAGGTTGCGGCCGGGACGACCGGCGGCGAGCGCGTGGTACCCGGGGTCGATGTAGTCGGGGCCGACCTTGTGCGGGCTGACCGCGAGACCCCGACGGCGCAGCGCGGCGAGCAGACCGGTGGTCACCGTGGTCTTGCCGTGCCCACTGGCCGGGGCGGCGACCACCAGCCGCGGCAGTGCCGTCACCACTCGATGCCCTTCTGGCCCTTCTGGCCGGCGTCCATCGGGTGCTTGACCTTGGTCAGCTCGGCGACCAGGTCGGCCGCCCCGACCAGGCGCGGGTCGGCGTCCCGGCCGGTGATCACCACGTGCTGGAAGCCGGGTCGGTGGGTGAGGGTGTCGACCACCTCGTCGACGTCCACCCAGCCCCACTTCATCGGGTAGGTGAACTCGTCCAGGACGTACAGGCCGTAGCGCTCCGCGGCCAGGTCGCGCTGGATCTGCCGCCAGCCCTCCAGGGCGTCGGCGGCGTGGTCGGCCTCGCCGCCGCGCTGGATCCACGACCAGCCCTCGCCCATCTTGTGCCAGGCGACCGGGGCACCCTGGCCGGTGTCGGCGTGCACCTGCCCCAGTGCCCGGAAGGCGTTCTCCTCGCCGACCCGCCACTTGGCGCTCTTGACGAACTGGAACACCCCGATCGGCAGCCCGGCCGTCCAGGCCCGCAGCGCCAGGCCGAAGGCGGCGGTGGACTTCCCCTTCATCTGTCCGGTGTGGACGATGGTGAGCGGGCGGTGCCGCCGCTGTCGGGTGGTCAACCCGTCGGCGGGCACGTGCTCCGGCTTTCCCTGTGGCATCAGCGCACCCTTCCGGGCGATCCGACGGTGGCGAGACCGGCCAGCGGGTCGGCGGCCACCGTGTCGAGATGGTGATGGGCCGCGCCGAGCTGGCCGGCGAGCCGGCGGGCCAGGTGCAGCCGGACCGGACCGGCCTCGCAGTCGACCACCACGCACGGCGCACCGGTGGCGGCCAGGACGGCCGCGGCCCGCGCCGACCGCTCCAGCGGCCGGGTGCCGGCGGTGGCCCGGCCGTCGGTGACCACCAGCACCAGCGGGCGCCGTCGCGGATCTCGCAGCCGCTGCACCCGCAGCAGGTCGGCGGCGGCGAGCAACCCCTCCGCCAGCGGGGTACGCCCGCCGGTGGGCAGCTCGGCCAGTCGCGCCGAGGCGGCCAGCACCGAGGAGGTCGCCGGCAGCACCACCTGTGCGCCAGTGCCCCGGAAGGCGACCACCGCCACCGTGTCCCGGCGCTGGTAGGCGTCGGTGAGCAGGGCGAGCACCGCGCCCTTCACCGCCGACATCCGCTGCCGCGCCCCCATCGACCCGCTGGCGTCGACCACGAACAGCACCAGGTTGCCCTCGCGGCCCTCCCGGACCGCCTCCCGCAGGTCGTCGGGGCGCACCAGCAGCCGGCCCCCGCGCCGGCCCCGCCCGGCCTGGTGCGGGGCGGCGGCGCGCAGGGTCGCCGGCAGGTGCACCGCGGCGGGCCGACCGGCCGGCACCCGCGCGCCGGTGGTCCGCCCCCGCCCGGTCCGGGCCCGCGACCGCCGGCCGGGCACCCCGTCACCCACCCCCGGCGCGGTGAACAACCGGGCCGTCATCCCCCGCTGGGGTACGGCCACCGAGGACCCACCGGCCGCCGGCTCACCGGCGTCCGCGCCGCCGCCCGGCCGACCGGGCCGTCCCGCACCGCCCTCGGACCGGTCGGACCCGGCCCCGGACGGTCCCGACCACCCGTCGGCCCGGGAGTCGTCGCCCTGGTCCGGCCCACTGTCGCGGAGGTCCCGGTCGTGGGTCGACCGGTCCCCGGCGGGACGCTCGTCGGCGGTGTCCGCCGGTCCGCCGCGGTGGTCACCGCCGGCGTGCGGCCCGTCAGCGCCGGGGTACCGCCGGTCGGCACCGGGTCCACCCGGGCCGGTCCCGCCGGTCGGAGGGCCGCCCGGTCCACCCGGGCCGGAGCCGTCCGGCCCGTCGGAGGGGTCGTCCGGGCCGGACGGGCCGGTGCCGGGCGGCTCGTCGTCGGGGTACTCGTCGCGGGCCCGCTGCAACGCCTCGTCGAGGCGCTTCTCGTCCAGGCCCGGGGTGTCGAACGGGTCGCGGCGACGGCGGTGCGGCAGGGCGAGCCGGGCGGCGACCCGTACGTCGTCGGCGGTCACCCGGTCCCGGCCCTGCCAGGCGGCGTGCGCCACCGCGGTGCGGGCGGTGACGATGTCGGCGCGCATCCCGTCGACGTCGAACGCGGCACAGACCTCGGCGATCTGCCGCAGCGCGGCGTCGGGCAGCAGCACCCGGTCGAGCCGGCCCCGGGCGGCGGCGACCCGGGCGGCCACCTCGGCGTCGGCAGCGGCCCACCGGGCGGCGAACCCGGCCGGATCGGCGTCGGCGGCGAGCCGTCGGCGCACCACCTCCACCCGGACGGCCGGATCACGGCTGGCGGCCACCTCGACGGTGAGCCCGAACCGGTCCAGCAGCTGCGGACGCAGCTCCCCCTCCTCCGGGTTCATCGTGCCGACCAGCAGGAACCGGGCGGCATGGCTCACCGAGACCCCTTCCCGCTCGACGTGGCAGCGGCCCATCGCCGCGGCGTCCAGGAGCAGGTCGACCAGATGGTCGTGGAGCAGGTTCACCTCGTCGACGTAGAGCACCCCCCGGTGTGCGGCGGCGAGCAGGCCGGGCTCGAAGGCGCGTACCCCCTCGGCGAGGGCCTTCTCCAGGTCGAGCGAGCCCACCACCCGGTCCTCGGCGGCGCCGACCGGCAGCTCCACCAACCGGGCCGGCCGCCGCTCGACCGGCCCGGCCGCCGGGTGCGGGCCGTCCGGGCAGGTCGGGTCGGGGGCGGCCGGGTCGCAGCCGAACCGGCAGCCGGCGACCCGGTCCACCGGCGGGAGCAGGGCGGCCAGGGCGCGCACGGCGGTCGACTTGGCGGTCCCCTTCTCGCCCCGGACGAGCACCCCGCCGATCGCCGGGCTGACCGCGTTGAGCAGCAGCGCCAGCCGCATATCGTCCATCCCCAGCACGGCCGAGAACGGGTAGCCGCCCCCGTCACTCCGCACCCCCACAGGCTCACTCCTCGCGCTCACCGTGGTCCTTCCGTTCGCGACTGCGGGGCTCGCAAACCCGGCTCACTCCTCGCGCTCACCGTGGTCCTTCCGTTCGCGACTGCGGGGCTCGCAAACCCGGCTCACTCCTCGCGCTCACCGTGGTCCTTCCGTTCGCGACTGCGGGGCTCGCAAACCCGGCTCACTCCTCGCGCTCACTGTCGCTCCTCCAGGTCGCCCTCGGTGGCCAGGTACGTCTCGCGGAGACGGTCCAGGGTGGCGGGGTCGGGTGCGGCCCACAGGCCCCGGTCGGCGGCCTCCAGCAGCCGTTCGGTGATGCCGCGCAGCGCCCACGGGTTCGACCGTTCCAGGAACTCCCGGGTCGGCTCGTCGAACAGGTACGCCTCGGCGAGCTGCTCGTACATCCAGTCGTCGACGACGCCGGCGGTGGCGTCGTAGCCGAACAGGTAGTCCACGGTGGCGGCCAGCTCGAACGCGCCCTTGTAGCCGTGCCGGCGCATCGCGGCGATCCACTTCGGGTTGACCACCCGGGCCCGGAACACCCGCCGGGTCTCCTCGCCGAGGGTGCGGGTGCGTACGTCGTGGGGCATCGCCGAGTCGCCCACGTAGGCGGCCGGGGCGGCCCCGGTCAGGTGCCGGACCATCGCCACCATCCCACCGTGGTACTGGAAGTAGTCGTCGGAGTCGACGATGTCGTGCTCGCGGGTGTCCTGGTTCTTGGCCGCCACCGCGATCCGGGCGAAGGAGCGTTCCATGTCGGCCCGTGCCTCCCGCCCGTCCAGCCCCCGGCCGTAGGCGTAGCCGCCCCAGACGGCGTACACCTCGGCGAGGTCGGCGTCGGTGCGCCAGCTCCGGGCGTCGATCAGCGGCAGCAGCCCCGCCCCGTACGCCCCCGGCTTGGAGCCGAAGATCCGGGCGGTGGCCCGCCGCTCGTCGCCGTGCGTGGCGAGGTCGGCGGCCACGTGCGCCCGCAGGTAGTTCTCCCCGGCCGGCTCGTCGAGGGCGGCGACCAGCCGGACGGCGTCGTCGAGCAGCGTGACGACGTGCGGGAAGGCGTCCCGGAAGAAGCCGGAGATGCGGACCGTCACGTCGACCCGGGGCCGGCCCAGCTCCGCCGTCGGCACCACCTCGACGCCGGTGACCCGCCGCGACCGGTCGTCCCACACCGGCCGGCAGCCGAGCAGGGCCAGCACCTCGGCGATGTCGTCGCCCTGGGTCCGCATGGCGCTGGTGCCCCAGACGGTCAACCCGACCGACCGGGGGTACTCCCCGGTGTCGGCGCGGTAGCGGGCGAGCAGCGACTCGGCCAGCGCCACCCCGACGTCCCAGGCGTTGCGGCTGGGGATCGCCTTCGGGTCGACCGAGTAGAAGTTGCGGCCGGTGGGGAGCACGTTGACCAGGCCCCGGGTGGGCGACCCGGACGGCCCCGGCGGCACGAACCGGCCGGCGAGCGCACCGAGGGTGTGGGTGATCTCGTCGGTGGTGCGGTCCAGCCGGGGCACCACCTCCCGGGCGGCGAAGCGGAGCACCTCGACGACGTCGGGGCAGCCGTCACCGGTCACCTCGGCGACCACCGCGTCGGCCCGGTCGGCGTCCCACCCGAGGGTCTCCATGCCGAGGACGAGCCGCCGGGCCAGCGCCTCGATCAGGTCCACGGCGTCGGCGGCGGTGACCGCCGGCCCGTCCACGACGTCGGTCAGCGCCGCCGGCACCGCCACCCGCGCCCCGGGCTCGGCGAGCAGCGCCTGCTCGTCCAGGCCATAGCCGGCGGCGAGGGCCTGCCGCAGGCCGGGCAGGGTGCGGGTGCCGCCCCACACCTGGGGGGCGCGCAGCACGGCGAGGACGAGGTTGACCCGGGCCTCCCCGGTGGGCACCTCGGCCAGGATGTGCAGTCCGTCGCGGATCTGCACGTCCTTGACCTCGCACAGGTAGCCGTCGAGGTGCAGCACGAAGTCGTCGAAGTCGTCGGCGGCGGGCATCGCCTCGGTGTGCAGGTCGTGGTGCAGTTCGGCGGCGCGCACCAGCTCCCAGATCTGGCCCCGGACCACCGGCACCTTCGCCGGGTCGAGCGCCTGCACGGTGGCGTACTCGTCCAGGAGCTGTTCGAGTTTCGCCAGGTCGCCGTAGGTCTCGGCGCGGGCCATCGGCGGCACCAGGTGGTCGACCACGACGGCGTGCGCCCGCCGCTTGGCCTGGGTGCCCTCGCCGGGATCGTTGACGATGAACGGGTAGACCAGTGGCAGGTCGCCCAGCACGGCGTCGGGGGCGCAGTCGGCGGCCAGCCCGAGGCCCTTGCCGGGCAGCCACTCCAGGGTGCCGTGCTTGCCGAGGTGCACCACCGCGTCCGCGCCGAAGCCGCCGTCGGCGACGGGTGCGGCCAGCCACCGGTACGCGGCCAGGTAGTGGTGGCTGGGTGGCAGGTCGGGGTCGTGGTAGATGGCGATCGGGTTCTCGCCGAAGCCGCGTGGCGGCTGGATCAGCAGGGTGACGTTGCCGAAGCGCAGCCCGGCCAGGACGATGTCCCCGCCGTCGGTGTAGAGCCCGCCGGGTGGCTCGCCCCAGTGTTCCCGGATCCGGTCCCGCAGGTCGGCCGGCACCTGGTCGAACCAGCGCCGGTAGGTCTCCCCGGGCACCCGGGCCTCGGCGGCGGACAACTGCTCCGGGGTGAGCCACTCGACGTCGTGGCCACCGGCGGCGATCAGCGCGTGGATCAGCGCATCGCCGTCGGTGGGCGGTGGCGCGTCGCCGAGGTGGTAGCCGGCGGCGGCGAGGGCGGCGAGCAGCCGCACCGCCGAGGCCGGGGTGTCCAGCCCGACGGCGTTGCCGACCCGGGAGTGTTTCGTCGGGTAGGAGCTGAGCACGATCGCCAGCCGCCGGTCGGCGGGCCGCAGGTGGCGCAGTCGGGCCTGCCGGACGGCTATCCCGGCGACCCGGGCGGCCCGCTCGGCGTCGGCGGCGTAGACCGACAGCCCGTCGGCGTCGATCCGTTTGAACGAGAACGGCACGGTGACGATCCGGCCGTCGAACTCGGGGATGGCCACCTGCATCGCCGCGTCCAGCGGGGAGAGCCCGGCGTCGCTGCCGGCCCACTGCTCGCGGGTGCTGGTCAGGCAGAGCGCCTGGATCACCGGCACGTCGAGGGCGGCCAGCGCGCCGACGTCCCAGGCGTCCTCGTCGCCGCCGCCGGAGGCGTCGGCGGCGACCGTCCCCCCGGCGGCGAGGACGGTGACGACGAGGGCGTCGCACCGGGCGAAGAGGTCCAGCGGTCCGTCGCCGGGGGTGAGCCCGCGCAGCGAGCCGCAGAAGATCGGCAGCGGGTCGCCGCCGGCCGCGTCGACCGCGTCGGCGAGGGTCTCGACGAAGCCGGTGTTGCCGGCCAGCGCGTGCGCCCGGTAGAAGACGATCCCCACCGTGGGCCGCCCGCCGCCGTCCGATGGTCCCCCGTGCCCGGTGGCCGGGCGGGGGGTGGGGCGGCGGTCGAGGATGCCGTAGGGCGGGGTGGGGGTGGGCGGGGCGAAGCCCTCGCCGGTGAGCAGGACCGTGTCGGAGAGGAACCGGGCCAGCTGGGCGAGGTTCTCCGCACCCCCTTCGACCAGGTAGGACAGGGCTTCGGTGGCCACTCCGGAGGGCACCGTCGAGGCCGCCATCAGCTCCGCGTCGGGCACCGCCTCGCCGCCGAGCACGATCGTGGGCACGCCGGAGCCGAGCACCGCGGCGAGGCCGTCCGGCCACGTCTGCCGCCCACCGAGCAGTCGTACCACGGCCAGGTCCACCCCGTCGAGCAGGGTCGGCACGGCGTCCAGCTCGACCCGGGTGGGGTTGGCGAGCCGGTAGTCGGCGGCGCTGGCGCGGGCGGCGAGCAGGTCGGTGTCGGCGGTGGACAGCAGCAGGATGTGCACGTGCGGCTCCGGAGAGTGACGAGCGGCTCGACCACGCGGCCGGGCCGGTCGGGGCGGGAGGGACGCCGGTCAGCGGCGACGGGGGTCAGGACCACCCCGCCGGACGGCGGGACGACCGGACCGGGCGTCAGCGGTGTCCAGCGGGCCAACCGACCCGGCGACGGCCGACGGTGGGAACGGTGCCGGCACGCGGCGGCACACGCTCGGCGATGCTGCGGGGATCACCGGCCGTCATCGGGCCGGTGGCGACGCTGCGCGTCATCGGGTCCTCCTCGGGTGTCCACGCCCTGGGGTTCTCTCCGACGGCCGAAGTATCCTGGCTCCCGGATCGACGCTCACCCCCGGCCTTCCAACCGCACACGCACGGTCGTGACCCACGAGGGGGGATCGCTCCCCGGTGACAGTGGCGGGACCGCGTCGGAATCGCACCGACTTCCTTCACTGCCGTCAGGCCGCGAATGCTGCCACACTCCTTACCCCGGGTCAACGGCGGCAGCCGGCCGGGCGGCGCTCCCGGCGCCCCCGTGACGAGGCCGAACAGCACCGACCGCCGCAGCCGTGCCGCTGGCGGCAGGTGGCTACGGCGGTCGGTGGTCGCGGCGGTCGGCGGGGGCGGCGATCGGCGGGGGCAGCGCTCAGTAGGGCAGCGCCCAGCGGGGGCGGCGGTCAGCGGGGGCGGCGGTCAGCGGGCGCGGCGCTCGGGGTGGAGCCGGTTCCAGGCGCGCATCCGCTCCGGATAGCCGATCTTCGCCGCCTCGTAGAGGGGCACCGCGTGCCGGTGGGCCAGCTTCGCCGCCGCCCGTGGGGAGCCGGTACGGCGGCGGATCCACTCCCCGTCGTGCGCGATCGCCACCACTGTGGTGTCGGTGGCGGTGGTCTCGGGTTCCAGATAGAACTCCACCCCACGGTGGGTGGTCACGAAGTCCGTCAACGCGGTCAGGTCCTCCCGGGTGGCCTCCCGGTCGAGCCTGGTCGGGATGCTCTCGGCGACCCAGGGCCGCCGGTGGATCCAGCCCATCTGCCCGCTCCTCTCCTCGGCGTCCCTCCAGTGCAGCATCCTTACCTGGTAGGACACTGCGAACTCGGTGACATTCTGCTGCGAACCCGTCACGACCGGTCGAGGGCGGTCAGGTCGTCGGGGGTGAGCCGCAGCGCGCCGGCGGCGACGTTCTCGACCAGGTGGGCCGGATCCCCGGTGCCGGGGATGGCCAGCACGTGCGGACCCTGGTGCAGGATCCAGGCGAGCCGTACCTGCTGCGGGGTGGCGTGGTGGGCGCGGGCGACGGTGAGGACCGCCGGGGCGTGGTCGGTGCGCGCCCCGCCCTCCCGGTTGGCCCCGGCCAACGCGAAGTACGGCACGTAGGCGATCCCCCGGGCGGCGCACTCGCGGATCAGGGCGTCCTGGTCACCGCGGTTGTCCAGCGCGTAGTTGTTCTGCACGCAGACCACCGGGGCGATGCCCTGCGCCTCGTCGAGGTGGTCGAGGCGGGCGTTGGACAGGCCCAGGTGCCGGATCAGTCCGGCGTCGCGCATCTCGGCCAGCGCGCCGAAGCGTTCCGCCATCGAGTCCGGTGGCGGGCGCCTGACGATCCGTAGGTTGACCAGGTCGAGGTGGTCGCGGCCCAGGCGACGCAGGTTCTCCTCCACCTGGGCGCGCAGCTGCGCCGGGCCGGCCTCCTCGTGCACGCCGAGGGCCGGGTCGTACCGGATGCCGACCTTGGTGGCGACGACCAGGTGTTCCGGGTACGGGGCGAGCGCGGCGCGGATCAGCTCGGTGGCGTACCGGGCGGGGCCGGTGCCGACCCCCAGCGTGCCACCCGGCGAGACGTAGAAGGCGGCGGTGTCGAGGTGGTCGATCCCCAGGTCGACGGCCTGGCGCAGCAGGCGCACCGCCCGGTCCCGGTCGGGGTGCACGGTGATCCGCATGGTGCCGAACCCCAGTCGGTGCACGGTGCGGTCACCCAGGGTCCAGCGGTCCGCCGCTGCGGCGGTGATCTCGGTCGGCATCCGGCGACCCTAGCCAGCACCGGCCGCCCGGGTGATCGGGCGCGCAGCCGATACCGGTGACGGTCGGTGACTGCTAGCTTTTTACTGTCGGCGCGGTGGGCTTCGGGCCGGCGGGCGGGCGGGTCGCCGGCACCAGGGCCAGCGTCGGGATCAGCAGCACCGGCACCACCAGCAGCGCGTGCAGGATGCCGACCCGGTCACCGAGCAGACCCAGCAGCGGCGGGCTGGCCAGGAACGACGTGTAGCCGATCACCGCGACGACGCTGACCCGGGCCGGCGCCCGGTCCTCCTCGTCGGCGGCGGCGCTCATCCCGACCGGGAAGCCGAGGGACGCGCCGAGCCCCCAGAGGACCACCCCGACGACGGCGAGCGGGCCGGAACCGGCCAGCACCGCCAGCAGCGAGCCGGCGGCGGCGAGCAGGATCGTGCCGATCAGCACCGGCACCCGACCCCAGCGGTCGATGGCCACGGTGCCGGCGGTCCGGCCGATGGTCATACCGGCGACGAAGACCCCGAAGACGGCGGCGCCGGCGGCCTCGCTGACCCCGTAGCCGTCGACGAAGGCGACCGCCAGCCAGTCGTTCGCGCTGCCCTCGGTGAACGCCATCACCAGCACCAGCGCGCCGATGAGCAGGGTGCGCGGTTCCCGCCAGGCCGCGAGCAGGCCGCCGCGACGGGTCGACCCGTCCTCGGCGTGCCCGGCGGGCAGGAACCGGCTGGCGCCGAGCAGGGTGCCGCCGAGCACCAGCGCCGCCAGCACCGCGAGGTGGACGCTGATCGGCACCCCGAGCCGGGCCGCGCCGGCACCGAGGCCCGCGCCGGCCACCGAGCCGAGGCTCCAGGCGGCGTGGAACCGGGGCAGGATGGTGCGACCCAGTCGTTTCTCGACCGCCGCGCCCTCGACGTTCATCGCCACGTCGCAGGTGCCGGAGCCGTAGCCGAGGGCGAACAGGCCGACCGCGACGCCGGGCAGTGACTCGAACGGGCCGGCGGCGAGGCCCACTCCGGCCAGCCCGGCCGCGACCAGCACCGTCGAGCCGACCGCGGTGCGGGCCGGGCCGAACCGCTGGGTCACCAGGCCGGCGCTGGTCAGCGCCAGCACCGCGCCGCCGGACATGGCCAGCAGCAGCAGCCCGAGCCGGCCGGCGCTGAGGCCGAGCGCCTCACGGACCGCGGGAACCCGGGCGAACCAGGTGGCCACGGCGAGCCCGTTGAGGGCGAAGACCACGGTGACGCCGTTGCGGGCGGCCAGCACCGCTGCGGGTACGGTGCTGGGGGGCGGGCTGGTTACGCTCACGAGGGTGGGGTCCTTCCAGGTACGACGTTCCCGCCGTTGATCCCACACCGGATCGGTCACGCCCACAAGCGGTATGCGCTCCTTACCACAGGCGCGTCAGACCGCGGGCAGCCCGAGCGCCTCGTCCACCCGGGCCAACACGGCGGCGTCGTCGTCGGCGCGTACCCCGCGCAGCAGGTCGATGGCGGTGGCCCGGATCTGACCGATGATCATCGCCAGCGGCAGGCTCTGGCCGGGGGTGAAGAGCCGCCCGGCGGTCCGCACCGCCGCCAGGGCGGCCCGGTCGGCGTCCTCCGCGTGCCGGTCGCCGGCCTCCTCCGCGCCCTCCAGGTCGGCCGCGAGCGCCCGACCGGCCGCCTCGACCGCCCGGGACAGGTCGCGCAGCGCGGCGCCCAGCTCGGGCGGGACGGGGGTGGGCAGCCGGCTGAACGTCACCCCCGCCCTGGCCAGCACCCGGACGTTGCGGACCGCGTAGTCGAGCTGGCCAATGGAGGCGTCCACGCTGCGGAGCCGGCCGATGTGCCGGCGACGGCGGACGTGCAGCCGGACCGCCTCACCGGCGGCGAGGACGGCATCGCGCAGCGGCTCCACGTCGAGCTGCCGGGCCTGCTCCAGGGCGGCCACCGCGGCGGGCGCGTCGTGCCGGTCGAGGGCGGCGGCCACCTGCTCCAGCACCGCGGCGAGGTCGTCGAAGGTCCGCCAGAACGCGGCGACCAGCGGGGCGAGCGGCCGGCGGACGTCGATGAGCTGGCTGGCCACCACCGCCACCCCGCCACCGATCAACGCGTCGACGAACCGGAACGGCACCAGCGACTCGGTGACCGGGGAGACCACCACCAGGTAGAGGGCGGAGACGGCGGCCTGCACCACCGAGACGGTGCTCGCCCCGATCGCGACCGCGAGGGCGATGGTGAGCAGGATGACCGTGAAGACCGTCCAGGTGGTACGCGGCCCGAGGGCCTGGACCACCAGGTCGGCGACGAGCACACCGGCAGCCACCCCGAGCACCACCTCGACCGCGCGGCGCACCCGCTGACCCCGCGCCTGACCGAGAACGATCAGGGCGGCGGCCGGGGCGAAGAAGGGCTGCGGGTGGCCGACGATCCGGGTGGCCAGCACCCAGGCCACGGTGGCCGCCAGGGTCGTCTCGACGACCGGCCGCCAGCCGTCACGCAGCCGGCCGGCGGCGGTCCGCAACCAGCTCCACCGCAGCATGCCGCCTCCTCGGGTCGCCCCTCACGCTACGGCCCGCGCCGGGAGCACCCCGACCCGGCACGGCACTGCTGGCCAGCGCGGGGAGCTGGGCGTCGGCGACGTGGGCCGGGTCAGCGAGCCGTCCGGCCGGCGCGGCGTCCACCGGGCGCCGGTCGACGTGGTGTCAGGGCACGTGCGCGAGGTACGCGTCGATGGTGGCGGCGAGGATGTCCGGGCCGGGCCGGGACCAGAGCGAGGCCTGGAACACCTCGACCTCGACCGGCCCGGTGTACCCGGCGGCGTCGACCGCCTCGCGCAGCCGGCGCAGCTCCACGCAGCCCTCGCCGGGCAGCGCCCGACCGAGCAGCACCCCCTCCGGCAGCGGGGTCACCCAGTCCGCCACCTGGAACGCGGCGATCCGGTCACCGGCGCGGGCGAGCTGCGCGTACACCGTGTCGTCCCACCACACGTGGTAGGTGTCGACCACCACCCCGACCACCGCCGGGTCGAAGCGTTCGGCGATGTCGAGCGCCTGTCCGAGGGTGGCGATCACGCACCGGTCGGCGCTGAACATCGGGTGCAGCGGCTCGATGGCCAGCCGTACCCCGGCCGCCGCCGCCTCGTCGGCGAGCGCGGCGACCGCGTCGGTGACCTGTCGCCGGGCCCCGTCGAGGTCGCGGCTGCCGGCGGGCAGTCCACCGGAGACCAGGACGAGTTCCCGGGTGCCGAGGGTGGCCGCCTCCTCGATGGCCCGCCGGTTCTCGTCCCACCAGTCCGGGGTGGTGAAGAACCCACCCCGGCACAGTGAGGTGACGGTCAGCCCGGCGGAGCGGACCAGCCGCGCCGCCCGGTCGAGGCCGTACTCCTGGACGGGTTCCCGCCACAGCCCGATGCCGGTCACGCCGGCCGCCGCGCAGCCGGCGACCGCCTCGGCCAGCGGCCAGTGCTGGGCGGTGGCCTGGTTGAACGAGAACCGCTCCAGCCCGGGGGCCGGCGTCACCCGCCCGGCCGGCGTCGCCCCACCGGCCGGCGTGTCACCACTGGGCAGCGCGGGGGCGGTCACTGGGTCACCCCGGCGACCGTGAGGTAGGCCCGCGCCCGCGCGGCGGCCAGCTCCGCGTCGGGGAGCAACCCGGCGTCGTCGGCGAGGACGAGCAGCCGGGCCAGGTGCGCCGGGGAGCGGCCGGACTGCTGTCCGGCCAGCATGGTGAAGTGCTCCTGGTGCCCGGCCAGCCAGGCCAGGAACACGATGCCGGTCTTGTAGAACCAGGTGGGCGTGGCGAACAGGTGCCGGGCCAGCGGCAGGGTCGGGGCGAACGCCGCGTCGTAGCGGTCCGGGTCACCGGCGTCGAGGGCGGCGAGGGCGGTGGCGGCGGCCGGGGCGATGGCGGCGAAGACGCCGAGCAGCGCGTCGGAGTGGCCCTGCGCGTCCCCCCGGATCAGCTCCGGGTAGTGGAAGTCGTCGCCGGTGTAGAGGCGTACCCCGGCGGGCAGCCGGCGGCGCAGCGCGACCTCCCGGTCGGCGTCGAGCAGGGACACCTTGATCCCGTCGACCCGGCCCTGATGCTGCTTGATCAGGTGCAGCACCGTCTCGGTGGCCTCGTCGAGGTCGGCCGAGCCCCAGTAGCCGGCCAGCGCCGGGTCGAACATGTCGCCGAGCCAGTGCAGCACCACCGGCTGGTCGGCGGCGGTGAGCAGCTCGTCGTACACCCGCAGGTAGTCGTCGGGGCCGGTGGCGGCGGCGGCCAGGTGCCGGCTGCACATCAGCACCGGCCGGGCTCCGGCGGCGCTGACCTCGGCGAGCTGCTCGGCGTAGGCCCGGGTCACCTGGGGCAGCGTCGCCGGCCCGGGTGGGAGCTGGTCGGTGGCGACCCCGGCGACGATCCGGCCGCCGACCGCGCGGGCCTCGGCGGCGCTGCGCCGGATCAGCTCCCGGGTGGCCGGGTGGTCCAGGCCCGCGCCGCGCTGCGCGGTGTCCATCGCCTCGGCCACCCCGAGGCCGTACGACCAGAGGTGGTGCCGGAAGGCGAGCGTGCCCTCCCAGTCGACGGCGGCCGGGGCGCCCGGGACGTTCTCCGCGCGCGGGTCGGCGACGACGTGCGCGGCGGCGTACGCCACCCGGCTGGTGGCCGGGCCGGCGGGCCGGGCGTGGCCCGCGCCCCCGCGCAGCCGGTGGGTGCTGCCGTCGGGCAGCCGGACGGCGGTCACCGGGACAGCTCCGGCACCTCGACCCGGCGGCCCTCGCGGGCCGAGCGCAGGCCCAGTTCGGCGAGTTGCACGCCGCGCGCCCCGGCCAGGAAGTCCCAGCTGAACGGGGCGCCGGTGACGACGTGCCGTAGGAACGCCTCCCACTGGGCCTTGAAGCCGTTGTCGAACTCCTCGTTGTCGGGCACCTCGGTCCACTGTGCCCGGAAGTCCTCGGTGGTGGGCAGGTCCGGGTTCCAGACCGGCATCGGGGTGACCGCCCGGTGCTGCACCCGGCAGCGGCGCAGTCCGGCGACGGCGCTGCCCTCGGTGCCGTCGACGTGGAACTCGACGAGTTCATCGCGGTGCACCCGGGTGGTCCAGGACGAGTTGAGCGCCGCGACCACCCCGCCGTCGAGTTCGAAGATGCCGTACGCGGCGTCGTCGGCGGTGGCCCGGTAGGGCCGGCCGGCCTCGTCGACCCGCTGCGGCACGTGGGTGGCGGCGACGCAGGTGACCGCCCGGACCGGGGCGAACAACTCCTCCAGCACGTACTGCCAGTGCGGGAACATGTCCATCACGATGCCGCCGCCGTCCTCGGCGCGGTAGTTCCACGACGGCCGCTGGGCGGGCTGCCAGTCGCCCTCGAAGACCCAGTAGCCGAACTCGCCGCGGACGGACAGGATGCGGCCGAAGAAGCCGCCGTCGATGAGCCGCTTGAGCTTGCGCAGCCCGGGCAGGAAGAGCTTGTCCTGCACGACACCGGTGCGGATGCCTGCGGCGTCGGCGGCCCGGACCAGTTCCAGTGCGGCGGCGCTGGACTCGGCGAGCGGCTTCTCGGTGTAGACGTGCTTGCCGGCCTCGATGGCCTGGCGGATCGCCTTCTCCCGCTGCTGGGTCACCTGGGCGTCGAAGTAGATCTCGGCGTCGTCGCGGGCCAGGGCGGCGGCGAGGTCGGTGGTCCAGTCGGTGAGGCCGTGCCGTTCCGCGACCGCCCGCAGCCGGGTCTCGTCCCGGCCGACCAGGATCGGCTCGGGCCAGATCCGGGTGCCGTCGCCGAGCGCCAGGCCGCCCTGCTCGCGGAGGGCGAGCAGGGAGCGGACCAGGTGCTGGCGGTAGCCCATCCGACCGGTGACGCCGTTGACGATGATGCCGATCGACCTTCGGGTCATGGTCGTTCTTCCCCTTCTGCCACACGTGGGTAAGCGCTTTCCTAGCAGCCTAGGTGGCAGCCCGACCACGGGGCAAGGGCCGGCCCGGACCGTTGCGGTAACCTGTCCGCTACCGCGCGCCCCGGCCCGGGGCCGGACACTTTCGGGGGTGCCCATGGCGACGCTGGCCGATGTCGCCCGCCGGGCCGGGGTCTCCCCCGCCACCGCCTCCCGGGTGATCAACGGCAGCAGCAAGCCGGTCGCCGACCGGCTGCGCGAACGGGTGCTGCGGGCCGTCGCCGAGCTGCGCTACGTCCCCAACGCGCACGCCCAGCTGCTGGCCCGGCCGCAGCGCAGCGTGGTCGGCGTGGTGGTGCACGACGTCTCCGACCCCTACTTCGCCGAGCTGACCCGGGGCCTGCAACGGGTCGCCACCGACCACGGCCGGCTGGTCATCATCTGCAACAGCTACCGCGACCCGGAACGCGAGCTGGAGTACGTCGAGATGCTCCGCGCCCAGCAGGTCGCCGCGATCGTGCTGGCCGGGTCCGGCTACCACGACGCCACCTTCACCGCCCGGCTCGCCGAGAAGCTGGCCGCCTACCAGGCCACCGGCGGCCGGGTCGCGGTGGTCGGCCGGCACGAGCACCCGGGCGACGCGGTGATGCCGGCCAACTCCGACGGCGGCCGGCTGCTCGGCGCGGAGCTGCTGCGCCAGGGGCACACCCGGATCGGGGTGGTCGCCGGCCCCCGGGTGCTCACCACCATCACCGACCGGCTCGACGGGCTGCGCGCCGCGCTCGCCGACGGCGGCCACCCGCTGCCCGAGGAGCGGATCCGGTACGCCGACTTCGACCGCGACGGTGGCGCCCGCGCGGCCGGCGAACTGCTCGACGCCGTCCCCGGGCTGACCGCCCTGGTGGCGTTGAACGACTCGATGGCCGTCGGCGCGCTGACCCTGCTGCGCGCCCGCGACGTCCCGGTCCCCGGACGGGTGTCCGTGGTGGGCTTCGACGACATGCCGGTCGCCGCCGACGTCACCCCGGCGCTGACCACCGTCCGGCTGCCGCTGGTGGAGCTGGGCGCGCGGGCGATGACCCTGGCCCTCGGCCCGGCCACCGACCGGTCCCGGGTGGAGGTGCTGCCGGCCACCCTGGTCGTCCGGGACAGCCTCGGCCCGGCCCCGGCCTGATCCGCGCCGGGGCCACCGCGCAGCGGTGGATCCGCCCACCGGCTCAGGCCGGCGTGGCGGCCAGCTCGGCGAGCCGGTCGATCTGCCGGGGGTCGGACAACGCCGAACCCACCGCCACCACCCGCACCCCGGCGGCGAGGAAGTCGGCGGCGTTACCCGCGTCGATCCCCCCGGTCGCCACGAACCGCAGCTCGGGCAGCGGGCCGGCGACCGCCTTGAACCACTGTGGGCCGAGACTGACGGCGGGGAACGCCTTGAGCCAGATCAGCCCGTGGTCGAGCGCCTGCTGCGCCTCGGTCGGGGTGGCCACCCCGGGCAGGTGCGGGATGCCGTAGCTGACCGCCGCGTCGGCCACCGCCAGGTCCAGCCCGGGGGCGACGGTGAAGGCCGCCCCGGCGCTGGCGGCCTGCCGTACCTGGGCGGGGGTCCGCACCGTGCCGGCCCCGACCCGGCGGCCCCGGTCCTTGCCGGCCTCCACCGCCGCCCGCAGGGCGAGCGTGGCGTCCGGGGTGCGGATCGGCACCTCGACCACGTCGATGCCGAGGTCCCAGGCCCGTTCGGCGAGCCGGACGGTCTCCATCGGCGGCAGGTCGCGCAGGATCACCATCACCCGCGCGGTGCCGAACAGCGGTGCGAAGTCGTGCGCGGTCATCGACCGTTCCTTCCGGTGGCGGTGGTGGTGAGCAGGCCGACGCCCACCGGGTCGAGGCTGGCCCAGTCCGGTGCCGGCAGCGCGAGGAGCCGATCGGCCAGGGCTCGGCGGGGCGGCGGGGCGGTGTCCCCCGCCACGGTCAGCGTGGGGGCCGCGCAGAGATGCCCGAGCCGCAGGCAGCGGCCCAGGTCGAGACCGCGCAGCAGCCCCGACAGGAAGCCGGCGGCGAAGGCGTCGCCGGCCCCGACCGGCTCGTGCACCGGCACCCGCAGGGCGGGGACGAAGACGTCCGGTCCGGTGCAGGGCAGCGCGGTGACGCCGACGTCGGCGTCCTTGACCACCACCAGGTCCGGGCCGGGCAGCAGGTCACGCACCGCGGCCGGGTCGGTGACGCCCCACAGGGCGCCCGCCTCGTCCAGCCCGACCAGCACCACGTCGGCGGCGTCGGCGAGCCCGCGCAGCACCGGCGCGGCGACCTCGGCCGACCAGAGCCGGGCCCGGTGGTTGACGTCGAAGGCGACCCGGGCGGCGGGCAAGGGCCGGTCGGCGACGGCCCGGCGGACCAGGGCCGCGCAGGACGGCGAGAGGGCGGCGGTCACCCCGGACAGGTGCAGCAGCCGGACCCCGGCCAGCCCCGGGTCGTCCAGCACCTGCGGGCCGAGCCGGGAGGCCGCCGAGCCGGACCGGTAGTAGTGCACGGCGGTGCCGCCGGGCGTCGGGTCCTTGAGGTAGACGCCGGTCGGCGCGGCCGGGTCGACGGCGACCAGGCTGGTGTCCACCCCGGCGGCGGCGACGTGCCGCAGCACCCGCCGGCCGAACGGGTCGTCGCCGACCCGGCTCACCCACGCCGTCCGGTGGCCGAGCCGGGCGAGCGCGGAGGCCACGTTGGACTCGGCGCCGCCGACCGAGACGCCCAAGCGGTCGGCGGCCTCCAGCGGCCCGGTCGGCTCCGGGCTGAGCACCACCATCGACTCACCGACGGTGACCACCTCCGGCCCGACCGGCGGCCCCGGGTCCGGCCGGTCGGTGGTCACGCCGACTCCGCGGCGGCGAGCAGGGCGGTCACGCCGGCCCGGTCACGTACCCCGTCGGCGACCAGCACCCGGTGCTGCCCGGTCCGCCGGCCCCCGGCGGGCACCACCGCCGGCCGGTCGAAGGCGAAGGCCACGCAGACCCCCGGGTACATCGCCGTCCGCACGAACCACCGGTCGCCCAGCCCGAGCCCGGTGAAGACCAGGGTGTACGCCCCACCGCCGGGCGCGACACCGGTCAGCGCCACCCAGCGGGCGGCACTGCCGTTGGCCGCCTGCTCCCCGTCGGCGTCCATGGTGAACGCCGTCGGCTCGCCCTCGGCGACCGCCCGCCAGAAGAACCCGCCGTAGCCGGCCCCACCGGGTCGGCCGTTGGTGGCCGGGCTGCCCAGCGGGACGTCCCGTTGGGCCGGGGCGGTGAGGGTGTAGTCGACGTCGAGCGCCCAGGCGTCCGCCGTCACCGGGGTCGCGGCGAGCCGGCGGTGCTCGGTGAGCAGCACCCCGCCGGCCCGGTCGCGCCACTGCAACGTGTGCGCCAACCGGTCCGGGGTGCGCTCGCGCCACTGCGTGTGCGCGATCACCCCGTGGTCGTCGCGCCAGGTGTAGCCGGTGCCGCGCACGTACGTCCGGCCACCCCACAGGTTGGTGCCGTCGACGTCCTGCACGGCCAGCGACGCCCCGAGGTGCCAGACGTGGTCGGCGGGGAACGCGTCGGTGACCGGGGTGCCGGCCAGCGTCCGCACCGGGTGCAGGTAGGGCCGGGGACCGTGCCGGGGATCCAGGTCGGGACGGACCACGTACCGGGCCACCTCGACGTCGCCGAGGTGCAGTGCGGGATCGTCGTCGCCCGGGTCGGCCGGGTGCGGGTCGGCCCCGGCCTGACGCGGGACCGACCCGGTCGGGTCCGGGTCGGCGCGGGTCGGGCTGGGCTGCGGGTGACCGGTCACGGTGCCTCCATCCGGGGGGCGGGACGGCGGGCGGCGACGGCGTGCAGGGCGGCCAGCGCATAACCGGCCAGGATCGGCACCGCCACCGGGGTGACCAGTATCCCCAACAGTGCGGCCACCGCGCAGACCCCGCCGGCCGCCGCCCAGGTCCCCGGCCGGGCCAGGCCGGTCCGGGCGGCGGCGCGGGCCGCGTCCCGCCAGCCCCGCCCGCCGGTTCGGCCGACCGCGACCACGGTCAGTCCGGCGTACCCGGCCAGCGCGGCGGTGACCACGGCGGTGCCGGCCAGCGCGACCCCGCCCCCGGGCACCCGGCCGGTGGCCAGGGCGACCAGGTCGACGCCGAGCGCGACGGCGACGGCCACCCCGACGGCGCTGGCGGCCAGGCCGGAGGGAAGCGCCCGACCGAACCGGGACAGTGTGGTGCGCAGGTCCGGCCAGCCGCCGAGGGTCAGCCGGTCGTGCAGGGCGGCGCTGGCGGCGGCCAGGGCCGGGGCGAGGGTGAGCACCGGCAGCGCGGCCAGCGTCACGGCGAACCCGAGCAGCGCCAGGTCGGTGGCGTCGCGCAGGGTGTCCCGCCAGTCCCGGCGCGGGGGTGCCTCGGCCGGCTCCGTCACCCCGACGGCGGTCATCCCTTCAGCCCGCTGGTGTTGATGCCCTCGACCAGCATCCGCTGGAAGGCCAGGAAGAACAGGAAGACCGGCAGCAGCGACAGCACCGACATGGCGAACATCGGGCCGACCGCGCTCTGGCTGGTGGAGTCGATGAACAGGGTCAGCGCCACCGGCACCGTGTAGTCGTCCAGGCTGGACAGGAAGACCAGTTGCCGGAAGAAGTCGTTCCAGGTCCAGATGAACGAGAAGATCGCCGTGGTGACCAGCGCCGGGCGGCTCAGCGGCAGGATGACGTGCCGGAAGATGCCGTACGGGCTGGCCCCGTCGATCTTGGCGGCCTCGTCCAGTTCGCGCGGGATGCCCCGCATGAACTGCACCATCAGGAACACGAAGAACGCCTCGGTGGCCAGGAACTGCGGGATGAGCAGCGGCAGGTAGGGCCACTCCCCGCCGACCAGGCCGAGGCTGCGGAACAGGATGTACTGCGGCACGATCAGCACGTGCCCGGGGAGCAGCAGGGTGCCGATCATGACGGCGAACCAGATCCCCCGCAGCCGGAACCGCAACCTCGCGAAGGCGTACGCGGCGAGCAGGCAGGAGACCGCGTTGCCGACCACGGTCAGCAGGCTGACCATGGCGCTGTTGAGGAAGAAGGTGCCGAAGCTGAGGTCGAAGTTGCCCCAGCCGGCGGTGTAGTTGCCCGGGGTGAACCGCTCGGGCAGCAGGCCGATGTTGTTGACGATCTCTTCCTGCGACTTGACCGAGGTGCCCAGCATCCACAGCAGCGGGTAGAGCACCACCGCCACGATCACCACCAGCACGAGCAGCCGTACGGCCTGCCGGCCGCGCTGCCGGCGGCGGCCGGGCCGCCGCGCCGTCGAGGTCACCGCCACCATCACTTCTCCCCGTCGGCGTAGTGCACCCAGAACCGCCCGGTGCTGAAGAAGATCGCGGTGATCAGGCCGATCGCGATCAGGAAGACCCAGGCCATCGCCGAGGCGTAGCCCATCTCCAGGTCGGTGAAGCCGGAGATGTAGAGCTTCAGGGTGTACATCAGGGTGGAGTCGACCGGCCCGCCGGTGCCGTTGCTGAGCACGAACGCGGCGGTGAAGCCCTGGAAGCCGTTGATCGTCTCCAGCACCAGGTTGAAGAAGATGACCGGGGAGAGCATCGGCAGGGTGACGTGCCAGAACTGCGACCACCGGCCGGCGCCGTCGACGGAGGCCGCCTCGTACAGCTCGGTGGGCACCTGCTTGAGCCCGGCCAGGAAGATCACCATCGGGGCGCCGAACTGCCAGATGGCCAGCACCATCAGGGTCTGCAACGCCCAGTCCGGGTCGCTGACCCAGGGCAGCCCCTCGATGCCGAACAGCGCGAGGAACGAGTTGAACGCGCCGTCCCGGTTGAACATGTTGACCCAGACGATGGCCAGCGCGACGCTGCCGCCGAGCAGCGACGGCAGGTAGAACAGCGCCCGGAACAGCCCCACCCCCCGCCACGCCTTGTTGAGCAGCATCGCCACGCCGAGCGCGGCGGCCAGCTTCAACGGCACGGCCACCAGGGCGAAGGTCAACGTCACCCGGACCGCGTGCCAGTACGACGGGTCGGCGGTGAACATCCGCTCGTAGTTGGCCAGCCCGACCCACTCCACCTCGGACAGCGGGGTGAGGATGTCGTAGTTGGTGAAGCTCAGCCAGAGCGAGAGCAGCATCGGGACCGCCGTGACGCCCATCAGTCCGATGAGCCACGGCGAGAGGAATACGTAACCCGCCAGTCCTTCCGCGTGCCGGTCCCGCCCGGCCCGACGCCGGTTGGCGTGGGGCCGGGCGGGACCGGTGCGTCCGGTCCGGCCGGGTGCCGTGGTGAGGGCCACGGGTCCGGCTCCTTTCGTCGACCGCGACGGGTCGGTCAGGCGATCGCGGACTTGCAGGCGGCGATGAACTGCTCGGCCGCCTGCGCCGGGCTGGCCCGCTGGTACTGGACGTTCTCGGCGGCCTTGACCAGCTCGGACTTGACCTTGCTGTGCCCCTTGATCGGCACCTGCGGGGACTGGCCGAACTTCTGCGCCAGCTCGGACTCGACCTGGATGGACTGCTTCATCGCCGGGTCGGTCACCGTCTGGCTGACCGTGGCCCGCAGGTCCATGTTGGACGGCAGGCCCCGGTCGGTGCCGAGCAACGCCACCGCCTCCGGGTCGTTGGCCAGGAAGTTGATCACGTCGACCGCGGTGTCCCGGTGCTTGCTGCCCTTGAACACCGACCAGTACATCGAGGCGCGGGCCCACTGGGCGCTCGGGTCACCGGGGTAGGCGACCACGCCCAGCTCGTCCTTGGTGTTCTTCTTCAGGTCCGGCATCTGGTTGACCCAGACCCAGGAGGTCGCGGCCTTGCCGGTGACCACGAGCTGCTTGGTCACGTCGCTGGCGTTGCCCTCGTGGATCACGTCGGCGGTCGGGGTGGCGCCCCGGTCCCGGGCGCCCTTCCACAGGGTGAACCACGTCGTCACGTCCGCGGCGGTGAAGCCCAGCTCGTTGCCGTTGTAGAGGTCCTTGCCCTGCTGGCGCAGCCAGACCCAGAACGCCTTGTAGTCGGCGCTCGGGTCCTGGGTGCCGGGGACCTTGGCCTTCTTGGCCACCTGCTCGGCCCAGGCGATGTGCTCCTCCCAGCTCTGGCCGGTGGTCGGCTCGGGCAGGCCGTTCCTGGTCAGCAGGGTCTTGTTGTAGACCAGGCCCTGGGTGTTCTCGCCGGCGGCAACCCCGGCCAGCTTGCCGTCCACCACGCCGTACTCGAGCAGGCTCTTGGGGAACTTCGACACGTCCAGCTTGCCGGAGTCCTGGTAGCTCTTGAGGTCGAGCACGGTGCTGCGGCCGGCGTACTCGGCCAGGTAGTTGTCGTCGATCTGGAACAGGTCCGGCGGGTTGCCGCCGGCGGTCAGGGTGGCCAGCTTGTCGAAGTAGCCCTGGTTGGCCTGCCAGGTCTTCTCGAACGTCACGTCCGGGTGCTTCTTGGTGTAGAGGGCGAGGGCGTCCTCGGTGAGCTTGGCCCGCGCCTCACCGCCCCACCAGAAGACCGAGAGCTTGACCTGGCCGCCGTCGCCGGCGGAGTCGTCGTCGCCGCAGGCCGCCGCGCCGAACATCAGCGGTACGGCGACGACGGCGGCGACCATGCCGTGCAGGAATCGACGGCGGGGTGCGGGGGTACGGTGGGGCGGTTCGGCCGGCGTGCCGGCGGTGGGGGACGTTGCGGGGTGCATCTGCGCTCACTCCTCGGGTTAGGAGGCGACGACGCCACCGGTGGTCACGGTCGGGCCGCCCGGGTCCGCAAGGCGATGCGGGCCCGGGCCATCCGGAACGGAGCCGGGACGGGATCGACCGGGTGCAGGTCCGGTCGAGTCGCGAATGACCAGTTCGGTCTGGAGCAGTACCTGTGCGGTGGTGCGACGGTCGCCGACGGCCGCTGCCCGTCCCCCGCCGCGTGGGCGGGGTTCGGAGTCGTGCTGCAGCAGCATGTCGACGGCCGTCCGGCCGGCGGCCGCGGTCGGCGTGGCCACCGTCGTCAACTTGGGGCGGGTGAGTCGGCTCAGCGCGATGTCGTCGACCCCGATCACGCTGACGTCCTGCGGCACCCGGACGCCGAGGTGGTCGAGCCCCTCGATCAGCCCGATCGCCATCAGGTCGTTGTAGGCGAGCACGGCGGTGACGCCGCTGCGGCGGACCTGTTCGGCCAGCGCGCTGCCGCCGGTCTCGGTGGGCGGGTTCGGCCCGAGCACGGTCAGCTCGGCCCCGCCGGTGCGGGCGGCGGCCCCGGCCGCCCGGCGCATCTGCTGGTTGGTCCAGGACCCGCGCGGGCCGCCGAGCAGGGCGAGCCGCCGGTGGCCGAGGCCGAGCAGGTGGTCGATCGCGGCCCGGGCACCCTGGCCGACGTCCATCACCACGCAGGGCAGCCCGGTGACCTGGCGGTTTATCACCACCACCGGGACCTCGCGGCTGACCTGCTCGATCAGCGCGTTGCTCATCCGGGGGCTGCACAGCAGCACCCCGTCGACCTGCTTGGCCAGCGCGTGGACCAGCTCCTCCTCGGCGGCCGGATCCTCGTTGGTGTCGGCCACGAAGACGTGGTAGTCGCGGTGCCGGGCCTGCCCCTCGGCCGCCTTGATCAACGGCGGGAAGAACGGGTTGGCGATGTCGGCGATGATCAGACCGATGTTGTGGGTCCGCCCGGTGATCAGGGCGCGGGCGGCCCGGTTGGGCCGGTAGCCGAGGTCCTCGGCGCAGGCCAGCACCCGGACCCGGGTCTCCGGGTTGACCAGGTGCGGCGCCGAGAAGGTGCGGGAGACGGTGGAGATGTGCACGCCCGAGGCCCGCGCGACGTCGCGGATGGTGGCTGGCACGGGCGGCCCTCTCGTCGATGGTGTGGTCGGGGTCACGTGGGTGCCGCCAATTAATGCAAACGGTTGCTCCACTGTCAACGGGAGTTCGTTACGGATCGATTGCAGGGAGGCTCTCCCCATGCCCCCTTAAGCCCATGAATCGGGATCTATGACGCGGGATTGGCATCGATCGTTGACGTCGTCTTCATCATCGTGGTTTCTTCACTGCAAACCTTTGCAGCAGCCACCGGGAGGACCACCCGATGTCACCACCAGCCGCGCACCGCCGTCGACACGCCGTGGTCGGCACCGGGGCGCGGGCCGAGATGTTCGTCCGGGCCCTGGTCACCGAGCACGCCGACACCGCCGCACTGGTCGCCTTCGCCGACGTCAACCAGACCCGGATGGACGCCCACAACCGGTGGCTGGCCGAGCTGGGCCACCCGGCCGTGCCCACCTACCGGGCCGAGGACTTCGCCACCATGCTCGACCGGGAACGGGTCGACGTGGTGCTGGTGACCAGCGTCGACGTCACTCACGACGAGTACATCGTGGCGGCCCTGCGGGCCGGCTGCGACGTGGTCACCGAGAAGCCGATGACCGTCGACGCGGCCCGCTGCCGGCGGATCCTCGACGCGGTCGCCGAGACCGGCCGGCGGGTCACCGTCGCCTTCAACTACCGCTACAACCCGTTGCACGAGCAGGTCAGAAGGCTGCTCGCCGACGGCGCGGTCGGCGAGATCGGCTCGGTGCACTTCGAGTGGCTGCTCGACGTGCGGCACGGCGCGGACTACTTCCGCCGCTGGCACCGGGACAAGGCCAGCTCCGGCGGGCTGATGGTGCACAAGGCCAGTCACCACTTCGACCTGGTCAACTGGTGGCTCGACGCCACCCCCGTCGAGGTGTACGCCGCCGGCCGGCTGTTCTTCTACGGCGACGGGGGCCGACGGCACGGTTACGCCCGCGACTACGACCGGGCGCACGACGCCCCGGCCGCCGCCGACGACCCGTTCGCCCTGCGGCTGGCCGAACACCCCCGGCTGCGGGAGCTGTACCTCGACGCCGAGGCCGAGGACGGCTACCACCGCGACCAGAACGTCTTCGCCCCCGGCGTCACCATCGAGGACGACATGGCGGTGCTGGCCCGCTACTCCACCGGCGCGACGATGACCTACCACCTCACCGCGTACGCCCCCTGGGAGGGCTACCGGGTGATGGTCAACGGCAGCCGGGGCCGGCTCGAACTGGAGGTCACCGAGAGCGACTTCGTCAGCCCGGCCGCCGCCCGTGCGCTCAAGGGCGCCGCCCTGCACGGCGACGAGGCCGCCGCAGAGAACGGCGCGGCGACCCTCACCCTGCGCCCGTTCTGGAGCCCGCCCACCCGGATCCCGGTCGAGGGCTACACCCGGCAGGGTCACGGCGGCGCGGACGCCCGGATGACCCGGGTGATCTTCGGCGGTGAGCCGGACCCGCTGGACCGGGCCGCCACCGCCCACGACGGGGCGCTCGCCCTGCTCACCGGCCTGGCCGCCAACCGCTCCTTCACCACCGGCGACCCGGTCCGCGTCGCCGACCTGCTCACCCCGCCCTGACCGCTGTCCCGCCGGCCCGCCCCATGCCCCGACCGCTCCCCCGCCGGCCCGACCGGCCGCCCTTACCCTGGCCGCTCCCGACCGCCCGCCGACCCCGCCCGACCGCCCTGCCCCGGACCGCCGACCCGTCGCCCGCAACCGAGGAGTCCTCCGCCGTGCCGACCTCTCCTGACCTGCTCCTGCCGACCGACCCGGGCGTCCGGGCGATCGCCCGCGAGCTGTACGCCCTGGCCGGGCCGCAGCCGATCATCTCGCCGCACGGGCACGTCGACCCGGCGCTGCTGGCCGAGGACCAGCCCTTCCCGGACCCGGCCCGGCTGCTCATCGTGCCCGACCACTACCTCACCCGGATGCTGCTCAGTCAGGGCGTCCCCCCGGCCGAGCTGGGCGTGCCCAGCGTCGACGGCAGCCCGGTGGAGACCGACGGCCGGACGATCTGGCGACGCTTCGCCGCACACTGGCACCTGTTCCGGGGCACCCCGTCCCGGCTGTGGCTGGAACGCACCTTCAGCGAGGTGTTCGGGGTGGACACCGCGCTGACCCCGGCCACCGCCGACGCCGTCTACGACGAGCTGGCCGCCCGGCTGGCCGAGCCGGAGTACCGGCCCCGGGCACTGTTCGAGCGGTTCCGGATCGAGGTGCTGGCCACCACCGAGTCGCCCCTGGACGACCTCGGCCGGCACGCCAAGCTCGCCGCCGACGGCTGGGGCGGGCCGGGCGGCCGGGTGGTCACCACGTTCCGGCCGGACAACGTCGTCGACATGGAGTTCGACGGCTGGGCCGACAACGTGGCCCGGCTCGGCGAGGTGGCCGGCGTGGACACCGGCACGTACGCCGGCTACCTGGACGCGCTGCGCGCCCGCCGGGCGGCGTTCGTCGCGGCCGGCGCGACCTCCTCCGACCACGGCCACCCCACCGCCCGGACGCTGGCGCTGACCGCCGACGAGGCGGCGCGGCTCTACGACCGGGGCCGGCGCGGGCTGGCCGACGCCGCCGACGCCGAGGCGTTCCGGGCGCACATGCTGGTGGAGTTCGCCCGGATGTCGCTCGACGACGGCCTGGTGCTGCAACTGCACCCCGGCGCGGTCCGCAACCACAACCGCCGGCTGTACGCCACCCACGGGCGCGACGTCGGCGGGGACGTCCCGCACGCCACCGAGTACGTGCACGCGCTGGCCCCGCTGCTCGACGCGTACGGCAACGACCCGCGGCTGCGGGTGGTGCTCTACACCCTCGACGAGTACACCTTCACCCGGGAACTGGCCCCGCTGGCCGGCGGCTACGCCGCGCTCTACCTCGGCGCGCCCTGGTGGTTCCTGGACTCCCCGGAGGTGCTGCGCCGGTTCCGGGAGGCGGTCACCGAGTCCGCCGGGTTCTACAACACCGCCGGGTTCGTCGACGACACCCGCGCGTTCTGCTCCATCCCGGTCCGCCACGACGTGGCCCGCCGGATCGACGCCGGTTTCCTGGCCCGCCTCGTCGCCGAGCACCGGCTGAGCGAGGCCGAGGCCGCCGAGACGGTCGTCGACCTGGCGTACCGGCTGCCCAAGAAGGTCTTCAGGTTCGGAGAGCACGCATGAGCACCAGGATCACCGACGTCGACGTGCACGACGTCCGCTTCCCCACCGCGGCGGCCGGCGACGGCTCCGACGCGATCAACCGGGGTGACTACTCGGCCAGCTACGTCGAGCTGCGCACCGACGACGGCCCGACGGGCGCCGGGTTCACCTTCACCAACGGCCGGGGCAACGAGATCACCTGCGCGGCGATCGAGGCCCTGGCCCACCACGTGCGCGGCCGCACCGTCGCCGAGATCGCCGCCGAGCCGGTGGCGTTCTGGCGCTCGCTCACCGCCGACGTGCAGCTGCGCTGGCTGGGGCCGGAGAAGGGGGTCATCCACATGGCCGCCGGGGCGCTGGTCAACGCGGTCTGGGACCTGCGGGCCAAGCTGGCCGGCAAACCGATGTGGCGCTACCTCGCCGAGCTGTCCACCGACGAGCTGGTCGCCAACGTCGACTTCCACCACATCACCGACGCGCTCACCCCCGACGAGGCGGCCACCCTGCTCGACAAGGGACTGGTGGGGGCGGCGGAGCGGCTCGCCGTGCTGGAGCAGGACGGCTTCCCGTCGTACACCACCTCGGTGGGGTGGTTGGGGTACCCGGACGAGAAGGTCCGGGCGCTCACCCGCGAGGCGTACGCGCAGGGGTGGCGGGCGATGAAGATGAAGGTCGGCGGCCCGCCCGCCGACGACCTGCGCCGGGCGCGGATCATCCGGGCCGAGATCGGCCCGGACGCGCTGCTGATGATGGACGCCAACCAGGTGTGGGACGTCGACGAGGCGATCACCAACATGACCGCGCTGGCCGAGGTCGACCCCTACTGGATCGAGGAGCCGACGCACGCCGACGACATCCTCGGCCACGCCCGGATCGCCCGCGCGGTCACCGGGCTGACCGACGGCCGGTGCCGGGTCGCCACCGGCGAGGTGGCCGCCAACCGGGTGATCTTCAAGCAGCTGCTCCAGGCCGAGGCGATCGGGGTGATGCAGATCGACGCCTGCCGGGTCGCCGGGGTCAACGAGGTGCTGGCCGAGATCCTGCTGGCGGCGAAGTTCGGGGTGCCGGTCTGCCCGCATGCCGGTGGCGTCGGCCTCTGCGAGTACGTGCAGCACCTGGCGATCTTCGACTACCTGCGGGTCGGCACCAGCCTGGACGGGCGGATGGTCGAGTACGTCGACCACCTGCACGAGCACTTCGTCGACCCGGTCCGCACCCGGGGCGGCCGGTACCTGCTGCCCACCGCGCCCGGCTACAGCGCCGCCATGCGTCCCGAGTCGGTCGCGCGGTTCCGTTTCCCGGACGGGCCGGCATGGCGGTGAACGGCGACACCGACCGGCTGGGCCTGGCCACCCTGGGCCGGCTGCCCGCGCAGAGCCGACCGCTGGTCCGGCCGGGCACCGTGCCTGCCGGCATCGTCCACCTGGGGCTGGGCGCGTTCCACCGGGCCCACCAGGCGGTCTACACCGAGGCGGCGATCGACGCGGCCGGCGGCGACTGGGGCATCGTCGGCGTCGCCCCGCGCAGCACCGCGCTGGTCGAGGCCCTCGCCGCGCAGGACGCCCTGTTCAGCGTCACCACGCTGGCCGCCGACCGGTCGGCCACCCGGGTGGTCGGCGCGCTGGCCGGGGTACGGCACGCGGCCAGCGACCCGGCGGCGGTGGTCGCGCTGCTGGCCGACCCGACGATCCGGGTGGTGACGCTGACGGTGACCGAGAAGGCCTACCAGCTCGACCCGGTCTCCGGGGCGTTGCGCGCCGACCCGGAGCTGACCCTCGACCTGACCACCGACCGGCCCCCGGTCACCGTGCCCGGCCTGCTGGTGCGCGGGCTGCTCGCCCGTGCCGCCGCCCAGGCGGGCCCGATCGCGCTGGTCAGCTGCGACAACCTGCCGGCGAACGGGAGCCGGCTGCACAGCCTGGTGCTGCAGGCGTTGACCCTGGCCGGGGCGTCGGACGCCGTGCTGGACTCGCTCGCCGGGCAGGTGAGCTTCCCCGGCACGATGGTGGACCGGATCGTCCCGGCCAGCACCGACGCGACCCTCGCCGATGCCCGCGCCGCGCTGGGGGTGGCCGACCTGGCGGCGGTGGCCGCCGAGCCGTACCTCCAGTGGGTGGTCGAGGACGACTTCCCCGGCGGCCGGCCGCGGTGGGAGCGGGCCGGCGCGGTGCTCACCACCGACGCCGGTCCGTGGGAGCGGCTGAAGCTGCGCAGCCTCAACGGCGTGCACTCGGCGGTGGCCTACCTGGGGGCGGTGGCCGGCCGCGAGACGATCGCGGACGCGCTGGCGCTGCCCGGCCTGACCGACGTGCTGCGCCGGTTCGTCGCCGACGACGTGGCCGCCAGCTTCACCCCGCCCGACGGGGTACGGGTCACCGACTACGGCGACGAGGTGCTGGCCCGGTTCGCCAACCCGGCGATCCGGCACCGCACCCTCCAGGTGGCGATGGACGGCTCGCAGAAGCTGCCGCAGCGGGTCCTGCACACCGCCGCCGACCTGCGGGCGCAGGGCCGGTCGGCGTACTGGTCGGCGCTGGTCGTGGCGGCCTGGCTGCAGTTCCTCGACGGGCGGGCCGACGACGGCACGGTACTGCCGCTGGACGATCCGCTGGCCGGGCGGATCACCGCCGCGCTCGCCGCCGCGGACGGCACCCCCGCCGGCACGGTCGGGGCGCTGTTCGCGCTCTCCGAGGTCTTCCCGGCCGCGCTCGCCGACGACGACGGGTTCCGCGCCGACGTCGCCGGGTGGCTCGGCGCACTGCGCACGCACGGCGTCCGGGCGGTCCTGGCGGGAGCGGCATGACCGCCCCGCTGCCGCCGACCGCCGCCGACGGGCCGGTCGCCCGGGGCGCACCGGCCTATCGTCCGGTCACCGGGGCGTCGCCGACCGCCGTGCCCCGGGTGGCGATCGTCGGCGCGAACGGGCACGGCCGCTGGCACCGGCGGACCGTCGCCCCGCTGCACGCGGCCGGGCGACTGCGGCTGGTGGCGCTGGTCGACGTCCAACCGGTCGCCGACGAGCCGGCGGCGCCGGTCCCACCCGGGGTCGGCGTGCACACCGACCACCGGGAGATGCTCGCCGCCGCCCGGCCGGACGTGGTGATCGTGTGCACCCCGCCGCACACCCACCTGCCGATCGCCCTGGACGTCCTCGCCGCCGGTGCGGACCTGCTGCTGGAGAAGCCCCCGGTGCTGTCCACCGACGAGCACCGGGAGCTGGCCGGGGCGCTGGCCGCCACCGGCCGGGCCTGCCAGGTGGGCTTCCAGGCGCTCGGGTCGGTGGCGCTGGCCGAACTGTCGGCCGCCGTCGGGCAGGGCCGGCTGGGCACCGTCACCGGCATCGGCACGGTCGCCGCCTGGCAACGGCCGGACGGCTACTACGCCCGCTCCCCGTGGGCCGGCCGGCGCACCCTGCACGGTCGACCGGTGCTGGACGGGGCGCTGGCCAACCCGCTCGCGCACGCGGTGATGCAGTGCCTGGCGGTGGCCGAGACGGTGACCGGCACGCCGGTCCGGCCGTCCCGGATCGAGCTGGAGCGCTACCGGGTCCGGCCGATCGAGGTCGACGACACCGCCACGCTGCGGATCGTCACCCCCGGCGGGCCGCCGATCGTGGCGGCGGTGACCCTGGCCGGGGAGGACTTCGTCGCCGGCGAGGTGATCGTCACCGGCACCGCCGGGCGGGCGGTGCTGGAGTACCCGACCGACCGGCTGCTGCTGCCCGGCGACCCGGAACCCCGGCAGGTGCCGGGGCGGCGGGGGCTGCTGGAGAACCTGCTCGCCTACCGCGCCGACCCGGCCGGCACTCCGCTGATCGCCCCGCTGGCCCGGACCGCGCCGTTCACCGCCGTGCTGGAGCGGGTGCGGCAGGCCCCCGAGCCGACCCTGCTCGACGGCGACCTGGTCACGGTGACCGGCAGCGGGCCGGAGCGGGTGGTGACGGTACGCGGGATCAACGCGCTGCTGCGCCGGGCCGCCGGGCAGGGCGCGCTGCTGTCGGAGCTGGCCGTGCCGTGGGCGGTGCCGCCGGTGTGTACGGAGCTGGCGGCACTGGACGACTGACGCACCATCCACCACCACCTTCCGGAGAGTCCCATGCGTCCACGAACCACCGGGGCGGCCCTGGTCGCCCTCTCCCTCCTGCTGACCTCGGGTGCGGCGGCCCACGCCGCACCCGGCCGGACCACCGACGGGGTGCCCCGGGTGGTCGAGCGGCTGGCCCGGCAGACCCTGCCGGCCGGTGACGGCTGGGCGGCCGACGGCCCCGGCACCACCGGCGGGGCGGCGGCCGCCCCGGACCAGGTCCACCTGGTGCGCAGCCGGGCCGACCTGGTCCGGGCGCTGGGCGGCGACAACGCCACCAACAAGAGCAACGCCACCCCGAAGGTGGTCGTCGTGGACGGCACCGTCGACGGGTTCGCCGCCGACGACGGTCACCTGCTCGGCTGCGCCGACCTGGCCGACCCGGAGTACAGCCTGCCGGCCTACCTGGCCGCGTACGACCCGGCGGTGTGGGGCATGGTGCCGCCGACCGGGGCGCTGGAGGCCGCCCGGGTGCGCTCGGTGGCCAACCAGACCCGGCAGACGCAGATCAACGTGGGGCCCAACACCACCATCGTCGGCCGGCACGGGGCCGTCCTCACCGGACTGACCCTGATGATCGACGGGGCCAGCAACGTGATCGTCCGCAACCTGACCTTCGACGACGCCCGGGACTGCTTCCCGGCCTGGTCGCCGACCGACGGCGCGACCGGCAACTGGAACTCCCAGTACGACCAGATCTCGGTACGCCGCAGCGAGCACGTCTGGGTCGACCACAACACGTTCACCGACGGCGACAACCCGGACAGCGCCCAGCCGGTCCACTTCGGCCGGCCCTACCAGGTGCACGACGGGTCGCTGGACGTCACCCACACCGCCAGCCTGGTGACCGCCTCCTACAACCGGTTCACCGGCAGGGACAAGCTGATGCTGATCGGCTCGTCCAACACCGTCGGGCCGGACGTCGGCCGGTTGAAGGTGACGCTGCACCACAACCTGTTCGACCGGGTCCTCCAGCGGCTGCCCCGGGTGCGCTTCGGCCAGGTCGACGTCTACAACAACTGGTACCGGCTGGGCGGCGACGACTTCGTGTACGCGATCGGGGTGGGGGTGCAGTCCGCCGCGTACGTGGAGAACAACTTCTTCACCCTCGACGCCGGCATCGCCCCCGGCGACCTGCTGTACGACTGGGGTGGCTCCGCCGTCACCACCCGGGGCAACTGGGTGGACGCCGACCGCGCGCTGCCCCGCCCGGTCGACCTGGTGGCCGCGTACAACGCGACCCACGACCCGGACCTGGGCGGCGACGCCGGGTGGACGCCGGCCCTGCGGGCGCCACAGGCGGTGCCCGCGCCGCTGGTGCCGCTCGTGGTGGGGCCGTTCGCCGGGGCCGGTCGACTGCCGCTGTGAGCCCCTTCCGGTCGGGTCGGACCGCCGCCGGGGTGCGGCCCGGCCCGACCGGAAGCGCCGGCCGCACCGGCGCGCGGACGGATCAGTAGGTCGCCGGCCTGGTGAGCACCTCGGCACCGTCGGAGGTGATGGCGATGGTGTGCTCGCTGTGCGCCGTCCGGCAGCCGGTGGCGCTGCGCAGCGTCCAGCCGTCGGCGTCGGTGACCAGGGTGGCGGTGTCGGCCATCACCCAGGGTTCCAGGGCCAGCAGCAGCCCGGGGCGCAGCCGGTAGCCGCGACCGGGGCGGCCGGAGTTGGAGACGTGCGGATCCTGGTGCATCGTCGAGCCGACGCCGTGCCCGCCGAACTCGGTGTTGACCTGGTAGCCCGCCGCGCCGAGCACCGTGCCGATGGCGTGCGAGACGTCGCCGACACGGGCGCCGGGGCCGGCGGCGGCGATCCCGGCACGCAGCGCGCGTTCGGTCGCGTCGATCAGCGCGACGCTCTCCGGGGGCCGGCTGTCACCGACCACGAAGCTGACGGCCGAGTCGGCGACCACCCCGCCGAGGGAGACCGCGAGGTCGAGCGAGAGCAGGTCACCGTCGGCGAGCGGATAGTCGTGTGGCAGCCCGTGCAGCACCGCGTCGTTGACCGACGTGCAGATGTAGTGGCCGAACGGGCCGCGCCCGAAGGACGGCTCGTAGTCGACGTAGCAGGACTGCGCGCCAGCCTCGATGATCATCTGACGCGCCCACTCGTCGATCTCCAGGAGGTTGGTGCCGACCACGCTGCGGCCCTTCAGTGTCTGGAGGATCTCGGCGACCAGGGCGCCGGTGTCCCGCGCCCGCCGCACGTCGTCGGCGTTCAGGATCTCGATCATGTAGCGCCCCCTCGGACTACCAATAAATATCCCGGCCATATTATCCCGGTACTAGAATCGTCGTCATGGTCAGGTTGCCGCTCACTCCCGCAGAGGTGGCACGCGGACAGCGCCTCGGTGCCCTGCTGCGCCGCGCCCGGGGCCAGCGCTCGATGCTCACCACCGCCCTGGCCGCCGGGCTCTCCCCGGAGACGCTCCGGAAGATCGAGTCCGGCCGGGTGGCCACCCCGGCCTTCCCGACCATCGCGGTCCTCGCCGACGTGCTCGGCCTCTCCCTCGACGCGGTCTGGTCGGAGATCAACCGGTCCGACGGCGCGGTCGACCTCGCCGGCCCGGCCCGTGACCCCGGCCAGCGGCTGGCCTCGTAGCCCGTTGCCGCCCCACCGCGCGCCGACCGCCGCCGTCCGTCCGGGGACGGCGCTCGGCGACGAGCCGGGGCGGCGCTCGGCGACGAGCCGGGGCAGGGAGAATGGCCCGGGGTGACGGCCCGGGCTCCCCGGCCCCGGCGACGCGGATCAGCGGGAGGTGAACCCGGGTGACGGGTGGACGCGACAGGGACGCGGGCTTCCCGGACCCGCCGGCCGACCCACACCGCACCACCCCGCGAGCCGGCACCGCACCGCCCGCCGGCACCACACCACCGGCCGGTGCCGTACCGCCGAACGACACGGTGGACCCTGACGCGCCACCGGCGTTCCGGGCCGCGCTGGCCGCCGACCCGGCGCAGCTCTCCCCCACCCGGGAGGCGCTGCGGGCGTGGCTGACCACGCTCGGCGCGGGCGAGGCGGACGTGGAGGTGGCGCTGATCGCCGTCGGTGAGGCGTGTGCCAACGCCATCGAGCACGGCTACCGGTTCGCCGCCGGGTCGACCGTCCTGGTGCGGGGACGGCTGCGCGGCGACCGGCTGGAGATCGAGGTCTCCGACACCGGCGGCTGGCGGGGGCCCCGCCCGGACGGCGGAGACCGGGGTCGGGGTGAGTTGATCATGACGCGGCTGATGGACGAGGCACGCATCGACGGCACACCCGAGGGGACGACGGTACGGCTGGTCAAGCACCTCGCCGACCTGGGATGATGCGGTCACATGCCCGACGACAGGATCAGGGTGGCAGTGAAGATCGGCTATAAGTAGGCCATGGAGTTCCCGCCGTACCTCGCCACCATGCCGCTGCACGCGATCACCGAGCTGCACGGTGAGCCGGGTCTGCTGGCCCGGTTCCGGCTGGAGCTGCCGGCCTTCCCGGCGGCCGAGCAGGACCGGCTGGCCACCGCCCTGGACCTCGCCGCCGAGCTGCACCGCGAGGACCGCCGGTCCCGGGAGCCGTACCTCAACCATCTGTTGCGGGTGTCGATCCGGATGATCCACCACTACCGGGTGCGCGACGCCGACGTGATCGTCGCCGGGCTGCTGCACGACGCGGTGGAGGACCACCCGGGGGAGCTGGCCGGCGCCGGGGCCGCCGACCCGACGGCGGCCGCGCTGGCCACCCTGACCGACCGGTTCGGGGCGCGGGTGTCCCGGCTGGTCGCCGCGGTCACCAATCCGGTGTACGACCCGGAGCGGGATCCGCACGTGCAGTACCGCGAGCACGTCGCGGCCAGCCTGGACCGGGAGCCGTGGGCCCGGGTCATCAAGATCTCCGACTTCACCGACAATGGCGTGGGGGTGGTCTACGCGGTCGGGCCGAAGGTGGCCCGCTCGGCGGCGAAGTACCGGCCACTGGTGCCGGTCTTCCGGGAGCTGATCGCCCGACCGGACACCCCGCTGTCGGCACCGGTGAAGCGGCACATCTTCGCCCAGCTCGACCTGGCCGAGGAGCGCTTCAGCGCGATCCTCGACCACGCCGGCTGACCCGCGCCGCACCACACCCCCGGTGCCCGGCACAGCGCACCCCCGCCGCTCGGCACAGCGCACGCCCGGTGCTCGGCACAGCGCACGCCCGGTGCCCGGCACAGCGCACCCCGCTGCTCGGCGTCGACGCCAACGGCGCGGTCAGGCGCGAGGTGAGACGGCCACCCCGCACCCGCCGAGCACGGCGGCGAGCCGGTCCCGCAGGGCGGGCAGCCGCTGCGGGGTGTCCCGCAACACCAGCCGGACCGGCTCCCGGGCACCGGCCGAGACCCCGCCGACCACGTCGAGCAGCGTGCCGAGTTGGCCGGGCGGCTCGTCGGCCAGCAACAGGCCCGCCTCGGTCACCTCCAGGGTGAGCGGGCCGACGTCGAGCCGGTCGGCCAGCACGTCGGCGAGCGCGTCCCAGTTCCGGCCGAAGTGTCCGGGCAGGTCGAGGGCGTCGGTGAGGGCGTCGAACAGCGTGGCGCGGGTACGGGCCACCGCCCCGGCCACGGTGACCGACGGCGTCGGCGCTCCCGACGGTGGTGTCTCGTCGGTCACCCGCAGCCACCCGGGCTGGCGCTGTCCGGTCATCGTGCATCCTCCTGCTCACCCCGGGGTGGGGCGGCGGACCGCCCCACCCCGATGGTCCTCGGTCAGATCCGGTAGAAGTTCGCGTAGTGGTCGGGCGAGAACCAGGTCGCCCCGGTGCTCCTGTTCACCACGATGCGGTACGCGTCCCGCGCCGCGCCGGAGACCCGCGGGTAGACGTCGTACTCGTGGTAGGTGGCGCCGGCCGGGAGCTGTCCCTCGTAGTTGTGGAACTGGCCACCGGCGAAGTTCGACAGCCCGCCGCTCCAGGCGTACCAGCCCCGGCTGGTGGGGAAGCCCTTGGCCGACCAGCCGGAGCGGGCGGTACGGGCGTCCGCGCAGCGGGACATCGTGCAGGAGCCGTAGACCGCCGCCGACGCGGGGTCGGTCAGCCTCGGCGCCACCACGGACGGCCCGACCAGCACCGCCGCGATCATCGCGGTCAGCAGGGCGAACGTGCCCAGCAGCCGGCCGGGCCGGGTACGGCGGGTCGGAACGACACCGGCGGTGGCAGCGATCGGGACGCCGACAGGGGTGACGGGGATCGGGGCGGGGGCGATCGAGGCGGGGGCCGTGACAGTCGCGCCGGTGGCGACGGCAGTGCCGGCGGTGACAGTGGTGGCAGTGGCGGCGGTGACGGGGTTCGCGGGAGTGCGCAACGGGTCCTCCGGGTCGCGGGGGCCGACAGGAGTGCATCGATCGAGATGGTTATCCCGATCAGCCACATTCTGGCGGGAGACGAACCCCGCCGACCAGAGGTCAGCCTGGCAACCGTGGATGAACGCGCCATGATCGGCACAACACCGCCGGTTGAATGATCGGTCGGCGACGGCCCGGGGCGACCGATCCGACCGCGTCACGGCGGCCGGGCGACCCGATTACCGCCCCGGCCGGGCAGCCCGATCAGAGCCGCCGGAGCCGGCGACCCGACCAGGCCACCGGAGCCGGGCAGCCCGATCAGAGCCGCCCGGCCCCGGTGGGCTCAGCAGCCGATCCGGCTGCTGCCCAGCGCCACGTCGTCGTACCAGATGGTGTCCGCGCCCTCGCCGTAGCTCTCCCAACCCAGCTTCAGGTCGGTCAGCCGGGGCCGCCAGGTGCGGTTGTACCACTGGCCGTCGATGTCGTGGGTGGGCGTCCCGTCGGCGGTCAGTCCGGTGACGGCGGTGCCGTCGAGCCAGGTCCGCAGCTGTCCCTGGTTGCCGTCGACCATGAACTCCAGGCACGTCCAGCGCCCGGTGGGCAGCGGCACGCTCAACGCCACCCCGGACGGGCTCTGCTCGGGCAGGGTTGCGTCGTCGGAGGCCCGGTTCCACTGCAACGCGCCGTTCTGGCCGCCCATCCGCAGGTCCTTGTTGCCGTCGGCGGCGTCGGTCATGGCCATGAAGGTGACGTGCTGGGTCGGCAGGGCGGTGGTGTGGCGCAGCCAGATCCGGCCGTACCGGACGGCACCCACCGCGCTGAGATCCTTGGTGGACCGGACGAAGACGTGGTTGCAGTAGCCCTGCGCGCCGTCGATGCGCAGCGAGCGGCTACCGCTGTGCGTGGTGGTCGTGTCCACCGCCGCCCGGCCCGCGCCGGAGCAGTCCGGGTTGACCACGCCCCAGTCGCCGGCCGGCGTCGAGCCGGTCTGGTTCTCGAACCCGTCGCAGAGCACCGCACCGGCGCACCCGGCCGGCGGCGGGGTGGTCGGCGGCGGCGTCGTGGGCGGCGGTGTCGTCGGAGGTGGGGTGGTCGGCGGAGGCGTCGTCGGGGGCGGCGTGGTCGGGGGCGGCGTGGTGGGCGGCGGCGTCGTCGGGGGCGGGGTCGTGGGCGGCGGCGTGGTGGTCGGCGGCGGAGCGCCGTTGCACGGTACGCCGTTGAGCGTGAACCCGGTCGGCGCGGCGGAACCCGAGGTGCTGGTGCCCTGCACGCCGAACTCGGTGGAGCCGCCCGCCGGGACGCTGCCGTTCCAGGCGGCGTTACGGGCGGTGACCGTCGTGCCGGCCTGGCTGACCTGGGCGTTCCAGCCACCGGTCAGCCGCTGCCCGCCCGGGTAGGACCAGGTGACGGTCCAACCGCTCAGGGCGGTGTCGCCCGGGGAGACCCGGACGTTGGCGGTGAAGCCGCCGGTCCACTCGTTGGGCTGGTAGTCGATCCGGCAGCCCTGGGCGGCCGAGGCGGTGCCGGCGAGCACGGTGGTGACGGCCGCCGCCGCCGTGACGGTGGCGGCCACGGCGGCGGTGATACGGGTACGGGAAATCCTCACAGGGGTCCTTCCGGCTGGCCGTCGGTGTGGACCGACGGCACAGGAGCGATGACGTCGCTCGCGCGTCGACATGCCTTGTCGGCACGTGGACAACGGCCCGGCTCAGGCCAAACAGCCGCCCGGCAACTCGGCGGCACCCGAACCCAATGTAGTGATGGTTGCCTATGGAAACAAGTCCGCCGCCCACAGGGCCGACGCCCCCGGTGTGTGGCCGGTCCCACCACCGGGCCGACCACACACCGCGCCCCGGCCGGTGGCGTCGGGGCCGCCACCCCAGCGGCAGCGGTAGCGTTGCCGGCTCAGCGGGTGAGGGACAGGCTGGCGCAGTCGGTCTCGTCGGGCAGCAGCGGGCGGAAGGTGACCGCCCAGCGCTTCCCACCGGAGGTCCACGGGGTCGCCGCATTGGCCTTGCCGGCGGAGGCGATCACCTGCTGCACGGCAGCGCCGGTGACGGTCACGCACCCCAGATCGAGGCCCTCACCGAGGCTGGCCCCGGGCAACGCCGGGCCGGGCCACTCCATCCTGGGCTGCTTCGCCGTCTCCGGCGTGGCGACCCACGGCCCGGCCACCGCCGCGATCGCGGTCGGCTGGTACGGCTGCGTCGCCGCGTTCCCCGGGTCGGTCAGCTTGTCGGCGAAGGTCCGCAGTTTCTCCCGGGCGGCCTGCTGGGCGGGGGTCAGGCCGGACCCCGGGCCGGTCGCCTCACCCAGGGCGTATACCTCCAACTGCTCGCTGCCGACCGTCCCCCGGATGGTGAACCGGGTGGTGGTCACGTCGGTGATCTTCGGCGTGCCCACGTCGACCGCACTGCCCACCCCGGCGGCGCGGGCCTGCTCGACCAGCTTGGTCACCTCGGCCGCGCTGATCGTGCGGACCTGGATGTTGGGCAGCGCCGGCCCCGGATAAGTGAGGACGGTCGGCCCCTGCGTGATCACCCGGCCGTCGGCGTAGACGCTGACGGACGGCAGCCGGGTCACGTTCGTCTCGGGTCGCACGAAGCCACCCGTGTGGTCGATCCGCAGCACCGGCACGTTGGCGGGAAGAGAGGTCGGGGCCGCATCGGGCGCGACGCCCGCCCCGTCCTGCCCCGCACAGGCAGCAGTGAGCAGGAGCACCGGTGCGACCGCCGCCCACACACCTCGAAAACTCGTCATACCCCCTTCGACGCGCCAAACCCCCGAACGGCTCCACGTTCCCACCCCCCAAAACCGCCACGAAAGGGTGACCAAGAGGTTTGCGTCATCCCCACGCCGTTGATCAAGAAGTTTGCGTCATCGGGGAGATCCAAGTTGACGCAAACCTCTTGATCACCGGGCCGATCACAGCGCGCGGGGCGGGGTGGGGTGGGTGGACGGGTCAGGGTTCGCGCATCCAGAGCTTTGGGTCGTTGACGAAGACGCCCTTGCCCTGCTGCCGTCGGATTACCCGCAACGCTTCCAGCCTGGCGTAGGACATCTGAACAGTCCCGTGGCTGACCTCGTACTTCTGTCGCAGCTCGGCGATCGAGGGCAACTTGTCCCCCGCCTTCAACTTCCTGGCTCTGACGTCGGCGATCACATCGTCGGCGATGCGCCAGTAGTCCGGCACTTCTCGCATGGCACTCCTCGCGTGGCAACCCGATTCGATCACACCGCGACGCACCTAACAAGCAGCGTTGACTCATCCAGCATGTCTAGATATGTTGGACACCGAACCACTCCTCGCGTGGCAACGAGAGAGGGGTTTCCCCCGGTCGGGGCGGGTGTGCGCCCGCCCCGACCCCGTCCGGCTGCTCTGCTGTCGTACCGCCGAAGTGGGCTGCGACGGCCGAGCGGGCGGGTCGTCCGCAGCCGGCGGTGGACGGCCCGCCCTCCAGCACCACCGACAGGACCCTTCCGCCCTCCCCCAGCACCGGAAAGGACCCCCGTGGCCCAGGTGTATCGCGGTGGCCAGCCCTACGGGACCGGCCGCCCGGCCCTGCTGACCCCCTACGAGGTACGCACCCAAGCGTTCCGGCCGCGCCGACGCGGCGTCGACCCCGACGAGGTACGCCGGTTCCAGGCCCGGCTGGCCGACGAGTTCGCCGCGCTCCACCAGGAGATCCGCGTCCTCGCCCAGGAGAACGACCGGCTCGGGCGTGCCCTGCGCGACTGGCAGTCCCGGCAGGCGACACGGTGCCGGCGATCCAACGGCGGACGTTGGTGAACGTCCGGCCCCGCCCCGGTGACCTGCTGATCGTCGACCGGGCCGCCTCGGTGCAGTTCGCCGGGGAGCGCGCCCTGCGGCTGCGGGTGGTGTCGGTCTGCGACCGGCCCACCTACGACGGGTGGATCTGGCTGACCGGCTACGTGCTCGGCCGGCGCGACGAGGCCGTCGCCCGACGGGAGATCTTCGTCCAGCTCGCCGGCCTGCGCCCCGCCCCCGCCCGGCCTCCGGGGTCGACTGTGTCCGCAGCTATGGCGAGGCGGGCGGCCGGTCGGGTCGGCGCACCGACGGCCGTACCGGCTGGGTCGCGCGGGAGGCGACGGTGAGGTCGGGTCAGGCTCCGGGTGCGGGCGCGGGGACCTGCCGGTCAGGCTGACCCTGGCGGGCGCGCAGGAACGGGCCGAGGCCCATCCCGTCCTCGGTGGCCAGGAACGCGCCGCGCGCGGTCAGCAGGGTCTCGTCGGCGTGCGCCATGCAGCCCCACGCCGTGTCGCCCCACGAGTCGGCGAGCTTGACCTCCGCCGGTTCGGTGCAGGATTCGCCGCGCGGGCCGCCGATCTGGCAGCGGGCGGGTGCCCCGCCGCGCCGGCCGGCCGCCTCGGCGGCCTCCCTGATCAGCGAGAACCGCGCCTCGCCGCCCGCCTGCGGGTCACGCTCCTGCTGCGGTACGGCCTGCCGCTGCCCGAAGGCGACCACGTTGCCGTCGGGGTCGGTGACCCGGCACTCGCCGCCCGGGGCGTGCTCCGGGTAGCCGGCCTTCTCGACCGGGTGCCCGGCGGCGGTGAGCCGCTCGGCGGTCGCCGCCAGGTCGTCGACGTACAGGTAGACGAGCAGGGGCAACTCGACGGTGACCAGGCGGGGGGTGACCGCCGCCAGCAGCAGCGTCAACTCCCCGCACCGCAGGTACGACCAGTGCGAGCCACCGTCGCCGCCGCTCCGGATCTCGGTGTAGCCGAAGTTCTCGTAGAACCGTCGAGCCGCGTCGGCGTCCGCCACGTACAGCACCGGCACCTGGGACCGCACACCACTTTGCACGGCGTCACTCTAGTCACCGGTGATCGACAACTCACGTCTTGCCGATCGGGTTTTCCGCCCGCCGGGTCGTCCCTGGTCACGGCCCCGCCGTGGACCGATCGGGGCTCGGGACACCTACGGGGCCGCCCCGGTCCCCGCCGTGGAAGACGCCACGGTCAGCCGGCCAGGGTGGCGTACCGGCCGGCGCGGGCCAGCAGCGTCTCGTGGGTGCCGGACTCGACGATCCGGCCGTGGTCGAGCACCGCGATCTGGTCGGCGTCGCGCACCGTGGAGAGCCGGTGCGCGATGGTGATCACCGTACGGCCCTCGGCGAGGGTGTCGAAGGCCCGTTGCACGGCGCGTTCGGTCTCGGTGTCCAGCGCGCTGGTCGCCTCGTCCAGCACCAGCACCCGGGGGTCGCGCAGCAGCGTACGGGCGATGGCCAGGCGCTGCTTCTCGCCGCCGGAGAACCGGTGGCCCCGGGAGCCGACGACCGTGTCGTACCCGTCGGGCAGGGCGGCGATCAGGTCGTGGATCTGGGCGGCGCGGGCGGCCTCTTCCAGTTGGGCGTCGGTGGCGTCGGGGCGCGCGTACCGCAGGTTTTCCCGGATCGTGGTGTGCAGCAGGTAGGTCTCCTGGCTGACCACGCCCACGACGGCGGCCAGGTCGGTCAGCCGCAGGTCGCGCAGGTCGACGCCGTCGATGGTGATCCGGCCGGCGTCCGGGTCGTGCAGCCGGCTGACCAGGGCGGCCAGGGTGCTCTTGCCGGAGCCGGTCTCGCCGACCAGGGCGAGGCTGGTGCCGGCCGGCACGTCCAGGCTGATGCCGGCGACGGCGGCGGTGTCGCTGCCCGGGTAGCTGAAGGTGACGTCCTCGACGCGCAGGTGCCCGCGCACCCGGGCCGGGTCGACGGTCACCGGCCGGGCCGGGTCGTCCACCTCCACCGGCAGGTCGAGGTACTCGAAGATCCGGGCGAACAGGGCCAGCGAGGCGGTCAGCGTGACGCCCACGTTGAGCAGCCCCATCAGCGGTCGGAACAGCCCACCCTGGAGGGCGGTGAAGGCGACCAGGGTGCCGATGCTGAGCGTGCCGGCGGTGCCGGGCAGCCCCGCGCCGAGGTAGATCACCGCCGGGATGGCGGCGAAGATGATCGTCATGGTGGCCATCCGCCAGCGGCCGGCCAGCTCGGAGCGCAGCTCCAGGTCGACCAGCCGGGCCGAGCTGGCGGTGAACCGGTCGATCAGCGCGCCACCCGCGCCGAGGGTCTTGCTGAGCTGCACGCCGCTGATCGACAGCCCCTCCTCGATGGTGACGTTGAGGTCGGCCAGCTCCCGCTGGCGCTGGGCGGTGATCTCGCGGCGCATCGCGGCGACCCGGCGGGTGAGCCAGATGGCCGGCGGCAGCACCACCAGCGAGACGAGGGTGAGCCGCCAGGACAGCGCCACCATGGCGACCAGGGTGGCCACCACCGTGGTCAGGTTGGACGCGATCGAGGTGGCGGTGGAGGTGACGACGGTCTGCATGCCGCCGATGTCGTTGGTGATCCGCGACTGCACCTCGCCGGTACGGGTGCGGGTGAAGAACGCGATCGACTGCCGGTGCAGGTGGGCGAAGACGTCGGTGCGCAGCCGGTGCATCACCAGCTGCCCGACCCGGGTGGAGATCCAGGTCTGCGCCACGCCGAGCACGGCGGTCACCGCCGCGACGGCGATCATGCCGGCGACCAGCCAGACCAGCAGGGTCAGATCGCGCTCCGGCAGTGCCCGGTCGATCACCGCCCGCAGCAGGAAGGGCGAAGCCATCGCGACCACCGACGACACCACGATGATCGCGGTGACCACGGCCAGTTGACCACGGTACGCGGTGAACAGCCGGCCGATCCGGCGCAGCGAGACCGCTCTGGCCTGGGACTTCTCGGCGGCACTGACGGTCCGGGGGGCGCCGCCGTGGCCCTCCCGGTGGTTCTTGGTGGCGTCCAAGGGGTTCCTTCTCTCGTTCGGGGGTGCTGGTTCGGGGGTGCTGTTTCGGGGGTTCCAGATTCAGGTGTCCCAGTGATTACTGAGGTTACCTCATCATGAGGTAACAACAGTGAGTGCTGCTACCGTATTCCGGTGACCGGTGCGACATCCGACCCGCCAGCCGGCCCGGCCGCCCATCGCGCGGAGCCGCCGGCCGAGGAGAGCCTCGCCGAGTTGTTCTGGGCGGTGGCGCGACGGCTGCGCCACCAGTCCCGACGTACCCTCGAACCCTGGGACGTCAACCCCGGCCACGCCCGCGCCCTCGCGGTGCTCACCCGGCACGGGGCGATGCGGCTCAGCGCACTCGCCGAGCACCTGCACATCGCGCCCCGCTCCACCACCGAGGTCGTCGACGGTCTGGAGGAACGCGGGCTCGTCGCGCGCCGGCCCGACCCGGCCGACCGGCGGGCGACCCTCGTCGCGCCGACCGAGGAGGGTACCCGGGTCGGTGCGGCCATCAGGTCCGCCCGCACCACCGAGGCGGAACGCTTCTTCGGCCACCTCTCCCCCGCCGACCACGCCGACCTCAGCCGCATCCTGCGCACCCTGCGCGACTGACCGTCGTCGCCGCCCGTACACCCCACCTCCCCCGCGTCCCCCGTTGCGCTGTCGAGCCCGTACGGCCGTGCCGCCCGCTTCACCCCGCCCGACGCGTGGGCGGGGCAGGACCGGTGTCCCGGGTAGCGCATCTGCCGGGCACGGAGGACCGACCCCTGATCAGGTACCGCCGTCTCGCCTCCGGGTGGCGAGGATCGTCCGCACCTCGTGGCGAACCACATCGGGCTCGTGGAGGAGGCGGTGACGGGCGAAGCGCACCACCATGATGCCGACGGTGGCGAGCAGCGCATCCCGACGCAGGTCCAGCTCGCGTTGGCGGGAATCTCCGTGGGTCGTCGCGCCGTCGAGCTCGAAGTCCACCCGCTCCCGCTCGGCGTAGACGTCGAGATACATGGTGCTGCGGCCGACGACGATCCGGGCCTGCCGTCGGAACGTGGGCATCCCCGGGCCGGTGAAGACATGGTCGTGCCCCCAGATCTCCAACGGACTACGACATCCGGCGGTGAGCCGGTCGAGCAGTTTGCGCAGTTGCGCCCGGCCGGTCAGCCTCGGCACGGCGGCGAGCGCCGACCCGATCCGCGCCGGGGTGGTGAGCCGGTCGTTGACGGCCCTGATCACCGCAACGGGGCGCTCCGGCGGGGGCAGCAACGGCCAGGAGTCGACAAGCGCCCGCTCCAGGCCTACCACCGGCAGGCCACGCCGGGTCACCACCCGGGGTGGGGCGAGGGAGAAGCCCTCCCGGTGGTGGACCAGCAGGTGTGGTCGGGGGCGCAGCCCGCAACCGGCGATCACGTCCAGGTGCACCGGCTCCCCGTCCGACTGCCCGCGCGCACCCCACACGTCCAGCGCGGTGGGACCGCCCAGCGCCGCCCGCCCCTGCGCCCAGGCGAGCGCCGCCCGGATACGCCGGTCGGCGTCGAGCAGCGGGAACGTCGCACCCCCCGTGGTGAGGGCAGCAGCGGGGACCAGGGTGGTGTCGACGTAGACACCGGGCAGGACACGCCGGAGTTCGCCGACCCGATCAGCGTGCGCGAGTACCCAGGGCGGAACCACCTGGACCGCCGCTCGTCGGGTCACCACGCCACCTCCCTCGTCGACGAGGGACCGCAACACCGGATGCATGGTCCGACGCTGCCCCGGGCACCCGCAGCCCCGCGACACCCGCCCCTCGGCCTGTGGACACCGGGTGCCCTTGTGGACGGCCGACCGCGCCGCGCGGAACTCTGCTATGGAGGACCCGGATCAGATGGCGATTCGTTGCACCCTTCTCGGCGTGTCGTCTGCATTTCGGCCATTTGATCATGAGCCTCGGAAGAGGCGCGAAGTGCGGCGATAGATAATCTTGACTGCGTGTATTGAAAACTATCTCCAGGCGTGACCTAATACCTGACAGTTCCTTTCGTCGCTCCCGCCGTACCCGTCCGGCATCCCCCAGGGAGGAAAGATGAACCGTCTCCGTGCGGTCTCGGGCACGCTGCTGGCGACCGCCACCGTGGTCGCCGCCGCCACCCTCGGCGTCGCCACCCCCGCCGCCGCCACCCCCGTCGCCCCCGGCGTCGTCACCCCGGCCGCCGCCCCCGCCGGGCTGTCCGGCATGGACGTCTCCAGCTACCAGGGCAACGTCAACTGGTCCGCCGCCTGGAACAACGGCGCCCGGTTCGCCTACGTCAAGGCCACCGAGGGCACCTACTACACCAACCCGTACTTCGCCCAGCAGTACAACGGGTCGTACAACGTCGGGATGATCCGGGGCGCGTACCACTTCGCCCGGCCGGACACCACGACCGGCGCCACCCAGGCCAACTACCTCGTCGACCACGGCGGCGGCTGGTCCAAGGACGGCCGGACCCTGCCCGCCGCGCTCGACATCGAGTACAACCCCTACGGGGCGACCTGCTACGGGCTCAGCCAGAGCGCGATGCGCAGCTGGATCACCTCCTTCGTCAACCAGTACCACGCCCGCACCGGACGCTGGGCGACCATCTACACCACCACCGACTGGTGGACCACCTGCACCGGCAACTACAGCGGTTTCGCCGCCACCAACCCGCTCTGGATCGCCCGGTACGCCGGCACCGTGGGCACCCTGCCCGCCGGCTGGTCCACGTACTCCTTCTGGCAGTGGGCGTCGTCGGGCACCCTCCCGGGCGACCAGAACGTCTGGAACGGCAGCCTCGACCGGCTCCGGGTGCTGGCCTGCAACGGCCCCTGCTGACCCCACCGACCCTCACCCGGCCCACCCCGGAACCGGAACGCCGGTCCGCCCGGCGACATCCACCGCCACCCGGGAAGCGGCCCGCAGGTCCGCCCGTCGGCATCTCCCGTCACCCCCTGAGGAGCCCGCCATGCCCCTACCCGTGTCCCGGCGCAGCGTGCTGCGCGGCGCGGTCCTGCTCGGCACCGCCGGAGCGCTCGCGCCGACCCCGCTCCGCGGAACCGCCGCGAGCGCCGCCGCCCCCGGCCCGCCGCTGAGCACCGGCACCACCCTGAGCGCCGGCACCGCCCCGACCACCGGCAACGCCTCCGTCACCGGCCGGGTCGCTCTCGGCCGCATCGACCAACCGGTGATCGCCAACTGCGTCACCTGGGGTGCCCGGCCGCCGTCGTCGCCGGTGAGCGTGGTCGGGAGCCGACCCAACAAGATCATCGTGCATCACACCGCGTTCCCGAACTCGACCGACTACAGCCTGGCCCAGGCATACGCCAACTCGCGCGAGATCCAGGACCTGCACATGGACGGCAACGGCTGGCTGGACTCCGGGCAGCATTTCACCAACAGCCGGGGCGGCCACCTCACCGAGGGCCGGCACGGCAGCCTGTACGCGCTGCTGCACGGTCAGACGATGGTGCAGGGCGCGCACTGCGTGGGGCAGAACAGCCAGGCCATCGGCATCGAGAACGACGGGATCTACGTCGACGTGCAGCCGCCGCAGACGCTGTGGGACAGCCTGGTGGTCTTCTGCGCGTTCACCTGCCAGCAGTACGGTATCCCGGCCAGCCAGATCTACGGTCACAAGGATTTCGCCAGCACCCAGTGCCCCGGCCTGCTGCACGACCGGCTGCCCGAGCTGCGGACCGCCGTCGCCGCGCGACTAGGGTGATTGCTTATATAAGCCATGACTGATACAAAGGGCACCGTGCACGCCTTCGACGTCCTCGGCGACCCGGTACGCCGACGCATCCTCGAACTGCTCGCGCAGGGAGAGCGGAGCGCCGGTGGGGTCTGCGCGGTCATCCAGGAGGAGTTCGGGATCACCCAGCCCGCCGTCTCGCAGCACCTCAAGGTGTTACGGGACAACGGCTTCGCCACCGTCCGCCCGCAGGGCGCCCGGCGGCTCTACGCGGTCGACCCCGCCCCACTGCGCGAGGTCGACCAGTGGCTGGAGGGGTTCCGCCGGTTCTGGACACCCGCGCTGGACGCCCTGGCCACCGAGCTGGCCCGAGGCCGGCGCGAACGGCGGTCGCACACCCCGACGGGCAACCCGACCGAGCACCGGAGCACTCATGATCGAGACGACACACCAGATCAACGCCGTACGGCGGACCGTGGGCAGCCGCACCCTGGAGGCGGGTGAGGCGCGCGTGCTGACCATCAGCCAGACGTACCGGGCGACGCTGGACGACCTCTGGGACGCCTGCACCAACGTCGACCGGATCCCCCGCTGGTTCCTGCCGATCTCCGGCGACCTGCGACTGCACGGCCGCTACCAGTTCGAGGGCAACGCGGGTGGCGTGGTGGAGCGCTGCGACCCGCCGAAGAGCTTCGCCGCCACCTGGGAGATGGGTGACGAGGTGAGCTGGATCGAGGTGCGCCTGACCCCGGAGGGCGACGAACGGACCCGGTTCACCCTCGAACACGTCGCCCACGTCGACGACCAGCGGTGGACCGAGTACGGCCCCGGCGCGGTCGGCGTCGGCTGGGACTCCGGCCTGCTCGGGCTCGCCAGCCACCTGGACGCCGACGGTGGCGGGGTCACCCCCGACCAGGCCGTCGAATGGATCGGCTCGGAGGACGGGCGGCGCTTCATGACGCTCAGCGGCGAAGCCTGGGCCGAGGCCGACATCGCCGGCGGCACCGCACCGGAGGCCGCCCGGGCCGCCGCCGCCCGGACCATCGCCGCCTACACCGGCGCACCACCGGCCTGACCCGGCCGCCCGGGTCACACCGCCGACCGGCACGCGGCCCGGGCACCGTTCCGTCGGCGGAGAGCGCGGGACACCCCGCCTCCCCGCCGGCCCGGCCCGAGGGCTCCCGCCGACCCGGGAATCCCCGCCGACCCGGCCCGGGGCTCCCACCAGCCCAGGAGTCCCCACCGACCGGGGAGCCCCACCGGCCCCGGGATCCCGTCAGCCCGGGTATCCGGCCCGCGGGAGAAATCCCGGCGCGTGTCGTCGGTGCCGGCAGGGAGACTGTGCGGCATGCCGCTGCGCTGTGCCGACGACGTCCTCGCCCGGTCCGCCGCCGGGCACCGGGTGCGCTACCTCTGCTTCTGGGGGCACCGGCCCCGGCGGGACGGCACCGTCGGGCAGAGCTGCCTGAGCCAGTGGTGGCCGGCACCGTTCACCGTCGACGGGCGGCGCTTCGCCACCGCCGAGCACTGGATGATGTGGCGCAAGGCCTTGCTCTTCGACGACGCCGAGGCCGGGGAGCGGGTGCTCGCCGCCGGCCATCCGCAGCAGGCCAAGGCGATCGGCCGGGAGGTCCGTCGCTTCGATCCGGCGGTGTGGGAGGCCGCGCGGTACTCCGTCGTGCTGACCGGCAGCCTGGCCAAGTTCGGTCAGCACGCCGACCTGCGGGGGTACCTGCTCGGCACCGGGGACCGGGTGCTGGTGGAGGCCAGCCCGGTCGACCGGGTGTGGGGGGTGGGGCTGGCCGCCGACGATCCGCGCGCCGAGGATCCGGCCCGCTGGCGCGGCCTCAACCTGCTCGGCTTCGCCCTGATGGAGGCCCGCGACCTGCTGCGCGACGAGACGCCGGCGGCGGGGTGGACCGGTCGACCTGCCCCGGGCGGGGTACGCCCGGGGCGGTAACGTGCGGCGGCATGACCGTCCTCCCGTACGCCCACTGCCACTACTGCGGCGCGGCCTATCCGGCGGACGCCGGCTGGCCCCGGCTCTGCCCGACCTGCGGGGAGACGGTGTGGCGCAATCCCACCCCGGTCGCGGTGGCGCTGCTGCCGGTCCGCACCGACGCCGGCCTCGGCGTGGTGGTGGTCCGCCGGGACATCGAGCCGGCCCGCGGCCAGCTCGCCCTGCCCGGCGGTTTCGTCGAGTACGGCGAGGAGTGGTCCGAGGCGCTGGTCCGGGAGTTGCGCGAGGAGACCGGCCTGGTCGACGAGGCGGAGCGGGCGCGGCTGTTCGCGGTGCACGGCGCACCACGTGGCGGCACCATGATGATCTTCGGGGTGCTGCCGGAGCGACCGGCTTCGGGGCTGCCCCCGTCGAAGCCCACCGAGGAGGCCACCGAGTGGCTGGTCCTCACCGAGCCGGTCGAGCTGGCCTTCTCGACCCACACCCGGGTGTTGGCCGACTTCTTCGCCGGCCGCCCCTGACCGCCGGCCGGCACCGACCCACGACGGCCCACCGGCCCACGACGACCGGCACCGACCCACGAGGCCCACCCGTCCGACGACGACCCGCTGACCCACCGCCCACCGGTCGACGACGGCCCGCCCGTCGACACCGGCCCGCCCGCCCCATCGGCCCCGCCGCGTCGGGGCGGATGGGGTCACGCCGTCGGCGGTCAGACCCGGGCCGGTCGGGGGGCGAACGGGATGCTCGCCGTCGCCTCGGTCACCGGGTCGCCCGCCGGATGCCGCCACAGCCCCCGGGACCGCAGGATCGGCAGCACCCCCTCGCCGAACCAGTACGCCTCCTCCAGGTGCGGATGGCCGGAGAGGATGAACTCGTCGATGCCGAGCGCGTGGTACTCGGCGATCCGGTCGGCGATCTCGGTGTGGCTGCCCACCAGGGCGGTGCCCGCGCCGCCCCGGACCAGCCCGAATCCGGCCCAGAGGTTGGGGGCGACCTCCAGCGCGTCGCGGCTGCCGCCGTGCAGGGCCAGCATCCGGCGCTGCCCCTCGGACTCGCTGCGCCGCAGCCCCTCCTGGGCGGCCCGGACGTCCGCCGCGTCGATGCCGTCGAGCAGCCGCCCGGCCTGCGCCCAGGCCTGTTCGGCGGTGTCCCGGGCGATGACGTGCAGCCGGATGCCGAAGCGCAGCTCCCGGCCGACGCCGGCCGCGACGGCGCGGATCCGGTCGAGCTTCTCGGCGACCTGGGCGGGCGGCTCACCCCAGGTCAGGTAGACGTCGCTGTGCCGGGCGGCGACCGGGCCGGCGGCGGCGGACGAGCCGCCGAAGTAGACCGGGGGCACCGGGTCGGGCACCCGGGACAGCCGGGCGCCCTCGACCCGCAGGTGCGCCCCGGTGTGGTCGACCGTCTCACCCCGCCACAGCGCCCGGACGATGTGCAGGAACTCGTCGGTACGGGCGTACCGGGCGTCCTTGTCGAGGAAGTCGCCGTAGGAGCGCTGTTCGACCGCCTCCCCGCCGGTGACCACGTTGAGCAGCAGCCGGCCGCCGGAGAGCCGCTGGAAGGTGGCGGCCATCTGGGCGGCGAGGGTGGGTGAGAGCAGGCCGGGGCGGAACGCCACCAGGAACTTCAGCCGTTCGGTGACCTCGGAGAGCATCGCGGTGGTCAGCCAGGCGTCCTCGCACCACGCCCCGGTCGGGGTGAGCGCGCCGACGAAGCCGAGCTGCTCGGCGGTGCGGGCGATCTGCCCGAGGTAGGCGACGGTGGCGGGGCGGGCTCCCCCGGCGGTACCGACCGCGACGCCGTGGCCACCGCCGACGATGTCGCGGCTGTCGCCGTAGGTGGGCAGGAACCAGTGGAAGGTCAGCGGCATCGGAGGTCCTCCTGAGGGATGGGACGGCAACCACGACAGGCTACCCATAAAACCTATCGGCTTGGTAGGTTACTGCCCGCCGCCGACCTCCGGCGTCGCGAGCAGTCCGTCCACTCCCGAGGAGCCGACATGTCCACCCCGCCGAGGAGCCTCCGCCGCCTGGTCACCGCCGTGTTCACCGTCCTGTCACTGGTCGCGGTCGGCGGGATCGCCGGCTGCGCCGACGCCGCCGACGCGGGTGGCGGCAGCACCGGCCCGCTGCGCGTCGGCTACCAGCGCTTCGGCGGGCTGAGCCTGGTCAAGGCCCGCAACGCCGCACCGGACGTGCAGTGGTCGCTGTTCGAGAGCGGTCCCGCCCTTACCGAGGCGCTCAAGGCCGGCGCGATCGACATCGGGCAGGTCGGCGAGGCACCCCCGGTCTTCGCCGCCGCCGCGAAGATCCCCTTCTCGGTGATCGGCACCTCGGCCCCCATCCCGCAGGGCGAGGCGGTGCTGGTCAAGCAGAGCAGCGGCCTGAAGACCTTCGCCGACCTGCGCGGCCGGACGGTGGCGCTGAACAAGGGCAGCAACGTGCACTGGCTGCTGGTCCGGCTGCTGGCGGCGAACAACATGACGCTCAAGGACCTCAACGTCAAGTACCTCAAGCCGGCCGAGGGGCGGCCGGCGTTCGACAACGGCCAGATCGACGCCTGGATCATCTGGGATCCGTACTTCGCCCTCGCCGAGCAGCCCGGGGTGAAGGTCCTCGCCGACGCCACCGGGCTGGCCAGCAACCGGGAGTACGTGCTGGCCGCGCCCGGGGCGGTGCGGGACCGCGCCGACGACGTCCGCGCCTTCCTCACCACGTACCGGCAGGTGACCGACTGGGGTATCGCCCACCCCGGGGAGCGCGCCGCGGTGCTCGCCCCCGAGCTGAAGATCCCACTGGATGTGACCACCCGGGCGCTGGCCCGCAGCGCCCGCCCGCTGGCCCCGGTCACCCCCGCCGTCGGCGCCGAACTCCAGGCCATCGCGGACGGCTTCACCACCCTCGACCTGGTGCCCGGGCCGGTCGACATCTCCGGCCGGGTCGACGACCGGTTCAGCGCGGTGTTCCAGTGAGCAGCGCCGTACTGGCCACCGCGCCGCCGACCGCCGGCACGGCCCCACCGGCCGCCGGTCGGCGACGCCGCACCGGCCCGCGCTGGTGGCGGCTGGTCAGCCCGGTCGCGCTCGTCGCCGGCTGGGAGGCCGCCGCCCGCGCCGGGCTGCTGGCCCCGGAGAAGCTGCCCGCGCCCAGTCAGGTGCTCGCCACCGGCGTACGACTGGCCGCCGACGGCACCCTCGGCGTCCACCTGCTCGACTCGCTCACCCGGGCCGGCGTCGGGCTGCTCCTGGGCGGGGTGCTGGCGCTGGTGCTCGGCGCCGCCGCCGGCCTGCTGCGCCTCGGCGACGACCTGGTCGACCCGCCGGTGCAGATGGCCCGGATGCTGCCCCACCTGGGACTCGTCCCGCTGCTGATCATCTGGGTCGGGATCGGTGAGCCGCTGAAGATCACCCTGGTCGCGCTCGGGGTGTTCTTCCCGATCTACTTCAACACCTACGCCGGCATCCGGGACATCGACGAACGGCTCGTCGAGGCGGCCCGTACCTGCGGGCTCGGACCCGCCGCCCGGCTGCGGCACGTGGTGCTGCCCGGCGCGCTGCCGTCGCTGTTCCTCGGGCTGCGGCTGGCGATCGGGGCGGCCTGGCTCAGCCTCGTCGTCGGCGAACAGGTCAACGCCCAGACCGGCATCGGCTTCCTGATGATGGAGGCCCGGGAGTTCAGCCAGACCGATGTGGTGGTGCTCGGCCTGGTCGTCTACGCGCTGCTCGGGCTGCTGTCCGACCTCGCCCTGCGGGCGCTGGAGAGGAGGACCCTGACATGGCGACGCGGCCTGCGGGCGACCTGACCGACCCGGCCGGCACGGCAGCCGGCGACGCGGGCACGGCAGCCGGCGACGCGGGCCGGGCGAGGGACGACGCGGCGGTGCTCACCGCCCACGCGGTGCGGCGGGCCTTCGACGACCGGCCGGTGCTCGCCGGGGTCGACCTGACCATCGCCGCCGGTGAGGTGGTGGCGCTGCTCGGCGGCAGCGGCTCCGGCAAGAGCACCCTGCTGCGCATCCTCGCCGGACTGGACGCCGAGGCCACCGGACCGACCCGGCTGCGCGGCACCGCCGCCGTGGTCTTCCAGGAACACCGGCTGCTGCCCTGGAAACGGGTCGGCGACAACGTCGCGCTCGGGGTCACCGGCCCGGACGTACGCGCCCGGGTGGACCGGGCGCTGGCCGAGGTGGGGCTGGCCGACCGCCGGCGGGCCTGGCCGGCGGAGCTCTCCGGCGGCCAGGCGCAACGGGTCGCGGTGGCCCGCGCCCTGGTCCGGGAGCCGAACCTGCTGCTGCTCGACGAGCCGTTCGGGGCGCTCGACGCGCTGACCCGGCTACGGATGCAGTCCCTGCTGCGGCGGCTGCGCGCCCAGCACGGCTTCGCCGCCCTGCTGGTCACCCACGACGTGGAGGAGGCGCTGCTGCTCGCCGACCGGATCCTGCTCCTCGACGAGGGGGTCATCGCCGAGGAGATCCCCGTCGACCTGGATCCCGACCACCCCGGGGACCGGCCACCCGCCCGCTCCCCCGACCATCCCGCCTTCGGCGCGCTGCGCCGCCGCCTGCTGGACCGCCTCGGCGTACCCGCCGCCTGACCACCGGAGGACCGCATGACCCGCTGGACACCCGACCCGAGCTTCTACCCCTCCCCCCGCGAGGCGTCCACCGCGCCCGCCGAGAAGCTGGCCTACGTCGCCGCGTTCGACCGTAAGGCGCAGCGGCCGGACGCGATCGTCGTGCTCGACACCGATCCGGAATCCGCCGACTACGGCCGGGTCGTCGGCTGGACCGACCTGCCGGGCACCGGCGACGAGGTGCACCACTTCGGGTGGAACGCGTGCAGCAGCGCACTCTGCCCGACCGCCCCGCACCCGCACGTCGAGCGGCGCTACCTGATCGTGCCGGGGCTGCGCTCGTCCCGGATCCACGTGTTCGACACCCGCCCGGACCCGCGCGCCCCGCAGCTGGTCAAGGTGATCGGTGCGGAGGAGCTGGCCGGACGCGCCGGCTACTCCCGCCCGCACACCGTGCACTGCGGCCCGGACGGCATCTACCTGTCGGCGCTCGGCGGCGTCGACGGCGCGCAGGGTCCGGGCGGCGTCGACGGCGCGCAGGGCCCCGGCGGCATCGTCGTGCTCGACCACACCACCTTCGACGTCCGCGGTGCCTGGGAGGCCGACCGGGGACCACAGTTCCTGGCGTACGACGTGTGGTGGCACCTCACCCAGGACGTGCTGGTCACCAGCGAGTGGGGTACCCCGTCGATGATCGAGGACGGCATCGTCGGCGAGCTGCTGCTGGGGCGCAAGTACGGCCACGCGATCCACTTCTGGGACCTCGCCAAACGCCGGCACGTGCAGCGGGTCGACCTCGGCGACCAGTACCAGATGCCGCTCGAACTGCGTCCCGCCCACGACCCGACGCAGTCGTACGGCTTCGTCGGGGTGGTGATCAGCGTCGAGGACCTGTCGGCCTCGGTCTGGTTGTGGCACCGCGACGGCGCGGGCGCGCACGCCCCGTGGGCGGTGACCAAGGTGATCGACATCCCCGCCGAGCCGGCCGATCCGGTCGACCTGCCCGAGCTGCTCAAGCCGTTCGGGGCGGTGCCCCCGTTGGTCACCGACATCGACCTGTCGGTGGACGACCGCTTCCTCTACGTCTCCTGCTGGGGCACCGGTGAGCTGCGCCGGTACGACGTCCGCGACCCGTTCCACCCGGTGCTGGTCGGCTCGGTGCGGCTCGGCGGCATCGTGGCCCGCACCGCCCACCCGGCCGCGCCGGACGAGCCCCTGGCCGGTGGCCCGCAGATGGTGGAGGTCAGCCGGGACGGTCGGCGGGTCTACGTCAGCAACTCGCTCTACGGCTCCTGGGACGACCAGTTCTATCCCGACGGGGTGGGTGCCTGGCTGGCCAAGCTGGACGTCGACCCGGAGCACGGCGGGCTCACCCCGGACGAGCGGTTCTTCCCGCACGGCGCGGAGTTCCGGGGGCTGCGGGTGCACCAGACCCGGTTGCAGGGCGGTGACGCCAGCTCCGACTCGTACTGCTTCCCGTGACCGGGCGGACCCTGCTGGCGTTGGCGGCGCTCGGGGCGTTCCACGGGCTGAACCCCGCCATGGGGTGGCTGCTCGCGGTCGCCCGGGGGTTGCAGCAGCGCCGCCGGGCGGCGCTGCTGGCCGCCCTGCCCCCGGTCGCGGCGGGGCACCTGGCCTCGGTGGCGGTGGTCGCCGCTCTGGTCACCGCCACCCGGTCGGTCGGGGTGAGCACCGCGCTGACGGTGACCGGCGGGACGGTGCTGGTCGGCTTCGGGCTGTGGCGGCTGCTGTCGCAGCGGCACTTCCGCTGGGCCGGGATGCGCCTGTCGGCGGCCCAGGTGGCCGGCTGGTCGTTCCTGATGTCGTCGGCGCACGGGGCCGGGTTGATGCTGCTGCCGGTGCTGCTGGCCGACCCCCCGCCGACCGGCGGGCACGCCGGGCACCTGGCGGCGGCCCCGGCCGGCGCGCTGCCCGGCCTGGTCGCGGCCGGGGTGCACACGCTGGCCATGCTGGTGGTCGCGCTGGTCGTCGCCCTTGTGGTGTACGAGGTGTTCGGTGTCGGGATGTTGCGCCGGGCCTGGTTCAACGTGGACCGGCTCTGGGCCGGGGCGCTGGTCGCGGCCGGGGTGGTGACGTTGGCCGCCGCGGTCTGACCGGCCGCCCGCGATCCCGGCCGGGTCGAGGACGTCCGCATGGCGGGCGCCCTCGCCGCGTGGATCGGTCGGCCGCCCGGGTGCGACGGGCGGCCGACCGTGCCGGTGCGACGGGCGTCGCCGTCGCGCCCGGTCCGGGATCGGACCGGGCTCAGGCGTGGGCGCAGGTCGTCGTGCCGGTGGGACCGTCGCCGGTGCCCTGGAAACCGAACTCGGTGCCGATCCCCGCGCCGACGGTGGCGTTGTAGCCGACGTTGCGGAAGCTGACGTCACCGGTGGCGACGGTGTGCTGCGCGCTCCAGGCGTTGGTGACGGTGGTCCCCGACGGCAGGGTCAGGCCGACCACCCACCCGTCGAGCCCGGCCGGGCCGGCGGTGACCGTCACGGTGGCCACGAATCCGCCGGGCCAGGAGCTGAGCGACACCGACGCGGTGCAGTCACCGTCAGCGGGCGGCGGAGCCGTCGGCGGGGTGGTCGTGGGCGGCGGGGTCGGCGGGACGGTGGTGCCGCCCGCGTTGAGCGCGTCCAGCGTGGTGGTGTACGCGGCCTTCTTGGTGCCGTTGCCGTCGAAGAGCAGCGGCGTGGCGCTGGACCGCCACGAGTCGGTGTCCCGGATGCCGGAGACGGTGATGCCGGTGCAACGGGAGATCGCCAGGCAGGCCCTGACCACGCGGGAGTAGCTGTCGGCCTGGGAGCTACCGGAGCCCTCGACGTCCAGCTCGGTGATCTGCACCTCGACGCCGAGGTCGACGAAACGCTGGAGGTTGGCCTGGTAGTCCGCCGGCACCGGCGACTGGGCGGTGAAGTGGGACTGGAAGCCGACGCAGTCGATCGGCACGCCCCGGGCGGTGAAGTCCCGGACCATGGCGTACACGGCGTCGCTCTTCGGGTTCCGCCCGTCGGTGTAGTAGTCGTTGTAGCAGAGCGTCGCGCCCGGGTCGGCGGCCCGGGCGGCCCGGAACGCCGCCTCGATCCAGTCGTCACCGGTGCGCTGCAGGTTGGAGTCACGACGCCCACCGCTGCCACCGTCGGCGAACGCCTCGTTCACCACGTTCCACGCGTCGATCCTGCCCCGGTAGTGGGTGGCGACCTGGGTGACGTGGTTGAGCATGGCGTTGCGCAGGGCGGGGCCGGACAGGACCGTGGTCCAGCGCGGTTGCTGCTGGTGCCAGGCCAGCGCGTGACCGCGGACCCGCATCCCGTGGGCCTCGGCGTGGCTGACCAGCTTGTCGCCGCTGGCGAAGGTGAACTGGTTCGGGCTGGGCTCGGTGGCGTCCCACTTCATCTCGTTCTCGGCGGTGACCGAGGTGAACTCGCGGTTCAGGATGCCGACGTAGCCGGAGTCGGAGAGCCGGTTCACCGCCACCGCGGCGCCGAAGGAGCGGCCCGTCCCGGCGGCGGCGGCACCGAGGGTGGTGCCGGCGCTGGCACTGGAGGCGAGGGCGACGGTGGTGCCGACGGCGACCACGCCGGTGACGATCGAGAGCAGCGCGGCCCGCAGCCGCGGCGGTGCCGTCCGACGCCCGCTGCCGCGGGCGGACACAGGGTTCATGGCAGATGCCTTCCAAGACGGTGGGGGTGCACCGTCCCGACCTTTCGCCCGAGTGCGGTGGCCGGCCCGGGGAGGCGGTGTGGTCGCCCGGAGGCCACACCCGCCCGCGTCGTCGCTCAGCCGCCACCGCCGAGGTCGAGCGGTTACCCGGATGACGCTATCGAAACATCCCCCAGAGTTCAATGAACGTCGATGTCTGAGTCGCGCTGCCCGGCCGGTGACACCGGAGCCGCCGCTACTCGGTGGCGGCGAGGTAGCCGCTCGCCTGTAGGGCGAACAGCTCCCGGTAGGGCCCGTCGGCGGCCATCAACGCGTCGTGGTCGCCCTGCTGCACCAGCCGACCGTGGTCCATCACGAAGATCTGGTCGGCGTGCCGGACGTTGGCCAGCCGGTGGGTGATCAGCACGACCGTCCGGTCGGGCCGCCGCCGCAGCTGCTCGAAGAGCGCGTGTTCGGCGCGGGCGTCGAGGGCGGCCGACGGCTCGTCACAGATCAGCAGGCGGGCGTCCCGGTAGAGGCCCCGCGCGGCCACCAGTCGCTGCCACTGCCCACCGGAGAGGTCGTGGCCGTTCTTGAACTCCCGGGCCAGCAGGGTGTCGTAGCCGAACGGCAGCCCGGCGATCATGTCGTGCGCGGCGGCCGACCGGGCGGCGTCCTCGACGGTGGGGCCGGCCGCGTCCGAGGCCCGGTCGTACCGGCCGACACGGATGTTCTGCGCGGCGGTGAACGGGAACTTCCACCACTCCTGGGTCACCACCGCCACCTGCGCGGCGGTCGATGCCGGGTCCAGCTCGGCCACGTCGACACCGTCCCACCGGATCGCCCCGCCGGTGGGGCGGTAGAGACCGGCGATCAGCTTGGCCAGGGTGGTCTTGCCGGAGCCGTTCTCCCCGACCAGCGCGACCACCTCGCCCCGCCGGACGGTGAGGCTGACCTCGTCGACGGCCGGAGTGTCGGTGTCCGGGTAGCGCAGGCTCACCCGGTCCAGCTCGATGGTGTCGAACCCGGTGACGGGCCGGCCCGTCCCGGTGCCGTCGCGCCCCTCGGCACGGTCGAGGAAGTCCCGGTAGTCCTGGTAGTAGAGGGCGTCCTCGTAGAGGTTGTTGGTGGCGAAGACGGCGAGGGCCAGGCTGCTGCGGGCCGACTGGAGGGCGAGCAGCGCGGTCGCCGCCGCGGCCAGCGCGACGAAGCCGGCGAGCAGCAACCCACCGAGGACGGCGTAGACCGCGAAGGCGGCGATCCCCCCGATGGACATCCCGACGGCCCGGGTCCGGCTCTGCGCGCGGGCCAACCGCAGCAGCGCGGCCGTCTCGGTGTTCATCATCCGGCGGAACTCGGTGAGCAGGAAGTCGCGCATCTGGTAGGCCCGCACCTCGGCGGCGGTGTGCCGGTTGGCCATCAGGTTGGCCAGCATCCACATCCGACGACGCCGGTTGATCCGGGCCAGCATGTCGAGGTACTGGCGGCGGGCCATCCTGACCGCGGTGACCGCCTCGGGCACCGCGGCGAGCAGCAGGCACGGCAGCAGCAACGGCTGGATCACGGTCACCGCGGCGGCGGTGGCCAGCACGCCCACCACCCCGGTGATCAGGTTGACCGTGTGGTCGACGATGGACGCCGCCTCGGCCACGCCCCGGTCACGGACCCGGTCCATCTCCTCGGCGAACCCGGCGTCGTCGAAGGCGGCCAGCTCGACCGCCGTGGTGGTCTCGAACAGCCGCAGCTCGACCGCGTAGGTGATCTGCGGGATCAGCCGGGCCTGCGCCCAACCGGCGGTGACGGTCAGGATGCCCTTGGCGGCCACCGCCGCCGCGGCCAGCACCAGCGCCGGCAGCGCCGCCCGGACCCGGTCCGGCGTCGGGCCGGCCGCGAACAACTCCCGCAGGACCCCGGTGGTGGCGAGCAGGCCCAGCGTGGTCATCACCCCGGCGGCGAGGTTCAGGCCGATCGCGGCGAGGGTGTCGCGCCGGCTGGTGGCCCAGGCCAACGCGACGGCCTCGCGCACCAGCCGGGGCAGCCGCCGGGCCACCGCGCGGAAGCTGGTGTGCGCGAACGCGGTGGCGTGGTGCATCCAGGCGCCGTCGGCCAGCTCCGGCAGGTCGAGCCCGGCGTCGGCGGCGTCGGCGGGCTCGTCCGCGCCGGTCGCGCGGCGGGGACCGGTCACCGTCGCCATGGTTCCTCCCGGGCCGAAGGGGGCTGGGCACGGGCGAGCCTACTGTCAGCGACGACGGGCTGTCTCGCCGTGGCGGCGTGTCGTACACCTGTCGCATTGGCGTGTCGCGGGGCACGCCGCGCCGCCCGGTGCGCCGGGTCGCGTCGCGGGGCCGGGCCCCGGGTGGCAGGCTGGGACGCGAACCGTCGGCGGCACCACGCGCCGACGACCGTCGTGAAGGAGAAGATCGACCCGATGGCTGCGAGTGTGACCACCACCGACGAATGGCAGGCGCTGCGCAAGCACGCCGAGACGATGCGCGGCACCCACCTGCGGGAGCTGTTCGCGGCCGACCGGCAACGGGGTGAGCGGCTCACCGGCGAGGTCGCCGACCTGCACGTCGACTACAGCAAGAACCTCGTCACCGACGAGACGATCGGGCTGCTCACCGCGCTGGCCGGGCGGGTCGGGCTGACCGGCCGGATCGCCGCCATGTTCGCCGGGGAGCACATCAACACCACCGAGGACCGGGCCGTGCTGCACACCGCGCTGCGGCTGCCGCGCGACGCCGCGCTGACCGTGGACGGGCAGGACGTGGTGGCCGACGTGCACCGGGTGCTGGACCGGATGGCCGCGTTCAGCGAGCGGGTCCGCACCGGGCAGTGGCGCGGGCACACCGGCGAGCGGATCCGCACGGTGGTCAACATCGGCATCGGCGGCTCCGACCTCGGGCCGGTGATGGCGTACGAGGCGCTCAAGGCGTACCGGGACGCGGGGATCCACTGCCGGTTCGTCTCCAACATCGATCCGACCGACATCCACGACAAGACCCACGACCTGGACCCGGCGAGCACCCTGTTCGTGGTGGTGTCGAAGACCTTCTCCACCCAGGAGACGCTGGCCAACGCCGAGCAGGCCAAGACGTGGCTGCTGTCGGGGCTGGACGCCGACGACGACGCGGCGATCGCGAGGCACTTCGTGGCGGTGAGCACCAACGCCGACCGGGTCGCCGCCTTCGGCATCGACCCGGAGAACATGTTCGGCTTCTGGGACTGGGTGGGTGGCCGGTACTCGCTGCCGTCGGCGGTCGGACTGTCGGTGATGCTGGCGGTCGGGCCGGACCGGTTCGGCGAGCTGCTGGCCGGTTACCACGCCGTCGACGAGCACTTCCGCACCGCGCCGGTGGAGCGGAACGTGCCGGCGCTGCTGGGCCTGCTCAACGTCTGGTACGTCGACTTCCTCGGCGCGCAGACCCACGCCGTGCTGCCGTACTCGCAGTACCTGCACCGGTTCCCCGCCTACCTGCAGCAGCTCACCATGGAGAGCAACGGCAAGTCGGTGACGCTCGACGGCACGCCGGTGGACCACCCGACCGGGGAGATCTTCTGGGGCGAGCCCGGCACCAACGGCCAGCACGCCTTCTACCAGCTCATCCACCAGGGCACCCTGCTGATCCCGGCGGACTTCATCGCGTTCAGCCAGCCCAACCACGACCTGGGCGAGATGCACGACCTGTTCATGTCGAACTTCTTCGCGCAGACCGCCGCGCTGGCCTTCGGCCGGACGAGGGAGCAGGTCGAGGCGGAGGGCACGGCCGCCGACGTGGTGCCGCACCGGGTGATGCCGGGCAACCACCCGACCACCTCGATCATCGCGCCGAAGCTCACCCCGGCGACGCTGGGCCAGCTCATCGCCCTCTACGAGCACATCGTGTTCACCTGCGGCGCGATCTGGGACATCAACCCGTTCGACCAGTGGGGGGTGGAGCTGGGCAAGGTGATGGCCAACCAGCTCGCCCCGAAGCTGACCGGTGACGCGCCGGAGCTGTCCGACGTCGACTCCTCCACCGCGGCGCTGATCCGCCGCTACCGCTCCGAGCGCGGCCGGGCCTGAGATCCCGGGCGGGTGGCTGCCGGGCGGTCCCACCGCCGGCGGCCACCCGGCCACCCCCGGTCGGGCCTCGACCGGCAGCGCGGTCGGCACCGGCCGCGCTCAGCCGAGGGCGGCCACCAGGGTCTCCGGGGGCACGGTGGACGGGCGGTCGCTGACCTGTCCGTCGCCGATCTCCACCAGCCGCCACCGGCCGTCGGCACGTAGCGCCAGGTCGGCGGTGACGAAGGGCAGGCCGAGCGCGGCCATCACGGAGGTCAGCGGGTCGGTGTCGACCGGGGCGTCGGGCAGCTCGTCCGGGGTGTCCGGGTGCGGGCCGGTCAGCACGCACCGGCCGTCGACCCACCAGGTACGCACCTCCGCCCCGGCGAGGGGCTCGAACCGGCGCAGCACGAAGCCGCCGGTGAAGTCGTCGTCGCGCAGCTCGCGCAGCCGGCTCGCGATCCGCCAGGCGGCGTCGCCGTCGGCCAGCTCGGGAACGAAGCACGCCTCGTGCCAGTGGTGCTTGGCGGACTTGGTCCAGTCGCGCAGCACCGCCGGACCGCCGCCCAGCCCGGCCCGGACCCGCTCGAAGTCGACCCGGTCGTCCCCGACCGTCCACCGGGACTCCGGGGTCAGCGCCGCTGCGGCGGCGTACCAGCCGGGCAGCTCGTGTGCCCGCCGGTACTGGTCGGGGCCGGTGCGCAGGGTCACCTGCCGGGCGGCCGACGCCTCGGCGAAACCGGCGTAGCGGGCGGCGGAGAGCATCCAGCCCCGGTAGACCGCGTCGTCGGCCGCCGGCACGGCGGCGACCGCCCGCGCGAGGTCCCGGCCCGCCGCGAGCGCGTCGTGGTCGACCACGGCCACCGGGTGCCCGGCCTCCCGGGCGGCCCGCGCCTCCGGCGCGAAGTGCGGGTCCGGCCGGCGGGGCCGCATCGGGTCGGCGGGGACGATCAACAGCATCTCCGCATCCTCCCCCACCCGTGCCACCGCGACCGGATCCCGGACCCGGGGTACGTCCGAAACGGCGGCCGGCGGTACCGGACAGGTCGCCGGACCGGGCCGTGGTGGTGATTCCCACCCCAGGTCATTGGTTTTGCCACCGGACAGGCTGGAGACTCTTCCTCGGTACCGACAAAGGGGGAGACCGTGTCCGACACCCACCACCCGCAGCGACATACCCGCACCGCCGCGCCCGCCGGGGTGACCGATCCGCTTCTGTGGCGGCTCGCTCTCGACGTGATCGACGCGCACCACCCGGACCAGTCCGGGCGGTGCGACAACCTGCTCTGCGAGCACCAGGACTGGCCCTGCGACGCCGCGCGCAACGCCCGGCGGGCGCTGAGCATGGCCGGCGACGCGGCCCTGGACACCGCCGACGACCGGCGTACGGGACGGGAGCAGGCGGGCCTGTCCCCGCGCCGGTCGCGTACCGCCGAGGCGGCCTGACCCGTCGCTCGTCGTCCCCTCGCCACCGGCGGCTGGCGCACCGGCCGGCGGGGGGACAGCACACCACCGCCCCGGCCGAGGGAGGCGACACCCCCGGTCCAGGGAGGCGACATCGCCCCGCCCCGGCCGAGGGAGGCGACCCGCCGGGTCGAGGAGCCGGCCGGTGGCCGGTCAGCCGAGGCGCTTGGCGGAGCGGATCGCGGTGGCCAGGTTCTCCAGCAGCGGCGCCGCGCCCGCGTACGAGAAGCGGGGCACCGCGTCCCACGGGGTGACCTGGTTGGCCCTGACCGCCGGGAGCTGCGCCCAGGTGGGCTTGGCCGCGAGGTCCTTGGGCTGCAACGCGGTGGAGCGGTTGTCCAGCAGGATCAGGTCGGCCGGGAACTTACCAGCGTTCTCCCAGCTCAGCGCCTCGAAGTAGTCACCGGCTTCGAGCTTGGTGGGGACCACGATCTCGACGCCCAGCTCGGCGAAGTACATCAGGTCGGTGCTGACCTTCGGGTTGGAGACGTAGAACAGGTCGGGGCTGCCGGACGAGGCCATCACCCGGATGCCCGGGTTGGCCTTGACCGCCGCCCGGACCTGCTCGGCGGCGGCCTCGAACCGGGTCCTGGCCGCGGTGACCTTCGCGGCGGACAGGTCCGCGCCGAGCGAGCGGGCCAGCTCGGCGTAGCGCTCGATCGGGCGGGTCATCGGGGTCCGGGCGGTGGTGACGGCCACGCTCGGCGCGAGCTGGAGGATCTTGTCGCGGCTCTCGTCCGGGACGTACCAGAGGGCGTCCGGGTCGTACATGTGGGTGACCAGCAGGTCGGGGCGGAGCCCGGCGTACTTCTCCACGTTGAACTCGCCCCAGACGTTGCCGAGCACGGTGACCCGGTCGACGTCGAGGTCCCCGGCCTGCGGGTCGCGGGAGCCGTCGGTCCGGGTGGTCTCGCCGAACACCCCGACGAGCTGGGAGTCGAGTCCGAAGTCGACGAGCGCGGCGGCCACCCCGGTGAAGGCGACCACCCGGGTCGGGGTGCTGGCCGCCTCGACCTTGCGCTGCCGGTCGTCGGTGAAGCTCCACGGGCCGGCGGAGCCGTTCGCGGTGGGCTTCGCCGGGTCGTCGCCACCGCCGCAGGCGGCGAGGAGGGCGGTCAGGGCGGCCCCGCCACCGGCGGCGAGCAGGCCCCGGCGGGAGAATCGGGGTGAGGACGAGGAAGGCAGCATGTGACGTCTTTCGGTCAGGCCCGGACCACCGCGATCCGCGACGACAGGGTTAGGTTAACCTAACCTAAATCACTGTCAACGGGCGGCGCACGCCGCACTCGCCCCGGGAGTCGACACTGTCCGCCACCCTATCCGTACCCACCGTTCCACCGGGGACGGTGGCCGCCCGCCGACGAACCAGGGTCCGGGCCGCCGGACTCGGGGCGGGTCTGCTGCTGCTCGTCACCGTCGTGGTGCTCAGCGTAGCCGTCGGCGCGCGACAACTCACCCCCGTCGAGGTCTGGCAGGGCCTGTTCTCCGCCGCCTCCCCCGAGCATGCGGTGGTCCAGCAGATGCGGCTGCCCCGCACGCTGCTCGGCCTGCTCGCCGGCGCGGCCCTCGGCGTGGCCGGCGCGCTCATGCAGGCACTCACCCGCAACCCGCTCGCCGACCCGGGCCTGCTCGGCATCAACGCCGGCGCGTCCGCCGCCGTGGCCACCGCCACCGCGCTGTTCGGCGTCGCCACGGTGCGCGGATGGATCTGGTTCGCCCTGCTCGGGGCGGTGGTCGTCACCGTCGCGGTGCACGCCGTCGGCGGCGGCCGGCAGGCCACCCCGGAGCGGCTGGCGCTGGCCGGCGCCGCCCTCAACGCGGTGCTCTACTCGTACGTCAGCGCGATGATGCTGCTCGACTCCGCCGCGCTGGACCGGCTGCGGTTCTGGACCGTCGGCTCGCTGGCCACCGCCGACTTCACCACCGTCGGCACGGTGGCCCCGTTCATCCTGGCCGGGCTCCTGGTCGGACTGGCCGGGGCCCGCCCGCTCAACGCCCTGGCCCTCGGCGACGACGCGGCCCGCGCCCTCGGCGCGCGACCCGCCCTGGTCCGGGCCGGCACCGTCACCGCGGTCACCCTGCTCTGCGGCGCGGCCACCGCCGCCTGCGGCCCGATCGTCTTCGTCGGTCTGCTCGTCCCCCACCTGGTACGCGCGCTGACCGGCCCGGACCTGCGCTGGCTGCTGCCCTACGCGGCGGTGCTCGCACCGGTGCTGCTGCTCGGCGCCGACGTGCTCGGCCGGGTCCTCGGTCGACCCGGTGAACTCCAGGTCGGCCTGGTCACCGCCGTGCTCGGCGGGCCGCTGTTCCTGCGTCTGGTGGCCCGCCGATGACCCACACCGGGTCTGCCGGCCCGTCGCCCCACACCGGGTCCACCGGCCCGTCGACCCGCCCCCGCCCGCCGGTGCGGGTGGTCCGGCTCGGCGGAGGACGTTCGGTGCGCTGGCGGGGCCGGTCCCTGGCGGTCGGGCTCGGCGTCACCGCCCTGGTCGTCGTCCTCGGGGTGGCCGCGATCGGCGGCGGCGACTACCCGATGAGCACCGCCGACGTGCTGCGCACCCTCACCGGCGGCGGCACCCCCGCCGAGGACTTCATCGTCGGCGAGCTGCGGCTGCCCCGACTGGTCACCGCGCTCGGCGTGGGGGCCGCCCTGGCGCTGTCCGGCGCGATCCTCCAGTCCCTGGTCCGCAATCCGCTGGGCAGCCCCGACGTGCTCGGGGTCACCCAGGGCGCGGCCACCGGCGCGCTGGTCGTGGTGGTGCTCGGCGGCGGCACCCTGCTGCTGTCCGGGGCGGCGCTGCTGGGCGGACTCGCCACCGGCCTGCTGCTGTGGGCGGTCGCGGGCCGGCACGGCCTGCCCGGCTACCGGCTGGTGCTGGTCGGCATCGGCACCACGGCCATCCTCACCGGCGTCAACGGCTGGCTGCTCACCCGGGCGCCGCTGATGGACGCGGCGCGGGCGGTGCTCTGGCTCACCGGCAGCCTCGACGGTCGGGGCTGGGAACAGGCCGTCCCGCTGCTCGGCCTGCTGGGGCTGCTGACGACGGTGGTGGTCGGCGTGGCCCGGCCGCTGTCCATGATCGAGCTGGGTGACGACACCGCCACCGCGCTCGGCGTGCCGGTGGCCCGGGTCCGGCGCCTGCTGCTCGCCGCGGCGGTGCTGCTCGCCGCCGGAGCGGCGGCCGCCGCCGGCCCGGTCTCCTTCGTCGCCCTGGTCGCGCCGCACCTGGCCCGCCGGCTGACCCGGGCACCCGGGCCGAACCTGGCCGCCGCCGCCGGCACCGGAGCGGTGCTGCTGCTCGCCGCCGACCTGGCCGCGCAGCGGGCGGTCGACGGCCACCAGCTCCCCGTCGGGGTGGTCACCGGCCTGATCGGCGGCGGCTACCTGGTATGGCTGCTCGCCGCGCGACGCCGCGCGGCCCGGATCTGAGGAGGACGTGGTGACACCGGAGAGTCGGCTGGGCGGGGTCGGACTGACCCTGGCCTACGATCGCCGGGTGGTGGCCCGGGACCTGTCGGTGGCCGTACCCGACCGGTCGTTCACGGTGGTGATCGGCCCCAACGCCTGCGGCAAGTCCACCCTGCTGCGCGCCCTGGCCCGGACGCTGCGACCGGCCGCCGGGACGGTGCTGCTCGACGGCCGGGACATCCACTCGCTGCGCTCCCGGGAGGTGGCCCGCACCCTCGGCCTGCTGCCGCAGTCGTCGGTCGCGCCGGAGGGCATCACGGTGGCCGACCTGGTCGCCCGGGGCCGCTACCCGCACCAGGGCCTGCTCCGTCAGTGGTCCACCGAGGACGAGCAGGTGGTGACCCGGTCGATGGCCGCCACCGGCGTCGGCGAGCTGGCCGACCGGCCCGTCGACGAGCTGTCCGGTGGGCAGCGGCAACGGGTCTGGATCGCGATGGCGCTGGCCCAGCAGACCGACCTGCTGCTGCTCGACGAACCCACCACCTACCTGGACGTCGCCCACCAGATCGAGGTGCTCGACCTGTGTGCCCGGCTGCACGAGGAGCAGGGCCGGACCCTGGTCGCGGTGCTGCACGACCTGCACCACGCGGCCCGGTACGCCACCCACCTGATCGCCCTGCGCGACGGTCGGGTGGTGGCCCAGGGCGACCCCCGCGAGGTGGTCACCGCCGCCCTCGTCGAGGAGGTGTTCGGGCTGCCCTGCCGGATCGTCGAGGACCCGGAGACCGGCACCCCGCTGGTCGTCCCCCGGGCCCGGCGGCGCGGTCAGTCCGGGCCGGTGACCGCGGGGTAGTCGGCGGCGGTCAACGGGCCGGCCGACAGCGAGCCGTCGGCCCGGGGCACCTCCAGCGGCCCACCGCGCAGCAGGAACGACACCCCGGAGACGTCGGCGCGACTGTCCAGGGTGCAGACGATCTGCCCGTACGCCAGCACCTCGTCGCTGCGACCGGACTCCTCCCCCAGCGGCTCGACCTCCACGTGCGCCCGCCCGTCGACCAGCCGCGCGCCCAGCACGTGCACCGCGCCCGGCAGGGCGGTGCCGAGGCCGGCCGCCCGCTCGGCCTGGGTGGGGCCGGCCAGCAGCCGACGCAGGTGCCCGTCCACCCCACCGGCGGCGTCGACCTGCCGGACCGTCCGGACCAGGCGCCCGTCGCGGACCAGGCAGAACGCCTGCTCCACCCGGCCCGGGACGCTGCTGGCGGCCGGAGCGGCGGGAGGCCCGAACGGCGGTTCGACGCCCCGGGGCCGGTCGTCGACCGGCACCCCGCACCCGGCCGGCAGCAGCAGCGCCACCACCGGCAGCAGCACCCACCACCGCACCGACGGCGGCACCCGCCGGTACGCGCCCCGGCCGCCGCGCCCGGTCACGTCCGGCTCCCCGGCAGCTCCACCCGGAACCGGGCACCGCCGCCGGGCCGGTCGCCGACCGAGGCCCGGCCGCCGTGGGCGGCCGCATGCTGGGCGACCAGCGCCAGCCCCAGCCCGGTACCGTCCCCGCCGGCCCGGTCGTGTGCCGCCCGCCCCCGGACGAACCGGTCGAAGACCACCTCCCGGTCGGCCACCGGCACCCCCGGACCCTCGTCGTCGACCTCCACCATCCCGACCCCGTCGCGGACCCAGAGCCGCACCGCGACCGGGCCGCCGCCGTAGCGGACCGCGTTGTCCAGCAGGTTCACCAGCACCTGCTCCACCCGCCGGGGGTCCACCGACCAGAGTCCCGGCGGGGGCGGGCCGGCGTCCACCAGCGACTCGGGCAACCCCCGCCCCCGGCACACCGCCCGGGCCAGCGCCAGCACGTCGACCTCCTCCCGCTGCACCGGCCGGTCGCTGCGGGCCAGTTCGATCAGGTCGTTGACCAGCCGCTGGAACCGGGTGATCTCCTCGCTGACCAGGCCGGCGGCGGTGGCCGTGCGATCGTCCAACCCGTCCCGACGCCGGGACAGCACGCTCGCCGCCGCCGACAGCGTCTGCAACGGTGAGCGCAGCTCGTGGGCGACGTCGGCGGCGAACCGGCGGTCCCGTTCGATCCGCACCGCCACCTGGTCGACCATCCGGTTGAACGAGGTGGAGAGCCGGGCCAGGTCCGGGTCGGTGCCGGGGGCGAGCCGGGCGGTGACGTCCCCCGCCGCGATCTTCTCGGCCGCGTCGGCCACCGCCGTCAACGGCCGTAACCCGTGCCGGGTGGCGTACCAGCCCAGTGCCGCACCGGAGCCGGCCACGGTGACCGCCACCACGGTCAGCGCCAACGCCAGCACCTGGAACGTCTGCTCCAGCTCCCGCAGCGAGGTGATCTCGTAGTAGCCGGTCGACTCCGCCAGCGGCACCCCGACCAGCAGGGCGGGCTGCCCCTCGACCCGGATCCGCTGCACCCCCGGCTCGCCGTCGGTGACCATCGCCATCAGCCCGGCCGGCACCGCGCCGGACGGCCCCTCGTCGGCTGTCCGGGCGTACCAGCGGCCGTCGCGGTACACCAGCGCCCGACGGCTGCCACCGGTGTCCAGGGTGCGCAGCACCTCGTAGACGTCCGGGGTGTCGGTGTCCAGACCGGCGCGGACCACCGCCGCGTCGAAGTACGCCGCCCGCAGCGCGGTCCGCTCCCGCTCGTCGAGCAACGAGCGTCGCACCAGCTCGTACGAGATCAGCGCCATCAGCGCCGACAGCAGCAGCGCACCGACCGCGAACGCGGCGGTGACCCGGGCCCGCAGGCCGAGCCGCCTCATCGTTGCAGCTTGTAGCCGAGGCCCCGCAGGGTGACCAGGTGCCGGGGGTTGGCCGGATCGGCCTCGATCTTCTGCCGCAGCCGGCCCACGTGCACGTCGACCAGCCGCTCGTCGCCGGTCTCGTAGCCCCACACCCGGCTGAGCAGCTGCTGCCGGGACAGCACCCGCCCGGCGTGCTCGGCCAGCTCGCAGAGCAACCGGAACTCGGTCCGGGTCACCGGCACGGGCCGCCCGGCCCGGCGTACCTCACCGGCCTCCGGGCTGATCTCCAGCGCGCCGAAGGCCAGCACCGGCACCGTCGCCGCGGTCACCGACACGACGCTGCGGCCCCGGCGGCGCAGTGCCCGCAGCCGGGCCGAGAGTTCCTTGATGGCGACCGGCTTGACCAGGTAGTCGTCCGCGCCGGCCTCCAGCGCGGCGACGATGTCGTGGGTGTCGTCGCGGGCGCTGACCACCACGATCGGCACGTCGTCGTGGCGGCGCAACTGCCTGATGCACTCGAAGCCGTCCAGGCCGGGCAGCATCAGGTCCACCAGCACGTAGTCGGCGGTGTCCTGCCGCTGCGCCCGCAGCCCCTCCTCGGCCGTGGCCGCCCCGCGCGCCAGGTAGCCCTCGTCCTCCAGGGCCAGCAGCAGCGCCAGACGGATCCGGTCGTCGTCCTCGATCACCAGTACGCCCGCCATCGGCAAATCGTGCCCGGTGCGCTCCGGCGATGACGACCCGCCTACGGGGTACGCGAAATTTGTCACGCAACTGACATACGTCTGCGCGGCCCCCGCCAACCTCGCCCAGCAGGCTGGAATCCGGACAGCGAACCGGAAGGAGGGCGATCGTGGGAGCGTCCCGCCCGGAGTGCACCGTACCGCTGGTGGAGGTGTGCGTCACCGACGACCTGGACCTGGCCGCGCTGGCCCGGTCCCGGCAGGTCTTCGACCGGCTCGTCGAGCTGCGCCCGGCACACGTGGTGGTGGACCTCTCGGCATGCCGGCACCTCGACGCCGCCGCCGTCGGGCTGCTGCTCGACGTGCACCGGCAGCTGACCCGCCACGGCGGCGTGCTGACGCTGCGGGATCCCAGCCCCCGGGCGATGCGCGTGCTGAGCGCCGCCCGGGTGTCCCGGGTGCTGCCCATGGTCACCACCCCGAGGGCACTGTCGGTGGACGGCGGTCTGGTCCCGCCGGCCGTCCACCGGCAGCCCGCCCCGCCCCGGCTGCGGGAGCACAGCCGGTGAGCGGCACCGGGATCGTCGCCGCCGTCGTGGTCGGGCTCGTGATCGGCGCGCTGGGCCGGCTCGTCGTCCCCGGCCGCACCCAGCTGCCGCTCTGGCTCACCCTCGCCGTCGGCCTGGTCGCCGCGCTGCTCGGCACCATCCTGAGCCGGCTGGTCGGCATCGACGGCGACGGCTACACGCTGCGGCAGCTGATCGTGCAGGTCGGCCTGGCCGGGGTCGCCGTGGCGCTGGTCGTCGGGACCGCCGGCGGCCGTGCCGAGCGCTGACCCACCCGATCCGGTCGTGACCCGGCGCGCGGGGTGTCCGGTCGACCACCGCGCGCCGGGCCACGACCACCGGGCCACCGACGTCGACCCTTCAAGGAGGAGACCGATGACCGTCGTACCGGACGACCCGCTGATGACGCTGATCTGCGACAGCTGCGGGACGGTGGCGAGCGGCCCGGCCTGCGTCCTGCCCGACGCCGAGGTGGTCTGGACGTTCGTCGCCGAGCAGGGCTGGACCGGTTCCCCGTTCGCCACCGGCCCGCACCGCTGCCCCCGCTGCGAACTCCTGCCGGCACCGGCGCCGCAGGCCCGCGCGCCGCGCCGCGCCGACCCGCTCGGTGTGCTCGGCGTCGAGCACCTGGACGAGGTGGCGATCGTCACCGCCGCCGGGGACCTGGACATCGCCACCGGCGACGACCTGCACGGGGTACTGGCGGAGGCGGTCGACGCCGACCGGCACGTGGTGGTCGACCTGGTCCGGGTGCACCTGATCGACTCCACCGCGCTCGGGGTGCTGGTCCGGGCCCGGCAGGAGGCCCGGCACCGCGGCCGGCGGCTCAGCCTCGCCGGGCCGTCCCGGTTCGTCCGCACCGTGCTGCACACCATGCGGCTGGACCGGGTCTTCCCGGTCTTCGACACCCGCCGGGACGCGGTGGACTGGTCCCGGTCCGCCGGGTCCGACCGCTCCCCGGTCAGGAGCACGGCACGGTGATGCCGGGGCTGCGGCCCGACGGGCCCGGTTCCGCCGGGCGTCCCGCGTCACAGGGGTGTCAGCGCGGGGCCGCCACGTGGGCCGGCGGCTGGGGGCCGAACGTGTCGAGGAAGCGGTCCCGGAAGGTGTCCATCCGCCACACCGGCGCGTCCGGGCCGGGGCGCAGGCCCTCCTGCCAGCCCCAACCGGCCACCCGGGCCAGCACCGCCGGATCGCGGGCGACCACGGTGATCGGCACGTCCCGGCTGGCGTTCGGGCCGGTGACCAGCGGGGACGGTTGGTGGTCGCCGAGGAAGACCAGCACCAGGTCGTCGTCGCCGTAGGTCTGGACGTAGGAGATCAGGCTGTTCAACGAGTATTCGATGGCCCGGCGGTAACCGGTGCGTACCTCGGTGGTGTTCCGCCCCACCACGTCCTTGGGGTTGAACGCCACCGACGTCGGGCGGCGGTAGATCGAGCCGTCCCCGACGTGGTCCCAGTCGAGCATCCGGGGGATCGCCGCCCACGGTGAGTGACTGGAGATCAGCGGGATCTCCGCCATGATCGGCGCGCGGTCCGGGGTGGCCCGCTCCCGACGCTGGAAGGTGGACAGGGTGTACTGGTCGGGCATCGGCGCATAGCTGAACTGCGGCCCCCGATATTCCAGCCCGGCCGCGTCGTGGTAGCGGTCGTAGCCGAAGAAGGCCCCCTCCGGCCAGGGCGAGGTGGCCGCCGGCATCACCCCGACGGTGTCCCAGCCGGCCCGCTGGAACGCCCTGTTGAGGGTGAACCGGTCGCTGGCCAGCAGGCTGTCGTGCCGCTGCTGGTTGTCGATCCACAGCCCGGACAGCAGCGTGTCGTGGGCCAGCCAGCTTCCGCCACCGGCGGTGGGCGAGGTCAGGAAGCCGCTGCGGGCGGTGAAGCCGGCGGCGGCCAGCCGCCGGGTGCCGCCGTCGAGCACCGCGCCGACCTGCCCGGCGAACTCCGGGTCCTCGACCGCGTCCCGGCCGTAGCTCTCCACGAAGGCCAGCACCACGTCCTTGCCGCGCAGCGCGGTGAGCAACTGGTCACCCGGGGTGTCCCGGTAGGCGTCCCGGGCGACCTGGCCGGCGAACTCCCGCCGGTCCCGCAGCCCCGCGCCGACCTGCCCGACATGCTGGCCGACCAGGATGGCGGTGCCGGAGTCGGCGACCGGCACGCCGAGGGTCGCGGCGGCCACCCAGAGCGCGGTCAGCCCGGCGACCACCCGGACGGCGGCCCGGCGGTGCCCGGTCGCCGCCCGGGTCAGCCGCTGCACCGACCGGACGGTGAGCACCAGCAACGCGACCACCAGGGCGACCAGGCCGACGGCGGCGGCGAGCGCGCCCCCGCCGCCCACCGCGTCGGTGACGAAGGCGTACCCGTCGTCCAGCAGCACCCAGTCGACGACCAGGTCGAACGGGCGGGCCAGGCTGGCCGACATGCCCAGGTCGAGCACCTTGACGATGGCGACCAGCCCCAGCGCCACCCCGACCGGCACCGCGACCAGCCGCCGTGCCCGACCGGGCAGCGCCAGCAGCAGGCCGGCGGCGACCAGCCCCTCGATCGGCACCCCGAGGAACGCCGTCGGGGTGAGCTGGTCGTACCGGTCCGGCGCGGTCAGCACGACCAGGACCAGCAGCACGGCCAGCCCGGTGGTCACCCGGGCGGCGACCCGCCGCCAACGCGCCACCGGCACGATGGGCTCAGCCGACGCGGTGGGCTCAGCCGACGCGGTGGGCTCAGCCGACGCGGTGGGCTCGGTTGTCGGAGTGGGTCGGTCGGTCCCGGTGGCGGGATTCCCGGCTACCGTGCTCGGCCGACGCAGACGTGACGACAACGACACTCCGAATGGTCCTTCCTGGGCAGGTCCCGGCCGCGGCCGGGTCGGCGGTCCGACTCAGACCGGCTGGTGGGCGGCGAACGGACGGTCGGCGATGGCGTCGACCCGGGGCCGCAGCGATGGTACGGACGGCAGCGCCGCGACCGACGGCCCCCGGGGCGACAGCGAGCTGGCGGTCGTCGGGGCGGCGGTGCGGGCGACCCGGGCGGGTCGGTGCCACCAGAGCCAGCCCACGTCGTGCCCGAACGACTCGACCAGCAGCGCCAACGCCACCGCGGCCAGCACGGCGGCCGCCGGCCGGGCCAGCAGGTCCGCGGCGACGACGAGCAGCAGCACGCCCTGCGCGGCGGCGACCACCTTGCGCCAGAAGCGCGGCGGCAACGACCCCCGCAGCCAGGGCAGCAGTCGGCCGGCGGCGACGAAGGCGTACCGCAGGCCGCCGATGGCGAGCACCCACGGCCCCACCGCGGGGGCCACCTGGACGCTGAGCACCAGGATGAGGAAGGCGTCGACCTCCATGTCGAACCGGGCGCCGAGCGCGCTGACCGTGCCGGTGCGCCGGGCCACCCAGCCGTCCACCGCGTCCAGGGCCAGCGCCACCGCGGTCATCGGCACCAGCACCCCCAGCGGGGTCGCGCCGTCCAGGCCGGTCACGACCAGGGCGGTCACCCCGCCGACGAGCACCCCCCGGGCCAGCGTCACCCGGTCCGCCGGCCCGAGCCGGTCGGCACCGCCACGGCGCAGACCGCGCCGCAGCGCGACACAGGTGACCACGCCGTACCCGAGGCCGGCCAGCCAGCCGGCGACGTCGAGCCCGACTGTCGCGGCCAGCCCGGCCAGCAGGACGGTCTGTACGGTCAGGCCGAGCACCGGACCGGTTCGAACCCTGGACACCCTGCCTCCGTGTTTATGATCGACGACCTCGGTAATGGGTACGCAGGACGCCGCCGATTCGTTCGGTTCCGCCGGCAGATGAGGAGAAAACCGCGTGATCCGCGACGCCCAGGCCTTCTGGCTCCGTGCTCCCGGGGTCGGTGAGCTGAGGCCGGTCACCCTGCCCACGCCCGGCCCCGACGAGGTGCTGGTCCGCAGCCGCTACTCCGGCGTCAGCCGCGGCACCGAGACGCTGGTCTTCACCGGCAGTGTGCCACCGAGCCAGTACACCGCGATGCGCGCCCCGTTCCAGGAGGGCGACTTTCCCGCCCCGGTCAAGTACGGCTACCTCAGCGTCGGGGTGGTCGAGGCCGGTCCGGCGGCGTTGCGCGGCCGGACGGTGTTCTGCCTGCACCCGCACCAGAGCGCGTACGTGGTGCCGGCGTCGGCGGTGACCCCGGTGCCCGACGGCGTGCCGGCGGCCCGCGCGGTACTGGCCGGCACGGTGGAGACGGCGGTCAACGCGCTGTGGGACGCCGCGCCGCTGGTCGGCGACCGGGTCAGCGTGGTCGGCGGCGGGATGGTGGGGTGCAGCGTGGCGGCCCTGCTGGCCCGCTTCCCCGGGGTCCGGGTCGAGCTGGTCGACACCGACCCGGCGCGGGCGGCGGTCGCCTCGGCGCTGGGGGTCGACTTCGCCCCGCCCGAAGCGGCGACCGGCGGGCGGGACCTGGTGGTGCACGCCAGCGCCACCGCCGCCGGGTTGCAACGCAGCCTGGACCTGCTCGCCCCGGAGGGCACCGTGGTCGAGCTGAGCTGGTACGGCGACCGGCCGGTCGAGCTGTCACTGGGCGGGGCGTTCCACGCCGGCCGGTTGACCGTCCGCAGCAGCCAGGTCGGCACGGTCTCCCCGGCGCGGGCGTCGCGGCGGGACTTCGGCGACCGGCTGGCGCTCGCCCTGGAGCTGCTCGCCGACCCGGTGTTCGACACGCTGCTGACCGGGCGGTCCCGCTTCGCCGAGCTGCCCGACGTGCTCGGCCGGCTGGCCTCGGGGGAACTGCCCGCGCTGTGCCATCTGATCACCTACGACGAGGAGACACCGTGTTCAGCGTGACCGTACGGGACCACATCATGATCGCGCACAGCTTCCGGGGCGAGGTGTTCGGGCCGGCGCAGAAGCTGCACGGGGCGACCTTCGTCGTCGACGCCACCTTCCGCCGTCCGGAGCTGGACGACGACGGCATCGTGGTGGACATCGGCCGGGCGATCGACGAGCTGAAGGCGGTGCTGGCCGACCTGACGTACCGGAACCTGGACGACGAGCCGGCGTTCGCCGGGCAGAACACCACCACCGAGGTGCTGTGCCGGGCCATCGCCGACCGGCTCGCCGACCGGGTGCACGCCGGTGGCCTGGGCACGGGCGCCCGGGAGCTGTCCGGGATCACGGTCACCCTGCACGAGTCGCACATCGCCTGGGCCAGCTACGAGCGGTCGTTGTAGCCCGTGCCGGCGGTGCACGTCGTCCTGCCGGGGGACATCGACGACCCGGCCACGCCCAGCGGCGGCAACGCGTACGACCGGCGGGTCTGCACCGGGCTCGCGGCGGCCGGCTGGACGGTGCGCGAGCACGGGGTGCCCGGGGACTGGCCGTCGCCCGACGAGGCGGCACGGGCGCGGCTGGCCGGGGTGCTGACGGCCCTACCGGACGGCACGCTGGTGCTCTACGACGGGCTGGTCGCCTCGACCGTGCCGGAGCTGCTGGCGGCGCAGGCCGGTCGGCTGCGTCAGGTGCTGCTGGTGCACATGCCGCTCGGCGACGACGTCGAGGCGCGGGCTTTGCCGCACGCCGACGCGCTCGTCACCACCAGTGGCTGGACCCGCGACCTGCTGCTGGCCCGGCATCCCCTCGACCCGGCCCGGGTGGCGGTGGCCGTGCCGGGGGTCGATCCGACCGATCCCGCCCCCGGCACGGCGGCCGGCACCGCGCTGCTCTGCGTCGCGGCGGTCACCCCGGTCAAGGGGCACGACGTGCTGGTCGACGCGCTGACCGGGCTCGCCGACCGGCCGTGGACGCTGGACTGCGTGGGCGCGCTGGACCGCGACCCGGGTTTCGTGGCCGGGCTGCGGCAGCGGGTCGACCGGGCCGGGCTGGCCGGGCGGGTGCGCTGGCACGGGCCGCTGTCCGGGCCGGCGCTGGACGCGGCGTACGCGGGGGCAGACCTGCTGGTGCTGGCCTCCCGCGCCGAGACGTACGGGATGGTGGTGGTCGAGGCCCTGGCCCGGGGGCTGCCGGTGCTGGGGACCACGGCCGGCGGGGTGCCCGAGGCGCTGGGCCGGGCCACCGACGGCGCCGCGCCCGGGATGCTGGTGCCGCCCGGCGATCCGGTGGCGCTGGCCGGTGGGCTGCGCCGCTGGCTGCACTCGGCCGACCTGCGGGACCGGCTGCGGCGCGCGGCCCGTGACCGGCGGGCGGACCTCCCGGGTTGGCCGACGACCGTGACGATGATCTCCCAGGTGCTGGACGGAGTGAGGACATGACCGCGTACGCCACCGACCCGTTCGCCGCCTGGCTGCGGCTACGGGAACCCGCCGACGCCGACGCCCGCAGCCGGGAGCTGGTCGACCGGCTGCGCCACCGGCTCACCGGGGGCCGGCCGCTGGTCGTGCACGACCTGGGCAGCGGCACCGGGTCGATGCTGCGCTGGCTGGCCCCGCTGCTGCCCGGCCCGCAGCGCTGGGTGCTGCACGACCGGGATCCGGGTCTGCTGGAGCGGGCCGGCGCGGCGGTGCCGGTCGCCGCCGACGGCAGCCCGGTCGAGGTGCACACCCGGCGGGGCGACATCACCCGGCTGACCGCCGCCGACCTCGCCGGGGCCGACCTGGTCACCGCGTCGGCGCTGCTGGACATGCTCACCGCCGACGAGATCGCCCGGATCGTGGCCACCTGTGCCGGCGTCGGCTGCCCCAGCCTCTTCGTGCTCTCCGTGGTCGGTCGGGTGACGCTGCACCCCGCCGACCCGCTGGACGCCGAGGTCGCCGCCGCGTTCGACGCCCACCAGCGGCGTACCGTCGACGGCCGGACGCTGCTCGGACCGGACGCCGCCGCGGCGGCCGGCGCGGAGTTCGTCCGGCACGGGATGCCGGTGACCGTGCGGCCGAGCCCGTGGCGGCTCGGCCCGGACCGGGCGGCGCTGGCCGGGGAGTGGTTCGACGGTTGGCTCGACGCCGCCGTCGCCCAACGCCCCGACCTGGCCGAGCGCACGGCCGGATACGCCCGGCGGCGGCGGTCCGAGGCGGCGGCCGGCCGGCTCACCGTCACCGTCGGCCACGACGACCTGCTCGCCGGGGTGGAATGAACCGCGCCGCCGGCCGGTACGTGAGAAAGGACGAGATCTTCCCGAGGAGGAACCGCGTGTCACCGCAGGCCACCGGTACGTTGACCGCCCGCGCTAGCGGGAACCCGGCCTGGGCCTGGGTGAGCAACCTGGGCGGGGTGGGCCTGGTCGCGGTGCTGCTGTGGTGGCTGGGCACCGGCCCGGCGCTGGCCGGGCTGCGCCGGATCGACACGCCCGCGGTGCTCACCGCGTTGGCGCTGGGCGCGCTGGCCACGGTCGGCTGCGCGTGGCGGTGGCGGTTGGTCGCCGGCGGGCTCGGCATCCGGCTGCCGCTGGGCACGGCGGTGGCCGACTGCTACCGGGCGGTCTTCCTCAACGCGACGCTGCCCGGCGGGGTGCTCGGGGACGTGCACCGGGCGGTGCGGCACGGTCGGGAGGCCGGTGACCTGGGCCGGGCCGTGCGGGCGGTGGTCTGGGAGCGGACCGCCGGGCAGCTGGTCCAGGTGATGTTGGCCGCGGCGCTGCTGCTCGCGCTACCGTCGCCGGTGCGGCCGTACCTGCCGGTGGCGGTCGCGGTGGCGGTGGTGGTCGGCCTGGTGCTGGCGGTGCTGGTCCGGGCGCTGCCCCGGTCGGGGCCGTCGCGGCGGGCCCGCGCGGTGCGGGCCGCCGCCGCCGACGTGCGGGCCGGGCTGCTCGGCCGGCGCACCGGGCCGGGGGTGCTGCTCGCCTCGACGGTGGTGGTCGGCTGCCATCTGGCGACGTTCGTGCTGGCGGCCCGGGTGGCCGGGGTCACCGCGCCGCTGACGGTGCTGGTGCCGCTGACCCTGCTGGCGCTGCTGGCGATGGCGCTGCCCGCCAACGTGGCGGGTTTCGGCCCGCGCGAGGGCGTCGCCGCGTGGGCGTTCGGGGCCGCCGGGCTGGGCGCGGCCGAGGGCGTGGCGACCGCCCTGGTGTACGGGGCGCTGGTGCTGGTCGCCGCACTGCCGGGGGCCGCTGTGCTGGTGCTGCGGGGTCGCCCGTCCGCACTGCGCACGCGGGCGGGTGACCGTACGGTGGGAACCCAGGGTGGTTCCTCACCGGTACCCGCTGCCGGGTTGGCCGGCAGCGCCTGACGGAGGAGACACATGTACGAAGCACTGCCGACAGCGACGGTCCGGACACAGGTCACGGTGCCGCTGCGGTTCCCCGACGGGTACGCCACCACGGCCCGGGTCTTCTCGTTCGACGGGCTGGTCGACGGTCGGGAGCACCTGGCGTTCGGGCTGGGCGACTGGGCGGGTGCCCTGCGTCGGCACGCGGCGGGCGGGGCCGCGCCACTGGTCCGCCCGCACAGCGAGTGCCTGACCGGGGACGTCTTCGGCAGCCAGCGCTGCGACTGCGGACCGCAGCTGCGCGAGGCGGTCCAGCGGATCACCGAGGCGGGCGGGTTCCTGCTCTACCTGCGCCAGGAGGGACGCGGGATCGGCCTCTACCCCAAGCTGGACGCGTACGCCCTGCAGGACGCCGGGCTGGACACCTACCAGGCCAACGTGGCGCTCGGGCACGACGAGGACGAGCGCGACTACCGGGCCGCCGCGCAGATGCTGGCGGTGCTGGGGGTGCCGGAGCTGGTGCTGTTGAGCAGCAACCCGGACAAGGCCGAGCAGTTGACCCGGCTGGGGGTGACGGTGGCCGAGGTGGTGCCGACCGGGGTGTTCCTGTCCCCCGCCAACGCCGACTACCTGGCGGCGAAGGCGAGCCGGGCCGCGGGCCGGGCCGTCGACCTGCCGTCGTTGAACTGAGATGGGTGTCGTGCCCGCCGGGACGGCGGACACCGCCGTCCCGGCGTCGACCGGGCGGCCGTACGTGCTGCTCAGCTGCGCCACCTCGATCGACGGGTACATCGACGACGCCACCGAGCAGCGGCTGCTGCTGTCCAACGCGGAGGACATGGACCGCATCGACGCCGTGCGGGCCGGCTGCGACGCGATCCTGGTGGGCGCGGGCACGATCCGGGCCGACGACCCCCGGCTGGTGGTCCGCTCGGCACCGCTGCGGGCCGCCCGGCAGGCCGCCGGGTTGCCACCGTCGCCGGTGAAGGTGACCCTGACCGCCCGGGGACTGCTCGACCCGACGGCCCGGTTCTTCACCGTCGGCGATGCCGAGAAGGTCGTCTACTGCGCCACCCCGGCGGTGGACAAGACCACCGAACTGCTCGCCGGGCTGGCCACCGTGGTCGACGCGGGTGACCCGCTGGACCCGGCCCGGGCCCTGGCGGACCTCGCCGCGCGCGGGGTGGGCCGGCTGATGGTGGAGGGTGGCGCGTCGGTGCACGCCCAGTTCCTCACCGCCGGTCTCGCCGACGAACTGCACCTGGTGGTCGCCCCGTTCTTCGTCGGGGACCGGCGGGCGCCCCGGTTCGTCGGCGACGGCGCGTTCCCGTGGCACCCGGGCCGCCGGGCCAGGATCGCCGAGGTACGCCAGATCGGCGACGTGGTGCTGGTGCGCTACGCCCTGTCGGAACGTTGCGCCGACGGGCGGCCCGGATGAGCGACAATCGCCGGATGCGGTGCGAATCGTGGCGGGAGATCCTGTCGGCCCAGCTCGACGGGGAGGAGACCGCCGAGGAGCGGACGGCCGTCCAGGCCCACCTGGACGGCTGCGCGGACTGCCGGGCGTGGCACGAGGTCGCCGCCGGGGTGACCCGACGGGCCCGTACCCGGGTGGTGACGGCGGTGCCCGACCTGACCGAGACGATCCTCGCCACCGTGCCGCTGCCCCGCCGACGGCTCGCCGGCCGGTGGCGCGGCGGGCTGACCAACGGCCTACGGGTGACCCTGGGGCTGCTCGGCGCTGTCCAGCTCGCCCTCGGCCTGGCCCAGGTGGGCCAGGGGGTCAACGCCGACCATCTGCACCCGACCGGGCAGCACCTGTGGCACGAGTCGGCGGCGTGGAACGTGGCGGTGGGCGCCGGCTTCCTCTTCGTCGCGCTGCGCCGCACCCCGCCGGCCGGGTTGTTGCCGATGCTCAGCGCCTTCGTCGCCACCCTGGTCCTGCTGTCGGTCAACGACCTGGTCACCGCGCAGGTGGCGGTGCCCCGGCTGGTCAGCCACGGGTTCCTGGTCGGCGGCTACCTGATCACGGTACTGCTGTTCCGGCTCGGTCCGCGTCCGGCCGGCCCACCGCAGGGCCGGCGCACCGGCCGGTCCCGGTGGCGGCTGCGGCTCGACGAGGTCGACGAGCCGCGCCGGATGGCGGCCCAGCCGTACGGCGCGCAGGCCCGCCACCGCCGGGCGGCCTGAAACCACCCTCCCGGGGTCGCCGGTGCCGCCCGCAACCGGGGCGGGACGCTCTCCGCTGCCGGCCCGCGCGGGGCGGTTCAGTCCAGACCACGGATGAGGTGCGGCTCGGCGTCCGGGTCCGACCAATCGCACTGCCCGCGCCGGTTGGCCCGTCCCCAGGCGTCGAGGGCGGAGGGTGCCCGTACCGTGTCGGCCGGCCGGCGTCCGCCGGGGCGGCGAGGGCCGGACCGGGGTGTCTCGTCGGTGCTGTCGGTCGTCGCGTCCCCCATGTCGGGACACCTCCCGTCGCGGCACCCGGCCCCGGGCCGGACGCACCCTCGTCGCGGCACCCGGCCCCCGGGCCGGACGCACCTTCGTCGTTGCCCAGGTCAACGGCCGAGTCGCCGCGCGGCGACGGCCGGTGGACAGGTATCGCACTTCCGACATCGGTTCCGGGGCCAGGACCATGGGGACGCGGGCCGTAGGGCGGCAGGAGTGCCCGGACGGACGGGAGTCGACCGGGCACCCCCGCCCCTGCGGTGCTGGGACAATCACCGTGACCTCTGGAGGTGCGGTGAAGTATCTGATCCTGATCAGCCACAACGAACAGGCCCGTGAGGTGTGGCAGGGGCTGTCCGACGCCGAACGGCAGCAGGGCGTCCAGGCCCACACCGCCCTGCTCGAGGAGCTGGCCGGCTCCGGTGCGCTGCGCGCCGCCGAAGCGTTGGCCGACCCGGGCACGGCCCGCCGGGTGCGGGTCGACCGGGGCCGCACGATCGCCACCGACGGCCCCTTTCCCGAGGTGAAGGAGTATCTCGCCGGCTTCTACCTGGTGGAGTGCGACAGCATCGAGCAGGCGGTGGCGTACGCCGCCCGGGTGCCCGAGGCGCAGTTCGGCCTGGTCGAGGTGCGGCCGGTCCGCGGCGACGAGCGACCGCAAGGGTGACCGGCACGTCGGCCGTCGAGGATCTGTTGCGCGTCCATGCGCCGCAGGTCCTCGCCACCCTGGTACGCCGGTACGGCAGCGTCGACACCTGCGAGGACGCCGTGCAGGAGGCCCTGCTGGCGGCGGCGGTGCAGTGGCCGCGGGAGGGGCTGCCGGCGAACCCCCGGGGCTGGCTGACCACGGTCGCCGCCCGCCGCTGGACGGAGTCCTGGCGCACCGACGCCGCCCGCCGACGCCGGGAGCGTACGGTGGCCGCCCTGACCACGCCGGGGTCGGCGCCGGTCTCCGCGGTGGACGACACGCTGACGGTGCTGCTGCTCTGCTGCCATCCGGCGCTGAGCCGGGGCTCCCAGGTGGCGCTCACCCTGCGGGCGGTCGGCGGCCTGAGCACCGCCGAGATCGCCCGCGCCTTCCTGGTGCCCGAGTCGACGGTCGCGCAGCGGATCAGCCGGGCCAAGCAGCGGATCCGGGCCGGTGGCGTCGAGTTCCGGCTGCCCACCGCCGGGGACCGCCCGGCGCGGGTGGCCGCCGTGCTGGAGGTGCTCTACCTGATCTTCAACGAGGGCCACACGGCCAGCTCGGGGCCGGCGCTGACCCGGGTCGAACTCACCACCGAGGCGATCCGGCTGACCCGGCAGCTGCACCGGCAGCTACCCGACGACCCTGAGGTCACCGGCCTGCTGGCGCTGATGCTGCTCACCGACGCCCGCCGGCCGGCGCGGACCCGGCCGGACGGGTCGCTCGTCCCGCTGGCCGAGCAGGACCGGTCCCGGTGGGACCGGTCGGCCATCGCCGAGGGCGTCGCGCTGATCACCCGTACCCTGGCGGACGCGCCGGTGGGGCCGTACCAGCTACAGGCCGCGATCGCGGCGGTGCACGACGAGGCGCCCCGGGCAGAGGACACCGACTGGCCGCAGCTCCTCGGCCTCTACAACCTGCTGCGGCACCTCGCGCCCGGCCCGATGGTCACGCTCAACCGGATCGTCGTGCTCGCCATGGTGGACGGGCCGCAGGTCGCGCTCGCGGAGCTGACCGCCGCCCAGGCCGACCCCGGGCTCGCGGGCAACCACCGTACGCAGGTCGTCCGGGCGCACCTGCTCGATCTGGTCGGCGACCGGACGGCGGCCCGGCGGTGCTACCTGCTGGCCGCCCAGGCGACGCTCAGCGTGCCGGAGCAGCGGTTCCTGCGTATGCGCGCGGCCCGGCAACCCGGTCACCGTCGCCTTCCCTCCGGCGGCGCGGCCTGATCCCCTCCCCCGCCTGGGGGCCGGGGCGGTCCGCCGTTCCGCCGGGGCGCGTCGGCCCGGCATCGATGGTGCAGCCGGATGTCGAAGCCGGCCCGGTGGTCTCGACATCCGGGTGAACGTCGTCGAGCCTTCGGGAGGCCACCATGAAGTATCTGATCATGATCAGTCACGACCAGCAGGCGCGGGACGCCTGGCAGGACATGTCCGACCCGGAACGCGAGGCGGGCGTCCGGGCGCACACCGCGCTGGTGGAGGACCTCACCGCGTCGGGCGAGCTGATCGTCGCCGAGGCGCTCGCCGACCCGGGTCAGGCCAAGAGGGTGCTGGTCAGCGACGGCCGGACGGCGACCGCCGACGGCCCGTTCCCCGGTGCCGAGCCGTACCTCGCCGGCATCTACCTCGTCGAGTGCGACAGCATCGCGCGGGCGGTCGGGCAGGCCGCCCGGATCCCCGAGGCGCGCTTCGGCCTGGTCGAGGTCCGTCCGGTGCGGGACGCCGGCCGCCCCGACAGCTGAGGACCCGCAGCGGCGACGGGCCGGTGGCACCGTGCGGTGCCGCCGGCCCCTCCCTCCGGCGTGCGTATCGGCGTCGACCAGGGGTAATCCGGCCTGCGACGCCCGAGTGGGACCACCTCCTCGCGGTGGGCACCCGTCCGGGGCCACAGAAGCTATTGGCATTAGCTTTTTACCTAGCTAAGCTAGCTGCATGACCGCACCCCAGCACACCTCCCCGTCGACGACCCGCTTCCTGCGCCGCGCAGAGGGTCGCCTCGCGTACGACGTCCAGGGCAGTGGACCGCTCGTGCTCCTCGTACCCGGCATGGCGGAGCTGCGTAGTTCGTACCGTTTCCTGGCCCCTGCCCTGGTCGCCGCCGGTTACACCGTGGTCACCACCGACCTGCGGGGCCACGGCGACAGCGACACCACCTTCACCTCCTACGGCGACCCCGAGACGGCCTCCGACATCAGCGCGCTGATCACCGAGCTGGGCCGACCGGCGGTCGTGGTCGGCAACTCCCTCGCCGCGGGGGCGGGCGTCATCGCCGCCGCCGACCACCCCGAGCAGATCGCCGGTCTCGTCCTGGTCGGCCCGTTCGTGCGCAACCCCACACTGCCCCCGGGGATGCGGAGCCTGTTCCACGTGATGACGTCGCCGCTGTGGGTGGCCACCGTCTGGAAGGCCTACATGCCCTCCCTCTACGCCGGCGCCAAACCCGCCGACTTCGCCGCCTACCGGGCGGCCGTCGTCGACCGGCTCCGCCAGCCCGGTTACGGCAGGGCCTTCTCGCGCACCGCCCGGCAGACCGATCACGCATCGGCCGAGGCACGCCTGGCCGAGGTGGACACGCCGGTGCTCGTCGTCATGGGTGACCGGGATCCCGACTTTAAGGACCCGGCGGCCGAGGCGGCGTGGATCGGCGAGGCGCTGCGCGGCGAGGTGGTGATGGTGCCCGACGCCGGTCACTACCCGCACGCCCAGCAGCCCGAGCCCACCACCCGGGCGGTGCTCGGGTTCCTCGCCACGGTGCACCCGGGTGCCTAGGGCCGGCCTCACCACCGAGGTCGTCATCGAGCGGGGCAGCCGACTCCTCGAAGCCCACCCCACCGACGAGCTGACCCTCGCCGCGCTCGCCGAGAGTCTCGGCGTCCGCGTCCCGTCCCTCTACAAGCACGTCGACGGCCTACCCGGGCTCCGCCGTGGCATCATGCTGCGGGCGAAGGAGAAGCTGGCGGCAGCGCTGACCGAGGCCTGCATCGGCCGTGCCCGTGCCGACGCGGTCCGCAGCCTGGCCGCCGCCTACCGGGCCTGGGCGCGGGAAAACCCGATGCAGTACCCGATGACCATCCGCGCGCCCGACCCCGACGACGCCGAGGACCAGCGGGCGAGCGCCGGCGCGCTCCACGTGGTCTACACGGTGCTGGCCGGTTACCACCTCGTCGACGACGACGCGATCGACGCCACGCGTTTCCTGCGCGCCGCCATCCACGGCTTCGTCAGCCTGGAGACCGCCGGCGCCTTCAGGCTCGCCGCCGATCTCGAACGCAGCTACGACCGCACGATCGACAGCGTGGTGACCGCCCTCGAAACCTGGCCACGCCCATGACCCCACCCCACCCACGCCGCTTTCCCACCCGGGCCACCCCCCGTTGATCAAGAGGATCAGGCCTTAGTTGATCTCCAACATGACGCAGACCTCTTGATCACCGGCGCGAGTCGCGGGTGGGCGGGCGGCGTTAGGGTGGGTTTGGGTTTGGGGGTCAGGAGGGTGGGGGGGCGACGCTGGCCCGGTGGACCAGGGTGGGGGCGATGGTGAACCGCTCCACCGTCCCCGGGCCGTCCTCGATCTGCCGCAGCAGCATCGCCAGGCCGGCCCGGGCCACCGCGTCGAAGTCCGGCCGCACGGTGGTCAACGGCGGGATGAAGTACCCCGCCTCCGGCACGTCGTCGAAGCCGACCACGCTGATCTCCTCCGGCACCCGCCGCCCGCGCTCGCTCAACGCCCGTAGCACCCCCAGCGCGAGGTGGTCGTTGGCCGCGAAGACCGCCGTCACCTCCGGCATCCGGGCCAGCATCTGCCCGCACCGGTAGCCGGATGCCGCGCTCCAGTCGGCCGCCAGCACCGGCGGCACCTCGGCCCCGGCCGCCCGCAGCGCGGCCCGCCAGCCCTCGACCCGCCCGGCACTGTCGAACCAGTCCGCCGGGCCGGAGACGTGCCAGACGGTACGGTGCCCGGCGTCCAACAGATGCCGGGTGGCCAGCCCGGCCCCCGCCGCCTGGTCGACGGTGACCAGCGCCGCCTCCCGGGCCGGGTCGCCGTCGACGGTGACCAGCGGCACACTGTGCGGGAGGTGGTCGAGCGCCTCGTCGGCCGAGGCCACCGGGGCGATCACCACGATGCCGGCGACCCGGTGGTCGAGGTGCCGCTCCACGGCGGCGGAGATGGACCGCCGGTCGAGCGTGCTGACACTGCCCACGCTGACCGCGAAGCCGGCCGACGCGGCGGCCTGCTCCAGGGCCGCCAGCAGCGACGCCGGGCCGTACAGGGTGCTGTTCTGGGCGACCACGCCGATGAGCTGGGACCGGCCGGTGACCAGCGCCCGGGCCGCCCGGTTCGGTCGGTAGCCCAGCTCGGCGATCGCCGCACGGACCCGGACCCGGGTCTGCTCCCGGACGTTGGGGTGGTCGTTGAGCACCCGGGAAACCGTCTGGTGGGAGACTCCCGCCAGGCGGGCGACGTCCGTCATCGCAGGACCACGCATGCGGGCCATTATCCACCGGCGCGATCCCACCGGTCGTCGGTGGTCAGGCCTGTCGGCGACCGGAAGTTCCGGCGGGACGGCCCGCCCCGCCGAGCCGGGAGCCCCGACGGCACGGCCCGCCCCGCCAGCCCGGAAGTTCCGGGGGAAAGGTCCACCTTGCCAAGCCGGCACGGGGATAACGATACTCATGGATGTTCCTGAGCCGGACACGATCGAGCGCCGGGCAGCCTCGATCGACACCGTCGCATGTCCGCGATCCTCCGGAGGAACCCGTCCATGAGATCCAGGATCAAACTCCTCGGCACCGCCCTGGTCGCCGCCGCGCTCACCGCACTGGCGGCGATCGCCGCCCCCACCCCGGCCTCGGCGGCGACGCTGACCCAGGTGACCAACTTCGGCGCCAACCCCAGCAACCTGCAGATGTACCTGTACGTGCCGAACACCGTCGCGGCCCGGCCGGGCCTGCTGGTGGCGGTGCACTACTGCACCGGCAGCGGCCCGGCGTTCTATTCCGGCACCCAGTACGCGGCCCTCGCCGACCGGTACGGCTACATCGTCATCTACCCGTCGGTGACCCGCAGCAGCAAGTGCTTCGACGTCTCCTCCCCGCAGGCGCTGCGCCGCGACGGGGGCAGCGACCCGGTGGGCATCAAGTCGATGATCGACTATGTCCGGGGCCGGTACCCCGTCGACCCGAACCGGATCTTCGCCACCGGCACCTCGTCCGGGGCGATGATGACCAACGTGCTGCTCGGCGACTACCCGGACGTGTTCGCGGCGGGAGCGGCCTTCGCCGGGGTGCCGTTCGGCTGCTTCGCCACCACCGACGGCTCGGAATGGAACAGCCAGTGCGCCAACGGGCAGGTCACCAAGACCGCGCAGCAGTGGGGCGACCTGGTCCGCAACGCCTACCCCGGGTACACCGGCAAGCGGCCCCGGATGCAGCTGTGGCACGGCACCAACGACGAGACCCTGCGCTATCCGAACTTCGGCGAGGAGGTCAAGCAGTGGACCAACGTGCAGGGGCTGAGCCAGACGCCGACCTTCACCGACAGCCCGCAGGCCGGCTACACCCGTACCCGGTACGGCGGTAGCGGCGGCACCGCCCCGGTCGAGGCGATCAGCATGCAGGGCGTCACGCACAACCTGCCGGTCGACGCGGCGCAGGCGATCCGGTTCTTCGGCCTGGACGCCCCGCCGACCACCACCCCGCCCCCGACCACCCCGCCGCCCACCACCACGCCGCCCCCGACCACCCCGCCGGTGCCGACCACCACGCCGCCGACGCCGTTCCCGCCCACGCCCACCACGCCGGGCCCGGGAGCCGAGTGCCGGATCGGGTACACCGTCAACGCCTGGAACACCGGCCTGACCACCGAGATCACGATCACCAACAGCCGGGACACCGGGATCAACGGCTGGAACCTGGCGTTCACCCTGCCCGCCGGGCAGACCATCATCGGCGGCTGGAACGCGACCTACTCGCCGACCAGCGGAGCGGTCACCGCCACCAACGTCTCCTACAACGGCTCGATCGCACCGGGTGCGTCGGTCAGCATCGGTTTCCAGGCCAACCACACCGGCAACACCGCGAAGCCGGCCTTCTTCACCCTCAACGGCAGTCCCTGCGCCGTCGTCTGACCACACCCCCGGGCGGTGATCAAGAGCTGTGCGTCACCCGGACCGGTTCCGGTGACGCCAACCTCTTGATCACCGCCGCTCCCCCGCACGGTCCGAGCGGTGCGGTTGCCGCCGTTCCCCGGCCCCGGCCAGGCGAGCGGTGCGGTTGCCCGCGCGGGCGGGTGGGGGTGGGGTGGTTCGGTGGATGTGGGGGTGCGGGCGGATCGATAGGGTGGCCGTGACGGGGGGTCGCCTGGGGTCGCGGGCCGGGTTCGCCGGCCGCGCGGGAACGGGCGGGGTGTGCTGCCCGGTGGACCAGCCGCAAGCCGACCGCGCCGTCGTCACCACCGATCGTCCACAAGGGAGCCTTTATGCGTCTGACTCTAACGGTGAAACTGGTGCGGCGGCGGCTGCCCGCGTTCGCTCTCGGCCTGGGCGCGGTCGCGCTCGTCGCCACCCCCGCCGCCGCCGTGCCGGCGGGCACCCACCCGACGGGCACCGTCACGGGGGTCACCGCCGCAGCCGCCCGGCACCCGGCCGCGCGGGCGGCGGGCTGGACGCCGGTGCCGGGCACGGCGCAGGCCCAATCAGCGCCGGCCACCGCCACCTACGGCGGCGACCTGCACGTCTTCGTGCAGGGACCGGACGGGCAGGTGCGGGTCGACCGGTACGACACCAACACCGACGCCTGGTCCGGCTGGTCCACCGTCCCCGGTGACGCCATGGCGACCTCGGCACCGGCGGCGGCCGTCTACGGTGGGGAGCTGCACCTGTTCGTGCAGGCCGACCAGAAGGTCCGCACCAACCGGTACGCCCTGGACACCGGCGCCTGGTCCGGCTGGAGCACGATCGGTGGCACCACGTCCGCGTCGTCGGCCCCGTCCGCCACCGTCTACGGCGGTGACCTGCACCTGTTCGTCCGGGGCGCGAACGGCAAGGTCCGCACCAACCGGTACACGCTGGGCACCGCCGCCTGGTCCGGCTGGGCCACCCTCGCCGGCCCGACCGGCGCCAACTCGGCCCCGTCGGCCGCCATTTACGGCGGTGACCTGCACGTCTTCGTCAGGGGCACGAACGGCAACGTCCGCACCAACCGGTACTCGCTGGCCACCGGGGCCTGGTCGGGGTGGAGCGACGTGCCCGGGACCGCACGTGCGGCGTCCGCGCCGGCCGCCCTGGTCTACGGTGGCGGGCTGCACGTCTTCGTCCGCACCGGCGGCGACGACCTGCGCACCGCCTGGTACCTCCAGGACTCCGGCGCGTGGACGGGCTGGAGCACGATCGACGGCCCCGGCGCGTCGATCTCCGCCCCGGCGGGGAGCGTCTACGGCGGGCTGGTCCGGCTGTTCGTCCGGGGTGCCGACGATGAGGTCTACCAGGGCCAGCCCTGACCGTTGCGGCTGCGCCGCCGCCCCGTCCACCGCTGCGGTGGGCGGGGCGGCATCGTGTCGCGGCCGGCCAGCTGGCGTCTAGAGTCCGGGGCGTGGACACGCAGGGGCGACGGGCGGTCGTGGTGGGCAACAGCGACGGAGTCGGGCTGGCCCTCACCCGGCAACTGGTGGCGGCCGGCTGGAGCGTCGCCGGGGTGTCCCGCAGCGGCAGCGACCTGACCGCCCCCGGCTACACCCACCACGTCGCCGACGTCACCGGCGACGCCTACCGCGATGTGCTGGCCGGGGCGGTCGACCGGCTCGGCGGGGTCGACGTGTGCGTCTACGCGGCGGGGGTCGGTGACTTCTTCGACCTCGACGACCTGGCGGCGCAGACCAGGGCGCTGGAGGTCAACCTGATCGGTGCGGCGCGCACCGTGGAGGTGGTCGTGCCGGCGATGGTCGCCGGGGCCGGCGGTCACCTGGTGGGCCTGTCCAGCCTCGCCGACGCCGCCCCGTCGGCCCAGGCCCCCGGGTACGCCGCCGCCAAGGCGGGGTTGACGTCGTACCTGGTGGGGCTGCGGGGCGCGCTGCGCCCGCACGGGGTGCGGGTGACCGTCGTCCGGTTCGGGTTCGTCGACACCAAGATGGCGAAGTCGCCGGTCAAGCCGATGCTGCTCAGCGTGGAGCGGGCCGCCGACGTGGTGCGCGACTGTCTGCGTACCCGGCCGGCGGTGGTCTCCCGGCCCCGCCGGATGGCGGCGGTGGTGCGGGTGGCCGGGGTCGCGGCGCGGGTGGCCGCCCGGCGGTGAGGGCCGCCCGGCGGGACGGGGAGCACCTTGAATTCGCCACGATCGTCGTGGGATTCTGATGCGTCGATGACGTGCCGCGCGTGGGGCTGACCGTCGTCCAGGGCAACCGGGGGCCGCTGGGTTTCCGGGGGACGGCGACGAGCACGACGGAACGACGCCAGTACTCCCGTCCACCAGTCCCGCCCGCCGTCTCGACGCCCTCGTGGGCGACGCCACCCCGACCGGCCGGGCGGTGTGCTGTGGTGACCCCCGAAGGAACCCCGTATGAACAGAGTTTCCGCCCCACTGTCGCGTCGCGGCCCGGGGCGCTGGACGGCGCTCGCCGCGAGCCTGCTGCTCGCCACCGGCGGGCTCGCCGTGACCGGCCCGTCGCCCGCCGACGCGGCGGCGGACCCGGTGGCCGTGACCGTCAACGCCAACGCCGGGCTGGCCACCGTGCCGGAGACCGCGTTGGGCGTCAACCATGCCATCTGGGACTCCCAGCTCGGCACGAACGAGACGTCGGACCTGCTCAAGGCCGCCGGGGTGCGGATGATGCGCTACCCGGGCGGCTCGTACGCCGACATCTACCACTGGCGCGACCACACCGCGCCCGGCGGGTACGTCGCGCCGAACACCGACTTCGACACCTTCATGGCCGCCGCCCGCCGGGTCGGCGCGCAGCCGATGATCATCGCGAACTACGGCACCGGCACCCCCGCCGAGGCCGCCGACTGGGTGCGCTACGCCAACGTCACCAAGGGGTACGGCGCGAAGTGGTGGACGGTCGGCAACGAGAACTACGGCAACGGCCACTACGGGTCGGCCTGGGAGGCCGACGACCACCCCGACAAGAGCGCCAGCCAGTACGCCCGGCTGGTGGTCGACTACGCCGACGCGATGAAGGCGGTCGACCCCACGATCAAGGTCGGCGCGGTGCTCACCATGCCGGGCAACTGGCCGGACGGGATCACCGCCGGCAGTGACCCGGGCCCGTGGAACCGGACCGTGCTCGCCATCGCCGGCCCGAAGATCGACTTTGTGGACGTGCACTGGTACCCGGGTGGCACCGCCGCCGAGTCGCTGGCCCGGACGGCCCACATCGACGAGGCGGCCCACCTGCTGCGCGACCAGCTCGCCCGGTACGCCGGCCCGAACGCCGCCCGGATCGGCATCAGCTTCACCGAGCTGAACGTCGGCACCGGGCAGAACACCCAGCCGGGTGCGCTGTTCCTCGCCGACGCCTACAGCGACCTGCTGGAGAACGGCGTCTTCACCGTGCAGTGGTGGAACGTGCACAACGGCATCGGCACCGTGTCGCAGGTGGCCGGGCAGACCGACTACGGCGACTTCGGGCTGCTGTCCAGCGGCACCTGCACCGCCGACAACTCGGTCTGCGAGCCGCCACTGAACACCCCGTTCGCGCCGTACCACGGGCTGTCGATGATGAACCTGTTCGCCCGGCCTGGTGACCAGTTCGTCCGCGCCGCCACCGACCAGCCGCTGGTCACCGCGCACGCCGTGCGGCGGGCCGACGGGGATCTCGCGGTGCTGCTGGTCAACAAGGACCCGGAGAACGCCCGCCCGGTCACCATCGACTACGCCGGCTTCACCCCGTCGGCCGCCGCGCCGACCACGTACTCGCTGACCAACGGGGCGTCCGGCGTGGTCACCGGGCAGTCGGGCAGCGCCGCCAGCCGGACGCTGCCGGCGTACTCGCTGACCACGCTGGTGCTGCGGCCGTCGTCCCCGGTCACCGCGCACCCCGCCCCGCCGGGGCAGCCGACGGCGAGCGGGGTGACCGACCGGTCGGCGACGATCTCCTGGTCGCCGGCCCCGCCGAAGGGCGCCCCGATCGCCAAGTACGAGGTGTACCGGCAGAACGGCACGGTCAGCGAGCAGCTCGGCGAGACGGCCGGCACCTCGTTCACCGTCGACAACCTCGTGCCCGGCACCCGGTACACGCTCAACGTGCTGACCCGGGACACCGCCGGGAAGGTGTCCTGGTCGTCGTCGCCGGTCACCTTCACCACCACCGGCCCGGCCGAGAGCAGCTGCACCGTCCGGCTCACCACCGCCAGCGACTGGGGCAACGGCTGGGTCGGCAACGTCGAGATCGTCAACAACGGGGCGAACCCCGTCGACGGCTGGACGCTGACCTGGAGCTGGCCGACGAGTTGGCAGCAGGTGAGCAGTGGCTGGAGCGCCACCTGGACGCAGACCGGGCGTACCGTGACGGTCGCCAGCACCGACGACAACCGGCGGATCGCCGCCGGGGGCAGCACCACAGCCGGTTTCGTCGGGGCCTACAGCGGCCCGAACGTCCCGCCCACCGGCTTCGTCCTCAACGGCACCCCCTGCACCGTGGGGTGACCTGGCGGGGTGGCCGCCGCAGCGGTGCTGCGGCGGCCACCCCTGCAGCGGTCAGAAACCTGCCGCGTGGGCGGCGGGGGTGCCGCCGACCACCGGAAGAACGATCTTGCTGCTCTTCAGGGCGACCTGGATGTTCGCGGCGGTGGTGTCCGCCTGGCTGGAGTACTGCGGGTAGCTGGCCACGATGATCACGCCGATCCGGTGGCCCGGCTTGAACACGTAGTCCTCCGGCAGCAGCGGGAAGGTGAAGTTGTACGACTCCCCCACCACCAGCGGCACGGCGGTCCGGATCGACTGCCGGTTCTGGGCGTCCATGATGCCCTTGGTGACCAGCTCGTAGTCGGCGGTGGCGACCCGCTTGGCGGTCTGCTTGTAGCAGCCGTCGTCGGTCGGGCTGTTCAGCCCCCAGCAGTCCTCGGTGGTCAGGGTGATGATGCCCTCACCGGACGCCCGGTGCGCCACCCGCTCGTCGGTGCCGTAGTCGACCAGGATCGCCCCGAAGTTGGTGTCGGTCTGGTCGGCCGAGGCCCGCAGCTGCACCGTCGGCGTGCCCGAGATGTGCAGGGGCGCGGTCAGCGGCGCGGACAGGAACGCCAGCCGGTTCGGCTGCACCGTGTCCGGGTTGAGGATCATGGTGTTCTGGCTCTGGGTCCGGCTGTCCTGGAACGCGCCGGTCGCCGGCTTGGCCGTCGGCACCAGCTTCAGGCCACCCGCCCCGGTGGTGCCGGGCTGGAGGAACACCTCGGTGTCGGCCTTGCCGGGGATCGGCCAGTCGGCGTGGGTCTCCCACACGTCGGCGGCCCGCTCCAGGTCCACCCGGGGCTCGTCCATGATGCCGTTGGCGATCCCGTGCAGCCAGAAGTCGAACCACCGGTGCAGGGTGGACACCCAGACCGCCCGCCGCGAGTCGAACGGGTCGACGTGCCCCTCCTGGGAGAGCCACAGCTTACGCTGGACGTTGTTCTCCGCCAGGGCGTACCAGAACTTGCTGAAGTGGTCCGCGCGGACGTTGTCGTCGTTGAGACCGTGGTAGAGCAGCACGCTGGCGGTCATGTTCGGGACCTTCTTGACGTAGCTGCGCTCGTTCCAGAAGGCGGTGTAGTCGCCGGTCTCGTCGCCGTCGGCGGCGGCCATCGCGTCGCGCACCGGCTTGCAGTAGTCCCGCCGCTCCGGGTTGGTGACCGTGTTGGCCAGCGACGCCACGTAGCTGTTGCCCCGGGTGACCACCCCGTTGCTGCGCACGTAGTCGTAGTACTCGGTGGGGCCGCTGATCGGCACCACCGTGGTCAGGCCCTTCACGCCGGTCACCGCCGTCGCCATCGCCAGCGAGCCGTCGTACGACTTGCCGATCATGCCCGACTTGCCGTTGTGCCAGTCGGCGGTGACCACCTGACCGGCGGCGTTGCGGGCGGTGGCCCGGCCGTTGAGCCAGTTGATCGCCTGCTTGGCGCTGAGGTTGTCCTGGTTGGCGTTGGTGGTGGGGCAGCCGGTGGAGTTGTTGGTGCCCACCATGTCCAGCAGGATCACCGCGTAGCCGCGCGGGACGAAGTAGTTGTCGTAGAACAGCGGCCACTTGTCGAGCAGGCCGTCGCCGTCCAGGTCGGCCTTGCACTCGGACTCGTTGCCCCGGCAGACCGTCGAGTAGTACGGGCTGGCGTCCATGATGACCGGCACCTTGAGGCCGTTCGCGGTGGCCGCCGGTCGCATCAGGTCGAACGCGATGATGTCGCGCACGCCGTCGTTGTCGCTGTCGAAGGTCGAGTCGATGAACAGCCGCTCCCGGATGGCGTCGCCGTAACCGAAGACCGGCTGGGTGACCCCGTCCTGGACCACGATCGTCGGTACGTCCGGTGCCGCCACCGCCGGTGGCGCCGCGCCCAGGGCGGCGAGCGCCAGGGCGGACAGTGCGGCCACCCCGGCGCGGAGGGGCATTCCCATTACAGCCATGCAGTCTCCTTGAGAGTCCCGAGACCCGGCACGTTATGGGCGGACCGACCGGCACCACCACCTGCACCTGTAGGAACTTTGCCCACGTCGCCCCGACGACGCCGGCCACCGGGCGGACGGGGGCGACCCGGGACGGCAGAACACCGAGTCGGGGGCGACCCGGGACGCCGAGACGGCGGTGCGACGTGACGGTAGCCGACGGGCGGCGGCGGTGCGGTCCGCCGGTCAGTCCCGGTAGCCCCACTGCCGCAGCGGCTTGTCCAGCACCCGCTCCACGGCGGCGAGCTGCGCGTCGCCCAACTCCCCGTGGTAGGCGGCCTGCCGCCCGGCGTGGAACCGGTACCGCCCGAATCCCCTCTCGAACGCCGGTGACCAGTCCAGGTGGAGGAAGTCGAGCATCCGGGCCACCTCGGCGCGCGGGTCGGCGAGCAGGTCCTCGTAGCGCACGTCGAGCCACTGCCCCTCGGGGTGCGCGGCGCGGGCCTCGGCGAACCGGTCCATCAGCATCTTCCAGCCCAGCGCCGCGAGCACCGGGAACGACCGGTCGTACTCCTCCCACTCCCGGCGCAGGTCGGTCGGCAGCGGCCCGAGGAACCAGTTCTCCGGCCCGCGCCAGCCGTCCCACCAGCCCATCTGGAGCCAGGAGTTGGTCACCGCCCGCCCGTCGCGGACCACGTTGACCACCCGCAGCTCCGGGTAACCGGCCCGCAGGAACCCCGTCCTCGGCCATCCGGTCACGTGGTGCAGCAGCAGCCGGCAGCCCTGCCGTTCGATCCGGGCGTCGAAGAAGGCGCGCAGCCGCCGCCGCAGGTAGGGGGTGAGGTCCTCGGCGGTCAGGTCCCGGCACGGGCGGGAGAAGCCGGCCACCACGTGCCGGTCCAGCAGGTGGTACGCCTCGGACGGGGCGACCCGCAGCCGACCCTTCTCCAGCAGCCGGCGGCTGTGCCGCAGCGAGGTCATCCCGGCCGGGCGGGGTGCGGACCGCCGGTACAGCGACCCGTTGAACCGGCCGGCGAGGTTGAGCCGGGACAGCTTGTCGTCGACGCCGGAGACGAATCCCACCCCCGGGTGCCGGGACAGCAACTCCTGCACCAGGGTCGAGCCGCACCGCCCGGTGCCCACCACCACCGCCAACATCCCTCAGCCCTCCTCTTGCCCGACCGCCACCGACCGGCCGGCGGCCGACCGCCCGGATCCCGCCGACCCGCCGGCCGCCGCCGGACCGCCCCGACGCCACGGGTAGCCGAACCGGCGCAGCCCCGCCGCGGTCAGTACGGTGACCAGCGCGTACGACCAGCGGGACAGGTCCCGCCGCCACTGCACGTCGGCGGCGACCGGCACCGGGCCGGTGCGGTGCCGGGACGGGTTGCCGGCCACCGAGTGCGTCGGCGCCAACCGCACCGTCGCCGGGCCGGTGAACGGGCCGCCGTCGGCGTCGACCCCGGCGAAGCCGAGGATCCGGCGCAGCGTCGGCTCCGGATCGGCGGTCAGGTCCTCGTAGCGCACCCGCAGGTAGCCCGTCGGGGCGCGGTCACCCCACAGCCGGACGGTGACGGTGTTCCAGACCAGCCAGAGCAGGGCCGCCTTCCACACCGGCGGCCGGCTCATCAGCTCCGGGTCGGTGTCACCGTCGAGGCCCCGGCGGCGACGCCAGGAGAACGCGGTGGCCCGGGGGTCGCGGACCAGGTGCAGCACCCGCAGCTCGATGCCGGGCAGCGCGCCGACCAGCGCACCGTACGGGGGTAACTTGGACGAGTCGACCACCACCCGCGCCCCGGTGTGCCGGGCCACGGCGGTGTACAGGTCGGCCAGGGCCGCGTCGTCGGGGTGCGCGGGCACCGGCCGTCGGCCCCGCCGGTGCCGGCGCAGCAGCGCGGGCAGGCCCCGCATCCGCAGCCGGCCGCGCAGCCCGGCGGCGATCGCGGCGGCCCGGTCGGTGGGCAGGTCCCGGCGCACCTCGCCCCAGAGCGGGCAGTCCCGCAGCGGCAGCCCGCAGCCGCAGGGCCGGTTCTCCACCTCGCCGCGCTGCCACAGGTAACGCAGCTCACCGGCGGCGAAGACCCCGGCGTACTGGCCGAGCACGGTGGTGACCAGGGTGCTGCCGCTGCGTCCGCTACCGGCCAGGTAGAGCACCCGCACCGGCGGGTTCACACCGGCTCCCGGACGGCCCGCGCGGCGGTCGCGTAGACCTCCCGCAGCCGGGTCAGGTGCGCCTGCGGGGAGAAGTCCCGCTCCACCCGCGCCCGCCCGGCCCGCCCCATCCGGTACGCCCGCGCCGGGTCGGCCAGCACCCGGCCCAGCCCGGCGGCCAGCGCCACCGGATCGTCGGCGGGCACCACCTCGCCGTCCACCCCCGCGGTGACCAGCTCCGGCAGCCCGCCGAGGTCGGAGGCGACCACCGGCACCCCGCAGCCGTACGCCTCCAACACCGCCATCGGCTGGTTCTCGTTCCACCGCGACGGCACCGCCACCACCGTGGCCGAGCGGACCAGCTCGTGCAGCCGGGCCTTGTCCAGCCGGCCGTGGAACCGGACCCGGCCGGGCGCCCGCCGCCGGGCCAGCTCGGTCAGCCCGTCGCGGGCCGGACCGTCACCGGCCACCTCCAGCACGACGTCCTCGGGCAGCCGGGTGAGCGCCTCGATCAGCACGTCGACGCCCTTCTCCGGAGCCAGCCGGCCGGCGAAGACCACCGGGCCGCCGGGTGCCGTCTTGACCGCCGTCGTGGTGACGTCGACGAAGTGGGACACCACGTGCATCCGGTCGGGGAAGACACCGGCCCGGCGCATCACGTCGGCCAGGAACCGGCTGGGGCTGACGAACGCCTGCACCGGCCCGTACGCCCGGGTGGTGCGGTGCAGCCAGGACTCGACGGCGAGCAGCGAGCTGGCCCCCAGCGAACCGTCCTTGCAGCGGCGGCGGGCCGCGCGCAGCGGCCCGCCGGTCACACAGGCGTCGCAGACCGCGCCCCGGTCGAGCATCTGGTAGCTGGGACAGGCCAGCTTGTAGTCGTGCAGGGTCATCACCGCCGGCACCCGGGCCGCCCGCACCGCGGCCAGCACCGACGGGGAGAGCTGGTGGTAGATGTTGTGCAGGTGGACCACGTCGGGCCGGAAGTCGTCGAGCACCCGGGCCAGGCCCCGCCGGCTGGCCGGCGACCAGATCATCCGGGCCGCCGCCACCGCGCGCGGTCCCGCGCCGCGCGGCGCCGGGTCCAGCTCCACGTGGGACGGGAAGTGCCGGGCGTACCGGGCCGGGGCGTCGTTGTCCGGGTGGGTCATGCCGAAGAAGGCCACCTCGTCGCCGTCACCCCGTTGCAGCTCGGCGACGTCGAGCAGGTAGCCCTCGGCGCCGCCGCGCCGGTAGAGGAACTTGTTGACGTGGAGGACACGCATCGGCCTGCTCCGGGGGTGGCTGCTGCGGCCCACTGGGGTCGGGGGTGGGACGGTCGCCCCGGACAGCAGCGGTGACCAGGGGCCCCACCGTATGCAACACCGGCGTCGTGAGTCCAGTTCATGATCCCCAAGTAGCCACACGGCCCATCGCCGGCTGACCACACGGCCACGTGGCCAGCCGCGATGATCTGCCGGTACCGTGTGCCCCACCCCGCCCGACGTGCCCGAGGAGGACCCGGTGCCCCACCCCGACGAACCCTCGGCGCTGGCGTACACCGCCCGACGGGTCCGCCGGCACCTGCGCTGGGCGCGTACCGAGGGGGTCCGGCGACTGGTCGAGGAGGACCGGCTCGATCCGGTCGAACGGACCCGCACCGCGCTGGCCAAGTGGCGGTGGCGACGGACGCATCCCGGGCCGCCCGGCCGGGCCGTCCCGGTCTACCTGGTGGGCCTGCAACGCTCCGGCACCAACATGCTCACCCGGGGGCTGGACGCGGACCCCTCGGTGGAGGTGCGCAACGAGAACGACCGGGCCGTGTTCCACCGTTTCCGGTTGCGCCCCGACCCGGTGCTCACCGCCGTCATCCGCCGTAGCCGGCAACGGTTCGTGCTGGTCAAGCCGCTGTGCGACACGCACCGGGTGGACGAGCTGCTCGGCCTGGCCGGGGTCGCGCCGGGGCGGGCGCTGTGGGCGTACCGGGACGTCGACGACCGGGCGCGCTCCGAGGTGGCGAAGTTCGGCGACGCCAACCTGCGGGCGCTGCGGGCCATCGACGACGGCACCATCGGTGACCGGTGGCAGGGGCAACGCCTGGACGCGCCGACGCGGGACCTGGTCGCCGGCTTCGACTACGACCGGATGACCCCGCACACCGCCGCCGCCCTGTTCTGGTACGTCCGCAACTCGCTGTTCTTCTCGCTCGGGCTGGCCGACCGCCCGGACACCCTGCTCTGCGCATACGACGCGCTGGTCGCCGACCCGGCCGGGTACACCCGGCGGCTGTGCGCGTTCCTCGACCTGCCGTACGACCCGGTGCTGCACGCGCACGTCGGCGTGCGTACCCCGCCACGGCCCCGGCTGGAGCTCGACCCCCGGGTACGGGCGCTCTGCACCGAGCTGACCGGCCGGTTGGACGCGCTCGCCGGACGGCACGAGGCGGTGGAGCATGGCTGACCCCGCCGGCGCGGTCCCGCACACCGCACCCGCCGACATGCCGCTCGCCGGCACCGCACCCGCCGACAGCACACCCACCGGCACCGCATCCGCCGACATGCCGGCCGCCGACAGCCGGGGGGATCGCCCGCAGGGGCCGATCTTCCTGGTCGGGTGCCAGCGGTCCGGCACCACCATGCTGCGGCTGGTGCTCGACTCGCACTCCCGGGTGAGCTGCGGCCCGGAGACCCGGTTCCTGACCGACATGCGACGCATCGTCGGGCGGGACTGGGAGCGGCTGGCCCGCTTCGGGTTCCCCCGGGAGTACTGGCTGGGCCGTATCGCCGACTTCTTCGGCGGCATCCAGGCCGACTACGCCCGCTCCCGGGGCAAGACCCGGTGGGCCGACAAGACGCCGCTGTACGCGCTCTCCATCGACTTCCTGGCCGAGGTCTTCCCCGACGCGCAGTTCGTGCACGTCATCCGGGACGGCCGGGACGTGGTGGTGTCGCACCGTAAGCGGTTCGGCTACTGGTCGGCCGTCAAGTGCGTGGTGAAGTGGCCGCGCTACATCCGCGTCGCCCGCGCCGCCGGGGCCCGGCTGCCGGCCGGGCGCTACCACGAACTGCGGTACGAGGAGACGGTCACCGATCCCGAGAAGGCCATGCGCGGCCTGTTCGAGTTCCTCGGCGAACCCTGGGAGGCTGGCGTGCTCGACTACGACGGCAAGCAGCACGACGTGGCGGGCAAGTACACCGCCGAGGCGGACCGACGGCGGGCCGCCGCCGGCACCGACGCGCCGATCTACGGTTCCCGGGTCGGCACCTACCGTCGGGAGCTGGACCCCTTCCTGCGGGTGCTGGTCCGGGTCTTCTCCGGTGCCACCCTGCGCGAACTGGGCTACCGGTGAAGCCCCGGGCCGGGCGGCGGGTGCTGATCGCCGGGGCGCTGCTGTTCGCCCTGGTCGCCGGGGCCGCCTGCTCGGACGACCCCGACCCCGGGCCGGCCCCCTCGGCGACCGCGCCGTCGGCCGGCGCCACCGGCACGCCGCTGCCGGCCGGTGCGCCGGTGCGCAACCCGTTCGGCGCGCACTGGGACTTCTCCCGGCACGACCAGTTCGTGCCCTACCTGGAGAAGCTCACCGGCTCGACGACGTACCACGAGCTGAGCTGGTGCGACATCGAGAAGACCCAGGGCAGCCCGGACTTCTCGGCGGTGGACCAGATCGCCGAGCGCAGCCGCAAGCTCGGCATCACCCTGCACCTGAAGATCCGTACCGGGGTGTGCTGGGCGACCGGCGGGACGGCGAAGTTCACCCGGGGCCAGGCCAACAAGACCGAGTCGGCGATGCCGACGGACCTGGCCGCCTACCAGAACTTCGTCCGCACGCTGGTGCAGCGGTACGCGCCGTACGGCGTCGGCGAGTACGCCGTCGAGAACGAGGTCAACGCGCAGCAGTACTGGGCGGGCAGCCCGGAGGACTACCGCCGGCTGGTCACCGCCGCCGCCGAGGCGATCCGGTCGGCCGACCCGAAGGCCAAGGTGGTCGACTCGGGCATGAGCAGCGTGGCGTACGGGATGGGGGTCGCCGACCGGCTGCTGCGGGCCGGCCAGCCGGACCAGGCCGTCGCCGCCTACCAGGCGTACTTCCAGCGGCGGATCGGCACCCGGGGTCGGCTGATCCCGGCGGTGAACGACCCGACCGCGTTGCGTGCCGCGTTGGACAACGCGCAGAACTCCCGCAACCTGGCCTACCTCGCGGTCACCGAGAAGATGCTCGACGACCGGGTGGTCGACGTCCGGCAGCTGCACTTCTACGAGCACTTCTCCGGGGTGCCGGCGCTACTGGACTACCTGCGGTCGGAGACCCCGGCCGGGGTGCCGGTGCAGGCGTGGGAGGTCGGCCAGTTCTGGAAGGACGGCGACGACGATGCCGCGGCCCGGGGCGACGAGATGGTCAAGGTGGTCAGCATGCTGGTCGCCGGGGGTATCCACGAGGTGCTCTGGCTGCCGCTGGCGTACAACCCGAACAACCGGGCCGGCGCGGAGGTCCGCTACGGGCTGCTCGACCCGGACGGCACCCAGCGGCAGGCCGGCGCGATGATGGCCGCCCTGGCGGCGGCGGCCCGGGACGCGACCGTCGAGCCGGTGAACGGCAAGGGCCTGACCGGGGTGGCGTTCCGGCGGGGCGCGGAGAGCACGCTGGTGGTCTGGTCGACCTCCACCGGCACCGTGTCGCTGCCGGCCGCGCCCGGCCTGACCGGCGGCCCGGTCGGTGCCGACCCGACCGCCCGCACCGGTGCGCTGCCGATCGGGCCGAGCCCCGTGCTGCTGCGGGCGAAGGGCGACCCGGCCACCGTCCTCGCCCCGATCCGCTGACCGGCCCGCCCGCCACCCCGATCCGGCAGCGGGACGGCGGCCGGCGGGCCGGCGGCGGGCCGTGGGTGGTGACGGTGGGGGCAGCATGATCGGATTGCAATTCTGCGCACTATCCTCGGCGTGTCGTCTCCAGAATCGCAATCCGATCATGATTCCGGGCAGTGGCAGGGCGGCCAGCCACCAGGTGTGGGGCCAGCCGAGCTGGTCACCCGGTTCGGGCAGCGTAGACGGCGGTGGCGTCGTCGCTGCTCTTGTTGCGCGTCCAACGCAGACATGCCGGATCCGCGGCCTCGACGACGCGCACCCGGTGGATCAGTGCCACCGGGCCCTCCTTGTCAAGGATGTCGAGGACGTCGGCCCAGTCCAACAGGCCGAACAGCGCCACCAGCCGGGCAGCGCCGTCGGTCAACACCGCCAACCGTCGTACGCTGTCGAGCGGCACCTCGCCGGTGATCGCATGGCTGGCGGCGTCCGGGTCGGCGGCAGCCACCCAGTAGCCCCCAGGTCGGTTTCGGGCAGCCAGTTCAGCATGCTTCATCCGCAGCAGCGCGGCCCGCTTCGCCGCCGAGCCGAACGGGTGCCGGTCCGCCTCCTCCCGTTCGGCACGCGCGGTCCTGTCCACCCGGTCGTCCGTGACGACCCGGATCCCGTCGGCGGTGTCGATGACGACGGTCACGTCACCGAGCACCAGGAACTCCAGTGAGCCGTCGCGGGGCCGCAGCACCGCGGTCGCGGCGGATGGTGTGCCCGGGTGGTCGAGGTCGCACGGATGCCGGTGCTGGTCGGCGACGGCGCGGATGCCCTGGGCCAGGGCGTCGACCAGGTGGGTGTCCCGATCCACCGCGAGGCCGGCGAGCGCCGAGCCGAGTTTCGCGGCGTACCAAGTGACGCCGTGCTCGCAGCCGGTGCCGGTCCGGGCGGTCGCCCCGTCGAGCACGACGATCAGATTCTCTCCGGCGAGAGCCCAGTCCTCGTTGGGCACCGTCGGATCGCCTGCCTCCGAGGCGGCGCAGACGCGCATCACGGTGCCCCTTCCACCCGGTGGATCGGCGTCAGGGCCTCGACCTTCTCGATCGTCCGCTTTCGCGGTTCGTAGGTGCAGGCAACCAGGAGGGAGAAGCGCCGGTTCTTCACCTCTCGGTACAACTCGTCGAGGTGGTCGTGCAGGTAGTGGGCGACACCGAGAGTGCCCATCGCGTGAATGCCGGCGAGATACAGGAACGTGCCGCGCCCGTCAGGCCGGGGAAGTCGACCGAGGTAGCCGTAATCGACTGGTTCACCGGAGTCGGACGGCGAGCGAAACGCCTCACCGGTCCGGTGATTCACCAGGTAATGACCGTCGTCGTCCGCGCAGAATCCGAACATGGTGTCGGCGGCGACCACCTGACCGACGAACGGCAGTATCCGAGGGCTGCCTATCACGATGAGGTTGGCCCGGTTGAGGTCGACCATGCCAGGCGGAGGGACCACCTCGTACTCGGACGTCAGACCAAGACCCCGGGCAAGAGCGGACAGCTTCTCGTACGCGGCGAGCATCTCGGCTGAGACCACAGCGTACGGATCCTTCTTGCCAGCCTCGAACTTGCCGCCTACGGCAATGGTCAACTCTCCGGTGCCGAGCATCGTCCGCTCCGGGCGCGGTCCCGAGGACAGGAGTTGGCCCACCCGAGCGCGGGTCATACCGACGACTTCGGCGATCTGGGTATGGGTCATGCCCTGTGACACCATCTCGTCCAGCGCCGCGCGGCGCAACCTGGACAACTCGTTGACCGCCGCCTGGTGCTCGTCGATAAGCTCGCCGGCTTTGCGTGCCCTCGCCCCCGGGTCACGGATCTGCACTACTCCGGAATGGCTGATCTTCACAGGCCTCTCCCGCTCGCCGCTTCGTTCGGGCGACACGACACGAAGCCTAACCCATCGCTAGGGGCCTTGACCGACGCAAGCGCCCTTGCATACCGTGGTGGCACCTCGAACTCCTGTTCCTCCCCTGCCTGACGGTTGCGGGAGTAAAAGAAGAAGGCCTCGACGGGATTGCGGCCCGCCGAGGCCAGCTGCATCGACCCTCTGCGAAAGGACGACGATGCCTGTCCAGCCTACCGTTCCCTCTGATCCGTCCGTCTCAGCCATCGATGAGGCAGCCCTGGTGGCTGCGCTGTCCCACGGCGAACTGGCCGTCGCCATCCACACCGCCGGCCCACCTGCCAGTGCTGCGGCCCTGTCCACCGATCAGATCAGAGCACTCGCTGTCACCGGGATCGCCCTGCTCGGCTTGGCAGAAGCCCGCCGGATCGGCGACGAGTCCCGACTGGTCAACGTCGCCTACTGCACCAAGGCGCGCGATGACGCCTCAGCCGACGTACGCGCCGAGGTGGCCGCCCACCACCGGATCTGGGGCACCTGGCGACAGGAGCAGACAGCCATCGACCTTGCCCACCGGCCCTCCAGCCAGCGAACCGTCACCGGCTGACCCGGGTAACCGGACGTCGACTCGATCCTGATCCTGCAAAGCGGGCCACCCCCGGCACGCCGCTGCGGACTGTCGGCGGGGCGTGGCCCGCTCGCTCACCAGGTGTGGGGCCAGCCGAGCAGGTCGGCGAGGCGGGCGTTGTGCGGGGCGAACCCGGCGGCCAGTTCGGCCCGCAGCGCCGGGGTGAGCTGGGACGGGCCGGTGTCCGCCCGCCGGGTGTGCCGGGCGAACTCCGGCGGGGTGAACGGGGCCAGCCCGAGGAACCGCAGCACGCCCGCGTAGCTGGCCGCCGGGTCGGCGTACAGGTCCTCGCTGCGGATCACGTGCAGCCGTTCGGCGGGCAGGTGGGCGTACCAGCGGTCGAGCTGTTCGGCGTAGCGGCCCCGGGCGGCGTAGGAGAAGTTGCGCAGCGCGTGGTGCGCCGCCGGGGTGTCCGGCCCGTCGACCAGCGCCGCGGCCAGCCGCCCCGGCTCGGCGGCCAGCGCCGCGGCGAAGTCCAGCGGCTCCATCCCGTACGAGCGGGTGTGCAGGTAGTGCGAGTAGGCCCGCTCCACCGGATCGCGCAGCAGGGCGACGAACCGGGCCTCGGGCAGCGTCGCCGCCACCCGGGCCGGGACGCTGGGGTGGAACAGGTAGTAGGGGCTGGCCTCGAAGCTGCGCCGACCCGGGGCGGCCGGCGGGAAGTGCGCCCGGTACCAGCGGGTTCCCCGGCCGAAGTGCAGGCTGAAGAACTGGAGTTCCTTGCCGGTGGCGACCCGCACGTCGGGGTGCGCGGCGAGGTAGTGGTGCAGCGAGGTGGTGCCGCACCGCTGCCCGCCGATGATCAGGAAGTCGGGCAGCGCGCCGCCCCGGCCCGGCAGCGCCGCCCGTGACCAGGCGCGGGTGCCGCGTACCGCCCGACGCAGCCGGTCCACGGCGGCCCGGCGCGGCCCGGCGCTCACCGGGACACCACCCGCCCGGAGGTGTCCCGGCCACCCCCACCCACCCCGGAGGGGGGCGGCCCGTCGTCGGACGGGACGACGGCCGGGGCGTCCCCGGGGGCTTCCGACGGGTCGCCGCGACGGCGACGGCGGGCCAGGGTGCGCAGCACCATCACGTCCTCCCGGCTGAGCCCGAGCGCGAGAACCGTGCCCAGGTAGACCGCGACGATCGCGGTCAGCCCGGCGACCGGCCGCCACGGCCAGCCCGGCACCAGCCCGCTGACCAGCAGCCCGGCGGCCAGCGCGGCCACCCCGGCGGCCAGCCCCTTGGCCATCCCGACGGTGAACGGCAACGCGCCGGTCAGGTGACGGACCTGCACGACCCGGGCGATGTTGACTACGATCAGCGAGGCGCTCCACGCCGCCGCCGCGCCGACGATCCCGTACGCGGGGATGAGCCACAGGTTGAGCAGCACGTTGAGCACCAGGGCGACCAGGTTGTCGGCCATGTTGAGGGCCACCCGGCCGGACATGTTCAGCACCGTGCCGCACGGGCCGGTCGCCGCGTTGACGAGCTGACCGAGGGCCAGGATCACGGTCACCGCCGCGCCGGTGGCGACCTCGCCGCCGAAGACGCGCAGCAGGTCGCCGGGGAGGACCAGCAGCACCACGAACGCCGGCAGCGACAGCCGGACCACCCAGCCGGTGGCCACCGCGTAGACCCGGCGCACGTCGTCGAGGTCCCCCCGGTGGTACAGGTGCGCCAGGTACGGGCCGAACGCCGCGTTGACCGGCGCGAGGACGAAGATGGCCACGGTGACCAGCCGGGTGGCCACGTTGTAGACGCCGATCTCCGGGTTGGCGAAGAACCCGAGCAGCAGGGTGTCGACCCAGATCAGCCCGGTCGACGACAGCGACGACACCCAGCTGACCGTGGAGAAGCGGAACAGGTCCCCGGGCCGGTGCACCGGGCGGGCCGGCGGCACCCGGCGCACCAGCCGGGCCAACGCCACCAGGGCGAGCACGGCGGCCGACCAGCCGGCCGCCACCAGCGCCCAGAACGCGCCGGTCAGCCCGGCGCCGGTGGCCAGGGCGAGCACGGTGAGCAGCAGCCGGGTGCCCGGCTCGTAGAGCTGGCCGATGAAGGTGAACGGCCGCTGGGTACGCCAGCCCCGGGTCGCCGCCAGGGCAGCCTCGCAGACCGTCGACGCGGGCAGGGTCAGCGCGACCAGTCGCAGCCCGGTGACCAGCCCCGGGTCGTGCAGCCGGTCGGCGAGCCAGGGTGCGCCCCAGGCCAGCGCCCCGGCGAGGACGACCGACGAGCCGGCCGACACGACCAGCCCCAACCGGACGGTGCCGCGCAGCGCCGGGGCGTCGTCGTCGGCCAGGTGCACCGCCACGAACCGGGTCAGCCCGGCCCGGAACCCGGACAGCGACAGCAACCCGGCCAGCGACAGCACCGCGTAGCACTGGGCGTACCGGCCGACCTCCCGGATGCCCAGCACCCGGGCCAGCAGCAGCATGATCAGGAAGACCGCCGCCTGGCTGAGCAGGGCGCCGACCAGGTTGAGACCGCCGCCCCGGGCCATCCCCCGGACGTGCTGGTCACCCCGCGCCGTGTCCCCGGCGGGCCGGTCGCCCCGGGCGGACGCTGCGGGCACCCCGGGCCTACCGGTGCCGGGAGTGCTGCTCGGGCGTGGTCGTGCGGACCGCCGGCAACACCACCGTGTCGTCGCTGCCGCGCCGGACCACCGTGTCGTCGCTGCCGCGCCGGCCACCGCCCGGCGCCGGGGTGGCCCGGCCGACCGCCGCCGGCTGTCCGGCCCGGCGGCTGCGGGTCAGCCACTCCAGCACCGCCACCAGCAGCACGGCCAGCAGCAGGCCGGCACCGGACACCGGGAGCACCAGCGCGACCAGCGCCTTCGTCCGGGACACCGGCTGCGCCTCGCCGACGCTGGTGACCTGGTCGGGGTCGGCCGCCTGGGACTGCGCGCGGGCCTGCTGCAGACCCTGCCGGGCCGAGGCCAGCGCGCTGGTGGCGCTGTCCCGCTGGGCGATCAGCGCCTGGTAGTCGGGCAGCTTCGGGCCGAGTTCGTCGAGCCGCTTCTGCCCGGCGCTGATCGAGTCGGCGGCGGCGTCGGCGCCCCGGCTGTTGCCGACGGCCTGCATCTGCAACCGCTGCTGCCGCAGGCTGGCGATCTCCTGGAGGGTCGACTGGTAGAGCTTGTCCGGCTGGCTGACCTTGTTGGTCTTCTCCCAGTCGTTGATCGCCCGGGTGGCGGTGGTCAGCTCGTCGGTGGCCGCCTTGACCTCGTCGGTGGCGATGTTGACCTGGCTGGTGAACAGGAACGCCAGGGCACGCTTGCCGGTGGCGGCGAGCACCGGGGCGACGGTGGACCGGTCGTCGGCGGTGTAGGTCAGGGTGAGCTGACTGCTCGCGCCGACCTGCTTGACCGCGAGCCCGTCGCGCAGCGTGTCGGCCGGCACCCCGGTGTCGGTGGCCACCTGGTCGACCACCTGCGGGGAGGTGACCGCCGCGGCGAAGGCCGCCGCGAACTGGTTGGCCGCCTGGGTGCCGGTGTACTGCTGGGCCGCGCTGCCGCCGACCAGGGCGGGTGCGGCGACGTACGAGGTGGCGGCGTACCGCTGCGGGCCGAGCAGGACGACCAGCGCCGCTACCGCCCCGGCCACCAGCGGAATGCCCACCAGCAGCCAGAGTCGACGCCGCGCGACCCGCAGATAGTCGACGATCTCCACCCTGCCGCTCCCCACTGCTCGATCGTTCATCGGTTGTGCCACCCGGTCCTCACCGGTCGGGGCGTCGCCGCCCGGGACGGCTCGGCCGGTAGCCCCCGGGCGACCGCGCCGGCTGCCGCGGCGAACGCCGCGAAGTACCACAGGGTGACCACGTTCGAGATCACGTTGGACGCCGCGCTGACCGCGACGAAGGCGACCGCGCAGCCCAGGAAGCCGACCGCGATGCCCCGGCCGAGGGTGCCCGGGGGTGCCCGGCGCAGCGCGTTCAGGCCGGTGTGCAGGCACAGCGCCATCATCGCCAGGTACGCCAGCAGCCCGGCCAGCCCGGTCTCGACGTACGCGCGCAGGAAGTCGTTGTGCGGCTTCTTCGCCTCGTCGGCCTCGAACTTGGTCATGTTGGGGCCGATCCCGGTGACCGGGTTGCGGTTGGCCAGCGACACGATCTCCGACCAGTAGTCGACCCGCCAGGCGAGGGTGTTGCCGGTCGGACCGCCGCCCACGGCGCTGCTGTCGGCGAGCTGCCCGAAGCGGTGCGCCACGCTGGGCAGCAGGGCCAGCCCGGCAACGGTGACCAGGCAGAGCGCCACCAGCATCCGCCGGCTGCGGTGCAGCACCGCGACCACCAGCAGGCCCAGCCCCGCGCCGAGGATGGCGCTGCGGGTGTTGGTGAGCATCAGGAACAGCAGGGACGCGGCGAGCAGCGCGCCGAGGCCGACCCGGAGCCGGCGGTCCAGGTAGCGGTAGACCCCGAACCCGAAGATCACCATGAACATCAGGTAGCGGCCGAACGTGGTGGACTGGCTGAACGGTCCACTGATCCGGGTGAAGTCCCCCTTCACCTCGGCCGGGGGGTGGCCGAGCAGGGACAGCACGGCGGTGTAGCCGACCGCCAGCACCAGCGAGACGTACGCGGCGAGCAGCACCCGGCGGACCGCCGGCAGGTCCGGCATCAGCTGTTCCAGCACCACGAACATCACCACCACGGTGCCGATCCGCAGCGCCTCCAGGGCGCTGGGCACCGGCTGGGCCGCGCCCGCCGCGCTGACCAGCGAGGTCGCCCCGACCAGCAGCATCGCCACGCCGAGCGGGGAGCCGCGCAGCCGGCCCCGCTGCCGCAGCTGGGCGGCGAGCCAGAGGCCGGCGGCGAGCAGGAACAGCACCGCCAGGATCGTCGACGGGTCCATCGCCCGGGTGGCCGCCGCGCCGTCGGCCCGGCCGGCGGTCGGGCCGCTGAGCTTGAACAGGTCGACGCAGGACCGGACCGCCAGCATCAGCAGCACGTACGCCGCGAAGCGGGTCAGCGCGAGCGCCCCGACGGCCAGCCCGGCAAGGACCACCAGGGGCAGCACCACGCCGATCCGGCCGCCACCGGTCGCGGCCAGCCCGACACCGACCGCCACCACGGCGCAGAGCAGCGCCGCGCCGCCGGTCAGCAGGCGGGTGGCCCGGTCACCGGCGGACCACCGGACGGGTTCCGCCGGGGGCAGGGCGCGGTCGCCCTCCGTGCCGTGTCGCTGTCCGTCCACCGCTCGCCGACCACTCGTTTCCACAGGAGGTGTTGCCGGTCGCCGCCGACGGCCGGGAGAACGGCCTAATCTAACGGTCGCCGCCGGGCCGGGGCATGGGCCGTTACGCCGACCGTGGGCGACTTTACGTCCCGAACCGGGCGGGGCACCCGCAGGGCCAGCGAGAAGTAGAGCCGCTCCAACTCGCGGGCGGCCGCGTCCCAGCTGTACCCGGCGAGCACCCGGTCGCGCAGCAGCGCGGCCCCGGCCCGCTCGGCCGGCACGTCGGCGGTCACCGTGGTCAGCGCCCGGAGCAGGTCGTCGACGTCGCCGTCGCGGAACAGCCGCTGTCCCGGGCCGTCGTGGTCCAGCACCTCCCGGTGCGGTTCGATGTCGCTGGCGACCACCGGCAGGCCGTACGAGGCGGCCTCCAGCAGGGTCAGCGGCAGCCCTTCCAGCCGGGACGGCTGCACGAAGGCCGCCGCGTGCGAGTACAGCTCGGCCAGCAGGTCGCCGTAGACGAAGTCGGTGAACACGATGCGCGGGTCGTCGCCGGCGGCCTCGCGGAGCCGGGCGACGTACCCGTCGGTGAAGGCGGAGCCGCCGACGATGGCCAGCCGAAGGTCGGTCGGCAGCCGGCGGAACGCCCGGACGAGCAGGTCGGCGGCCTTCTCCGGGACCAGCCGGCCGACCAGCAGCAGGTATCCGCCGGGGTGCAGGCCGAACCGGGACAGTTCCCGGGGCGGCCGGTGGGTGGGGGTGGCCACCCCGTTGGGGATGTAGCGGGCCGGGCGGCCGAACCGGCTGGTGTAGTGCGCCGCCAGGCCCTGCGACACGGTCACCCGGGCGTCCGGCAGGTGACCGCTGAGCCGGTACGCGGTGCCGAGCACGGCCCGCGCCGCCCGGCCCCACTTGTCGCGCTGGTTGTCCAGCCCGTGCACGGTGAGCACCACCCGGGCCCGGGAGGCGTAGCGGGCCAGCGGCGCGGTCAGCACCGGGCCGAGCCCGTGGTAGTGCACGATGTCGGGGCGCTCGGTCAGCGCCGCCACGGTGGAGGTGGCCGAGTGCACGATGGCGTCGAGGTGCTTGCTGGGCACGGTGCGGGCCCGCCGCAACCGGATGCCCCGGTGCTGCTGGGCCTCCACCGCGCCGTAGCTGTCCCGGCAGTAGACGGTGACCTCGTGGCCCAGCCCGGCCAGTCGGCTGGCCATCTCCTCCACGTGCCGCTCGATCCCCCCGTAGGTGGCCGGCACGCCCTTCTGGCCGATCATCGCCACCCGCAGCGGACGCCACCCGGGTGGACAGGTCACGGTCGGCCCCGAGCGGTCCGGGCGGAGTTGCTCTCCCCGGTCGGCGGCATCGTCACGGAACGGCACTGTCCCCCCTCGTTTTCGCTACCCACCGGGGCGGTGGTGCAGCCCCCGGCGCACGGGACGCTAGATCATCGACGACTGACCGGCCACTGGCCGGTCAGTCAGACCTGACCGGCCGGCGTCGGTGTCCGGCCTGGCCGGACACCGACGGTGGCGACCGGCCGACCGCCGGTGGTCGGCCGGTGCCGGAACGACGCCGGGAGGACGGAGTCTCCGTCCTCCCGGCGACCGCAGGGTGACGTCAGGAGGTCGGGCCGCCGAACTCCACCCAGTTGAGGTTGAACAGACCGGTCGTCGGCCCGCCGGTGACGGGCTTGAAGACCAGGTAGAGCGCGTGCGTGCCGGCGGCCTGGCTGACCGGGAAGGTCTGGCTGGCCCAGGCGCTGGTGCCGGCGGTCGCGTTGAGCGTCGCGCTGGTCACCAGCTCGCCGGTCGGCGAGTCGAGCCGCAGCTCGACGATGCCGCGCGGGGTTCCGGTGGTGGCCGTGGAGCCACCCGCGTACCGGAAGGTGATCTTGTCGATCCCGCCCAGGTTGATCGGGTCGAGCGCGATGTGGTCACCGCTGTCGATGCCGGCCACGTGCTGGCCGCCCCCGGCGTCGGTGGTGTTGGCCAGGGTGACACCCTGCTGGACCTGGGCGAACTCGGCCTGCTGCCGGAAGGTCTGCAGGACGATCTGGTCGAGCGAGGACAGCGCCGGCTGGCCGTTGGCGCCCTTGTCGGTGTAGGTGGCGCTGATCGCGCCGTACAGGTAGCCACCGGCGTGGTCGGCGCCGTCGGCCGGGGTCTCGAACGAGCCGGAGCAGCCGTTGGCGTCGCTCATGCCGTGGCCGTGGGTGTCGTGGCCCAGCACGAACGAGACCGTGACCCGGCTGCAGTCGATCGGGCCGTCCTCGGGGTCGGTCACGGTGACCGTCCACGGCACGGTGTCACCCCAGTTGAAGAAGGTGCCCGACAGCGGCGAGGTGACCTTCACGGTGGGCGCGGTGTTGCCCACGGTGATCTCGCGGGTGAGCACCGCCGTCTTGCCGCTGGTGTCGGTGACCGTCAGCTTGGCGGTGAAGACCCCGTTGGTGGTGTACGTGTGCGACGCGTCCCGGTCGGTCGAGTCGGTGCTGCCGTTGCCGTCGAAGTCCCAGGCGTAGGTGATGGTCTCGCCCGGGTCCGCGTCGTAGGAGCCCTCGGCGGAGAACTGCACGGTCAGCGGCGCCTGGCCGGAGGTGGGGCTGGCCTTCAGCTCCGCCACCGGTGCCCGGGTGCCCTTGGCGTACCGGATCACCGACAGCGCGGCGTCCGGGTTGGCCCGGAAGAAGCCGTCGCCGTACTCCAGCAGGTAGAGGCTGCCGTCCGGGCCGAACTCCATGTCCATCGGGTTGTCGAAGACGAAGCCCGGCAGGAACTGCTCCACCCCGACCAGCTTGCCGCTGCCGTTGGTCCGCATCATGTAGATCTTGTCCCGGGTGAACTCCCCGAAGACCACCGCGTCGTGGTAGTACTCCGGGAACTTGGTGTCCGAGTCCAGCGCGGCGTCGTACTTGTAGACCGGGCCGCCCATCGGGCCGACGCCACCGGTGCCGAGCACCGGCCACTGGAACTCACAGGTCCCGGGCGGGGTGCTCAGGTACGCCTCGGCGCAGGTGGTGGTGGCCCGGAAGGTGTAGTTGAGCTGCGGGTCCTGCACCGGCGGGAGGACCCGACGGCCGGTGTTGCGCGGCGAGTCGTTCACCGGCGCGGCGCAGTTGAACGCCCCCTTCGACTGCTTGGTCACGAAGTCGTAGTCGATGTACGGCAGGGTCGGCGAGTAGCAGTACGGCCAGCCGTAGTTGCCGGCCTTGTTGGCGGCGATCCACCGACCGGTGCCCTCCGGCCCGCGGGCCGCGTTCGGCACCTGCGAGTCCGGCGAGTAGTCGCCGATGTAGACGAAGCCCCGGGAGTCCACGTCGAACCGGAACGGGTTACGCAGACCCATCAGGAAGATCTCCGGGCGGGTCTTGTCGTCCCGGTCCTCGGCCTCGGGGAAGAGGTTGCCGGCCGGGACGCTGTACGACCCGTCGGCCTTCACCTTGATCCGCAGCACCTTGCCCCGCAGGTCGTTGGTGTTGCCGGCGGAACGCTGGGCGTCGTAGCCCGGCCCCTGGGTCGGCGACTCGTTGATCGGGGTGAAGCCGTCCGAGCCGCCGGCGTTGGTGTCGTCGCCGGTGACCAGGTAGAGCAGCCCCTTGCCGTCGAACTTGATCTCACCGGCGACGTGGCAGCAGACACCCCGGTCGGTGTCGACCTTCATGATCTTCTGCTCGCTGGCCAGGTCCAGGTGCGGCGTCGGCTCCTCGACCCACTTGAACCGGGAGAGCTGGTTGTGCCCCTTGTAGACGTCCCACGCGCTCGGGTCGGTGCTGGTCACCGGCGCGTCGGTGATCGGGGTGTCGAGCTTCGGGGCGTAGTAGACGTACACCCACTTGTCGGTGGCGAAGTCCGGGCCGACGGTGACCGACTGGAGGCCGTCCTCGTCGTGCTGGTACACCGGGATGGTGGTGATGACCGGGCTGGCGCCGGTCTTCGGGTCGTAGAGGCGGATCTCCCCGGCCCGGGTGTTGTGCAGCACCCGGCCGTCGGGCAGCACCGACAGGGTCATCGGCTCGCCCGGCTCGTCGTTGAGGATGACCTTCTCGTAGTTGGCCTTGACCGTCGCCCCGCAGTCGCCCTGCACCAGGCCGGCCGACCACTGGATCGCGCCGAGCAGGTGCTTGCGGAAGGTGCCGTTGGCGTACGTGTCGGCGGAGTCGCCGAGTCCGGTGTAGAACGACCGGCCGCCCTGGAAGTCCTTGCACCAGGAGATCGGGTGGTCGTAGCCCATGGTGCCGCCGGTGAAGGACTTCTCGTCCACCGTGGCCAGCACGTGCGCGGTGCCGCGGACGTTGGTGGTGAAGTTGTACCACTGGTCGTTCAGGTTGAACTGCCGGGCCAGCGGCTTGCTCGCCGGGTGTGCCCGGTCGGCCACGTCGATGCTCGCCGCGCCGCTCGACGCCGTACCCGCCGCCGTGGTGCCGACGATGTCACGGTAGAAGGTCCACGACGGCTCGGCCTCGACCGCGGCGTGCACGCCGAGGTAGCCGCCGCCGTTGCGGATGTACCGCTCGAACGCCGCCTCCTGGCCACTGTCGAGCACGTCGCCGGTGGTGTTGAGGAAGACGACCGCGCCGTAGCTGGCCAGGTTCTGGTCGGAGAAGGCGGTGGAGTTCTGGGTGACGTCGACGGTGAAGCCGTTGCCCTTACCCAGGGTGCGGATCGCGTTGACGCCCTTGTCGATCGAGGCGTGCCGCTCACCGGCGGTCTTGGTGAACACCAGGACGCTGGTCTGGTCCTGGGCCGGCTGGGCCAACGCCGGGGCGGTCGCGGCGAGCGGGATGACGATCCCGACCCCTGCGATCGCGGCGAGCCATCGGTGTACCGATCTTGCCATCTGGTTCCTCCGGTGGGGGGACGATGTGCTGGCTACGCCGGGCGGGTGCCGGGGCCGCCCGGGGTGTTGCGGGTGCTGCGCGTCGCTCTCCGGTAGGGGGCGGGACGACGCCGTCCCGCCCCCGGTGCGGTTCGCCGACCGGGGAGCTGCCGTACGACCGTGGGGCCGTACGGCCCGTGCTGCGGGCGCGCGACGACGCGGCCCGGGGTACGGGTCGGAAGAGGTGGTGCGGTGTGGCGGGGGTGGCTCGCCCGGGGCCGGCGCGGCCGGGCCGGGAGCGGACAGCTCCCGCCGGGGCGGGGGCGACCGGTCGGGTCCGGGTCTGCCGGGGCGGGACCGGGCGGGTCGGGGGGGAATGGTGGCGGTCGCGTCAGCTGACGCGACCGCCACCCGGATGCCGCCGGCGGTGGTGCGGACCGCCGTCGGCGCCCAGCTGCGGCCGTGGTCCGGCCGGCGGAGCGGTCAGTCGTTGTGGTAGATGGTCAGGTCGGCCATGTTGGCGTAGCTGAGCCGGGCGAAGTCCAGCGACTGGGCGGGGTTGGCGGTGCCGCCGGGGGCGGTGTCCATCTCCCAGTTGGCGTGGTGGAAGTCGCTCTCGCCGATGGTCTGGAAGAACTGCTGGAAGTTGATGTCGCCCTCACCCAGCGGGATCATCTCGTAGCCGTTGGGCAGCGCGGTGTTGCGGTTGCCGTCCTTGGCGTGGAACAGCGGGAACCGCTTGGTACGCCGGGCCACGTTGAGGATCGGGTCGAACAGCGAGGTCTTCTGCTGGCCGGCCGAGTTGGTGTACGTGCGGTGCTTGTGCCGGGCCACGTACGCCCAGTAGATGTCGCACTCGAAGTAGACGTACTTCGGGTCGGTCTTGGCGAAGAAGTACTCCAGCCGGCGGACGCCGGACGAGCGGGTCGGCTTGCCGTTGGCGTCCAACGGGCCACTGTCGAGCAGGAACGAGTAGGCCACGTCGTGGTTGTGGGTGTAGAGGCGCATCTTGCGCTCCTTGGCCTGCCGGCCCAGCTCGTTCCACAGGTCGGCGGCGGCGTCCCAGTCGGCCTGGTAGGCGCTGTTGGTCGGGTCGCTGCCGGTGCCGATGTTCTTCATGCCGAGTTCCTCGGCGATGTCGAGCTGCTGCTGGAAGGTCGCCGCGTTGATCGACGTGTGGGTGCCGTTGGCGACCAGGCCGTTGTCGTCCAGGATCTTGCGGATCTCGGTCGGGGTGATCTGCCGGCCGAGGATCGAGGTGTGCTGGTTGTAGCCGGCGAACTCGATCTCCTTGTAGCCCATCTCCGCCAGGCTGGCGAGCACCCGCTCGAAGCCGTAGGGCACGCCGCTGTCGTCCGGCGCGGCGGAGATCCGGTCCCGGACGCTGTAGAGGATGATGCCCCGGTTCTGCGTCGGGATGAGCGGGTCGACCCGCCACTTGCCGTCGGCGCGGGCCGGCCCCTTGGTCTGGAGCACCGGTAGTCCGGCCGCGCCGAGCACGGCGGCGGCACCCGCCGACGCGGCCAGCAGCCGGCGACGGGTGACCTGGGCGCGGTACTGGGGGTCGGCGGCCATGCGGCGCTGTTCCTCGTTCACGATGTTCCACCTTTCGAGGGCGGCCCTGGGGCCGCGGGGACTGCGAGTCCTGCTGGGAGGGTCGGAGGACCTGCGCCGCCGAATACGCGTGGCCCGGTGGATGACTGGTCAATCAAGGGGGTGTGTCAACCGTGTTACGTCCGTGAACCGGACACTAACGGTGGCTGACGGCTAAAGATAGACCTCGAACGGAGAAACTTTTGTTCGTGCGAACAAAAGTTCCCGATGGTCGGAGCCCCGGCCGGGACAACCGACCGCATCCGGCTCCCCCGTGGATCCACCGGCCCCCACCAGCACGAATACCGAACGGCACCGGGGCGTGGGCAGCCGGACACGACGCGGGGCGCGGTGTCGACCCGTCATCGAATCGACACCACGCCCGACGCGTCGCCGGATCCGCCCGGCACCGGACCGGTCGGCTAGCCGGAGGCGGCCACCACCAGCTCCCCGAGCCGCTGGTCGAGGGCGGCGGCGTCGAGGCCCCCCGGCCAGCCCCGCAGCAGCGCCCCGCCCTTGGCGACCAGCACGACGGCCGGTGGTTCCCGCACCGCGTACGACCGCCAGACGGTCTGCTCCCCGTCCACCACCACGGGATACTCCACCCGGTGCGTCCGCAGGTAGTCCTGCAACTCGTCGGCCTGGTCGGCCCCGGCCACCCCGACGAAGACCACCCGGTCCCGGTAGCGGCGGGCCAGGTCGCTCAGCGCGTCCTGCCGTTGCGCGCAGGTGGTGCACCAGGAGCTGAAGAAGGTGAACACCACCGGCCGGTCCGCCCAGAGCCGGGCCGCGGTCAGCGGGGTGCCGTCGGTGAGCGCGCCGGTGAACGCCGGGGCGGCCGGCGCGGTGCCGGGCGTCGGGCGCAGCGCCAGGTCCGCCGGGACCGGACCGGGCAACGCCGCGGCGCCCCCGGCCAGCGCCGGCCCGGGTTCCGCGGCCGGCCCGGGTTCCGCAGCCGGCCCGGCGGTGCAGCCGGCCAGCACCAGCACCGCCAGCAGCGGCGCGAGCAGCCGCCTCATGCCGGCACCACCGCCACCAGCGCCGGCCCCTCGCTGCTGTCCGGGGTCAGGTCGAGCGGTGCCCGGCCGGCGACCTCCAGCCGGTATCCGGTCCGCTGCGGCACCCGCACCGGCACCGCGAACGCACAGTAGGTCGGCACCCGCTCGACCGCCAGGTCCTCGGCGAAGGCGGCCACCGCCGTGCCCGCCGGTAGCGTCCCGGTCACCAGGGCCGCCCCGTCCGGGTCGAGCAGCCGGAACGCCGCCCGGTGGTGGAAGTACTGGTACGGCCCGGTGCCGGCGCAGTCCACCCCCTCGGCCCGGATGTTGATGTCACGGACCAGGACCCGGACGGTGGTCGAGGTGACCGCCTCCGCCTCGTCGGCGCTGCCACCGCATCCGCCCGCCCCGGCCAGCAGCAGGGTCAGCAGCGCGCCGACGCCGCGCCGGGCGCTCGTGGACAACCGCACCTCGTCTCCTCCCACCCGCACGTCGGGTCCGGGGCGACGGCTGCCGCCCCGGACCCGACGCGATGATCGATGCCGGTCAGGACTTCTCCACCCGGCACTGCTTGGTCACCGTCTTCGACGGGTCGCTCTCCGACGTCGCGGTGAGCTTGACGAAGCCGGTGTCCGCGGCGGTGGCGGTGGCCCCCACCGACACCCGGACGGTGGTGGACTTGCCGAACTGGGCGGTGGCCAGCGGGTTGGGCAGCCAGGTCCGCCAGCCCTTGCCGGCCACCTCCGCCGAGAGCCGGTAGACGTCCGACTTCAGGTACGCGGTCGCGTCCTCCGGGTGCTGCTGGCCGCCGGCCGAGTACGTACCGCTGTTGGTCAGCTCGAACGAGCAGGTCACGCCCCGGTTGGTGGGCTTGCCGGTGCTGGTCACCTCGCCCTTGCCCAGGGACACGCCGTGGGTGCTCGGCCCCCCGGTGCCGTCCAGCGACCGCACCGCCACCGTGTACGACAGCGAGCCGGCCGCGTCCCGCTTGAGGTCGATGATGTAGAAGTGCAGCCGGTTGGCCTCGTCGACGTACTCGTACTGGCTGCCGGTGTCCGCCCCGGCGTGGAACAGCGCGTCGGAGAGCTGCCGGTAGTCACCCATGGTGATCTTCTGCGGGGTGCCGTCCGGCCGGTAGAAGTCGATCATGTCGATGTCCTGGGGGTTGGCGTCCACCACCCACTGGAACGGCGCGCTGTCGGCGTTCTTGGTCTTGCTCAGCAGCACGCCCCGGTCCGGGGTGAACGAGTCCGCCCCCATCCGGTCGACGACCTCGATGGTGTAGTTGTTGAAGCTCCCGCCGTCGCACAGCGGGTTCGTGGCCACCGTGCAGGCCGGCGAGAGGTCCTTGTTCAGGGCGATGTTCACCCCGGTCAGCCCCTTCGGGCCGGCATCGACCGCGCGGGCGGTCACCTGGGCGGTGACCATCCCGGACGAGGCCAGCGCCTCCCGGGACAGCCGCAGCACGTGTTCCTCACCGAGCAGGCCGATCTTGAGCTTGTCCCGCACCGTGTGCAGCGAGCCCATCGAGCCGCCGTTGGTCGGCGGGATCTGCCAGCGGGTGTGCGGGCCACCGGGTCCGTTGAACGACCCGCGCGACATCATGCTCCAGATGCCGGTGTACGCCCGGCGTAACGGCTCGCCGTACGGGTTGTTGTAGTTGTCGCCGATGCCGAGCAGGTGGGTCAGCTCGTGGGCGTACACCCCCATGCCGGAACTCTCCCCCTGGGTGGAGGAGCCGCTACCGGCGTTGGGCCACAGCGTCGCCGCCGCCTTCCAGGAGGTCCACTCCACGTAACGGGTCTTGGCCCAGTTCGGCAGGTTCGGGTCCGGCGGGCCCCAGGCGTCCGGCACGTCCTCCTTGTTCTGGAAGATCATCTGCCCGAACTCCTGCCAGGTGGACGACTCGTCCTGCCCGGCGCTGAGGATGAAGACCAGCTCGTACTGGTTGGCGACCTCGTCACCGACCGCCGCCCGCCAGGCCCCCAGGCCGTCGGTGCGGATGTTCTTGTTGCAGGTGTCCCCGCTCGGGCAGGCCCCGGGGTTGAAGCTGTTGTCCAGCCCGTACTGGTAGGACTTCGCCGGCATCTGGTACGGCCCGAACCCGGCCAGGTCCACGCCGTACCGCCCGTTGGAGTCCTGCATCCAGTACTCGTGCAGGGTGTGCCCCTTGTTCAGGGTGTTCGGGGTGTTGAGGAAGTCCTGGTAGAACTTCGGCACGTCGGCGCGGGGGATGTTGGCCGCGACCGACTGGGGGTTGCCGAAGACCGTCGAGCGGGCCCGCTGGGACACCGCGAACGTCTGGTCCGGATAGTCGAGCGCGACCAGCGCGATCTTGAAGTTGCGGATCGCGCCCCGCACGCTCGGGTCGGCCCAGTTCTTACCCGGCACCGCCTGGTAGTCGTCCCAGGTCATGGTGTCCGGGTTCTGCCAGGCCTGCGGGTCGAGGACCTGGAACGGCGCGGTGCCGCCGGCCGGGTTGGCCGGGGCCGCGGCGGCCTGCGCCGCGCCGGTCACCACGAGCGTGCCGGCCAGGACAGCGGCCAGCACGGAACGCCTCAGTCGGGGTCGTTGGGGGGTAGCACGGTGCACAGGTTCGCCTCTCGTCGGGAGGGACGCGGCGTCCGGTGTCCAGTGGTGTCCCGAGGGGTGGCTGCCGAGACACCCGTCACCGGGCCGCGCAGCGAATCTAGGAGGACGGGCCGGGGCCGGTCACCGTGCAGATGTCGGCAGGTGGACCGGCGGCTTCCGACACCTGAAGGACCGGCACCGAGTCGACGGTGGCCGCCAACGCCCGGCCCAGGTCACGGCGCAGCCGGGCGGCGGCCGGCCCGGCCAGCGGCCCGCGCGGCGGACGGCACCGGCCACCGAACCGCCCGGCGCACTCCATCGCCAGCTTGATGGCCTGCACGGACTCCGGCCGGGAGTTCCAGCCGAAGGCCGGGTGCAGCTCGGCGTAGAGCGGCAGCGCCCGGCCCAGGTCGCCGGCGACGCAGAGGTCGTAGAGCCGCAGCGCCTGGCGGGGCAGCGCGTTGGACAGGCCGGCGACCCAGCCCCGGGCACCGCAGAGCACCAGTTCGAGCAGCACGTCGTCCGCCCCGGCGAGCACGTCGAGGTGCGGGCAGAGGTCCCGGATCCGGTGCAGCCGCCGGACGTCGCCGGAGAACTCCTCGACCGCGACGATCCCGTCGGTCTCGGCGACCCGGGCGAGCAGCTCCGGGGTCAGGTCCACCCGGGTGTCGTGCGGATCGTTGTGGGCGACCACGGGCAGACCGACGGCGGTCACCTCCCGGTAGTGGGCGACCACCTCGGCGTCGCCGGCCGGATAGCCGTCGGGGGGCGGGGCGAGCACCGCGCCGGCACCGGCGGCGGCGGCCTGCTCCGCCCAGCGGCGGGACTGCCGGCTGCCGTAGCCGCCGACCCCGGGCAGCACCGCGCAGCCCGGCGGCGCGGCCTGCACCGTCGCCCGTACCACGTCGGCCCGCTCGTCGTCGGACAGCGCCCGGTACTCCCCCACCGAGGCGCACGGGGCCACCCCGTGGCAACCCGCCTCGGCCAGCCAGCGCACGTGTTCCTGGAGCCGGTCGAAGTCGACGCCGAGATCGTCACGGAACGGGGTGGGGATGGCGACCAGCACCCCCCGCCAGGGCCTACCAGCTGTCACTCGGGCCTTCCCTCCTGCGCGCCGGCGGCCCGCTGCCCACCGCACCGGAACCTTACGATCGTCGATCACCGTGGCTCTTCGGACAATTGCCGGAACAGTCGCCACCGGGGCCGTCCTTTTGTCGGTAGATCTCCGGTGGACCTTGCGCACAGGCCCACCGGCCACCCAGGGTAGGCACTGGCTGCCGGGCACCCCGGTCGCGCAGCCAGCCAGGGGAGATCCATGCATGGTGAGCTTCAGCGCATCGTCGACGCCGTCGCCGCCCGGGTGGGGCGTCCCGCGCTCATCGAGGACCGGCGGCAGCGGGTCGTCGTCTACAGCGAGCACGACGGTCCGATGGACGAGGTGCGCCGGATGTCGATCCTGCGCCGGCAGACCACCCCGGAGGTGATCGCCTGGTTCCGCCGGATGGGCGTGCTCACCGCACGCGAGCCGGTGCGGACCCCGGCCGACGTCGACCTCGACCTGCTCCCCCGGGTCTGCGTGCCGATCTGGCACGACGACCTGCTGCTCGGCTTCGTCTGGTTCATCGACGACGACGGGTCGATGACCGACGCCGACATCGCCACCGCGACGGGCGCCTTCACCGACCTGTCGTTGGCGCTCTACCGGGAGAACCTGCTCGGTGAGCTGGCTTCCCAGCGGGAGGCGGAGGCCACCCGGACCCTGCTGGTGGAGAGCCCGCAGGCCCGCGCGCACGCCGTCCGGGCGCTGCTGGAGGAGGGCACCGTGGCCGGTGACGGCACCACCACCGCCGTGGTGGCGCAGCTCGCCCCGGCCGCCGGGCAGCACCCCGACGAGGTGGCCAGGATCGCCCTGGAGCAGGCGCTGGTGGCCACCCGCCGGTGGCTCGGCGTCCGGGAGTCGCTGCACATGGTCTGGCCCGACCACGGGGTGCTGCTGATCTGCGGCGGCCGGATCGCGGGCCGCCCCACCCCGCAGAGCGCCGCCGACCACCTGGACGAGGCGCTGCACAACGCGACCCGGGGCCTGCCCTCGGTGCAGCGGACGGTGACCGGCATCGGTCAGTCCCGTCCGGGGCTGGTCGACGCGGTGCAGTCGTACCGGGAGGCGGCGCAGGCGGCCCGGGTCGGTGTCCAGCTGCCGGCGCTCGGCCGGGTGGTGTCCTGGGCCGGCCTCGGCATCTACCGGGTGCTGTCCCAACTGGACGCCCGGCACCTCGACGTCGCCGGGGTGCACCCCGGGTTGGAACGGCTGCTGCGCGACGACGCCCACCAGGTGCTGTTGGAGACCCTGGAGGCCTACCTCGACCTGGCCGGCAACGCCCACGCCACCGCCGAGAAGCTGCGCCTGCACCGGACCACGCTCTACTACCGGTTGCAACGGGTCGAGCAGCTCGCCGACACCGACCTCAAGGACGGCAACGAGCGGTTGTGCCTGCACCTGGCGATGAAGCTGGGCCGGCTCACCGGCCACTACCGCACCCCGTCCTGACCGCGCGGGCGGTCCGTCGACCGTCGGAAGAGGACACCCGCGCTGCCGCGCTGTGACAGCCCGTGTCCGGCCGGACAGATCATTGACAGATCCGAGCGGGTACGGCCAGGATGGGCGCACCGATCGGCAATGCCCCCACGACCGACCGTAACCAGGTACGCCCCCGCCCCGTCACGCAGACCGGATCGGCGCCGGTCGGCAGCCTCCGCGCGAACGCCGAGACCCCCCGGGTCTCCGTCCGGCGGCAGGCAGCCGTCGTGACCGGCCGTCCACCGTCGCCCGACTGTCGACGACCGACCCTCCCGTTTCGCACCCCGCCCGACGGCGGGCGCTGGCGCGCGCCGTCGGCCCGTCTCGCACCCCAGGAAAGGTGGCCCGAGATGTCCCGTTCCGCGCTCCCCCGCCGGTGGCGGCGGTTACCCGCCGCGACGGCTGCCGGTGTGGCGTTGCTGCTGCTCGCCGGCCCGGCGACCGCCGGCACCGCCGCCCCGCCCGATCGGGAGGCCGACGCCCCGGTCGTGCTCGAACGCTCCGCCGACGAGCAGGCCGACGTGGTGGAGGTGACCGTCGACGGCACCGCCCAGCTCGACGCGCTGGTCGCCACCGGGGTCGACCTCGACCACCACGTCACGCCCACCGGGGCGGGCATCGTGGTGCACGCCGTGGTCACCCCGACCGAGGTCGCCGCGCTGAAGCGGATGGGCTACCGGGTCGGCGCGGTGCTGCACGACGCGGCCGACTCCGCGCAGCGGATCAGCGAGCGGGACGCGACGATCGCCGCCCACCGGGCCGAGAACCGGGCGTACACGGCGACCCTGGAACGCAGCGCCGCCGCCTCCGACGTGAAGATCATCCGGGCCGACTACTACACCTCCGGCACCAACCAGGTGCTCTCGGTCGAGGCCAAGTGGGCCCAGGGGCAGACCTCCACCAGCACGCTGACCGTGGCCCGGGACAGCGGCCCCGGCACCGAGATCGGCTCCGGCGGCACCCAGAGCATCAGCCGGTTCGTCGACGCCGGGGTCTATCTCTACCACCGGGGCGCCGCCGCCGTCACCGCCCGGCCGCAGCGCATCCAGATCACCAGCCCCACCGGAGACGTGGCGGTCGCCGAGGTGAAGGAGTGGCTGCCCATCCCGGCCGACAGCCCGGAGGGGCCGGGCTACCAGAAGGACTTCGTCACCAGCTACCTCACCCCGACCGAGCTGTACGACCGGATCAAGCGGCTGGCCGACGCGTACCCGCAGCTCGCCGAGGTGGTGAAGCTGCCTTACCAGACCAACGGGTACCGGCGTAAGGCGCAGGTGGTGCTCGGCGGGACCGCCGCCACCCGGGTCGCGGTGGACTCGCTCGCCTGGGGACACGAGGGCGGCAACGACATCACCGTCGAGCTGGCCGACCCGGGCACGGCCGACCGGCCGCTCGCGGTCACGGTGACCGGCAAGGCCATCCGGGTCAGCCTGGCCACCGACGCCGCCGGCACGGTGACCAGCACCGCGGCCCAGGTCGCCGCGGCGCTGACCGCCGAGGCGGGGGCGCTGGTCACGGCGTACACCTATCGGGGTGACGCCGGTGCCGGCGTGGTCGCGCCGGTCGCGCCGACGCCGCTGTCGGACAACCTGAAGGCCCCGGCCGGGGTCTCCCGCGACCCGCACCCGGTGTACGCCATCCGGATCGGCAAGTACCGCGACGGCTCCCGTACCGGGGTGCTGGCCTACGCCCAGGAACATGCCCGGGAGTGGGTACCGCCGCTGGTGACCATCGAGACCGCCGAGCGGCTGCTGCGCAACCACGCCACCGACGAGAACACCAAGCAGCTGCTGCGCACCCTGGACATCTGGATCGTCCCGTCGATCAACCCGGACGGCGGGCACTACTCGTTCTACGACTACGCCTCGCAGCGGCGCAACATGACCAACCACTGTGCCCCGGGTGGCGCGACCGACGCGCTGGCCCGCAACTCGTGGGGGGTGGACAACAACCGCAACTACACCGAGTACAGCCTCTTCGACGGCTACTCGGGGGCGTCGGCGAGCTGCACCGGCGACACCTACGCCGGTCCGGGCGAGCTGTCCGAGCCGGAGAACCGCAACGTCGACTGGCTGGCCCAGCGGCCGAACATGAAGTTCTCGATGAACCTGCACTCCTCCGGCAACTACTTCATGTGGTCGCCGGGCGCGTACGCCACCCCGGGCCGGATCTCCGCGCCCCGGCCGACGCTGGCCGAGGAGTCGTTCTTCTGGGGCGCGTCGTCGCGGATCCTCACCGCGATCAAGCGGCACCGCAACATGGCGGTCACCCCGGCCCGGACCGGCCCGATCTCCGACGTGCTGTACTCGGCGGCCGGCAACTCCGGGGACATGCTCTGGTACAGGTACGGCATCTACGCGTGGAACTTCGAGGTCGGCACCAGCTTCCAACCCACCTGGGACGAGGCGCACCAGGAGACCATGGAGTTCAGCAACGGCCTGGTCGAGCTGCTCCGGGTGGCCCGGGACTACGACAAGGACAAGAAGCGGCCGACCAGCACCCTGGCGGTCACGCCGAGCCCGACCGAGGGCACGGTCAGCGTCCGGTTCGACGTCAGCGAGCCGGCCGCGGTGTTCTACACCCTCGACGGCTCCCGGCCGACCTTCGGGTCCACCCTGTACGCCTCGGCGGGCATCCGGGAGGGGGCCGAGACGCTGACCGTCCCGGTCGGGACCAGGGTCCACTGGTTCTCGGTGGACGCCGCCGGCAACATCGAACGCAACTACCGGCCGGACGACGACGACAGCAAGACGTTCAACCGGGGCTGGGCGACGCCGCCCACCGGCTGAGCGCCGGGGTACGCCAGCGGGGGTCCGCGCCGCCGGACCCCCGCTGGCCGCCCGGTTCAGTCCTCGGCCCGCCACCGGTAGAACTCGGTGGCCACCGCGTCCACCGGGCTGCCCCAGGTGTCCGGGTCGAACGGGCTGATGTACGGGCTGAGATCGTCCATGATCTTGCTGAAGGCCGGCTGGTCGTGCTGTTCCTCGACAGCGCCGTCGAACTCCTCACCGACGCGCTCCAGCACGTGCAGGTAGACGTCGTCGATCGAGTAGAGCCACCGCCCGGTGACCCCCATCAGGGTGGGCAGCGGGCCGGCGTCGGACTCGGCGAAGATCTGCGCGACGGTGGGTTCCGCGCCGGGTTTGATCCGGGCGACGATGACCGTCCGGCTCGGCCCGCCCGCCCCGGCCGACGGCTCGACCGCCCTGGCCGGTGTCCAGGAGTAGAACTCCTTCGCCACCGAGTCCGACGGGTTCTGCCAGTCCCTCGGGTAGGGCGTCACGTACGGGCCGATCTTCTCGGCGATCTGCTGGAAGGCGGGCAGGCCCCGGGTCTGCCCGGTCACCCTCGGGTCGGCGTTCCGTTCGATCAGATGGATGTAGAGGCCGTGGAAGGACAGCAGGGTCCGCCCGACCACGCCCAGGTCCTGCGGCCGGGTGGTCCGGTCGTAGTACCCGAACACGTCGGCGACGGTCTGCTCACTGCCCGGCACCATGCGACAGACGATCACGTTGCGGAAGGTCATCGAAGCTCCTCGGAGATCAGGCGGTAGGGGTCGGCTCGGTGGGGCGGGGGCGACGGGCCGGCGGGGCCGGCACCGGCGGGGCCGAGGCGACGAACCGGACCGGCAGCTCCAGCAGGCCCCGGAACGGTGACGCCGCCGGCAACCGGCGCAGCTCGTCGACCGGCACCGCGAGGCGCAGCCCGGGGAGCCGGCGCAGCAGCACCGCCAGCCCGATCTGGGCCTCCATCCGGGCCAGCGAGACCCCGAGGCAGTAGTGCACGCCGTGGCCGAAGCCCAGGTGCGGCCCCCGGACCCGCCGCAGGTCCAGCCGGTCCGGGTCGACGAAGTGCGCCGGATCGTGGTTGGCCGCGTTGAGCGCCACCCCGACGATCGATCCGGCCGGGATGTGCACCCCCCGGTACTCGACGTCCTCGGTGGCGACCCGGGGGCTGGCCACCGGCAGCGGGCCGTCGAAGCGCAGCAGCTCCTCGATCGCCGAGGGCAGCAGCTCGGGGGTGTCCCGCAGCAGGTCGAGCTGGTCGGGATGGGTCAGCAGGGCCACCGTCGCGTTGCCCAGGAAGTCGGCGGTGGTCTGGTGCCCGGCGAACAGCAGCAGGAACGTGGTGGTGACCAGCTCCGCCTCGGACAGCCTGCCGTCCTGGTCGCAGGCGTCGATCAGCGCGCTGACCAGGTCGTCGGCCGGCTCGGCACGCTTGGCGGCCACCAGCCCTGCCAGGTAGTGGTGCAGCCGTACCTGCGCCTCGCCCACGGCCGCCCGCTCCTGCGCCGGGGGCCGCCGTGACGACCCGGAGGTCCGGATCACCTGGGTCCAGTCGAGGACCTGACCCTGGTCGGCCCGGGGCACCCCGAGCAGCTCGCAGATCACCACCATCGGCAGCGGGATCGCGAAGTCGTGCATCAGCTCGGCCCGCCCCTGGGCGACGAAGCCGTCGATCAGGTCGTCGACGATCTGCCGCACCCGGGGCCGCAGCGCCTCGATCCGGCGCGGCGCGAACGCCTGCGACACCAACCGGCGCAGCCGGGTGTGCTCCGGCGGGTCGGCGTTGAGCATGTTCCGGTTCAACGCCTCCGAGTTCGGGCCGAAGATCTGCAGGTAGTGCTGGCCGGGGCCGTAGAGGTCCTTGGACAGCCGCGGGTCGGTCAGCGCCGCCCGCGCGTCGTCGAACCGGGTGAGCAGGTACGAGTCGAACCGGGGCGAGCTGACCGGGCAGACCGGCGCGTCCGCGCGGAGCCGGGCGAGAGCGGGGTAGGGGTCGGCGGCGAACTGGTCGGTGTAGAGCTGCGACGCGGGCAGCGGCTCGGTCATCGCGCCTCCCCGGGCACCCGGGGCATGCTGTGCAGTACCTGGTAGGTGTGCCGTTCGGCGGATTCCCGCAGCTCACGTACCACCCGCAGCAGCCGGTCGCGGTGTTCGCTGCGCCCGAAGGCGTCCAACCGTTCCCGGTCCGCCCAGTCACTGATGATCAGATAGCTGCGCGGGTCGTCGGCGTCGCGGACCAGATCCTGCCGCAGGCACCCGTCGAGCAGCCGGATCTGCTCCGCCGCCGAGAGCCACTCCGCCTCGAACCGCTCCGCGCAGCCCTCCCGGGTACGCATGGCGAGCACCGTACGCACCGCCGTCATCGCGCACCGCCGAAGACCAGGTGCAGGTTCTTGCGCAGCGCGTCGGCGTCGACCGGCTGGCTGCGGAAGCCGACGTGCCCGTCCGGGCGGATCAGGTACAGCGCGGTGCCGGCCACCCCGTACCGGGCGCGGAACTCACCCCCGGCGTCGCGCACCACCGGTGGCGCGGGCAGCCCCGGTTCCCCGGCGTCCGGACTGAGCAGCAGGTAGACGTCGATCTCGCCCCGGGTCGCGGCGCGGACGTCGGCGCAGAGCCCCGGCACGGCGGCCACCGCCGCCGGCTCGGCGGAGGCGTCCGCGTAGACCAGCAGGGTGTGCCGGGTGCCCCCGGTCAGGTCGCGCAGCCGCAGCGGATGCCCGACCCCCCGCCGGGTCAGGCCGCCCAGGTCGGGGGCGCGGTCACCGGGGCGCGGGCCGTCACGCAGCGCGTCGGGATCGGTCACGCACTCGCCGACCAGCGGGCTATCGGCGTAGCTGAGCAGCAGGGACATCTCCTGGAGGAACTGCCGTTCCAGGTCGGCGCGGTCCAACTCGTCGGTGAACGCCAGCCGTACCGCCCGGCCGACGATCTCCTCCCCCTCCGGGCGGCGTTCGGCCTCGTAGCTGTCCAGCAGCCCGGGGGCGGCGAGCCCGCGCACCGCCAGCGCCACCTTCCAGGCCAGGTTCCAGGCGTCCTGGATGCCGGTGTTCATCCCCTGCCCCCCGGCCGGCGGGTGCAGGTGCGCGGCGTCACCGGCCACGAAGACCCGGCCGTGGCCGTACCGGTCGACGATGCCGTGGCTGATCCGGAACACCGACGACCAGCGCAGGTTCGCCGCCCGGGTGCCCGGTGGGGCGAGCCGGTCCAGGGCGGCCTGCACGTCGTCGAGGGTCGGCTCGGCCAACTCCTCGCTGAACCCGGGCGGGGCGTCCCGGCCGCCGGTCTGGGCGAAGAACCGGGGCGGGGCGAGGGTCGCGATCCGGTACCGGCCCTCCCCCCGCAGGGGTACGCAGACCAGCATGCCGTCCATCCGGCCGTCGGTCTCGTGCAGGAAGCGCAGCAGGTGCCCGGCGGGCATGTCCCAGTTCACGTCGACGTCGGCGAGCATGAACAGCTGCGGGAAACGGCCCAGTCCACCCGAGAACGTCAACCCGAGCAGCTCCCGGACCCGGCTGTGCGCCCCGTCCGCGCCGATCAGATACTTCGCCCGGACCGTCTGCGTGCTGCCGTCCGCGCCGGCCAGGGTGGCCAGCACGCCGTCCACGCCCTGGGTGAAGCCGGTCAGCTCCGCACCGCGCTGCGGCCGGACGCCGAGGGTGGCCAGCCGTTCGGTGAGCAGGCGCTCGGTCTCGTACTGGGGCAGGCCGAGGTGCGCGTACGGCAGTCCCGGCAGCTCCCAGCTCATCCGGTGGGTCTGCGTGCCGTTGACGAACACCACGTTGCCGGTGAGCCAGATCCCGGCGTCCATCGCCTCCCGGGCGATGCCCTGCTCCGCCCAGATCTCCATGGTGCGGCAGTGCACCCCGATCGCCTTGTCCGCCTGGGCGGGCGGCACGGCCAGCTTCTCGACCAGCCGGCAGTCGATGCCGCGCCGGGCCAGCTCGACGGCGGCGGTCAGCCCGGTCGGCCCCGCCCCGACGATGAGTACGTCCGTTGTCGTGTGCACGTCGGTCTCCCTACCGGTACTGGCTGCCCGGTCGGCGCCGGGATGAGCCGCGAGGTGGAACAGTCGGCGGCGGAAGTCGAGCAGGAACGGCGCGATCGGCCCGGCCTCCTCCCGCGCGTGGGCCGGGTTGGCGACCCAGCGGTGGAACTCCGCCGCGGTCCGCCACTCGGCGAAGATGTGGTGGACGTCGGTGCCGGGCTCGCGGAGCAGCTCCTCGCGCAGGTAGCCGGGAATCCCGGCCATCCGGGCGGTCACCTCGGCGTGGCCCCGCCGGAACTCGGCGAGCCGGGTGGCCGGCACGGTGACCTCCACGTCCACCAGGATCGTCGGGTGCCCGCCCGGCTCGTCGCGCATCACCCGCCGGTCGTCGGCGGTGCCCGGCAGGCAGCGGTCGCGCAGGGCGTCGGCGAGGCGGGCCGCCACCGGGCCGTTCTCGTAGCCGAGCAGGGCGGCGTCGTCGGCCCATTCGGTGGCGACCACGAAGGTGCGCGGGTCGTTCGCGTCCAGGAGCAGCTCCCGCCGCAGGTTGCCGGGGAGCGCGCCGATCTGTCCCGCGGCCGTCCGCCAGGCCGCCCGGATCTCCTGTTCGGCGCCGGGACGCGCGCGGATCCGGAGCATCGTCCTGATCATGGGGTCTCCCTTGACGGCCTGCCCGTGACGGGGGTCCGCGACCACCGGCACCCGGCGCGTCGTCGTTCGACCCTGTCGCAGTGCGCGTCACCGCGCCGTCATCGCCGGGCTTTCCCCGGCCACCCCGCGTTGACGCCGCCGCGACGGCCCACCCGTCCCCGGCCGCCCGGCCCCGGCACGACACGCACGCGGCTCAGCCACGGCGGACGTCGCCGGGTGCGCGGCTCAGCCACGGCGGACGGCGCCGCCCGGACGACTCAGCGGCGGCGGACGTCGCCGGGTGCGCGGCTCAGCGGCGGCGGTTGCCGCTGCTCGCGCGGACGACGAGGACCGGCTCGACCTGGGGCCGGGGCGTGCTCGCGCCGGTGCCGTCGAGGAGTTCCAGCAGCGCGGCCACGCACCGGCGGCCGACCTCGTCGAAGTCCTGCCGCACGGTGGTCAGCGGCGGGGAGAGGTACTCGGCCTCGGGGATGTCGTCGAAACCGACCACGCTGACGTCCTCGGGAATCCGGGCGCCCCGCTGGTGCAGGGCGCGCAGCAGGCCGAGCGCCTGGTGGTCGTTGGCGCAGAACACCGCGGTCACGTCCGGGCGGGCGGCGAGCGCCTGGCCCAGCTCGTAACCGGCCCGGGGGCTCCAGTCGCCCACGATGACCGGCGGAACTCGGCGGCCCGCCTGCTCCAGGGTCTGCCGCCACCCGTCGACCCGGTCCCGGGCCTCCAGCCAGTCCCGGGGGCCGGCGATGTGCCACACCGTCTCGTGCCCCAGGTCGAGCAGGTGCCGGACCGCCAGCCGGGCGCCGGCCACCTGGTCGACGGAGATGCTGGGCAGTTCACCGCGCTCCCCGCTGGCCTCCACCACCACCGCCGGCACGCCGGTGGGCAGGCCGTGCACGGCGACCGACGCCGTCATCATCGGTGTGATGGCGACGACGCCGGCCACCGACTGCTCGGTCAACGCGTCGATGGCGGACCGCATCCCGCTGCGGTCCAGTTGTTCCAGGGTGACGATGCTGATGCCGTACCCGGCGGCGCGGGCGGCCCGTTCGATGCCCAGCAGGGTGGCCGCCGGACCGAACAGGATGGTGTCGAAGCTGACCACACCGATGACCCGGGAGCGCCGACCGGCCAACCCCCGGGCCAGGGCGTTGGGCCGGTAGTTGAGCTGGTGCACGGCACGCAGCACCCGCTCCCGGGTCTCCGGCCGGACGCTCGGATGGTTGTTGAGCACCCGGGACACGGTCTGGTGCGACACCCCGGCGAGTTGCGCGACGTCGCTCATCACCGCGGCGCGGTCGCGCCGCTGCTGACCCATGGCGGCTCAGAAACCCCGGGCCAGGCGGTAGTAGGCCTGGTTCCAACGGAGTTCGTCGGCCAGCCGCCGGGGGGTCGTGTCGGCGTCGATGACGACCAGTTCGGTGCTGACCATCTCGGCGAGGTCGTGCAGCTCCTCGACCCCGACGGCCTGGGACAGCACCGTGTGGTGCGGGGCACCGGCGGTGAGCCAGGCCTCCGCCGAGGCGGCGAGGTCGGGCCGGGGCCGCCACACCGCCCGCGCCACCGGCAGCTTCGGCAGCGGGTACGGCGGGGCCACCACGTCGATCTCGTTGGCGACCAGCCGGAACCGCTCCCCCATGTCGGCCAGGCCGAGCACCACCGCCGGGCCGGGCTGGGCGTCGAAGACCATCCGGACCGGGTCCTCCCGCCCGCCGATGCCCAGCGGGTGGATCTCGACGTTCGGGGTGGCCGCCGCGATGGTCGGGCAGACCTCCAGCATGTGCGCCCCGAGCACCAGTTCCCGGCCGGGGGTGAGGTCGTAGGTGTAGTCCTCCATGAACGAGGTGCCGCCGGTGGTGCCGACGGACATCGACTTGAGCGTGCGGACCAGTACCGAGGTCTTCCAGTCGCCCTCGCCGCCGAAGCCGTACCCGTCGGCCATCAGCCGCTGCACCGCCAGACCGGGCAGCTGCCGCAGCCCGCCCAGGTCCTCGAAGTTGGTGGTGAAGGCGCGGAACCCACCGGCCTCGAGGAAGTCGCGCAGACCCGCCTCGATCCGGGCGGCGTAGCGCAGCGCGTCGTGCCGGTCGCCGCCGGAGCGCAGCGCGGGGACCAGCCGGTAGCTGTCGTCGTACTCCTTGACCAGCTCGTCGATGCGGGCGTCGGCGACCGCGTCGACGGCGTCGACCAGGTCGTTGACGCCGTAGGTGTTGACCGAGACGCCGAAGCGCAGCTCGGCCTCGACCTTGTCACCCTCGGTCACCGCGACGTCGCGCATGTTGTCGCCGAACCGGGCCAGTCGCAGCGACCGCATCTCGGCGTGCCCGATCGCGGCCCGGGTCCAGGCGCCGATCCGGGCGGCGACCCGGGGGTCGCTGACGTGCCCGGCGACGGTCTTGCGGGCGACACCGAGCCGGGTCTGGACGTACCCGAACTCCCGGTCGCCGTGGGCGGCCTGGTTGAGGTTCATGAAGTCCATGTCGATCTCGGACCAGGGCAGTTCCACGTTGGCCTGGGTGTGCAGGTGCAGCAGCGGGGTCCGCAGCGCGTCCAGCCCGGAGATCCACATCTTGGCCGGGGAGAACGTGTGCATCCAGGCGATCACCCCGACCGCGCCCTGTACGGCGGCGTCGCGGCAGACGGCCAGGATCTCGGCGCTGGAGGTGAGCACCGGCTTCCAGACCACCCGGGCCGGGACGGCCGGGTCGGCGTCGAGCCGTTCGGCGATCCGGCGGGACTGCTCGGCCACCTGGCGCAGGGTCTCCGGGCCGTACAGGCCCTGACTGCCGGTGAGGAACCAGACCTCGGCGACCGGTGATGGGTTGGTCATGGGCGTTGCCTTCCGGTGGGGCTGGCGAGGGTCACTTGGTGCGGATGCCGACGAGGCGTTGGAGCAGGATGAACACGAACAGCAGGCCACCGATGACGATCTTGGTCCACCACGAGTTGAGGGTGCCGTCGAAGGTGATCAACGTCTGGATGATGCTGAGCACCAGCACCCCGAGCAGGGTGCCGAAGACGTAACCGGACCCGCCGGTGAGCAGGGTGCCGCCGATGACGACCGCCGCGATCACGTCCAGCTCCATGCCCACCGCGATCAGCGGGGCACCGGACAGGGTGTAGAAGGAGAGCAGGATCCCACCGATCGCCGAGCAGAGCCCGCTGATGGTGTAGACCGCGATCTTCGTACGCCCCACCGGCAGGCCCATCAGCAGCGCGGACTGCTGGTTGCCGCCGATGGCGTACACGTTACGGCCGAGCCGGGTGTACGCCAGCACGGCGGCCGCCACGGCCACCACCGCGACGGCGATCAACGCGCCGACCGAGACGAAGTTCTCGCCCAGGTGGATGCGGTGCTGGGCGGCGCTGGTCCAGAACCCGTCGGTGATCGGGATCGAGGTGGTGCTGATCCAGGTGCACACGCCCCGGGCGAAGAACATCCCGGCCAGCGTGACGATGAAGGGTTGGATGTCGAAGAAGTGGATCACGCAGCCCATCGCGAACCCGAGGGCCGGGCCGAGCAGCAGCGCGATCACCAGCACGAGGGCGGGGTGCAGGCCGTCGCCCAGCAACGAGGCGGACACCATCGCGGTCATCGCCACCACCGACCCGACCGACAGGTCGATGCCGCCGGTGAGGATCACGAAGGTCATCCCGACCGCGACGACCAGCAGGAAGCCGTTGTCGATGAAGACGTTGAAGACGACCTGGATGTTGGAGAACGCGCGGTACTGGGAGACGCCGATGGCGTACATCACCAGCAGCAGCGCCGCGGTGGCGAGCACCGGCACGTGCCGGGGTGGCACCCGCCACCAGGCACGGCCCGGACGGGCGGCCAACGGGGTCGTGGTCATGCCGGAACCTGCTCCTTCTCTGTGCCGACCGGCTCCAAAGGAGTCACCGGGGCGCTGCGCCGACGGCGGAACCGGGCCCGGAAGGCCGGGGCCTGGATGAGGCAGACCACGATCACCACGACCGCCTTGAACAGCAGTGAGGTCTGCGGGTCGATGTTCATGGCGTACACCGAGGTGGTCAGGGTCTGGATGAGCAGCGCGCCGACCACGGTGCCGCCGAGGTAGAACCGGCCGCCGGCCAGCGCGGTGCCGCCGATCACCACGGCCAGGATGGCGTCCAGCTCGACCCAGAGGCCGACCGCGTTGCCGTCGGCGCTGGAGACGTTGGCCGTCATCATGAACCCGGCGATGGCCGCGCAGGCGGCGCTCACCACGTACACCAGGAAGGTGATCCGCCGGGAGCGGATGCCGGCCAGCCGGCTCGCCTCGGCGTTCCCGCCGACCGACTCGATGATCATGCCGAGCGCGGTACGCCGGGTCAGCACCGCCACCAGGACGGTCACCGCGAGGGCGATGACGATGGCGAACGGCAGGGTCAGCAGGTGGCCCACCCCGATCACCTTGTACGGCCCGCTGTTGATGGTGATGATCTGCCCCTCGGCGATCAACTGGGCCAGTCCGCGACCGGCCACCATCAGGATCAACGTGGCGATGATCGGTTGGATGCCGATCCCGGCGACCAGAATGCCGTTCCACGCGCCGAGCACCAGGGCGACCCCGAAGCCGAGCGCCACCGCGGTGAGCACCACTCCCAGGCTGTTCTGGTCGGGCTGCTCGCTGATGTAGAGGCAGGCCACCGCCCCGGCGACCGCCGCCACCGCGCCCACCGACAGGTCGATGCCGCCGGTGGCGATCACCAGGGACATTCCCAGGGCGACCAGGATCAGCGGGGCGCTGAGCCGGACGATGTCGACCAGGCTGCCGTAGAGATGGCCGTTCTTCAGCTCGATCGACAGGAAGCTCGGCCGGTAGACGGCGTTCGCCACCAGTAGCAGCACCAGCACCACGAGCGGCCAGAACAGCCGGTGGCTGGTGACGCCCGCGACGCGGGCCCGTACGGTGCTCATGCCGGCACCGACCCTTCCTGGGAGCTGCCGCTGGCGATGACCTGCATGACGCGGGCGGCATCGAGGGTGTCGTCGTTGGTGAGTTCGGTGACCAGCTGCCGGTCGCGCATCACGGCGACCTTGTGGCTGAGCCGGAGCACCTCCTCCAGCTCGGCGGAGATGAACAGCACCGCCATCCCGCCGTCGGAGAGCTGCGCCACCAGGCGCTGGATCTCGGTCTTGGCACCGATGTCGATGCCCCGGGTCGGTTCGTCGAGGATCAGCAGCCGCGGTTCGGTGATCAGCCACCGGGCCAGCAGCACCTTCTGCTGGTTGCCGCCGGACAGGTTGCGCACCGGCATCTCCGGATCGGCCGGCCGGATGCTCAACGCCTTGATCCAGTGCTGGACCAGTTCGTCCTGCCGGCGGCGGGGCACCGGCCGCAGCCAGCCCCGGGCCGCCTGCATGGCCAGGATGATGTTCTCCCGCACCGACAACTCGCCGACCAGGCCCTCGGTGCGGCGGTTCTCGGAGCAGAACGCGATGTCCCGGTCGATGGCGGCCACCGGGTTGCGGATCGTCACCGGGCTGCCGTCGACGGCGAGCCGGCCGGCGTCGGCGCGGTCCGCGCCGAAGAACAACCGGGCCACCTCGGTACGCCCCGAGCCGAGCAGCCCGGCCAGGCCGACCACCTCGCCCTGGTGGATGGTGAGGCTGAACGGCGCGACGGAACCGGACCGGCCGAGGCCGTCGGCCGCCACCAGCGGGGTGCCCGACTCGATGGCCGCCCGGTCGTCACCGCTGGTGGCCTCGTCGAGGCGTTCCAGGGCGTCCAGCTCCTTGCCGATCATCTTCTCCACCAGCGCGATCTGCGGCAGCTCGCTGGTCAGGTACTCGCCGACGAGCCGGCCGTTGCGCAGCACGGTGATCCGGTCGGCGATCGCGTACACCTGGTCGAGGAAGTGGGTGACGAAGATGATCGCGATGCCGTCGTCGCGCAGCTGCCGCATGATCCGCATCAGCTGGGCCACCTCGTCGGCGTCCAGGCTGGAGGTGGGCTCGTCGAGGATCAGCACCCGGGCGCGGATGTCGACCGCGCGGGCGATGGCCACCATCTGCTGGACGGCCAGCGAGTAGTTGCCGAGCAGCTCGGTGACGTCGATGTGCAGGTCGATACGGGCCAGCAGCTCCTGTGCCCGACGACGCATCTCGCGCCAGTTGACCGCGCCGAGCCGGCGCGGCTCCCGGCCGATGTAGATGTTCTCCGCCACCGACAGGTTGGGCAGGAGGTTGACCTCCTGGTAGACGGTGCTCACCCCGGCGGCGGTGGCCTGCATCGGGCCGGAGAAGGACACCTCGTCGCCGTCGAGGGTGATGGTGCCGGAATCGGTGCCGTAGACGCCGGTCAGCACTTTGATGAGGGTGGACTTCCCGGCGCCGTTCTCGCCCATCAGGGCGTGCACCTCACCGGGGAAGAGCCGGAGGTCGACGCCGTCGAGGGCACGGACCCCGGGGAAGATCTTGCTGATCGCGGTCATCGTCAGGACCGGATGCCTATCCGACATCCCACCGAACCTTTCCTCGGAAGCGGAGGCCGCCGCGCCGAACGCGGCGGCCTCCCGGTCGGATCAGTACTTCCGGTTGGGCAGCGCGGTCTTCGCCTGCTCCTGGGTGAAGGTGGTCTCCTCGGTCTCGACCCGGGCCGGGACCTCCTCGCCGGCCTTGACCTTCTTGGCCAGGTCCATCAGCTGCGGGCCGAGCAGCGGGCTGCACTCCGCGATGAAGTTGAACTTCCCGTCGGCCAGCGCCTGCATGCCGTCCTTGACCGCGTCGATGGTGATGATGGTGATGTCCTTGCCGGGCGTCTTGCCCGCCGCGGTGATCGCCTCCAGCGCGCCCAGGCCCATGTCGTCGTTGTGCGCGAAGAGCACGTCGATCTTCGGGTTGGCCTTGAGGAACTGCTCCATGACCTGCTTGCCGCCGGCCCGGGTGAAGTCACCGCTCTGCGAGGCGACGACCTTCAGGTTGGGGTTGGCGGCGATCGCCTCGGCGAAGCCCTTCTTGCGGTCGTTGGCCGGGGCCGAACCGGTGGTGCCCTGCAGCTCCACGATGTTCACCGGGCCGGTCGCGGCCGACTTCTCCTTGACCAGCCACTCGCCGGCGAGCTTGCCCTCCTTGACGAAGTCCGAGCCGATGAAGGTCTTGTAGAGGCTCTTGTCGGCGGAGTCCACGGCCCGGTCGGTGAGGATGACCGGGATCTTGGCGTCCTTGGCCTCCTTGAGCACGGTGTCCCAACCCGACTCCACCACCGGCGAGAAGGCGATCACGTCGACCTTCTGCTGGATGAAGTTGCGGATCGCCTTGATCTGGTTCTCCTGCTTGCCCTGGGCGTCGTCGAACTTCAGCTCGTAGCCGGCCTCGGCGGCCGACTCCTTGATCGAGTTGGTGTTCGCCGTGCGCCAGCCACTCTCCGCGCCGACCTGCGAGAAGCCGATGACGAGCTTGCTGTTGCCGCCGCCGCTGCTGCCGCTGTCGCCGTCGCCGCCGGTGTCGCTGTTGCCGCAGCCGGCGAGTCCGCCGGCCAGCAGGCCGACGGCGAGCATCGCGCCGAGGCCGCGTCGAGTGAGGGTGATGCCGGTCTTCGCCATGTTGAAGACTCCTTGACGGGGATGAGGTGGGGGATGGTGCTAGTGCGGGGAGGACCGGCCGGCGCGGCACGCCGGGCAGACCGGACCTTCCAGGGGTGGTGCATCGGGTTGCGGTGGATCAACCGGACCGCGGGGGCGGGCCGGAGGCGGGTACGGGTCGGGGTGTTACCTCCCCGGCTGCCCGTAGACGTTCTGGTAGCGGTCGTAGAGTGAGTCGATGTCGGCCTGGGCCATCGGCACCGGGGTGCCGAGTGTCCGGGCCAGGTGGGCGGTGCGGGCCACGTCCTCGCACATCACGGCGGCCTTCACCGCCGCGCGGGCGTCCCGGCCGATGGTGAAGACGCCGTGGTTGCGCATCAGCACGGCCGGTGAGCGGTGCCCGGAGAGGGTCGCCACGATGCCCTTGCCGATGTCGTCCCCGCCGATGAGCGCGAACGGACCGACCGGGATCTCACCGCCGAACTCGTCGGCCTGGGCGGTGAGGTGGCAGGGGATCGCCTCGCCGCAGGCGGCCCAGGCGGTGGCGTACCCGCTGTGGGTGTGCACCACCCCGCCGACCTCGGGCATCGCCCGGTAGACGTAGGCGTGGGCGGCGGTGTCGCTGGACGGTGAGAGGTCGCCCTCCACCACCACCCCGTCCAGGTCGCAGACGATCATGTTGTCGGCCCGCAGGTCGTCGTAGGACACCCCGCTCGGCTTGATCACCATCAGCTCCCGGCCGGGCACCCGGGCCGAGACGTTGCCGGCCGTCCAGGCGACCAGGTTGTAGCGCACCAGCTCGCCGTGCAGGGTGGCCACCTGCTCGCGCAGCCGGGCCACCTCGGCGTCGAGGTCGAGGGTCATGCCGGCACCTCCAGGGGGTCGGTGGTCGTCTCGGCCGACGGCGCGTCGGCCGGACGGCGGGCCGCGTTGCGGATCGCCCGCAGCCGCAGCAGCACGTCGTCGCCGCCCCGGCCGAAGTGGTCGTGCAGCCGGCGGTACTCGGCGTAGAGCGCGTCGTAGGCGTCGGCCCGCTCCGGGTCGGGGCGGTACACCTCGCGGTCCACCCGGCCCATCGCCGCCGAGGCGGTCGGCACGTCGGGGTACGCGCCGGCCGCGACCGCCGCGTGGATCGCCGAGCCCAGGGCCGGACCCTGGGCCGACCCGATGATGCCCAGCGGACGCCGGGTCACATCGGCGTAGATTTGCATCAGCAGGCTGTTGCCGGTGAGCCCGCCGGCCACGATCAGCTCGTCGACCGGGACGCCGGCCTCGGCGAACGCCTCGATGATCATGCGGGTGCCGTAGGCGGTGGACTCCAGCAGCGCGCGGTAGACGTCCGGCGGCCGGGTGGCCAGGGTGAGCCCGACGAGCACCCCGCTGAGGTCGTGGTTGACCAGCAGCGACCGGTTGCCGTTCCACCAGTCCAGCGCCACCAGGCCGTGTGCGCCGACCGGCTGCGCCGCGGCGGCCTCGGTCAGCGCCTCGTGCGAGTCGAAGCCGGCAGGCGCGGCGTGCTTGACGTACCAGCCGAAGATGTCGCCGACGCCGCTCTGGCCGGCCTCGTAGCCCCAGGAGCCGGCGCTGATCCCGCCGTCGACCACGCCGCACATGCCGGCCACCTCGGCCCGCTCGGTACCGTTGACCACGTGGCAGGTGGAGGTGCCCATGATGGCGACCAGCCGGCCGGGGGTCAGCGCCTGCGCTGCGGCGGCGGTGACGTGGGCGTCGACGTTGCCGACGGCGACCGCGATCCCCTCGGGCAGCCCGGTCCAGGCCGCGGCCTGCGCGGTCAGGCCGCCGGCCCGCGCGCCCAGCTGCGCCAGCGGCCCGTCGATCTTGGCGACGAAGTCGGCGAAGCCCGGGTTCAGCGCGGCCAGGTAGGCCGCGGACGGGTAGTGACCGTCCTGGAGCTGCCCCTTGTAGCCGGCGGTGCAGACGTTGCGGGTCTCGACGCCGCAGAGCTGCCAGACGATCCAGTCGGCGGCCTCGATCCAGCGCTCGGCGCGGGCGTAGACCTCCGGGTCCTCCTCCAGCAGTTGCAGCCCCTTGGCGTACTGCCACTCGGCGGAGATCTTGCCGCCGTAGCGGCCGATCCAGGACTCGCCCCGGGCGTGGGCCAGCGCGTTGATCCGGTCGGCCTGCGGCTGGGCGGCGTGGTGCTTCCACAGCTTCACCCAGGCGTGCGGGCGGGTACGCAGGTCGGGCAGCTCGCACAGCGGGGTGCCGTCGGCCAGGGTGGGCAGCACGGTGCAGGCGGTGAAGTCGATGCCGACGGCCACCACCTGGGCCGGGTCGACGCC